>JAUHXA010000076.1 GCA_030427245.1 Bacteroidia bacterium | reverse complement strand
TAAAACAGCTCCAAAGGAGCGAAATACCATAACATAGGGTAAAGCCCTATGAAACAACAAAAAAATGGCAATAAATACGACAAAACCAAACGGCACACTCAAACCAAAAGACTTTGCAACCAACCAAGACGTGCGATGGTGTCCTGGCTGTGGAGACTATGCCATACTTTCGCAGGTTCAGAAAGTGATGGCAGATTTGGGCTTGAACAAAGACGAAGTAGCGGTGATTTCGGGAATTGGCTGTTCCTCTCGATTTCCGTATTATATGGAAACTTATGGAATGCACTCGATTCATGGACGTGCGCCAGCCTTCGTTTCGGGCTTGAAAATGGCAAATCCAGATTTGGCGATTTGGATGGTGACAGGTGACGGTGATGGCTTATCCATTGGAGGAAATCACCTCCTGCACATTCTCCGTCGAAACTTCAACCTGAACATTCTGCTCTTCAACAATCAAATCTATGGCTTGACCAAAGGGCAATATTCACCCACATCAGAAGTCAACAAAGTCACCAAATCTACTCCGATGGGTTCTTTGGATAGACCTGTCAATCCACTTGCTTTTGCGATGGGAGCAGATGCGTCCTTTGTAGCGAGGTCAATGGATAGAGATGTCAAACACTTGCGGGAAATGATGACCCGAAGCTATCACCACAAAGGCACAGGCTTTTTGGAGATTTACCAAAACTGCAACATCTTCAACGATGGAGCTTTTTTTGCCTTTACAGACAAAGCAACTAAACCCGAAACGGCTATCTTTTTGGAGCATGGCAAACCTTTGGTGTTTGGCACCAACAACAGTAAAGGGATTCGCATTGATGGATTGAAGCCTGTGGTGGTTAATCTGGAAGAAACGGGTTTTTCGGAAAACGACCTTTGGATACACGACGAAACTGATATTTACAAGTCTCAGATGTTAACTCGATTTTTTGACAGCCCAAGCACGATCATTACAGAGGACTATTTGCCCCGACCTTTTGGGGTTTTGTATGCCGTAGAGCGTCCTTGCTATGAAGACATGCTTTTTGACCAATTGAAGGAAGCAGTCGGCAAAAAAGGAGAGGGAGATTTGAATCAACTGATTGCAGGGAATCAGACTTGGACGATTTAAAAACTCAATTTCAAGGTACAAATTCAAACCCAAAACTTGAATTGGATTGCCGTTGCAGTGTATTCAAAATGGTTAATTTTGAGACTATTGAAGTGTAAAAAATTATATAGAATCAAACTTCAATAGTTTTGCCGTACAGTATATTATTTAAAAAATTCATGCAGAACAGACTTAATAGAAAGGTTGCACCAATACTTCGCCCTCTTCAATCTTTAAAAATAACGCCACCACAAAAACTGCAATTGGACAACGATGTGCCTATTTATTTGTGGAATATGGGTACACAAGAAGTGGCAATGATACGTTTGGTTTTTCAGGCGGGCAGATGGCACGAACAACACAGGTTGTCGGCAGAGTTTACCGCCCGAATGTTGCGAGAAGGAACCGCTCAAATGACGGGTAGACAGTTGCACAATCGTATTGAATATCACGGTGCTACACTTAAATCGTCTGCCAACAAAGATTATGCAAGTATCACGCTTTTTACACTGACCAAACACCTTCCTTACCTCTTGCCTGTATTGAGGGAAATACTCATTGAAGCAAATTTCCCTGAGAAAGAACTACAAACGATTGTTCAAAACAGCAAACAAAAACTGTTGGTCAATTTGGAGCAAAACGACTACCTTGCTCAGAGGCACTTCAATCGAGCCATTTTTGGGGGCGAACATCCTTATGGCTACAATGTGCAAGTATCGGACTATGATCAAGTTAATACTGATGCCCTTAAAGAGTTTTTCCAACAACGCTATGTACCGAATAACTGCCAGATTTACATTGCAGGAAAGTTGTCCGAAAAAGAAATAGGTTTGGTCAATCGCTATTTGGGTACTTCTGATTGGCAAAAAAGAACCATTGAAGGAAAGCCTAATCATACGATTCCAACTTACATGGCACAAAAACAGTACATTTCCAAAAAAGGCTCGGTTCAGGCAGCTATTTGCATGGGGCAACCCCTCTTCAACAAAACCCATCCCGATTATCCCGCATTTTATGTTTTGAATACGTTGTTTGGAGGTTTTTTTGGTTCTCGTCTCATGAGCAATATCAGAGAGGAAAAGGGACTAACTTATGGTATCTATTCGTCCAATATCTCTTTTTTAAGGGCAGGATATTGGAGTATTAGCACGGAGGTTGCAGATGATGCGTGGGAAGAAACGATGAAAGAAATATTTTTGGAAATGAATCGTTTAAAAAACACTTTGGTAGAGGACGAAGAATTGTCTTTGGTTAAAAGTTATCTGATGGGAAATTTGCTATCGAGTGTGGATGGGGCTTTCAATCTTGCAAGTGCATTGGAAGGAACGTACCTTTACGGCTTGGATATAGATTATCTCTACCAACTCATTGCAACTATTGAACAAGTCACTCCAAGTGATTTACAATTGTTGGCATGTAAATATTTTGACGAACAGCAACTTACCCAGGTCATTGTCGGCAAATAAAAACAAAATACAAACTCAAGTGAATATCAAAAAAACTTTTAGATTACCTTCTTTTTTCGTACTTATTCTGGTTGGTTTGATGCCCCTTTTGCTTCAAGCTCAGCCCAATCCACCTCAAATTGATTGTGCCAGTTTTAGCAATTCCATTTCGACTGTTACATGGGTATATCAGCCCAATGTGGACTGCAATGGCGGTAGTTTTGAGGAATATGTAATTTACACATCTGAGACTCCCGAAGGGCCTTTTACAGAATTGGTTGCTACGGCTGCACCTTCTCCTTACGAACACGATCTCAATAGTGTACCAGTAGGTATGACCTTGCGATACTACTATATGACGATTCGCTGTGGAGGACAAGAATCTTTGCCCTCCGATACGTTGAGCAATCGTCGTCCGAATCCGCCCTCTGTATTGAATACGACTGTTCTTCCCGATGGCAGCGTTCAAATTGCTTTTTTGCCAGTTCCTGATGCAGAAATAACTGGCTATCTTCTTATCCGAACAGAAGACGGGCAGGAATTTAATACTGTGGAAGGAGTGCCAAGTTTGTTGGGTGACTTAACGATTGTCAATGATACGATTTATATTATTGACAATACAGGCGTAGATGCGAGTTTGTCCTCTATTGGCTACAGATTACGCTCTTTTAGTTGTGGCGACAATGATTCCAGAAAAACAAGCGTATTGTCTGACACACATTTTACAGTTTTTGTAGAAGCAACAGTCGATAGCTGCAATGATTTGGTTAATCTTTCTTGGACTCCTTATGTGGGTTGGAATCGAAGTGATGAAAATGGCATCCCCATAGATAGTGTGGTGAGCTACACCGTTTATACAGATACGGATACGACCATTGTGCCCGCCCCAGCGACCAATTTGGCTTATTCAATTACCCCAAATACAGCCGAAAAATGTTTTCAAATTGTTGCGAATAATACCAGCAATTTGACTTCAGAATCCAACGAAGTTTGTGTGACCAGAGAAGCGAGTAATCCGCCGACAGATATTTGTTTGAGGGTCGCAAGTATTGACACACTCAATAATCGTGTGGAACTGGAATGGACGATTGACCTAAACTCCGAAATCACTTCTTTGCAACTTTTTGGAGGATTCAGCCCGAATGCTCTTGAACAAATAGGCGAAATTTCGAGTAGTTCGCCTCCTGCGACTGAAATTGGCGATCCAGTGAATATTAATCAAGGGCCTTACTTCTACCAAATTGTACATTTGGATGATTGTGGCAGGCGAGTAGAATCCAACATTGGGAGTACCATTTTCTTGAATGGACGCAATCAATTGGATGGAAGTAATCTTCTTTCGTGGACAGAATTTGATATTGGAGAAGGGGCAGAAATCAATAGTTATACCATTTATCGAAGCGAAAACATACCCTTCAAAAACTTCGTGCCTATTCAAACTCTCAGCAATGCTACTTTTGAATTCAAAGATATTGTGGAAAGTGGAGTGGGTTCTACGCCTTCTTATTGCTACTATATTGCAGCCCAATACAATATTACCTGTGGTGATGGAACGACCGTCACTGAACTTTCTCAATCCAATGAAGTCTGCGTGTCTCAATCTCCTCGCATTTTTGTTCCCAATGCTTTTGCTCCCAATGGTGTAAACAAAGTCTTTAAACCCATCATCAAAAACCCCAATCCGAATGACTATAAAATGGTGGTCTTCAATCGTTGGGGTGAACATGTTTTCACTACAACCGACCCGGATGAAGGTTGGAATGGTTTTTACAAAAACAGATTAGCAGCGCAAGGAGTTTATGCGTATTACATTCGTATGCAGTCGGAATTGGGTTTTGTATTGGAGCGTAAAGGAACGGTGGTTTTGATCAGATAGGACATAGGAATTTCAAATACAAGCCAAAATTCAAAAAAATATGCAATCATCTACTTATTCGTCTTTGCTCTTCACTTTCGTTCTATGTTTTTTGTTAATGGCTTGTCAAACAAACAATTCACAAGACACTTCAAAAACACAAGCTAGCGCTACCTCCAATGCTTCTTATCCTGCTGCAAAAGGCTTCAATAAAGCCGAATCGGATGCCAAAGCGATTGAAATAGCAGATTCGGTGATGACTGCAATGGGTGGCTGGAAGAATTGGAGTGATACCCGATACATCAAATGGAACTTCTTTGGTCGGCGTACTTTGCTTTGGGACAAATTAGCGGGTAATGTTCGCATAGAAGTACCTGCGGATAGTTTACAGCTTTTGGTCAACGTCCAAACCAAAGAAGGCAAGGCGATGGAAAAAGGTATGGAAGTAAGTGATTCAACGAGATTAAAGGAATTGATGCAGCAAGCGTATAAAATTTGGGTGAATGATTCTTATTGGTTGGTGATGCCTTTCAAACTAAAGGATAGTGGCGTGACCTTGAAGTACATTGGTGAAGGTGTATCGCAAGACGAAAAAGAAGCCGAAGTGCTGCAATTGACCTTCAATGAAGTGGGGGTAACACCTGAAAACAAATATTTGGTGTCTGTCGACAAAGCTTCTAATTTGGTGAGCGAGTGGTCTTTTTATGCAAAGGCCAGTGATGATACTGCTCGATTTACGACTCCTTGGAAAGATTATCAACCACATGGAAAAATTTTGTTGAGTGGAGATAGAGGAAAAAATAAATTAAGCGATATTGAGGTATTTGAAGAAATTCCTGCGGGAGTATTTGAAGGGTTTGAAGTTGGGATACCTTCAAGTTAGTTCACTATCAACAACTTCGCCACATTTGTATCCGTTCCGTCCTCACTATTGCTAAAAATCAAATAGACACCCGTAGCCGCTTTTCTGCCCGTATAATCTCGTCCATCCCAAATAGCCTGACCGCCTAAAGCACGAGTCTCAAACATGAGATTGCCGCTGATGTCGGTAATTTTGACCACCGCATTTTGTGCCAAACCACGAATTGCAATCGGCCCCACATATTCTGGGCGCACAGGATTCGGATAAGCAATCACTTCACCATGAATATCATCTGCTGCAATTGCATCTCCCTTGTAGGAAATTACGCCTTCATTGGTGCCAAAAAAGACTTCGCCACTTTGGTCATTGATGGCGATTGAAGTAATCGAATTGGAGAGCAGAGGGCTGTTCTCTGTTGTAAAACGTAGAATTTGTTCTGTCCCATCTGCCGACATCAAAAACACGCCATTGTCCGTACCAAACCATTTTCGATTCGCTCCATCTACTGCAATCGCTCTCACATTTTCAGTTCCTAACAACAATGCCCCAAATCCATCTACTTCCAAAATCGGCTGCACTGCCTGACAAGTTCTCTCTTCAATACTGAATGGGTCGCAGGTATAATACGCTGCTCCTTTGTCGGTGCCGACCCAAACCCAACCTTCCAAATCTTTGGCAACCGAAAATACGGTATTGCTGATAATGCCACCGTTTCCTTCCAACAAGTGTTGATAAAAATCATCGTTGGGATTTGCCAAGTCAGGCCCGTGATTGAACACCAATACTCCTCGCCCTTTCATAGCTACCCATTTTTGGCCGTAGGCATCTATATTCATTTTGATGACCTCTCTTTCAGGCCCTAGGTCAATATTGTCTTCATCCGAAGGCGCAAAAGCATACCAATCTCCTTCGGGGGTTTGTACAGAAATGGGTTTGGGAGCTCCAAAATTGCTGATCCACATATTTTGTTGGTTGTCAAAGTCTATTCCAGTGATTCGATAACGTGCGGGACTGATGTCGGGAATCATAAATTGGATGCTGCTGTTGGATTCATCATACACTTTTGCGGTTTCGTAATCAAACTCTACCAAGCCTCCTCCAAAAGAAGCCAAGTAAATCTTGGGAAGTGAAGGGTGCTTTTTTGCAGCAATGAAGTCCTGCAATGTCAATACATTGATAGCGGGGGCGGAAGAACTGTTGTAGTGTGTCCATTCGCCCATTTCACTTAGATGGTAAAAACCCAGCTTCAAAGCACGAGGGCCCCAAGCTTGTGTTGTCCCTCCTGGCAAAACGAATAGATTCCCATCCATGACTTCTAGTCCAAAAACGTCTTTTGTAAAGGGCCCGTCTGGAAAAACGGATTGTACATTATTGTTGGGACTATCAGGGTTGATGTGGTGTAATCCAAACCAAAAGTCAATGGTCCAAATCGTACCATCTATGTCCATTGCAGATTGTTGAATATTCCGAACTTTCCCTCCGTAATCACCAATTATTTTTGTCTGCTCATTTTCGTCAAATACGGTGATTTTTCCAAAAACACCCGCACTTTGTGCCGTCAAAATCAGTTGTCCTTGACTGACATCTAGCGAATAAGGTGTATAACCTTCGTCTGAATATTGTGGAGTCCAATCTCCATCTTCGTATCGAAACAATATGTCATCTTGTACCGCATAAAAACGCCCATTTCGATAAGCAACGGCTGTTGATGCTGCTCCTGAGACCAATGCTTCATGTGTTTCCAAAGCCCAATTATTGAAGTTTGTCAAACTGCCACTGTTGAGAGAGGCTCTGTAGATTCCCTCCTCTGTTGCAGCCATGATAACTCCATCTCCGACTGCCACTTGATAGACTTCAATCTGAGCACCATTGTTCCCAATGATGTAGGTATCTTTGATTTCTGCTTTCAAAATATCCAAATAGATAATTCCGAAACCACAAGACAAGTAGGCAAAATCGCCTTCCACCAATACATTGTTGATGGTTTTTCCCGTCAAAATATTAGCCCGATTGACATCCGATATATTGACGACTTTTCCTTCATTGGGCATCAGGTCAATGTTGGCATTTTCATAAGCGATGATGAGAGTTTCGGTAGGGGAGTGATATCCCAAACTTTTGATATTCAGGTCACTTAGACCATCTACAGGGGATAAAGTATGTATGGAGTTGTCGGTTTTGTCTAAAAAATAAAGCGAGGCGGTCGTTCCTACAAATATCTTGTTTTCGGCTAAAAGCATGGCCTGACCACTTTCGTAGGTTAGATAGGCTTCCCAAGTTCCTAAAGCTCGTTCTTGTGCCTGCAAATGGTTTGTAAATAAAAGCATCCATACAAAAATGATGGCGTACACATATTTTGAGATATAACTGTTTTTCATTCGATACGAAATTTTTGTCGTGTTCTGTTGTAAGTTAACGTAACAACAGTGTGCAAGGGTTGGTTATGTCGGTTGGACAACAAAAAGTAGAGGTGAAGGTAAGTAAAAAAGAAAAATAAATCCTCGACCAATATTCCCCTTTTGAAAGGGGGTGGGGTATGTTAGCAAAAGAAAACGAGAAGTTATTTTTTTACCGTTACTAAGGAGCTAAAATGCTTTAAGAAAGCGATGTTTAATATTGTACTTTCTTCAATGTCCACAACCAATTGGCGATCCATCGGGCATATCAACAGGCTGCATTACCTTGAAGTTTTCGGGATGTTCTCTAAAATGGCGAATATCTGCAATGGCAAGCGTATAGTGTGCTTTATCGGAAGAAGACGAAATTCTCTTCAATTGGGATTGAAGCCAATTTTCCAATTCGTTTACCTTCCATAAAGCAATCGCACGAACCTGTCCTGCAATGGATTCGTTTGCAGCTAATTGAAGCAAATGATGTAAGGCCAATCTATCTGCAACTCGTCCAATTTCGGCATGGTAGGCATTAGGGTAATTTTTTTTCCAAGTAGCAGAAAATAGTTGGTCAATCACTTCTTCAAAACTTGGCAAAGTATCAAAACGAGCATGATATTCTACTAATCTTGCTGCACGTTGAGGATGTAGCAGCAATTCTATGACAGGATTGATAGCACTTTCGGCGGCTGCAATAGGGTCAAACGTCATGCCTGTTCGAGCATTGAAGCTTTCACGGGTACGATAAAGACCCATTGGCTTAGGTGGAATCAGTTCCAAAATGTGTTCGGGTAGTGCTAAAAATTCTGCGTCTATCAAGCTTAAAAGTGATTCCAATGCCTCTTTTTGAAGTTTAGAAGGTAATAATTGAGTCGGAATCTGGTCATCGCCACGCATCGCATACGTATAATCCAAGCCTCCCACTATTTTTGCAACCGCTTCTGTTTGATAGCGATGTGACAAGTATAACGGTACTAAAACTTCTTCCAAACTCGCCATAGGTGTTTCAAAAGGAATATTGGCATTGCCGAATCGCTGCAAAGCAACCTTACGAACTTCCAACAATCGGTTTAGCTCTTCAATAGCTGATTCGCCATTGTCCCAAAGATGGGCATTCGGGTGTGCGCCCCCAAAAGGTCTGGCATCGCTGTCCGATAGATACCCAAAACCCATGTCCAAGGTTTCCTCTATGATTTGCGCCAATTCGTCCACACCCTCTGGAAAGTCTTGATAACCATATATAATCGCTCGTTTGTCCCATTCGCCAATGCCTGTATCATAAGCCTGCGAAAAATCCAAATCCCCCGATTTGGTAAGCGTGACATAAGGATGGGGATAATCCATCACCGAAGCCCGACCATTGACACTTGCTGCAAAATTGTGCGCCAAGCCCAGTGTATGCCCGACTTCGTGCGCTGACAGTTGCCGCAATCTCGCTAAAGCCATTTCCTGCATCTCGTTAGAAACCGCTTTGCCTTCTTCATAAGGTGCAATCAAACCCTGTGCGATTAAAAAATCTTGACGAACCCGCAACGAACCCAAACTCACATGTCCTTTGATGATTTCGCCTGTACGTGGGTCAGATACCGAACTGCCATAAGACCATCCTCTTGTAGAACGGTGTACCCATTGAATCAAATTGTAGCGCACATCCATTGGGTCGGCATCTTCAGGTAAAATTTCTACTCGAAAAGCATCTTTGTAGCCTGCCGCTTCAAAAGCTTGATTCCACCAATTCGCTCCTTCAATGAGTGCCGAGCGAATGGGTTCTGGTGTTCCTCTATCTAAGTAATATACAATTGGTTCGACAGCTTCGCTTACCCTTGCTATCGGATCTTTCTTTTGTAGTCGGTGGCGGTAAATAAATTGTTTTTGAAGGGGTTGATCAATAGGCGTTGCATAATCGTAATAACTCAAAGGGAAATAACCGCTTCGAGGATCATACTTTCGAGGTTGGTATTCATCATCGGGTAGCTGCACAAAAGAGTGGTGTTGGCGAACAGTTACCGCTTCGGCACTTGGTACAACTGCCCGAATATAGCCGCCTGTGGGCTTGCCAACAAAGGTAAGGGTCGCTTCAAACTCCGTGTTTTGTGGAAAATTTTTGGTGCGGGGTAGAAAAATGGCAGAACGTGAGGCGTCTAAACTGTAGCTTCCCTGCTCTCTTCGCTTCAATGTTTCGGCAACTCCGTGGGCATCTTGCAGTAAAAAGCTCGTTGCATCTACCAATACACGACCGTCAGATTCTGCAGCAGTTTCAAAACCCCATAATACCGATTGAGCAAAGGCTTCTTCCACTGATTTTTGTTCTTCCACATTGTCGCTTTCGGCTCGGTAGCGATAATTCGGTTGCAGCAGTAAAACTTTTGGGCCTGTTTTCACAAACTTGACCACTCGCTCACCGCCCAACTGTCCCCTGTCTAATCCAATGTCATTAGAGCCTACACCTGCTGCCAAAGAATTGACGTATAAAAATTCTGTGTTTAGTTGATTGATTTCCAACCATATTTTTCCCGACTTGGCATCCCAATAAAATGGAAAATATCCCTCCATTTTTTCCATTCCTGCGGTTTTGGCTTCAATAGAATTTTTGGAGAGGGTTGCAGTTGTGGCCTGTGGCGTATTGCAGTTGGATAAAAGAAAGAGTAGAAAAAAACAGTACAAAAGTGTTTGAAGGTAGTTGTTTTTCATGTTGCTGGATGGGTTAAAAAGGGGATGATTTTGAATTACTTCATCAAAGATGCAATGTCACTATCGGCATTTTTTATTTTCGCTCTTGTTTCAGCTTTCGCATAAACAGCCTTTTTAGTTTTGTCTCCAATTTTATTCTGAATCTCTAAAGGAGGTAAGACAATCATAATTTGCTTTAAATCTGAGGAACGAATACTTTGTAATATCGAACCACTTGATATTCTTTCTAACTGAAGTTGCCCAAATTTTGAGTTCAAAAAGGATACTAAATAATATTGATTGACTTTTTTTAAGTTAACATGAATATTAATTAAAAAACCCGATGCAATACCATTCACTAAATCTGGTGGGATATTAGCTGAAATTCCCGCATTGCCTGCCCTAGTCATGACTATTGTTTCTTCCGAAACAGTATTTTTTAGAACATCTTTATTGGTAATCAAATCTTTTCTAATGTACTTTAGATTTTCAAAGTTAATTCCTTCTTTAGTAATTGTTTTTACAAGTATGTAAGGAATGCCTTCTCCCTGTTCTACATATATTGAAGCATCGTCAATGTTTGCGCCATTGTGAACCGTTTTTATCAATGAACCCAAGGTAACCAATGGGTATTTACTCTTTTTTAAAACTTCGAGGTTATCAACATATTTCTGTAAATACCTTTTTGCTATAAAACTATGCTCTAATAAAGCAGGATTAATGAAAAAATTGTTTGAATTAGTTTTTTTAGATTTATATATTGAAGCTACAAGGGGAATATCATCTTGGTCAATTGGTCGTCCTTTTTTATCGTGTCCGCAATATTCATTTATCGAAATGAATAAATCTTTTTGTTTTATACTCTTTCCCTTTTGGATGAATAGGACACTTGTGTTGATTGTAACGTTAGGACTAAAAGTTTCAAATGGTAATTCAACAATCGCAAACAAATTTCCTTTCTCCAAAATATATTCTCTCAAATATTTTCCTCTTTCATTTCCTAAAATTCCACTTGGAAGAACCATTGCCATTTTACCACCATCCTTTAACAAATTCAAACATCTTTCGATAAATAAAACTTGGGGTTCCTCCCTTGTTTTTAATTTATTGGTTTTAATCCATTTTTTGCTTTTTTTATCAAATTTATATTTATATCCAAAATCGAATTGTTTTATTTTAGCCTCTCCAGTTACAGGAATTTTAGCACCAAATGGAGGATTGGTTATTAGTATATCGAATTCGCCCATTTTGATTTTGGTTTGAGTTTCTTGAGACCAGTTGCTTGGGTTTTCCAAACTGTCTTCACAAAATATCCCTGTTGTACCATCACCCACTAAATTCATATAAGCTTTTGCAACCTTACTTAAAAAATAATCTTTATCAATTCCTCTAAAATTATTTGTTGCTGTCTCTATCTTTTTCTTCTCTATTTGGGCTTGACTCCATTCCAACTGCTTATATTTTTCCTCAGATTCAGCCCAAACATGCTTTAAGGATTCGATAAGAAAACCACCACTTCCACAAGCAGGATCAATGACTCTATCTTTTTCACTAGGATTCAAAATGTCAACAATCATTTTCACTACGTTTCTTGGCGTAAAAAATTGACCCTGACCTCCTTTTAGTGCATGTCCAATAAATGTTTCGAAAGCATCGGCTACTACATCCCTTTCACTATTCATTAAAGAATAATTTTGAAGTTCGCCAATGACATAAACAATAGAATTGGTGTCTAATGTGATTTTATCTTCCTCCGCAAAAACTTCTTTCTGATTTTTCTTTACTTCGTTGAATAAATTTTTTATCCTTTTTTCAATTTCTTTTGGCGATTCATCAACTCCCGCTCGAAATCTTACATTCTCATTTGGGAGAGTAAATTTTTCATCATATAGTTTACAGAATATTAGGTTTATTAATTGCTGTGCCAGAACTTCATCACGAGTAGCACCGATAGTATTTGCAGCTAGGTGATTTCTTATAGATTTGAAAATTGCTTTAAGGTTATGAGTTGGTCTTAATTCCTTTTTCTTGAATTTACCAATATCTTCAACTCTTTGATTTACTAATGGTATGTTAGGAATTTCTTCAAATAGTACTTTTCCCGACTTCTCAAATTTTCTCAAGAACAGTCTTTCTTCGCCATTGAACCAAACCCCTAGGGATGCTCTTGAAAGTCTCAAATAATCTTCTAACTGTCCTCTACCATCTTTTCTGTTCTTTTTCTTACATTCAATAATTATGTAAACCTCATCGTCTTTCTTCTTGCTATCTTTAAAAACGGCAATGTCAACTGGGTATTTACCCCTTGTATCTGAAGGACTTGATTTTACTCTAAATTGTGGGTGTGTAGTAATTTGTGTTTTATCGTATCCATAGTCTTCAACAAGTTGTTTTGAGAACACTTGAACTGCCTCCATTTCTTCTGGGGTTGCATGTACTTCTAAGCCAGAAATATAGTCAATTATTTTATCAGTTTTTTTTGTCATTATTTTTGTTTTGATTGATACTTTATTTCTTTTTCTGCCACTTGAATTGCTGCTAGTGCTTCTTCTTCCTCGCCAATAATCTCATAAATTTTATTAGCAAGCCATAAGGATTTTAATTCAGATAAATTTTCATTAAGAGTTTTTGCAAGAAGGATTACCTGATTTTTAGAAGCATTTCTTTTTCCTCTTTCAATTTTACTTAGAGTAGCAGAATCGATATCTAAACTTGCAGCCAATTCCCTTAGTTTGAGGCATTTGGATTGTCTTAATTTCCTAATTCTATCTCCGAATATTGTCATTTCTTTATTTTGTCTTGACATTATTTGGCAAATATATTACTAAATATCCATTCAACAAAACTCACACAGTCATTTCCCTTCCAGATCTTCCGATAAATGATTGAAAGCATTGAATATTATCTTAATTTTGCACCAACAAAATAGCAAAAATATGTGCTTGCTGATTCAAAAGTATATTTATTCACCATTGATTAATGTAAATGAAATCGTATTTGTGGGTTATTGTAGTGTGTTTAACGGCTTTTCTCCTTCAATGTAATTTTGATACGCAATCCGAAAGGCTGATAAATGGAGCGAAAATGCCCAATATTGAAGGTATAGACCAACAAGGGAATACTATTTCATTGGCCTCTATTGAGAACAAAATAGTTTTGGTCGATTTTTGGGCTTCTTGGTGCAAACCTTGTATAAAGGCATTTCCCGATATGGAAAAGCTTTATCAAAAATACAAAAACGCTCAAATTGGTAGTGCAGAAGGTTTTGAAATTCTTAGTGTTTCATTGGATGAGAAACGTGAAACATGGGAAAAAGTATTGAAACGAAAGCAACCGAGCTGGAAATACCAACTGATTGACACGACTGCATTTACCTCTAAGTATTTGGTAGAGTTTCAGTTTGAAGAGATTCCTGCTTATTTTTTGGTTGATGAGCGAGGAATTATTATTGGAAGAGACCAAACATTTGCTTGGATGGACTATGAATTGAAGCGAAGGATGAATTAGGCGAGTTGGGGGTTGTGGGGAAATAATGGAAATATTTTTGTTTTCACTTTTCTCACTTCAAAAAATAAATAACGACAGTAATTTTTGTAGGTATCTGCCAATTTGTCGGATAATTTCCATTGGCAAACTTTTTGGTTAATATGAGTGATATTCGACAGGCAAAAAATTAAATGAGACGATGAGTAAAAAAAATATAGAGGTGAAGATTCAAGAAATGGCTGAAAAAGAGGCTAAAAAGATTGTAGATCAGGTATTTGCCGATTCTGATGTAGAAGAAGTTCTTGAAGATATGGAAGATGGGGATGCTGCAATGGAGGCTGAAACAGAAAAAACTGACAAAGAGTCGGCTGAAGGGCTTAATGTTGAACAAAAAATGGCACAAGCACAGGAAGAAACGGCACAATGGAAAGATAAATTTATGCGATTGGCTGCTGAATTTGAAAATTACAAGCGTAGAACTTCTCGTGAGCGTGTAGACATGATCAAAACGGCGGGTAAAGATGTGATTGTAAACATGTTACCTGTATTGGATGATTTTGATAGAGCTTTCAAAGCAAGCGATAAGGTAACGGATGAATCTGCAAAAGAGGCATTGAAGGGTTTTGAGTTGATTTACAACAAATTCAAAAGCACGCTTGATCAGAAAGGATTGGAGGTGATGGAATGTGAAGGAAAAGAGTTTGATCCTGAATATCATGAAGCTTTGACAGAGATTCCTGCTCCTAGTCCTGATTTGCAAGGGAAAATAATTGACGTTTTAGAGAAAGGATATTATTTGAACGACAAAATTATCCGCTATGCCAAGGTAGTGGTGGGTAAATGACTAGATATTCTAAGAGGCGGAAAAAATAAGTAAAAAGTTCAGATTCAAAAAAGGCAATTCAATTTATTACAATGGCAAAGCGAGATTTTTACGAAATATTAGGTGTTTCAAAAACTGCTAGTGAGGACGAAATCAAAAAAGCTTACCGAAAGGTAGCGCTCAAGTTTCACCCTGATAGAAATCCTGGAGATGCGGCATCAGAGGCGAAATTTAAGGAGGCAGCAGAAGCTTATGAGGTGCTGAGCAACAAGGAAAAACGAGCAAGGTATGACCGCTTTGGACATGCAGGTGTGAAGGGTGGCCCTGGTGGCGGATTTAGCGGAGGAGGAATGAATATTGAAGATATTTTTGAGAATTTCGGAGATATTTTTGGAGACATTTTTAGCGGTGGTCGGGCAAGAGGAGGTTCTCGACAACAGAGAGGTACGGGCCGTAGAGGCACGAATTTGCGGGTACGAGTAAAATTGTCATTGGAAGAGATTGCTCAAGGAACACAAAAAAAGATAAAAGTTCCCAAATATGTGGGCTGCGATACCTGTTCTGGAACGGGAGCAAAAGACGGTAGCGCATTTTCGACTTGTACAACCTGTAATGGTATGGGAGCTGTTCGACAAGTTACCAATACTTTCTTAGGGCAGATGCAGACCACTACTACTTGTCCGAGTTGTCAAGGTTCGGGCAAAATGATTACCAATAAATGTGGATCCTGCAAAGGAGATGGTCGGGTTTATGGAGAAGAGACCATCAATATTGACATTCCTGCGGGGGTAAGTGAAGGAATTCAGTTATCTATGACGGGGAAAGGAAATGCAGGCGAGAGAGGTGGTTCTGCGGGTGATTTGATTATTGGCATTGAAGAAATTCCACACGAACACCTTCAAAGAGAAGGAAATGATGTGATTTACGCTTTGCACATTAGTTTTATTGATGCAACATTGGGAACGACTGTAGAAATTCCAACGATTAACAACAAAGCAAAAATCAAAATTCCACCCGGTACTCCTTCAGGCAAAATTTTCCGACTCAAAGGAAAGGGAGTTCCTTCGGTAAATTCTTATGGAACGGGGGATCAATTGGTAGAGGTGAATGTTTGGATACCTAAAAATCTGAGTGTATCCGAAAAAAATGCTTTAGAGAAACTTCGTAATTCACCTAATTTTCAGCCAAATCCAGGTAAGGGAGATAAGAATTTCTTTGATAAAATGAGAGATTATTTCAATTAATAGCTATTTTTGGGTTACAGCAATTTTCTGAAAAAAGATTGAAACCATCTTCGTAGAAATTCAAAAAATGTTAGCAACCGCTTTTCTTGAAAAAGCAAATACTGCGGTAAGGATATACGCTTATCCGATAATGAAGAAGGATTTTCTATGTTTTCTTGATTATCTAGTAAATTGATAATTTCGAATGTGGCTATGTGCAAAGCAAGCTCATTCGCTAGTTCTGCATCATTTTTCAATCTTTCTTCAAACATTTTTTTACGAGTAGTCGGTAGCCTTCCCTCTTCGTACATCTCTATTTCCATTGCTCGAAAATCTTCGGCGAATTCCTTACTTGAATTCAATTTTTTTTCAAAACGCTCGCTTTCTTCTTCATCCAATTTTTCAAGTAAGTACAATTCCATCCATTCATATATGTCGTTTATTGTATTCATTATTTTTTTTATAAAAGAGCTGTCTTTCTTTGTTAGATGATAGAAAAACAATAAAATTAGTACAATTTGTATATAAATGCCAAAAATGGAACTTTGTTCACTCCAATTGGTTTTTTATTTGAATAGATTTACCCAAACGCACTTAACCCCAAAACAATAATGATTTATTATTTTGGGGTTAAATATTTAGAATTAATTTTATAGTTAAATTCTACTCTGCTTCATTACCAACAGCAGGTTCAGGTTTTTCTCCTGATGTGTTGGTAGAATTGTCTTCATCTGCGTCCTCTACGCTTGCTTCACTTGAAGTAGCTTCAGGCATTTCCGCAGTTGCAGTTTTGACGCTCGGAGTGTCAATAGTGACTTCTTCTTCTTCAAAAGGAAGTACGGAGATAAAAGTACGATTTTGCCGTCTTTTTTCAAAAGTAACTACTCCTTCTGTGGTCGCAAAAATAGTGTGGTCTCTACCTATTCCAACACCTTTACCTGGGTGGAATTTTGTGCCTCTTTGACGAACAATAATGTTGCCTGCAATGGCTACTTGCCCACCATATATTTTAACTCCAAGTCGTTTACTTTGTGAGTCCCGTCCGTTTTTACTACTACCTTGACCTTTCTTATGAGCCATGACAAAATTATTTTAAAAAATCTATGGTTTACTAATTGTTTCTATTACTGGGAATACCAAATCCTAACCAATACTATTGATTTTCAACTTGGTAAGGTAAGAACGATGTCCATTCTTAACTTTATACCCTTTACGTCTTTTCTTTTTGAAGACGATAACTTTATCGCCTTTCAAATGTTCCAAAACGGTAGCGGAAACACTTGCTCCACTTACTAGTGGTAATCCAATGCTTACATCATCTCCATCAGAGGTGAGTAGCACTTTATCAAAATCTACAGATGCACCTTCTTCAGCATCTAAGCGGTTAACAAATATTTCTTGTCCTTCTTGAACTTTAAATTGTTGACCAGCTATTTCTACTATTACGAACATAAGCTTTTTTTTTTCGGATTGCAAAGGTAAAGATATTTCGCTTTGTAGCCAATTTTTTGTTTACTTTCTTTGTAAGAAGAAAAAATATACCGAATATTTTTGAACTTTTACTTATTATGTTGCTCTAAAGTACAAACTTAAGCTATGAGATTTTTTAAAGTAATGCTCTTGATTTTTTTGATAAATTGTTATTCAGATGGATTTGCTCAAGATATTCAATATGCTCGTCAAGTTATTGATTCACTCTGTGCCCCAAGTATGCACGGGAGAGGCTATGTATTGGAAGGTGAAACTAAAGCTGCAGTGTTCATTGCAGAGGAGTTTAAACGTTGGAAATTGAAGCCTTTTACCGATAGTTACTATCAAGAATACATGATTTCTGTCAATACTTTTCCAGAAGACATGCTATTGAGCATAAATGGAGTAGAACTGGAGGCAGGAAAAGATTTTATTGTTTCTCCTTCTGCAAGAGGGCAAGCAGGAGGCTTCAAAGCAGCGCACTTGAAAGAAAATAAAATACTCAATCGTGGGGCTTTTAACAAGCTCATGTTGAATAAAAGTTTTACGAATGAGGTGGTTGTATTTGACTATGAAGCAGAAAATGCAATAAAAGCTAGAGAACGTGTGAGGTTGTTTATTGGTAGTCATTTAGATGCTGCGGCATTCATTAGTGTAGAAGAAAAACTGACTTGGCATACGGCTAACAGTGTTGATAATTTCACGCACATTCAGGTAAGTAGGGCGGCGATGCCTCCGAAGGTGAAGGAAGTGGGAATCAATATTGATGCATCCTTTCAGACGACTTACCAAACGCAAAATGTATTGGGTTATATAAAAGGTACGAAGTATCCTGATTCGATGTATGTGTTTACAGCCCATTATGATCATTTGGGAAGATTGGGAGCAAATCAATTTATCCCTGGAGCAAATGACAATGCAAGTGGTGTGGCAATGTTGCTTAATTTGGCAAAATACTATTCAGAAAATCCTCCAACCTACTCTATTGCTTTTATTGCTTTTGGTGCAGAAGAGCTGGGCTTGGTTGGGTCTAAGCACTTTGTAGAGAACCCATTGTTTCCTCTACAGCAGATAAAATTTTTGGTGAATTTGGATATAGTTGGAACAGGAGATGAAGGCATTACTGCGGTGAATGCCATTGAGTTTCCAGTAGAATTTGCAAGATTGGAAACCATCAATGAATACAAGCAATATGTGCCTCAAATAAAAAAGAGAGGGGAAGCGGCAAACAGTGA
This sequence comes from Bacteroidia bacterium, assembly GCA_030427245.1. Classification (GTDB taxonomy): domain Bacteria; phylum Bacteroidota; class Bacteroidia; order Chitinophagales; family UBA2359; genus JAUHXA01. The sequence goes on along the minus strand of JAUHXA010000076.1, from coordinate 14,633 downwards.
TCATTGGTTTTTTTATACACACAATGTTCCTTGTTTTTTTATTTATACTTTAGGAGGGATTCAGGCATATCACGATATTTATGATCGTCCTGAAACACTTCCCCTAACTGAATTTGAAGATTTGATGCGACTATTGATAGAATTTTGCAACTAAAATTATTTCATGTCAGAAGTAGTCTTTAGCTGGTCAGTGCTATCTGTACTCATGTCAAACATTTCACCGCCAAAATCCATGTTCTTCAATAGGTCTAATACCTCTTTACTTACCTTTACTTCTCCACATTCATTGCAGTCTTCGGGTTTTTCTTCTTTTACCAATTCAGCAGTCACTTCGTCTTCTTTAATAGGAGGAGCAATGGCTATCAAATATTGGCTTTTAGAACGAGTTCGAAGTCGAATTGTGACAAAACCATCTTCATTCAAAATCTCTGCAATTTCTCGATGTTTGAAGTAGATTTCTCCATCTTCTTTGAGTAAACTGACAACATGAACAGTTTTGTCGAGATGATCTCCATCAACTTTTAAAACGCCTTCTTGACTTTGAAAAAAAGATGTAAGGTAAGATAAGTCTTCTTTTGTAAAAGCAACAATACGATTATTAGGGTCTACTTTTTTGAAGGTAAAAGTGGTTGTTTTTACATCAAAAAAACCGTTTACTTCAATGAGATTGGTTTCGATAAGCGATTTTTCTTGTGCAAAAATAGCGGAGAGTGACAGGAAAACTCCGCATAATAAGATTAGGATGGATTTCTTCATAACGGCCTGTGGATTTAGCGTGAAAAAATAAGGTTATTAAAAAAACATTTTGGAATGATTTTTAATGGTTTGTTAGTGATTGAGTTTTGGCATTGTTGCCAAGTTCTCAATTTGTCTTATTAAAATTATTGCACAAACCATACCAAAAAAAGAAAACCTTTACTTGAACAAAAAGTTGGTAACTTTGACTTCTTAAAAAATGTAGCATTTTCCAATGCAGCAAAAACTCATCAGTTCTACCATATTATACAGTTTTCTGTTTTTTCTGCAGCCTTTTGTGTCATTGGTTCTCTTGCAGCCTTTTTATCTCAACTATTTTCCGAGTGAAGAATATGGGATTTTGTCGCTCATGGGCAATTATTCTACACTGGTCGGAATGACCTGTGCTTTGAGCATCACCGCTGCTTTTTTTACTTTTTACTACAATTACCACTACAATTACGAGCGTTTGCGGCGTTTTTTGGGGCAAATGTTGATGCTTACACTCTATTTGAGTCTGTTGAGTAGTTTGCTTCTATTTCTGCTTGGTGAAAGTTTATTTCAGCTAATCTTCAAAGACGAAACCGTTCATTTCTATCCTTACGGGTATTGGGCTACCCTTCAAGGTGTGGCGTACAATTTTTTTGCGCCCTTCATGGCTTATCTCCGCAACAAAAAACAACTCCGTTTTTATGCTGCCATCCAACTCAGTAATATTTTCCTAAGCACAGGTTTGCAGGTCTTGTTCGTTTTGACGGATTGGGGAATCGTAGGCGTTTTGGCAGGTAAGAGCATCAGCAGTTGGGCGATTGCTATTATCGTTTTGTATCTGAATCGGCAATATTTGACTTGGCGAATAGATTGGAAGTATTTTGTGCGCCCCTTTTCGTTTATCAAATATTACTTACCACAGACTTTGCTCGATTGGCTTTATGCTTTTGGAGACAGGTTTATCATAGAGCGATTTTGCAGTTTGAGTTTGGTGGGTATCTACAGCTTACTCAATATTTTGGTCGGAGCTATTGAGTTGGCTTATTTTGCAGTGAGAGCCGCTATATTGCCGTTTTTTTATGAGGCATTGGCAAAAAAGAAGGCTATCCAACAGCAAGAAATTCAGCAATTGTACGAATTTTACTTTCTATTGACCGTTCTTGCCGCATCAGGTATTGTTTTACTGGTCGGGCATATACATTGGATAGTCACAAAAGAAGAATACTTAGCCATCAAACCTTATGTGTTTATTTATGTGATTGGCTACCTATTTTCAGCCATTACCTACCTCGCTTATCAGCAGTTTTATTACTACAAAAACACCAAAACAACTTTCCAACTCCAAATCGTTTCCACGGTTCTAATCGTCATTCTCAACCTCCTCCTTATTCCTTCGCTTCAAATTTGGGGTGCAGTCATTGCAGCAGTCAGCACTCGCATTTTTGTCTTTGTCTTGTTGTGTGTGTGTTATCCAAGTTATTTGTTTCCATTGAAGTCTCCCAAAATGTATCTGCCATTTATCAGTATTGTTGGCGTTTTACTCATCAGCTTTTTTGCAGTCCAACAATCCTATATGAATTACACACAAGCAAGCATTTTGCAGTTTGGTTTTACCTTGATTAGCTTATCTATCGTCTTCAAAGACACTCTAAAGACTTGGTGTTTAGCTCGGCGGTCTTAGACTTTTCTATTATCAAGTTTTTCAAAATTGCTTTCTACAGACCTATTGCCTTAAACATAGTTCCTAAATCCATTAAGCCAACCATTGTTTTAGCTCCTGCACTAAAAACCTTTATTAAGCCATAAACATTTTTTTACCGATTTACCCAAAAAGGTCAAATTTTGAAACTTTTTAATTTTATGACAAAAAAATGACAAAGATTAAATTTTTATGACATTATCCTGTATATTTGTAGCCTCCATTCACCGTAAGAGTAAGTATAACCCAGTTACTATTAAATACTCTAATGAAAGTATAGTCAGGCTGTTAAACTCCACTTCATTCTCAATTGCGACCTCATTCATAAATAATTATTCAACCTACTCATATATTCACTCACAAACACAGAGTAATTGAATTTACATAAATTTGAAAAGTGGTCATTTGCCCCTTCAAGTTTTACTTTGGTACTGTTTTTGTAAAAATACTAGTCAAACCATGAAGAGCGAACTCACACTATTATTGAACTTGTTAAACCCCTTTCTGATGAAACATAACCGACTCGTCGTTATACTTTTTTTGTTTATCCTATGTTGCATACAAACAAGTACTGTGAATGCACAAAGTGAAGATTCAAGATTAAAGAAAGCAAATGCTTTATTTGACAGATTTTCTTTTCCTGAGGCAGCCGAGGAATACAAACGTGTATTGGCAAAAGACGATATTCCAGAAGCGAAAATAAAATTGGCAGATACCTACCGATACATGAACATGCCCGTTGAAGCAGAATATTGGTATGAGCAAGTAGTAGAACTGTCAGAGAATGAGCCCATTCACAAATACTATTATGCGATGGCATTGAAGGCCAATGGGAAATTTGAAGAAGCCAAAGAATTCTTTTTGGAATATGCACAGTTGGTACCTGCTGATACAAGGGGACTCAGACAGGTTGAAGCATGTGAAGAATCTACGTATTTTTTGACCGATCCAGGCATCTATGAGGTCAGTTTGGCGAGTAACATCAACTCTAGTCTGGCAGATTTCGGCCCCGCTTTCTATAAAGACGGGATTGTATATGCTTCTGAACAAAGCGATAAACATGCTCAACGTAATTACAATTGGAGGAATGCTCCCTTTTTAGATTTGTTCTACTCCAAAGGCGAAAGCGACGATAATCCTTCTGCTCTTAGTACTCCCGAAAGCTTCAAAGGAAAAGTAAATACGTGGATGCACGAAGGCACAGTGAGTTTCTCGAAAGACTTTGAAACCATGTATTTTACTCGAAACAATTACTTCAAAGGAAAAGTAGGGTATGATACTGAGGAAAAACTCAAAACCGTCAACCTTCAAATCTACGAATCAAAAGCAGACGGTGATAAATGGAATGAAATCAAATCCATTCCCTTCAATAGCGACGATTATTCTGTAGGGCATCCAGCACTTTCGCCCGACGGACAAGCATTGTACTTTGCTTCGGATATGCCAGGAGGTTATGGTGGTGTGGATTTATATGTCAGCTATAAAAGCGGAGATAGTTGGGGCGCACCCGAAAACTTGGGCCCAGAAATCAATACCGAAGGACACGAAATGTTTCCTTTTATGGCAGACGATGGCACGCTCTATTTTGCATCAGACGCATTGCCAGGCTTAGGAGGTTTAGATCTTTTCTCTACTATGTTATTAGAAGATGGAACTTGGAGCTCTCCCGATAACTTGCGTTACCCGATCAATACCAATGGCGACGATTTTGCGATGATTATTGACGCATCCAACAAGAAAGGATATTTTTCTTCCAATCGTTCAGGTGGAAAAGGAGACGATGACATTTACAGTTTCACCAAACTGACCAATATCATGACAGGAGTAGTCATAGACTGTAATACGCAAGAACCTCTCGAAAGTGCTATGGTACAATTGATGGACGGCAACAAAATCATGCAGAAAAAGAAAAGTTCCTTCAATGGTACGTTCAGTTTCCCTGTTTCGCCCAATAAAGAATATACAGTCGTGGCAACCAAAATGGGTTATGAAGAAGGCCAAGAAAGTATTTCTACTGTTGGTGGTATGAATGGCAAGCAAATCAATATCAAAATCCCGATTTGTCCTGAGGGTTCTGGTCCAGCAGGTGAAGGCGGATGCGAAGTAACAGGAATGGTTGTCGACAAAGCAACGGGTTTGCCCGTAGGCGGTGCCATTGTTACTATTACCAATGCCGAAACAAGAGACGACAATACCTTTGTGACAGAAGCAGATGGCATGTATCAATTTTATCTAAATTCGGAATCTGACTATGTAATCTATGCCACCAAAGAATTTTACTTCACGGCCAATAAAACTCTTTCCACAAGAGGAATAGACTGTGAAGACCCACTTCAAAACAAAATAGCTTTAGATATAGAAATCGCACCGATACCTATGGATGCCAATGCAAACAACCCTAATAATCCTAACAATCCATACAACCCCAATAACCCCAATAGCAGCGGTAACAACCCCTACAACGGAAATACTGATCCTCGAAGCAATATAGGAGGAGACCCTAACGCAAATAGTGGCAATCCTAACGCATCAGGGAATACTCCTAATAGTAATAAAACCGATGACATCACCTTCAAAGATGATGGAAAAGGTAGTGATCCAAGACATCCTGTATTGGAAGGAGTCCTTCCTCAATTGAATCACATATATTACGATTTTGACAAAGCCAACATACGTCCTGATGCGGCAATAGAACTAGACAAAGTGGTTCAATTTATGTTCGAGAATCCAGGAATTATAATTGACCTTCGTTCTCACACAGATTCAAGAGGAACACATGCCTATAATGCCGACCTTTCGGACAGACGAGCCCAATCCGCCCTCAACTACATCACCTCACGAGGAATCGCTCCAAGTAGAATGACCGCAAAAGGATATGGTGAAAATCAATTGGCAAATGAATGTGGAGACGGTGTACCCTGCAATGAAGGCAAACACCAAGAAAACAGACGTACAGAATTTGTCATAACAGGCTACAACTCCAATTCGATTTACAGCCTACCTCGCTATTTTGGTAGCGGCGGCAAGCGTTTGACACAAGGAGGTACCAACAATTATTCAGGCAGCAGCAGCAGTAATGCCAATATCTATTCAGGTTCAAGCACTAATAGTACTTCAACTTATGACTATGATATGGGTTCGAGCAGTTCCGCAACATCTCCTTACAGCAGCAGTTCAAGCACTACAACATCTCCTTATAGTAGCAATAATACTCCTACTTATTACGACAGAGATCCTATTACAGGCGAGGTGATTATTGACGAAAATTGCTGCATACAGTCGGGAACATCAACTACTGGCAAAAATGTATATGATTATTATGTTCCAAACGAGTCAGGTAATAATGCTGGTACGACAACATCATCATCTGATGATACAACAACTGATTTTGCAGCATCCTCACCCAGCTCCTCTACATCAACAAGCGTAGGAACAGAATATAAAATCCAACTGGGGGCTTATCGCTCTCCAGATATGGCAGCCTTCAATAAGTTAAAAGACTTAGGTTTTGTAGATACCGAAACTACCAGCACAGGAGTAAAAAGGGTTATTTTAGGAAGTTTTACAGACAAAACCAATGTAGACCAAGCATTATTAGAACTCAAACACCGTGGCTATGGCGATGCGTTCGTAGTGAAATATAAAAACGGATTGAGAATCGGGAGGTAGATAAAAACATACCAATTCACTTCAAAAATTCGTTGAAGATACTAACTGCAAAATATTTTTTTAACTTTGCTATATCGAACATCGTTCATAGCAAGCCCTAATAGTGCTTATCGCAGTATTAGGGCTTATTTTTAACCCAATTCTTAAAATATTCAACAATCATTTAAAGTTTGAATAAAAAAACCTTATATTAGTAGCATGGAAAAATCTAAAGTCATACTTACTTTACTTGCTGGATTACTTTTTTTGATTGCCGAAACAGCAATTGCACAACCCGCTAATCAATACCAGTTTATTCCACCTGATGCAGGTAACAACCAAAAAACTCCCACACAAATGGGGGAAATGCCTGTACAACCACAGCAAGAGACTCCTCAAGACGACGGTACACAAACAGTGACAATAGGTCCTCTTCAACTTCAACTAGCAGCTCCTCCTGTAGTAGAAACAACAGAAGTCTTCGATTTTATGAGTCAAGGACAAAAACCAGGTATCAGAGTCTCTATTCCTGGTGCCGCTGCAAATGATGTAGCCAAAAGTTGGAAAAAATACTTAAAAGATTTTGGAGCAAAACCCAAAATGTACGGCAGTGAATTTCTGTCTAAAGAAGCCTATATAGACGGATTGAGTGAAGGTACAGTTGATATCTATTCTGTTGTACAGCCCTATCCAAGTGGCACATTATTGAAGGTCTTTTTTGATTTAGGAGGAGAAAAAGGATATTTATCAGGTTCGACCAATGCTCAACAATATGAGGTGGGTCTATCCATGATTCGAGATTTTGCCATTACCGAATCCTACAAAGCAGTAAGTGAAGAATTAGCAGGTGAAGAAAAAATGCTATTTCAAATGGATAAAGCTCGGCAAAAGTTGCAGGCAGAATATGAACAACTAGTCAAAGACATCGAAAATTATAAACAAGCAATCAGTAAAGCAGAAGCAGATATAGAACAAAATACATTGATTCAAGAAGATAGAAACAAAGCTACTCGTGAACAAATTCAAAAAGTAGAACAGTTGAAGTATAACTTACATTCGATTCGCTCGCAGCAATAAGCACATTCCAATGTTTTGAGAGGGAAGATACAAGGATTTGACACTCTCGTTTCCGAAAATTTGAGACGGATTGGTTTGGGAGAATATAGCCTGAACCAATCCGTTTGTTCTTAACGAAACATTAACATCCTTTGCTATCTTTCTTCCCATCATTTTTTTACCTTTGCGTCCCCAAAATCAGCACCCATTTTTAAAAAGGATAATTTTCAATTTTCAACAAAATACAAAGATGAAACCAACTTTCCTCTGTCTTGCTTCCTACTTCAAAGGACAAGATTTTATACGTGCTTGTAAAGCAGAAGGCTGCACCGTATATCTGATAACGTCGAAAAAACTTGAACATGCATCATGGGCAAGAGAATCCATTGATGAAATTTTCTACATGGTAGAAAACGAAGACGGACACTGGGACGAAAAACAGATGATTCAAGGAATGTCTTGGTTGACAAAAACTCGCAAAATAGATAGAATTGTTGCATTAGATGATTTTGATGTAGAGAAAGCAGCTTTGTTGAGAGAGCATTTTCGTATTCCAGGAATGGGACAAACAACAGCGCGATATTTTCGTGATAAGTTGGCAATGCGAATCAAAGCAGCAGATGCAGGAATTAAAGTTCCTGCTTTTAGCGGACTCTTCAATGACCAAGAAATCAGTGATTACGTATCGAATGTGGAAGCTCCTTGGTTGGTAAAACCTCGTTCCGAAGCCTCCGCAACAGGAATCACCAAAATACATTCTGCCGAGCAACTTTGGCAACATTTAGAAAAACTGGGAGAAGAAAGACACAATTACCTCATTGAGCAGTTTCGTCCAGGAGATGTTTATCATGTTGACGCATTGAGTGTCGATGGAAAAGTCATTTTTGCACGAGGTTCTCAATATTTGAATACTCCTTTTGAAGTAGCGCATGGAGGTGGAATTTTTCGCTCCTGCGTCGTCAAATATGGAAGCGCAGACGATAAAGCCTTGCAGAAAGCTAACAAGCAAGTAATGAAAGCTTTTGGAATGCAATACAGTGCTTCTCATACTGAATTTATTAAATCGAAAGAAACAGGTGAGTTCTATTTTTTGGAAACATCTTCAAGGGTAGGAGGCGCACATCTCGCCGAAATGGTAGAGTACTCTTCGGGCATCAATTTGTGGGGGGAATGGGCAAAAATTGAAGTAGCAAAAGCTTTAGGAGCAGACTATAAGCTACCCAAACCTCAAAAAGATTATACAGGCATTATTGTTTCACTTATCAAATACCAACGCCCCGACTACAATCAGTTCACAGACCCAGAAATTTGTTGGAAAATGCACAAAGACCATCATATAGGGATGATTGTCAAATCTGACAAGCGGGAAAGAGTATTGACCCTATTGGATAAATACACAGAACAGGTATTTCAAAATTTTCATGCAAGCGCACCTGCTCCTGAAAAATCGACCAATTAAGACAAATATCATATAATTTATTAGTTATCAATGCTTATCATGCGCTTCAAAAAGCAAATGATAAGCATTTTTTATTTTATTTAAGTTCATCCCATTTCTTTACATTAAACAGACATTAAAAACCAAACTCATTCCCTTCTATTGCGTATCATATAATAAGTAGTCAAGCAAAAACAATTAATTTTTTATTATCTACTATATACCACCAACCACAGATTCTTGTTTGCTGACTCACTTACTAATGAATTACCAAAATTCAAAAGAATAGCTAATATGTATAACGCATATTTGATTATTTTATATTTGAATTTAAACTATTTCTTACCACATCTGACCATAAAAAAATTGAAGAAAAACCAATAATTATGGAACTTCTACGCCCATTTAGGTATTAATGTAGAAGCCCACCTAAGGAAATTTTTCATTTAATATCAATTCAAGAATTTCATGCAGAAGCGATTGGTGAATTTAATCATCAATAGTATCGCTGTGGTTATCACTGCGTACCTATTGCCGGGCGTACTTGTCAAAGGTTTTATGGCAGCTTTTGTCGTATCTATGTGGCTTGCAGTCATCAACACATTTAGCCGACCCATACTTGCCTTTTTGACATTACCTACAACCCTCACAACCCTGGGCTTGTTCATACTCATTCTCAATTCTTTATTGATATTGATGATAGACAGTCTGACCGTTGGCTTTTATGTCAATAGTTGGCTAACAGCCATTGCCTTTAGCCTGATACTTTGGGGAGTAAATGGATTTATGATTAATCTTTTGAATAGGCGAAAACTACGTTGGAAGTAAATATCATCATTTCCTACCTTCTTGATTTTGAAAAGGATTTAATATCTTTGGATAATATTGTTCTGAACTTCAATGGAAGCTAAAAAACAATTGTTCCCTCTTCAAAATTATAGAACTCCAATGCTAACAAACTCAAAACCCTCTATTAAATATAAAAAAATCACGACAGGTGAAGACTATATCAACAGCCTTCGAAATCGAGATTTGACGATTTATCTTTTTGGAGAACTGGTCAAAGAACCTGTGGACCATCCCATGATTCGCCCTTCCATCAATGCTTTGGCTCGAACCTACGACTTAGCAATAGAAGCCCCCGAATTGGCTTCCGTTATATCACCCTTCACAGGCGAGCGAATCAGTCGTTTTTTGCACGTTGTCACAAGCGCCAATGACATGGTGATGCAAAACAAAATGCAACGAAAACTGGGACAACTAACAGGCACTTGTTTCCAACGTTGTGTCGGAATGGATGCCTTCAATTCTCTATACTCCGTCAGCTATGAAATAGACGAAAAATACAAGACCACTTACCACCAACGCTTCAAAGAATTTATTACCCTCACACACCGATACAACCAAGTAATCGGTGGTGCGATGACCGATGTAAAAGGAGACCGAAGCCTTCCCCCGCACCAACAAGCAGACCCAGATATGTTCGTTCACGTCACCCGTCGAACCGATGAAGGCGTATATGTTAGTGGCGCAAAAGCCCACCAAACAGGCTGCATCAATTCGCATTGGATGTTGATAATGCCCACCATGCGACTTGGTGAAGGCGACAAAGATTTTGCCATTGTTGGAGCAGTACCTGTTGATGCCAAAGGAATTACCTACATTTATGGGCGACAAAGTTGTGATATGCGGAGTATGGAAGGAGGAAGCATTGACGTAGGAAATGCCAAATATGGCGGACAAGAAGCAATGGTGATTTTTGACGAAGTATTCATTCCCAATAAGTATATTTTTATGGATGGAGAATACGATTTTGCATCCATGTTGGTAGAGCGTTTTACGGCATATCACCGACGAAGCTATGTCTGCAAAAGCGGGTTGGGAGATGTGTTGATTGGCGCAGCCGCAACGATTGCGGACTACAATGGAATCCCAAAAGTATCGCACATCAAAGACAAACTGGTCGAAATGACCCACCTCAACGAAACCATTTATGCCACCGGAATCGCCTCTTCACATCAAGGATACGCCACCAAATCGGGCGCATATATTTGTGATGGAATGTTATCGAATGTCTGCAAACACCATGTCACCAAAATGCCCTACGAAATCGGACGATTGGCACAAGACTTGGCAGGCGGATTGGTCGCTACAATGCCTTCCGAACAAGAACTCAATCACCCCGAAATTGGCAAGTTGATTCGTAAATATTTGCAGGGAAGAGCAGAGGTAAAGACCGAAGACAGAATGAGAATTTTGCGCCTTATTGAAAACATGACCCTCGGACGCAATGCCGTTGGCTATCTCACCGAATCCATGCACGGAGCAGGTTCGCCACAAGCCCAACGAATCCAAATCGGTCGACAAATGCAATTGGAGTACAAAAAACGCTTGGCGAAAGCATTGGCAGGAATTGAAGTAGAAGGAAACAAAGATGCTTTGGTCGAAGAAATCGGAACTTATTTTGCAAGAGTTTTTAAGATTGAATCATGAAGTTTAGAACCGAAATAAACATTTCCCCTTCGCTTCAAAAAATCACCTACAACAATAAGAGTCTATTCATCGGTTCTTGTTTTACGGAAAATATTGGGAATCAAATGCAAAAGCTAAAATTCCCTTCAATGGTGAATCCTTTTGGAATACTATACAATCCCCTGTCCATCAATACTTGCCTTCAAAGATTGATTGCTGCAAAGCCGTACAACTCCGATGAACTGCATCACTTCAATGAACAATGGCATAGCTGGGCGCACCATGGACATTTTTCTCACAAGAATCAAAATACTTGTCTCCAAAACATCAATCAAGAGCTAAAAACGGCGAGTATTTTTTTGAAGCAAGCAGACTTTTTGCTGCTCACATTGGGAACAGCTTTTGTCTATCAATGGAAAGAATCGGGTGAAATTGTGGCGAATTGTCACAAGATTCCACAGAAACAATTTGACCACTATCGCATCTCTGTCAAAGACATCGTAGAAGTGCTTTCGCCGACTTTGAAGCAAATACAACAATTGAATCCCAAGCTGCAAATCATTTTTACGCTTAGTCCGATTCGTCATTGGAAAAATGGAGCGATTGACAACCAGTTGAGTAAGGCGACTCTTTTGGTGGCAATACATGAATTGAAGGCAAAATTGAAGAAGGTCAATTATTTTCCTGCTTACGAAATCATGATGGACGATTTGAGAGATTATCGGTTTTATGAATCGGACATGTTACATCCGACCTCAACGGCAATTGATTATATTTGGGGAAAATTTCAAGAAGCATATTTTGACCAGCAAACAGGAAAATTGAAGGAAAGAATCGAGAAGATTTTGAATGCTAAAAATCACCGTCCTCGAAACCCCAATAGTGAAGCGCACCAGCGTTTTTTACAGCAGCAATTGAAGTATATTGAAGGTCTGGAAAACGAGTATCCACTTTTGGATTTTGAAGAAGAGAAAGGATTCTTTTTGAATAAAGAAAAGAATTAAAACTGCTTAACAAAGATACTTACATAACACACATTCCTTATGACCAGAATTCGCACATTAATAGTAGATGATGAAGAAGGTAGCCGTCATACACTCCGTAACTTACTAAACGAATATTGTCCACAAGTTGAAATAATTGCTTTTGCAGACTCTGCTGCAATGGGCTTAAAAATGATTCAAGAACATCAGCCAGAATTGGTTTTCTTAGATGTGCGAATGCCTGTTGGAGATGAAGGCTTTCAATTGTTAGAAAGCTTAGATGATATTCAATTTGCAGTGATATTCACTACTTCCTACGATGAATATGCGATAAGAGCTATTAAATTTTCTGCATTGGACTACTTATTGAAACCTATCAATATTTTAGAGTTGCAAAAAGCAGTCAATCGGTACATAAAAAGAAGGGGTGACTCAGATGCCACAGCCATTAAAAATTTGTCAAAAGACACACAAACTTTTCAAAAATTAGGACTTCCAAGCATAGAAGGACTAACCTTTATTGATATCTCAGAGATTATAAGGTGTGAGGCAGATGGCAATTGTACTATTTTTTATGCTGTAAATCGAAAAAAAATATTAGTAACCAAAACATTGAAGTATTATGATGAACTTTTATCCAATTCTAACTTCCATAGAATACATGGGAGTCACTTAATCAATCTAAAACACATTATAAAATATAAAAAGGAAGGTGCGGTGGAACTAAGTGACGGTTCGGAAGTATATATTTCTGCCCGTAAAAAGAAAACTTTTTTAGAGAAACTAAAAGACTTGAAGTTCAGAATATAATAGAAATCGGATAGTAGGCGTAAATGGTATAAAGTGTATTTTACTACCCGATTGAGATGCTAAGTAAAAAAGAAAAAATAACTCATCGACCAATATTCCCCTTTTGAAAGGGGATGGGGTATGTTAGCAAAAGAAAACGAGGAGTTATTTTTTTACCCTTACTAAAGAACAAAAAAACTATGTTTTTGAATAAAGACGTTTTTTAAAGGTTTCTGCATCATTAGGTAGAGTTACTTTTTTCTCGATATAATTTCTTTTATTAAATTTTGATGCTTTCAAATTAGCAACTTTAGCGGCATTAAGATCGCCTAATTTGTATAGAATGTAAGCGTAAGTTTGATAGTTGTAATTTTGAGGATCTATGAAAATAGATTTTTCAGTCCAGTTTTTTGCTCGCTTTAAGATTTCTTTGTTTTCTTTTATTTTTAGGATTGAAATGGCTTGATTATTAAGAAAAATAGGATCGCTTCCCTCATACTTATCCATAAAGTTGCAAGTTACTTTTATATAACTTTTCCAATCCTTCAAATACTCAAAATATTTTGACTCTAAAATATACAAAAATTGTGAGTAATCATTGAGAGTCGCTTTTTTAGTTAACTGTTTAATCCTTTTAAATAAATGGTCATTTTGTGTAAAGGCAGCATGTAAGGTAGAATTGAATAAAGCATTTTTGATTTTTCTTTCTACATTCTGAAGTCCATAGCTTTCCGAAAAAATCATTTTTTCTTGTAATAGGATATCAAAAGCATCAGTCTGAGCATTTTCTGAAAAATGAAATACGAATTCTTGATTTTTAAGTGTCAATAGCTGTTTCTTTTTCCGTACTTGCTGCAAATATTTATTTACGACTTCGTAGTAAGGAAGTTCATGGCTTTCAAGAGCATAGGCAAAGTCATGTAGGAAACTCGAAGATTGAAAACCTGCTTCAAATTGTTTTTGCATTATTTCAATGCTCATTTTCAGAGGGGGTTTCTCTGAGAGGGAAGCATTCTTAGTAGTTAACTTTTTTGCTAGAATACTTTTATTAGAGGTCGCAATGCAAGAAAAGCGTTCATTTTGTGGGAGGGGCATTTTAACTCCATTCGAATTCTCGCTAGGAAAATTCGAATCCATACCTAATAATAAATTAGGCGCAAATAAAGAAGTAAGTAATAAAAATAGGAATATCTTAGTAAATGTTTTCATAAAAAAAGAATTAAGCATATAATTTTTGCTGGTGTATTATATGTTTATTCTTCGTGGGTTAAATACTGTTGTTTCAATAATTGTGCCAACTCAATGCTTATAAAAAGGTACAAAATTGTTGAGATGAAAGCACATTTTAAGGTATGATTTCAGCTTAAAGATTAATTTGCTTATCAAATTAGAGCATGATAAGGGAAAATCCTTTTAGGATATGTTGTGTTATACGGTTAAAGAGAAGAAAGGGCTACATTGATACTAAATTATTTTTGTCATTGTTTTGTCACAATGCAATTGTTTTAACGAACTTTTAGAATAATCCTTGCAGAGAATAAAAAGATGCCATACCTTTGCAGTCCCTTCTTTACAAAAGGAAGGTTGTTCTAAAATTATTTTTGATGTATCATTATATATTTAGTGAGTAAAGTTACTGCGAAGAAAGAAAGTGATACCACTCAAAAAAAAACAACAAAATATTTGTTGGAAAGAAAAAAAGGTTATACCTTTGCGCCCGCTTCGGTACTGAACGAGATAATGGAACAATTATTTTGATTTAGAATTTAGGAGCGAGAAGTTATTTGACATTATGGGATACCAAGATAGGTTAGGTTCACAA
>JAUHXA010000075.1 GCA_030427245.1 Bacteroidia bacterium | reverse complement strand
AGCCGAGGCAAATCCACAAGCTTTTTTACCAGATGTCGCTACTACCTTGAATAATTTGGCGGTTTTACACAGTGATAAAAATGAGTTCCCCCAAGCCCTTCAAGCCTACACCGAAGCATTAGACATCAGAAGAAGATTAGCCGAGGCAAATCCACAAGCTTTTTTACCTTCTGTCGCTACTACCTTGAATAATTTGGCTAATTTACACAGGGCTAAAAATGAGTTCCCCCAAGCCCTTCAAGCCTACACCGAAGCATTAGACATCAGAAGAAGATTAGCCGAGGCAAATCCACAAGCTTTTTTACCAGATGTCGCTGGAACCTTGAATAATTTGGCGGTTTTACACAGTGATAAAAATGAGTTCCCCCAAGCCCTTCAAGCCTACACCGAAGCATTAGACATATATCGAAGATTAGCCGAGGCAAATCCACAAGCTTTTTTACCTTATGTCGCTACTACCTTGAATAATTTGGCGGTTTTACACAAGGCTAAAAATGAGTTCCCCCAAGCCCTTCAAGCCTACACCGAAGCATTAGACATCAGAAGAAGATTAGCCGAGGCAAATCCACAAGCTTTTTTACCTTATGTAGCGATGACGATGGTGAACCTCAGCATTTTTTATCTGCAATCTCAGCCCGATAAAAAGGTTTCGGTGGAATTGGCTACGGAGGTGGTGTTGATAGCGCTTCGTTTTCAGCAGGTGCCTGTTGTGATGCAGTGTGCTAAGACAGCAATACAGGTTTTGAAGGCTTGGGAGGTCGATGTAGAGGCGGTATTGAAGGAAAAGGGGATTGGTTTTTGAACAAGAAGGTTTAATAGAAAGGAATTTCTTAACTGAACACGGAAAACACCAACACCCAATATGCTTCTTTTTCATTAAGCCTTCCTGTTTCAAGGCAGTTTTTTTTGCGTATCTTCACCCACCAAAACCTTCAAACCAAACCATGCAAAACTTACAAGTCTTACCATTAGGAGAAGCCAGTTTTAAGGTCATTAGAACCAGAAACTGGTTGTATGTCGACAAAACCCGTCAAATTCACCAACTTTTGACAGGCGGAAAATACTATTTTCTCTCTCGCCCTCGACGTTTCGGAAAATCCCTCTTGCTTTCTACCATGAATGCCATTTTCAAGGGCAAAAAAGAATTATTTGAAGGTTTGTGGATAGGAGAAGAGGAGCGTTGGAATTGGGAAGAATATCCCGTTATCTTGTTGTCTTTCAATGGTGTGGACTATCGGGATTTGGGTTTGGTAGAAGGCTTGAAAAAATCGTTGAAAGACATTGCAATAGAATACGACCTACAATTGGAGGATGAAACTGTCCAAAGTCAATTTTCAGAACTCATTCAAAAATTATATGCCAAAAAAGGAACAGTAGCCGTATTGATTGATGAGTACGACAAACCCATCATTGACTTCATAGACGATTTTCCAAAGGCAGATGCCAATCGAGAAATATTGAAAGGTTTTTTTGGGGTATTGAAGGATTTAAAGATAATGGACTGTCTTCAAATGGTGTTCATTACAGGCGTGACCAAATTCTCAAAAGTGTCTATTTTTTCAGACTTGAACAATCTGACAGATTTGACATTGGATGAATCAACCACAGACTTGTTGGGAATCACGGAATCTGAGTTGAAGCATTATTTCAAAGGATATTTGGAAGTGGCAGGAAAGCACACCAATATGGACGAAGCCGAACTTTTGAAACACATAAAAGCTTGGTACGATGGCTATTCTTGGGATGGAGAAGTTTATGTATATAATCCACAATCTTTGATGAACTTTCTTAGAAAGCACCGCTTTGACAATTATTGGTTTCAGTCTGGAACGCCCACTTTTTTGGTCAAACGACTAAAAAGGCAAAAAGCGAACTTGGGAGATTTGGAAAACCTAAAAGTCAATAGCCAATTCTTCAATAAATTTGAATTAAAACCTTCCTCTGATAAAAAAGAAACCTTGGACGTGCAAATGTTGTTGTTTCAAACAGGTTATTTGACCATAAAAAAAACGGACTATGACAAACAGCGACGAAAACAAAACTATCATTTGGGCTATCCAAACTTGGAGGTCAAAGGCTCTTTTTTACACCATCTCTTGGAGGTCTATTCCAACAAAACAGCAGGTAATTTGGGTACAGCATTGGAGTTTTTGGAGGATGCTCTGATAAATGGAGATACCCACGAATTTATCGAGCAATTGAAGGTCATTTTTGCAGATATTTCCCATCACCTATTGCCGACCTTGAACAAAAAAGAACCCACCGAAGAAGACAAACAAGATTATTTCAAAGCATGGGAAGGCTATTTTCAAACTGTTATTTACTTGACTATCAAATACATTGGTTTACACATAGATTGTGAAGTCAGCAAGCATCAAGGGCGAATGGATGCCAAAATTGAAGTGGACGACTACCTCTATATCATCGAATTTAAACTGGGAGGAACGGCCAAAACTGCAATGACTCAAATTAGGGAACGAGAATACGCTGCTTCTTTCCGCAATGCCTCTAAGCAAATTATCTTGATGGGTATTTGTTTTGACAACCACAAACGAAACGTGAGCGATTGGGAGGTTGAGGTGTTGAGTAAATAATTTTATCTTTGCAGCCCAAAATACTATTGCAGAATTGCTAAAAAATTTAGTATATTTGCCAATAATTTTATTTTTTTGGTTCTTTGTAGAATAGGATGGGCTATAGCTTTTGATTTTTTCTTTTTGGAAAGTTATTTAACATGAAATCCAAACTAACGTAACATCCCCCTAAGTCCCCCTTCAAAGGGGGATTTCCCTCACTATGAATTTATTCCCCTTTAAGGGGAATATCCTTGACTATGCGTGTATTCCCCCTTTGAAGGGGGCGAGGGGGATGTAAATTGACGAATTTGGTCATAGAACGATGTTAAGAAATTTCTATTACAATACATAAAACTTCAAAAGCCTTTTAGTAAAACCAAGCAAATTTTCAAAGAACCAATTTTATTGAGCCGCAAAACCCCAAAAAGTAAATGTCAGAAGAAAACAACAATAACAATACAGAACTAAATAACTCAGAAGAAAATAACCATCACAGCAACAATGGCGAATTGAAGCCAACGGAAGTCAACGAAAATGAGGACAATTTGTCGGAGGAAGACGAAGAAGATGGCGAATTGCAGAACATCACCTCCTTGAAGGGATTGTACGAAAATTGGTTTTTGGACTATGCCTCTTATGTGATTTTGGATAGAGCCGTTCCGTATATGGAGGACGGATTGAAGCCCGTACAGCGTCGCCTCCTTCATGCATTGAAGCAGATGGACGATGGACGGTTTCACAAAATCGCCAATGTCGTTGGGCAGACGATGCAGTATCATCCGCATGGGGATGCTTCGATTTACGATGCCTTGGTCAAATTGGGGCAGAAAGATTTGTTGGTCGAAACACAGGGAAACTGGGGAGATTACCGAACAGGGGACAGTGCGGCGGCAGCTCGATACATTGAAGGGCGATTGTCCAAGTTTGCCCTTGAAGTGGCGTTCAACAAGGAAAACACTGAATGGCAGTTGTCCTACGATGGTCGAAAGCAAGAGCCTGTTTATTTGCCGATGAAGTTTCCGCTTTTGTTGGCGCAGGGAGTAGAAGGGATTGCAGTGGGTTTGTCGACTCGCATATTGCCGCACAATTTCATCGAGTTGATTAAGGCTTCGATTGACATATTGAAGGGAAAAACGGTGCAAGTTTTGCCCGATTTTGATACTGGCGGTTCGGCTGATTTTTCCAACTACAAAGAAGGACAAAGCGGAGGTCGTGTGCGGGTTCGAGCCAAAATCGAATCTCCCGATAAGCGCACTTTGATTATCCGCGAGATTCCATATAGCAAGACGACTTCGAGTGTGATGGACTCGATTGTGAAGGCAAATGAAAAGGGCAAAATCAAAATCAAACGTGTCACCGACAATACTGCCAAAGATGTAGAAATTTTGGTAGAATTGCCCGCAGGCGTATCGCCTGATGTGACGATGGATGCACTTTATGCGTTTACGGATTGTGAGGTCTCGATTGCGCCAAACTGTTGTGTGATTATTGACGACAAACCCGTGTTTACCAGCACCAATGATTTGCTGCGTCGTTCTACAGAATACACAGTTGGTTTGCTCAAAAGCGAATTGGAAATCAACTTGGCGGCACTACTCGAAAAGCTGCATTTTGCGTCATTGGAGCAGATTTTCATCGAAAAACGCATCTACCGCAAGATTGAAGTAGCAGAGACTTTTGAGGAGGTTATCGAAATCATTGATAAATCCTTGAAGCGATACACCAAACATTTTGTAAGAGAGGTGACTCGTGACGATATTTTGCGACTGATAGAAATACGCATCAAACGAATCTCCAAATACGATACCTTCAAAGCCAAAGATGCGATTAAGGCATTGGAGGAGCAGATTGCAGAAATCAAACACCATCTCGCCAATTTGGTGCAATTTGCGGTGGACTACTTCAACAATTTGCTGAAAAAATACGGCAAAGGCAGAGAACGCAAAACCGAAATCGCCAATTTTGATACCATTCAAATCGCTACGGTTGCGGTTGCCAACGAGAAACTCTATGTCGATAGAAAGGGCGGATTTATTGGCTATGGATTGAAGAAGGAAGAATATGTGTGTGACTGTTCGGACATTGACGACATCATCGTGTTCCGCAAAGATGGCAATTATTTGGTCACTAAGATTTCGGACAAAGCCTTTGTGGGCAAAGACATTATCCATGTTGCGGTTTGGAAAAAAGGCGAAGAAAGGCGCATTTACCACGCCATTTATTTTGATGGAAAGAGCGAAAGGTGCTATGTCAAACGCTTTGCAGTGACGGCTGTCACGCGTGACCGAGAGTACAATATGATGACCAATCATTCTCGTTCCAAATTGCACTACTTTGAAGTGCATCCCAATAGCGAATCCGAAATGGTAGAAATCAAACTGCATCCCCGCAGCAAGGCAAAGGTGAAAACATTGGAATACGATTTTGCAGATTTGGCGATAAAGGGGCGCACTTCGAGAGGAAATGTCCTTACGAAATATCCCATAGCCAAGGTTCGACAAATGGAAGTTGGTACTGCGACTTTGGGCGGACGCAAGATTTGGTTAGACGAATCAGTCGGACGATTGAACACCAAACAACGTGGCAGATTGTTAGGCGAATTTGATACAGGAGACACGATTTTGGTCTTGCACGAGGACGGTTCTTACGAAATGACCGACTTTGAATTGACCAACCGCTTTGATATGAAAAAGACGATTGACATTCGCAAATTCCATCCCGATATGGTGGTCAATGCTATCTATTATCGAGCATCAAACAAAACCTACTACGTCAAACGCTTCCAAATTGACACGACTACTTTGAGCGAAAAATTTAGCTTTTTGCCCGAAAATCATGGGTCTTACCTGCTTCTTGCGGCCATTGGAGATGAGGTGATTGTGGATTATCTCTACAATGAAAAACTACGGGGTGAAAAAATGACCGAACGCCTGAATGTTTCGGAGTTTATTGACATCAAAGGTCGCTCTGCGATAGGTAATAAATTGGGGAACTTTCATAAAGTATATGAAGTGACATTGGTTTCGGCAAAGAATAAACACGAGGAGGTCGCTAAGGAAGCAGAGGCAAAGAAGAAAGCTGCAGCTGCAAAAAAGAAGGTGGAGGAAGAAGATGTGAAGGGAGGAATAGAACAAGGAAAGTTGTTCTTGTAGAATAAAATAAGACAAACTCAAATATCCTGCCTTCACACTTCTCTCAAAAACTCAAATCCGCCTAGGTGTAGGACTCTTCCGCCCGATTGATTCACAGGACTCACGCTTTTACCAATCACAATCCCATCATTGGGAGCGTAATAATTCTGTCTTATGTCGCCAAATACATTGCGAATCGTGGCAATTAACTCCCCTGCTTGTACCAGTTGAGTCACCTCTGGAATCACCGAAAGCAAGCCGCCTGTATCGGTATAGATCCATTTAGAATCTTTGCAGTAAACAGTCGGGGTTTCGGGCGTTTCGATGGTATCGTCCGTCATTTTTAAGTAAGCCAAAACATTGTGAATCCCAATCAATCCAGAACGAATCATACCTTTTTGAAAACGATTAGGATTGCCCACTTCTAGGGTAATAGCGTGAATCCCCGCTTCGTTGGCTGCACCCCTCAATGTTCCGTCGGAAGGAGGATTGTCAACCACGATTTGAGCGTGTTGAAGCTCAGCCATTTTTGCTGTAATTGGCTCACTCATATCTGCTCGAACATAATAGGAATTAACCCGCCCCAAACTTGCCGTATGTAAATCCAATAGATACTCAAACTGGTGTATGATGCGGTGAAAAACTCGGTAAGCATAGACTTGACTGACATTGCCATCTATTTTACCAGGCATGATGTGATTGAGATCTGTCCCATCGTTGAAGCGTCTCTGTTTACGCATAAAACTTGGCACATTCACAACAGGTACTCCAACGACCGTTCCTCGAAGTTCGGTCACATCCAATTCGCCAAACAACCTCTGAATCGCAGGAATTCCATTGAGTTCATCCCCATGTACAGCTGCTGTCACTCCCAATACAGGTCCATCTTCCATACCTCTTGCCACAATTACAGGAACATTCATTCCATTGCCCATTCCATCAGAAATTAAATGTACCCAAAAACGGGTAATCTTTCCTTTTGGAGCTTTCTCAATGTCTAATTTGTCTATTACTTTTATGTCCATTTAGTTGTATTTTGATGTTTATAAATGTTATTTTAGTTATTCCACTGACTTCTGATATAATCAAAAATCAAATCTACTGCTTGTTTTACTATAGGTCGCCCAGATTGTTGCGCCGCTTGCGGCAATCCGCCCACACTTAGCGTATTGATTTCGGATAAAACGCGTTTTCCTTCATCGTTTACCAAAGTATCAAAGCCACAAACCACTATACCTTCCTTCAACAAATGAGGACTAATAGTTTGGGCAATCAATTGTTCCTCCTCATCCGCTTCTGAGCCAACCGAACTTCCTCCTTGAGCCACATTGCACATCCACGAATCTTTGGGAGGCAAACGCAAAGAAGCACCCAAAATTTGTCCATTCACTAAAATAACTCGTTTGTCGCCTTGACTGACATTTTTCAAAAATTTCATGCCCAAATACGCCCCATCTGTTGCCAAATTCTCTTGCAGAGTCGGTAAAAAAGTGTCAAAATTTATCACCGAATCTTCGTAAAAAACTTGCTCGCCTTCTATTCTTACAATCCCTTTTCCACCATAATTTCGTAAGGGCTTCAATACAATGGGAAAACGCTCTTTGAAGCGAAGAATATCCTCTACGGTTTCACACAATTGCATCGGGGCACAGACTTCGGGAAAGTTGAGCAAGTACTGTTTGGAGCTTGTCGTTTTGATTCCACTTGGGCGATTGATGATGTATTTTTCGGGAAAACTTTGCTTCAAAAAGTCAAAAAAACCAGCAGGTATTGGTCTCGGCAATCGCATCATAACGACATCGTAGTCCTTCAAATCACAGGTAATCGTCTCCTGCAAAAACTGCCTGCCATCTGTCTGGAAATCAAAATTTTTATCTATTCTTGTACCTTGAAGTTGGGTACTATTGAAGTCATAGAAAAAAGCATTGTTTGCAGAATTCCCACGACTAACCACATCAATACTTTTACAGTCAGGGTGTTGAAGCATCGTTCGCATGAGAGCATACAACGAATTTTCTGCGCTGTGTCCGCTATGGTCTGTGAGACTCAGGATTTTGTATTTCATAAATTAAAAAGTCAGAAATTTAGGTGTAAGGAGTGAATTTTGAAGTTTTCAAAGGGTTATTTCGTCCACCAATGTCTTGTCATCGTTCAAGGGTTTGAAGAGTCGCATACTGAACCTGCCTTTGGCATTGGTGAGCGTTTGTGCCATTTTGTCGATGGCAATAGTGGACAACAGGGTTTGGATATAAGCTTCTATCAAATCGTCCAAACCAATGCCCAATTTATTGAAGTCTCGGCGGTCGGTCAGCAATAATCGGTTGGTATCACTTCCCCAACCTCCATCTGGATTCTTGACAGAAAGATTCGTTCCCAACATTTCCCAAGAATCGCTGCTCGCTTCAATGTAGTCGACCAAAGGTTTGGCCGCTCTTCGAGAATAAACAACTAGTGGTCGAATTCCTTTTTTGGTGCTACTGACCATCATCCGAAGGTCAAACACAAAGGTGTTTCCTTTGGCATTGGGAATTGTTCCGACATGGTAAAACTTGCCTTCCGAACTTGTAGAGCTCCACTGATAGTTACCTATCAAACTTTGGACAATGAATCGCTCGTATTTGAACTCCTGTGCCATGAAAGCCTCCAATTCTTTTTCGGTGACAATCGTAAAAACGCCTTGCCCTGCATTGCTATAGGGAATTTTGATAACCGCTTGGCCACCCATTTTTCTAACCCATAGTGGAATTTCGGCTTTGCTGACATCCCAGATGGTTTCGGGAGTAATGATTTTCAATCCATATTCTCGAATTTCGGAATTGAAAAAATCGTAAGCCTTTGCTGCGACCATTTTGTTTCTTCCACCTGTCAAACAAGCAATAATGGGGTTTAATATTCGGGTTTTGGTATGCAGGGGAATGCGATTCCAGGGGCGTTGGGTGACATAGCGAAAGGCAGCTCTGATTTGATGCCATTCCCCATCTTCGGTTCGCACAAACATAATTCCATCTTCAAATTTCACGGGAGGATCTAAGTCATCTTCGTGAAAACTGACATAATAAACAGGCTCTTCAAATACGTCGGCAATCACTTTGGCATAGCCCAAAGTTTCCATTGGGTTTTTGTCATGAATGACTGCCAATCCACCTTTAATTCTGGGTGCGCCTCGCTTAGATTTCAAAAATGGCTTGAAAGTACGCTCTATCAAAAGTCGGTAGCTTCCTTCTTCTTGATGATCGTCTCGCAAGGGCATGGATTTTTGACCCGAAGGACAAGAGTTGTTTTCGATGACAACCATTTGTCGCTTTCCTTTTGCGGAGGTCACATTGATAAGGTCTGCCCCTGCCCACATAAAATATTTACATTCGTAGTCTAACAATTCTGCTAACTTCTCACGCTTTACCATCGGATGCAAATGACAGTAACGATTGACAATACGCTCCTTGTCCAAATTCAAAAAGAAGTTGATCATGGGGTGTATCGTAGAATTTAAGGCTTTGGGATACCAATGATCTTCTGCTTCAAACGTTCCTCCTTCAATGATTTGGGCATGATGTTTAGTAGTTCCTTCGTTTGACATAAATCTTGTTATTAATTTGGGGTTTTGTGCTATTTTTTAAGCCGCAATAATAGACTTTAATAACTGAATTAGTCACTATTTTTTTCAAAAAAATGAAAATTAACATTAAAATAAATGACGATTAGAAATCAATTATAATTTGAGCGTCAAAAGTAAATATTCAGCTTGTTTGAAGTGAAGGTTTTCCTTTCTTTTTGGAACTTATCTGCTTAGATAAGAGTTTAATTTAGAAATTAACGTTCAAACAAATGCGAAAAATAATTTACTATGTAGCCATTTCTATTGATGGCTTTATTGAAGGAAAAAACGGCGACATCAGTGGTTTTGTTCAAAGCGGAAAGGGAGTAGAAAAGTACTTGAATGATTTACAGGATTTTGATACCGTCATTATGGGCAGAAAAACTTATGAGTTTGGTTATCAATATGGGCTGAAAGCTGGAGAACCTGCTTACCCTCACATGAAGCACTACATATTCTCCAATACTTTGGTTTTTAACACTCCAAATGATAAAGTGAAAGTCTGCAAACCCGATTTGTCGGTAATAGAAGCCTTGAAGCAAGAGGATGGAACACCTATTTACCTTTGTGGAGGTGGACAATTTGCAGGTTGGTTGCTCGAGAACGAATTAATTGATGTATTGAAGGTCAAACTCAATCCTTTGATTTTGGGAGGTGGAATCGGACTTTTCGGAAATATATCCAAACATTATCAATTGGAGTTGCAGGAAAGAGAATCTTTTGAAGAAGGATTACAAATTTTGACCTACAACATTCTATATTGAGGCAGTGAGGGAAAAAGTGAGATTTCATATTGTAATATTACATCCCACTTCCCTCCTCTCACATCCAAAATCCAATTATTTAGACAACTCCGTAAAATATTGGTAGTAGTACGGAATCGTTTCTATTCCTTTGAAGTAGTTGAACAGGCCATAAGATTCATTGGGTGAATGTATGGCATCTTCGTTCAAGCCAAAGCCCATCAAGACGGTTTTGATGCCCATTTCATATTCAAACAGCGCAACAATTGGAATACTTCCTCCCATACGTGTTGGAATCGGTTTTTTCCCAAAAGTGGCTTCCATTGCTTTTGCAGCTGCTTGATAAGCAATCGAATCGGTCGGGGTAACGGCTGGAGGTGCGCCATGTCCCAAGGTGACTTTTACTTTGACCGAATCGGGGGCAATGTTCTCAATGTGCTTTTTGAAAAGCTCCATGATGCGCTCAGGCTTTTGATTGGGAACGAGGCGCATCGTAATTTTAGCGTAGGCTTTAGACGGCAAAACGGTTTTGGTGCCTTCTCCCAAATAACCTCCCCACATACCATTCAAATCCAGAGTAGGGCGAATTGAAGCCCGTTCGATGGTACTGAATCCTTCTTCCCCTTGCACCGAACCAATTTCCAAATAGTTTTCGTATGCCTTCAAACTGAAAGGACGTTTTGCCATTTCTGCTCTTTCTGCTTGGCTAAGTTCTTCTACATTGTCGTAAAATCCAGGGATGGTAATATGTTTGTTTTCATCGTGAAGTGAAGCCATCATTTTACTCAAAACATTGAGAGGGTTTCCTACTGCACCGCCATAAGTGCCTGAATGTAAATCTCGATTAGGCCCTGTCAATTCGATTTCGGCTGCTGCAATACCTCTTGTTCCGACTGTAATCGAAGGACAATCGTTTGCGACCATTGAAGTATCGGATATCAAAACTACATCTGCCTTCAATTTCTCAATATTTTCACGGACAAAAGGTAACAAGTTGGGAGAACCGATTTCTTCTTCGCCTTCAATGAGGAATTTGACATTGCAAGGAAGTGTATTGGTTTGCATCATTGCCTCAAATGCTTTCAAGTGTGAAAACATCTGTCCTTTGTCGTCACAAGCCCCTCGTGCATAAATTTTCTCGTCTCGAATCGTTGGCTCAAAAGGTGGAGTCGTCCACAAATCCAGCGGATCGGGTGGCTGAACATCATAGTGTCCATAAACCAAAATAGTGGGCAGAGATTTGTCTATGATTTTTTCGCCATAAGCTATTGGATTGCCTTTGGTTTCAAAAATTTCCACGTTGTCTGCGCCTGCTTCCTTC
Source organism: Bacteroidia bacterium (assembly GCA_030427245.1). Taxonomy (GTDB): domain Bacteria; phylum Bacteroidota; class Bacteroidia; order Chitinophagales; family UBA2359; genus JAUHXA01. The sequence goes on along the minus strand of JAUHXA010000075.1, from coordinate 21,904 downwards.
AATTTTTCGGCTATAAATTCACCTGCTTTGTGAACGGCTTCTTTGTAATTACTGTCAGTACTGATTGATGGGATACGCAATAAATCAAATAGTTCGTCTAAAAATCGCTGTTGATTGGCTTCTATAAATTTGGAAGTGTTCATTTCTATTGTTGTTTGCATTTGTTTCTGTTGGATTTCTTTTTAATTTGGAAAAACCTGTTTATTTGTAGGCACTTTGAGGCGGTGCAAAATTTGTTCCACGAATGGAAGTTGGTAAAAACACAAATATAGGAGTTTTGTATCCAAGTAAGATAAATTACCCACGAGATTTGATGGAAAACAAGTATATGTGATGTTTCAAAGTGGACATTAATTAGTCTGGAGGGATTGCCTTCAATTTGCAGAACACATCGGGCGAATAGCATCGGAAAAAAGGACCGGCATTGAAATTTGGACCAAAATACTTTTGAAAAGTTATGGGATAAGAGGCAAAAGTAAGTCAAATATTGAATTATTTAAATTAATCGAGCTTTTATTTTCATTTCTGCAAAAGAAACCCTCTTTTCTTATTTTTTTCTCAAAAAAGAAAGATAATTTTGGTGAATAACTAAATTTGGTTTAGATTTGCATTAATTTAGAGGTACATAAACACAAAAGAATTTACCTTATGAATACTATTTTTCATAAATTCCGTCGGCGGCGGTAATGATATTCCTTTCTCATAACAAAGAGGTGACATTGACATCTTTCTGATTTTCTATTCTTTTAACTTATTTTCAATTTTTTTTGCCATGTTATCAACAAACAATTGTTTAACAGAGCTTTATCTTCCCATACCCAATTCTCATTTACACACTTCTATCTGTAGGCGGCAACGCTGTTGTCGGCGGCTTCGCTGATATTATTCCTACAAAACAAACAAACAATTTTTTATTAGCTTTCAATGAGTTAGCACATAAAATGGCAATAACTCTACCTAGCTACAAACCTTATTAACAACAATAGAAACCGAAATCTTCTATGAGTCGGCAATAATAGACTTATGTATTTTTGGTTTTGATAAATGTAAGCCAATGCAAACTATCGAAATAATGGTAGCTGAAAAGCATCATGCGGTATATGCACATGCCATCTGCCAACTGATTGCAGAATCTGCTGCTCAAAGAGGCACAGGCATTGCCAAACGACCTCCCGAAATGATTACTGGCAAAATTGAAGCGGGCAAGGCTGTAATTGCACTCTGTGGTGAAGATTTGGTGGGTTTTTGTTATGCAGAAATATGGCAAGATGGTGAATTTAGCTCCAACTCTGCACTTATAGTCAATCCCAAATACAGAGGAATGGGAGTAGCCAAAGCCATCAAAGAAAAAGCTTTTGAATTGGCACGTAAAAAATATCCGAGCGCCAAACTGTTTGGTTTGACCACCAGTTTGCCTGTTCTCAAAATCAATTCGGAACTGGGCTACAAACCCGTCACTTTCAACTTGATACCATCCGAAGATAAGTTCTGGGAAGGCTGTAAGGGCTGTGTCAATCACGATATTTTGATGCGAATGGGCAGAAAGCATTGTTTGTGTACGGCCATGTTATTTGACCCAGAAAAAGAACAGAAACAAGAGTTGGGAATTCAGAAAAATAAAGAAATGAAATACAGTCGCATCGAATCAAAAGAAAAAAAAATTGAACCATTATTAGTGTCATAATCTACATCTGCGCTTTATCTGTGCAATCAAATAAATCTGTGATAAAAAATCAATAATATGAAAGTCGTATTAGCATTCAGTGGAGGATTGGACACTTCTTATTGTGTCAAATATTTGAGTCAAGAAAAAGGCTTAGAAGTACATTCTGCCATCGTCAATACAGGAGGTTTTTCTGAAGCCGAACTGGAAGAAATTGAAGCAAAAGCATACAATTTGGGAGTCAAAAGTCACGTCTGCTTGGACGAAACCGATAACTATTATCGAAACTGCATCAAATACCTCATTTTCGGCAACATTCTCCGAAATGGAACTTACCCGCTTTCAGTGAGTTCCGAGCGAATGTTTCAGGCAATGGCAACCATCAAATACGCTCAACTGATTGGTGCAAAATACATTGCACACGGTAGCACGGGCGCAGGCAACGACCAAGTACGTTTCGATATGGCTTTTCAAATATTAGCTCCCGAAATCGAAATCCTCACTCCTATCCGTGACCAAAAACTCTCCCGTCAAGCCGAAATCGAATACCTTCAAAATTTGGGCGTAGCTGGAAATTGGGAAAAGTCGCTTTACTCCATCAATAAAGGATTGTGGGGAACAAGCGTTGGCGGCAAGGAAACTTTGACCTCCAATGAGGGACTGCCCAATGAAGCATTTCCAAGCCAACTGCAAGAAAATGAACCAAGTGACTTGGAATTGGAGTTTGTGAAAGGTGAATTGAAAGGAGTCAATGGAGCGTATTTTGAGGACTCCGTAGCTGCCATTCAAGAGGTCGAAAAATTAGGAAGTGCCTATGCAATTGGTCGAGATATTCACGTTGGAGACACCATCATTGGCATCAAAGGACGGGTTGGTTTTGAAGCCGCTGCTTCTACCCTCATCCTCAAGGCTCACCACCTTCTCGAAAAACATACACTTTCAAAATGGCAATTACATTGGAAAGAACAATTGGGCAACTGGTACGGAATGTTGCTGCACGAAGGGCAATATTTAGAGCCTGTAATGAGAGACATTGAAGTCTTTTTGGACAATTCGCAAGAAACCGTTTCGGGTAAGGTTTTCATCAAATTGTTTCCTTACCGTTTTGAACTGCAAGGAATTGAGTCACCTCACGATTTGATGAATGCCAAATTTGGGTCCTATGGTGAAATGAACAAGGCGTGGACAGCAGATGATGCCAAAGGGTTTATCAAAATATTGGGTACGCCACTGAAGATTCATCAGGCGGTGAACAAATTGAACACAGAGGCACAGTGACACAGAGGTTTTATATTGCCATGCTGTAAGCATCTTGTAGTTTTGAAGGCAGAAATCCGATACATTCTAAAACGGTTGATTATCAATCTATTTTGTGATAATTACCGACAAGATTCCTGCGGAATGACAATCCAAAAAGGTATCCACCAAAAATCCATAGTATCAATAAAGAAACAATGAGTATAAAAATAGGCATAGTCGGCGGAGCAGGTTACACAGCAGGAGAATTGCTGCGCTTGTTGTTGCACCATCCAAACACACAAATCACTTGGATTCATAGCAATAGCCATGCAAACGAAGCAGTGTATTCTGTTCACCAAGACCTATTGGGAGAAACCGATTTGCATTTTTCAAACACTGTGGACTTCAATATTGATGCATTATTTTTGTGTTCAGGACATGGAAAATCCAAAGAGTTTTTGGAGCTACATCAAACTGCAATTGAAGAGCAGAAAAACTTAAAAATCATTGACCTCAGCAGCGATTTTCGCCACAAAAGAGCAGGCAATGATTTCATCTATGGATTGCCCGAGCTGCAAAAAGAGCAAATCCTGCAACAGTCAAAAGTTGCCAATCCTGGTTGTTTTGCAACCGCTATTCAATTGGCATTGTTGCCCTTAGCCAAAGAGCAGTTATTGAAAAACAGCGTTCACATTCAAGCGATTACAGGTTCGACAGGCGCAGGTCAACAACCCACTGCAACGGGGCATTTTAGCTGGAGAAACAACAATGTGTCGGTTTACAAAGCCTTTCAACACCAACACATTGCAGAAATCAAACAAAGTTTGCAGCAACTTCAATCGGATTTTGACCAAGAACTCTATTTCATTCCTGTTCGAGGCAATTTTTCGAGGGGAATTATGGCGACGGTTTATACTGAACTTGAAGGAACATTGGAGGAAGCGAAAACACTTTTTGAAGAGTATTATGCAGACCATCCTTTTGTATGGGTGAGTGAAAACAATCCACACTTAAAACAGGTGGTCAATACGAATAAGTGCATCTTGTATTTGGAGAAACACGACAATATATTGCTGGTTATCAGCATGATTGACAATTTATTGAAGGGCGCATCTGGACAGGCGGTTCAAAATATGAATTTGCTGTTTGGATTGGAGGAAAGGACGGGATTGGGATTGAAGGGAGTGGGATTCTGAACAGGAATTTGGGGATTCGGAGGAATCACACTTTATCTTGTTGTCATGGTATTGATATTTTTTTAAACCCGTTTATTTGGGCAAAATTTAATAGAAAAAACAAACACGATTCCTACGGAATGACAGAATAGTGAGAAAGCATCAACCAAGAATCCATAGTATCAACTAAGAAACAAAAGCATCAATAGAAATGAATCTTTTCGACGTATATCCATTATTTGACATCGAACCCATCAAAGGAGAAGGCTGCTATGTCTTTGACAAACAGGGCAATCAATACTTAGATTTTTATGGAGGTCATGCCGTTATTTCGATAGGACACAGTCATCCGCACTATGTCCAAAGAATTTCGGAGCAAGTCGCCAAATTGGGATTTTACTCCAATTCGGTACAGAATCCACTGCAAGTAGAATTGGCAGAAAAATTGGGTGAATTGTCGGGCTGCAATGACTACGATTTGTTTCTCTGCAATTCGGGCGCAGAAGCCAACGAAAATGCCTTGAAATTGGCTTCTTTCGAGACAGGCAAAACCAAAATCATTGCTTTTGAAAAGGGTTTTCATGGGCGAACTTCGGCAGCCGTCAATATCACCGACAATCCCAAAATCCAAGCTCCTATCAACAAGACTTTTGAAGCGGAACTGCATGAATGGGGCAATTTGGAAACGGTTGAAAAAAGTTTGAAGGAAGGAAATGTGTGTGCAGTCATTATTGAAGGTATTCAAGGAATAGGAGGAATTCAAATACCCAAACCTGATTTTTTGGAGAGCTTGTCTCGTCTTTGCAAAATGTACGATGTGGTTTTGATTTTGGATGAAATTCAGTCGGGTTATGGCAGAAGTGGGAAATTCTTTGCCTATCAATACGCTGATATTCAGCCCGATTTAATTACCATCGCAAAAGGCATGGGCAATGGTTTTCCGATTGGAGGGGTTTTGATTTCTTCAAAATTTGAAGCTAAATATGGCTTGTTGGGGACAACTTTTGGTGGGAATCACTTGGCATGTGCGGCTGGATTGGCGGTTTTGGAGGTGATGGAACAAGAAAATTTGGTAGAAAATTCGGCAAAAGTTGGTGCGTATTTGATGGCACAATTGAAGGAGATTGAAGCGATAAAAGAAGTCAGGGGAAAAGGTTTGATGATTGGTTTGGAGTTTGATTATCCGATTGGTGATTTGCGTAAACGATTGCTTTTTGGGGAAAAATTGTTTACAGGTTCGGCTTCTAATCCGAATGTGATGCGCTTATTGCCGCCTTTGAATATTACAGAGCGAGAAGCAGATGTTTTTGTGGGGATTTTGTCGAAAGTTTTGGAGGCTTCATTGGTGAATTGAACGCTTGTGTGGACAAATGTCGCCGAACCTTGCAGGTGTCGGCGAATTTAACCGAAGTAGAAAATGAAATTCGATATAATCAAAAATAATTGATAATAAATTCATTTTGTAGTAATTACTCACAAGATTCCTACGGAATGACAGGAAAAAAGAACATCAACCAAGAACCAATAGTATCAACAACATCCATAGCATCAACCAAGAAACAACTGAATCAAAAAGCATCCATAGTATGAACCATTTCACTTCCATAAAAGACGTTCCGAATCTTCAAAACTTGCTTCAATCCGCTTTTGAAGTCAAGCGCAGCCCTTTTGCCGACACCAATTTGGGATTTGGTCGGACACTCGGTTTGATATTTTTCAATCCAAGTTTGCGAACCCGATTGAGTACCCAAAAGGCAGCGCAGAATCTGGGATTAAATGCCATTGTTTTGAATATCAACGAAGATGGTTGGAAAATCGAAACGGAGGATGGGGTGATTATGGATGGTGATAAAGCGGAGCATATCAAAGATGCGGCAGCGGTAATTGGAGGATATTGCGACATTATCGGGATTCGGTCTTTTGCGACTTTTAAGGATAGAGCGAAAGATTACCAAGATTTTGTGCAATCGCAGTTTCAGAAATATGCAGGTGTACCGATTGTGAGTTTGGAGTCTGCAACTCGTCATCCACTGCAATCTTTCGCAGATTTAATCACGATTGAAGAACACAAAACGACAGCTAAACCCAAAGTTGTTTTGACTTGGGCACCACATCCCAAAGCATTGCCGCAAGCGGTTGCGAACTCCTTTACGGAATGGATGAAAGTGGCAGATGTGGACTTGACGATAACACACCCAAAGGGTTATGAGTTGGCAAGTGAATTTTCGGATGGGGTGAAAGTGGAATATGACCAAACGAAGGCTTTTGAAGGAGCGGATTTTGTGTATGCCAAAAACTGGTCTTCTTATAGTGACTACGGCAAGGTGCTGCACAAAGAACTGGATTGGACAGTGTCGGCTGACAAAATGGCTTTGACCAACAACGCAAAATTTATGCACTGTTTGCCTGTTCGTCGAAATGTGGTGGTGGCAGATGATGTGATTGATAGTGCTAATTCCTTGGTTTTGGAACAGGCGAAGAATCGGGTGGTGTCGGTACAGACGGTTTTGAAGGGGATGTTGGAAGGGATGATTTGAGGCTTGGTCTTTTTGAACATAGCCTGCCCCGATTTTTCATCGGGGAACTTCTAGATGGAAAGGAACTCACACTGGATAATGGTTTAAGTTTTTGAACAAGAACTTGTAGATGAAAAGGAACGCACATTTAGTAATGGACTTATATTTTTTAGTAATTGTTTTGTTCAAAATCAAGTAAGAAAAGTTCTTTTTTATCTACCAGTTCCTGTTCAAAAAATAAAAAAATGCAGCAACTAAACATCTTAAAAATCGGTGGCAACATCATCAACGACTCTGCAAAATTGGAGGCTTTTCTCCAAAAATTTGCAGCAATCAAGGGCTTGAAAATCTTGGTGCATGGAGGTGGGCGTTCTGCAACGGATATCGCCAAAAAGTTGGGAGTTGAAACGCAAATGGTGGGTGGTCGTCGGATTACGAGTGCGGAAATGTTGGAGGTGGTGACGATGGTTTTTGCGGGGGTGAACAAACAAATTGTAGCGAAATTGCAGGGAATGAACTGCAATGCTTTGGGTTTGACGGGGGCGGATTTGAATTTGATTCGGGCGGTGAAAAGACCTGTTCAAACGATTGATTATGGTTTTGTGGGAGATGTGATTGGAGTGAATCACCTGCAATTGAAGAACCTGCTGAATCTGAATATCAGCCCAATTGTTGCGCCTTTGACGCATGATAAACACGGGCAATTGTTGAACACAAATGCAGATACGGTTGCGGCAAGTTTGGCGAAGGCAATGGCGATTCACTATGAGGTGAATTTGATGTATTGCTTTGAGAAGAATGGGGTTTTGCTGGATGTGGAGGATGACAATTCTTTTGTTCCACAGATGTCATTGGAGGAGTTTGGAGGCTACCAAAAAAATGGAATTGTGAAAGATGGGATGATTCCGAAATTGACAACGGGTTTTGAGGCATTGAAGGAAGGTGTGGAGAAGGTGGTGATTTGTTCGGCGGAGGGGTTGGATGTGGAGGAATTGAAAGGAACGAAGTTGGTTCTATGAAAATAAAATTTCTGTTTTTTTTTAAAATTGGTCACATTTTTTACTCAAAAGTACACGCTTTAAATAGTAGAATCATAAAAATTAAGTAGAACTACATTTTTAGAATATGAAAGTCGTTTATTTCCACACGGGCAATTGGTATGGAGGAGTTGAAAAACTTTTAGTTTATTTATTTGACTATCAAGAATTTACTCCTGAGATTGAGCCTGTTTTTGTTTTGTGTTATGAAGGGATACTTAGTCGTGAGTTGAAAAAAAGAGGAGCTATTGTTGAATTGGTGCCTTCACCCGAAGAGTCAAAACCGTGGACACTTTTTTCTACAAGACTAAAACTGTGGGAAATTTTGAAGAAATACGAGTGTCATGTCGTAGTAAGTCATGAAATTGACAATCACGTAGTGGCTTGGCCCGTCGAAAAACATGGCGAAATAAAAAGCGTATTGTGGATTCATTCTTCTGGCTTTCGCTTGAGGCAGCCCGTATATCAGCAGCTAAGAGATAGAATACCCGATGTTGCAATCTGTACGAGTCGTCATGTTCAAGCAGAAGTGAATGAACTGTGGCCCACACTTAAAACAAATTATTTGTATCCTCCATACGAAAAGTCCAAACTTCAATTCAAACCAAAGTCAAGCGGACTAGAAAAAACGGTGACATTTATGTATGTTGGTCGAATGGTAGATTACAAAGGCTTGTCGGATATTGTAGAGGCTTTGGGACGCATCTCGCATCTCCCTTTTCGTTTTATTGCAGTTGGAGGTCAAAAAATGGAACGAGAACAGCGCTATATGAAACAAAATATCGAAAGAGTCAAAGAGCTAAATATTGAAGATAAGGTGGAGTTTGTTGGTCATCAAAAAAAAGTATTTGATTTGTTGATGACCGCAGATGTGTTTGTGCATCCAAACAAACTGCCAGAACCTTTAGGGCTGGTTTTTATAGAGGCTTTGCTTGCAGGGCTTCCTGTAGTAGCGACTAACATTGGAGGTGCAAGAGAGATATTGAACACACAATCCCTAAAAATGGGAGATTTAGTGCCGCCAAATGATGTGGAAAGTTTGGCAGCCGTATTGAAAAAATACATTGAGGATGAGGTTTATCGGAAGCAAATATCAAAAAATGTTCAAGAAGGGTTTGTCAATATTTGCGAGCCTGCCCTCTCTATGAAAAAACTTTCTGATATTTTACATTCCTTGGATAATCAACCGATAATCAAATGATTACAATTTTATATAGACCCGAAGTAAGGAGCATACTGCATACTTTGTATCCTTTGGTATTGAGCAAACATTACAAAGAATTTCATTTTGAAAAAGATTTGGACAAGGTTTTGAAAAGACCCAAATCTAAAATCATTGTTTTGTCTCGCTATTTTAAAGAGAAATCTAAGTATGTGAAAGAAAATAGGGAAGTCTTAGAAAAATTACGCCAAATTTATGAGAAAGTAATTTATATAGATGACAGTGATGGGGCAGATTCTGCTCATTTTGAGTTGATTGACTTGTTTGATTTGTATTACAAAAGTCAGTTGGTAAGGGATAGGTCGCTCTTTTTTAAGGATATGTATGGACAACAATTCTTTTCAGATTATTACCATGAAAAATGTAATGTAATTGATACTCATCCTGACATAAGAGAAAGAATAGAGGATTCTAATCAATTGGAAAAGTTGCGGATATTTTGGAATCTGGGAGTTGGATCTTTTCCCATGTCGTTTCGGACTAGGAGACTGTTGGAGCGACTGACTCCTTACATTAATTTTCCTCAATATGGGTTTCTTTTTCGTCCTCGGGAAATTCCTAAAAAAAGAATCCTTCCCTCCAAAAGAAATCTGAAAAAAATTCAAGCTAGATTTTATGCAGGTCGCCGCCTTAAGAGTATTGATTATCAAAGACAGTTATTTATAGATAAAATTGCTAAAAACAAAGATAACTTCTATACGGAATACATACAGATGGGTGCTTACTACAAGGAGTTGGAGGATATAGCAGCCGTTCTTAGTCCATTTGGTTGGGGAGAGATTTGTTTTCGGGACTTTGAATCTATTATCTATGGGGCTATTCTCATTAAGCCAGATATGTCTCATTTGGAGACATGGCCCGACATTTATCATCCAAATCACACGTATATCAGCATTGATTGGATGGGGAAAAATTTTACAGAAACCTGCGAAAATATTCTTGAAAACCTAGAAGAGTATGATAAGATGGCGGACAATGCTTATACCGAATACTTTTCCCAACTTGCTTCAATAGATAGTAGAATTGAGGGTTTTATAAATGAATTGAATAATTTGTAAATAATTGGAATAGTAGCTTCTAAAAAGTAGAGTTAGAATATTGGAAAAGTCAACAAACTTGATTACCGAACAATATAAACAAATAAAAAAACAATGACTATTTTAGGAATTATTGGTCGAACCGACACCCCTTTGATACATGATGGTTCGGCTGCTTTGATAAAGGACGGAAAGATTGTGTATGCGATTGAACAAGAAAGACTTTCGAGAAATCGTTACGCACTTGGAGAAGGTGCAAGAGAAGCTATTCGAGCTTGTTTGCGAGATACCAACACGCAGATTTCGGATATTGATTACATTGCCTATGGATGGCTTCCTGAGCTTCAAAACGGGATTCCTCTTTCACCAATTATTAGTTCATCAGATGAATTGACGGATGTTATACTGCCGCCTGAACTTAAGAATCCTCCGCCCATACATTTTGTCCAACACCATTATACACATGCGGCTGTCACTTATTTTACGAGTGGTTTTGAGAGTGCGGCTATTTTAGTAGTAGATGGACGTGGAGAAGGAGAATCTATTTCCCTCTATCATGCTAAGGGCAATCAAATTGAACTGATTGAGAGCTATCCAATGGTGTATTCGTTGGGTGTTTTTTATTCTTCGGCAGCAGACTTGGCAGGTTTAGGAGGGCCTACTGGACATTCAGGACCAGGAAAATTGATGGGATTGTCTCCCTTCGGAAATGTTCGACAAGAAATCGACTTTTCTTTTGATGCGAATACTGGAGTTTTTACGCTCCCTCCTTCCATACAAAAAAGAGTAGAAGAAGCCACTAAACCACCTCTTGCAGGAAAGATGTGGGGCTTTTGGCGAGATTATTTTGAAGAATACTTCTATCCCTACAATGAACAACACTGGCACGATTCGGCAGCTTATACCATCTTGAACTATGTAGATTTAGCGGCAAGTGTTCAACACAAATTGGAGCGAATTTGCCATGGATTGGCGGAACGGGTGAAAAAATTGACGGGCGAAAAAAATCTGGTGTTGAGTGGAGGATGCGCCCTCAATTGCAGTATGAACGCCTATTTAAGTCGTCAAAATATTTTTGAAAATCTATATGTTTTTCCCGCTGCCAATGATGCAGGTTGCAGTATTGGAGCAGCATTGGCATTGAATTATCAATTGAATCCTCCAAAAACACCCCCTCCAAGATTGGATGCGCCTGCTTTTGGTCGAGCCTATACAGACGAAGAAATCAGGGTTGCAATTGCGAATCATGGTTTGTCTCCACAAAGGTTGTCTGATAAGGAGTTGGTGGAACGGGTAGCGGCTGATTTGGAAGCTGATAAAATTGTGGCTTGGTTCAATGGGAAAGATGAGTTTGGTCCACGTGCGCTGGGTCGGCGTAGTTTTATGGCAAATCCTTCAAAACGAGAGACTTTGGGGCGGTTGAATGTCATCAAAGGGCGGGAAATGTGGCGACCGCTTGCTCCAAGTATTTTGGATGAAGCTGCAGAAATGGTTTTGGAAGGTTCTATCGAACGAGGTTTGCACCGATACATGTTGGGGGTAGCAAGTATTCGCCCTGAATGGCAGGCAAAAGTACCTGCGGTTGTGCATGTAGATTTTACGACCCGTCCACATTTTGTGCAAAAAGAACGAGATGGGATTTATTGGGAAGTGATTCAGCGATTTTACGAAAAGACAGACATTCCTTTGGTCTGCAATACCTCACTAAACGTAGCAGGCCAGCCGCTTGTCCACAAGCCCGAAGAAGTATTGTCTGTTTTCATTGAGCGTGAGGATGTTCAAACATTGGTATTGGGCAATTTTTATTTAACCAAAAACCAACCCTCAAGAAAAGAGGTGGAGGTGAGAAGAGAGGTTTTGGATAAAGCCTAAGTTATTTAGAATTTCTTGAAGAATAAAAAATACAAATTAATAGAAGCGATATGGGAACAAACGAAAGAACCATTGTGATGGTTAGACATCGCAAAAAACCGGAACGCACAATGGCTAAATACATGGAACATAATGTAAAAGTATTGAAGCCAGATGAAGTGGTATATGTGAGCGATGAGCCATTTACCAAAACTTGGAAGCGGTGTTTGGAAATTGCCAAAGAAAAAGACTTTGAACATTGTTTTATGGTGGATTCAGACATTTACATCATAAACGGGGAGTATGTCCAAGAATGTTTGAACACAGATTTTTATTTAGAATTTGAAGTCCATGATAAATTTACAGGTCCTCGAGTTTGTGGGTTTCACTACTACAACAAGCCAACAATGGATGGTATGGCTGAATATATGACGGACAAAGATTTTATGGCATCCAAAGAATGGTTGGAGGATGCAGAATGGGCGACTATTCGGCGGTACTGTATAGAAAATGGTTATGGGGAAAAAGAGCGGATTGGAGGATTTTTTAAAAGAGACCAAACAGCAGCTCTTCATGATTACAATCAATATTTTAAAGATATTTTTTACAAGTATGTATATCGCAGTTGGAGGGTAACTGAAGATAGGGCTGCAAAACATATTGGTCAATGGGAGCATACTACGGATAAAGATTTTTTTGTAGCCCGAGAAGGTCTGAAATGGGGATTGGAAAATCCTCTTGAGAATTTTACACAAAGCCAAGGATTACTGCATACTGATGTTGACAAGGCATTTTGGGCATTGGGGGTCGAAGAAAAATCCGATATGGTTAGTAGTGAAGAAATTGCGAGTATGAAAGCACATGCAGAAGCAAATGGTTGTATTTTACATTGATTTTAGATATTGAATAATTGTTTTATAAAAAATGAATCACAATATAGAATTTTCTTTAGTACTTCCTACATTAAATCGAGTTCAAGAGTTAGAAAGTTTTTTTGAATCTTTATTACTTCAAAATTATAACAAGTTCGAAGTAATTGTAGTAGATCAAAATACGGATGATCGATTGGTAGATTTAATTCAATCTTATCAAAAACATTTTCCCATTTTACATCTTCGGGAATCTAAACGAGGTTTATCGAGAGCTCGAAATAAAGCACTTCAATATATTCAAGGAGATTTAGTTGCATTTCCAGACGATGATTGTATTTATTCCAATGGATTATTAAGGAATGTTGCTCAGTTTTTTGACCAAAATCCGCAGCGACAAGGTCTTATAACCAGAATTTTTGATTTGGAAGAAGACGAAAATGCCTTCAAAAACTGTGGTGACGACCAAGCAGCAGAAGTAGATTATTGGAAGGCTTATCGTGTGGCAGTATCGTGTGGAATATTTATTCGAGCTAATGTTGTAGATACCCTGCGTTTTGATGAAAAACTAGGTGTTGGTGCTGAAACTATTTGGCAAACTGGTGACGAAACAGATTTTGTCTTTCGTGCTATTAAGAAAGGCTATAAGTTTTATTATTCAGTGGATTTGATTGTCAGACATCCAAATCCACTCAAAAAAGTGGCTTTTAGAAAGTTAATAAAAAGAGCCTATCCTTATGGAATAGGACATGGCTATTTTTTGGCGACTCATGATTTTTTATCTTCAAAAATGCTTAAAGCAGAACTCAACGATGAACTCAGTCAGGTGTTTCCCAAACTTTTTAAGGGAGATTGGCGGATGGCTTGCTATAGCTTGGTAAAAGGTATAGGTACGTATAGGGGATATTGGGCGGGTAGAAAAACAAAAATAAAGGCAGATTCAAAGCTAAAATATAGATTCCAATGAATTTATACAAATAATATTATTATACTTAAAAAACAAATTTTTATTTTTTCATGTAATTAGGTCACACTTTTGAATCTTAAGGTCACGCTAATTATAGAGTAGTATTGTAGATTAGAAATCAACTCACTGATTCTTAATCTGGATACTTTTTTAAATGAAGTTCAAAACGATGATTTCATCTGTTTATTTTTCTTTTTTGAAGGTCAGAACAAGTTAAAGCATCATTTCTCTTTGCGTTCAAAACGATGATTTAATCATGGACATGGACGTTTCATTTGTATTTATTAAACCCATAAATTTTGTACTTATGAGCAAGTTTCTTATTTCTGTTATCATTCCTACCTACAATCGGCGGCAACTTTTGGAGCATACCCTCAATTCCTTGGTGGATCAAACGATGGATAAATCGGATTATGAAGTCGTCATTGGAGATGATGGTTCTTCTGATGATACTTTTGAAATGGTGAAAACATTTGAAGATAAAATCAACATCCGATATGCTTATCAAATTGATGATGGTTATCGCCCAGGGGCAGCCCGAAATATGGGAATCAAGTTGTCGGAAGGAACTTATTGCCTGTTTATTGATTCTGGAATTGTGGTGAAAAGCGATTGCCTTGAACAGCACATTCTTTGTCATGAAAAATGGGAAAATGAAGTGGCAGTGATGGGCTATATTTACGGTTACGGAGGCGGAACCAATGAGGTGGAATTGAAGACTTTGGTCGATCCAAATGACGCAGATAGCTCTATTGCAAAGTTGATAGAAACTGGTAAAGATTGGGTGTGGGATTTGAGGGAAAATATTTTCCAAAAATACAACGATAAAATTGAAGAATTGTCTGTGCCGTGGGCTTACTTTTTGGGAGGACATTTTTCTGTTAAAACCCAATCATTGCACGAAATCGGTTTGTTTGACGAAAATTTTGATGGTACTTGGGGCAATGAAGACATTGATATAGGCTATCGCCTACACAAAGCAAATCATGGCATTGTCTTGTGCCGAGAGGCTTGTGTATTGCACTTACCGCATGAAGTATTGGAGGGAGAAGAACTATTGGAGTGGAGAACCGAACAGGGTACTAAGAATGCTAGATATTTACACAAAAAATTCCAAACGCCTGAAACCGAGATGTTTCTTGAGTTTCATCTAAAGGATTTGGAAAACCACAGTGATCATCATGAATACACAGATTTTCATGAGGCTTTCATTGCAATGATGAAAGAAAAAGAACTTGTGGTACAGGAATAATTTTTTATCAATTGCAACAAAACTTAGCGTACTATATTAGATGAGTTCTATAATAGAAAAAAATCAATTGGTCGAATTGATGGAGTGGGATAGACAAGACCCAACGAGAAGCAGTTGGGTTTCTCCTACTCATCAGTATTTTTTTGTGGGACTTGGCAAGATAGCAAGTACACGCATCAAGCTTAGTTTGCATGTTTTGGAGGGCTATCCAATATTGGAGCGCCCTTTTCCTTGGCTTCATGCAAGAGATAGGAAGGGCGCATCTTTTGTACCAAAACTGGCTGATTTGGACTTAGAAACAGCCGCTACGGTCTTGACTTCTCCAAATTGGTTCCGCTTTTGTTTTGTACGCAATCCTTATGACCGTCTATTGGCAAGCTATAAGTTCAGTATGATGCAGGAAATGAATCCGCCTTCTGCAATTTACAATGGGATTAAAGACAAAATACGACATCAATTTGGTTATGAAAAGCGGAGTGGTCGAAAAGGGGGAACTGTCAGTTTTCGGGATTTTGTAGAATATGTGCTACATACACAAGACAGAAAGATGGATTATCATTGGTGTCCTATGCAGGCAGGACTTCGACCCGATTTGATTGCGTATGATTTTGTAGGCTACTTTGAGCATTTTGAACGAGATTTTAAATATGTACTGCAACGTCTTGAAGCCTCGAAAACCTTGATGACAGATTTCCTCAAGCCCATTAATCGGAGCAGTGTGCAGCAAATTCCTTTGGCGGCTTTTTATGACTGGGAGTTAGCAGAAAGGGTATATGAATACTATAAAAGCGACTTCGAACTGTATGGGTACGAGAAAAATAGCTGGCTTTTTATGTGAAATGGTTTATCATTTTCATTCTGAAGCCCATATTCTTTTTGCATAATTATTTCAAAAACACCTTTGCGAGAAAATGTATGAAATTTTACATCATCACCGATTACTTTTTTCCGAGTATGGGAGGGCTGGAAAACAGCACTGCTTATCTTTCAGCCTCCCTTCAACAGAAGATTTCTGCAGTCGAAGTCTTTACCATAACGGCTAATCAAGGGGAAGAACTGAACACAAGCTACCAAATCAGAAGATTCAATGGTCTTGGAAATGAATCTTACAAAGAAATGGCTAAATACATCGGACAGGAAGGCGAAGAATTTGCAGTCTGTTTCATGGGCTTTTCTGAACAGTGGACAGAAGAACTATTGGAGTTTATTCAATATTTAAAAAATCAATTTGACTGCAAAATTTCTTTTAAAATTCCTTCGGTTGACAGTTTCTCCAATTTTATTCACAACGAAGAAAGATTGAAGAAATTCATGAGGGTGGATTATATCATCTGCCTCAATGCAAAGATTAAGAGAGACTTAGTAGGAAAAGGTATTCCTCAAGAGAAATTGGTTTCACGAACCAACGGAGTACCCGCACATTATTTTGTGCCTGCTGCCACTGAAAATCATAAAAAAGCCATCCGAAAAAAATTGGGCATTGATGGTAAATTGACTTTTGTATTTACAGGGCGTTTTTCCTTCGTCAAAAGAGTAGATTTATTGGTAGAAGCTTTCTCCAAAGTAGAATCGGTCAACTTGGTATTGGTAGGAGATTTCGACAGTCGTTTTGCAAAGGGATATTCTTTTACCATTCCTCCAAGCAGTACCCATATTCACTGGTTCAAACCTACGACCAACATTCTGCCCTTCCTACAAGCAGCAGACGTTTATGTGTCTGCTTCACGCAGCGAAGGAATGTCCAACTCGCTCTTAGAAGCCATGTCTTGTGGACTGCCTGCTTTGGTTTCCGATATTGAAGGACATCAACAGCCCATCAATGCTGGCGAAAATGGCTTTTTTTTCAAGTCCGAAAATACAGATTCGCTGCTTGAAGGAATCAAATGGTTTATCAAACATCAAGCTCAACACAATTGGCTTTCTGAAAATGCACGAAATACCATTCTTGAAGATTACAGCATTGACCGAGTAGCAGATGTGTATGTTCGCCTTTTGAGTAAGTTGAAAAATCGCAATATGTCTGTTCAAATACCCGAGTTTTAGAATTTAAACTTGATAAAACATTGTATAAAGACAGCACAAAAAACATGAATGAAACTTTAATATACTGTATGCACGGAGTGGTGAAAAACAAAAAGGCAGATGCGTTCAACTTTAGCCAAAGAATCTTTTTAGATTTTGACCAATTTGAAGAATACCTGAAAAATCGCCCTGCAAAATTTATAGATATTGACGAAGCCATTGCAGAAGGGAAAGGAGAAGTATTGACGATAGACGATGCGTGCATTGGAGGTGGAGATGCTGCTTTGTTGGCTGCTAAACACCAACACCATGTCAGTTTGTTTATCAATCCTTATTACATAGAAAATCAACAGGCTTATTATTTTTCTTATTTGAATTATTTGCTCGAAAATATACCCCAAACAGCATCTCTTAAATGGAGTGGAAAAACATATTTCATCAAAGAAATAAATGACAAATACAGGCTTCGACAAATACTCAAACACCAACTTCGACAATTAAAAACAGAAGAAGAAAGAAAAAAACTACTCCAAAACATTGCTCAACAAATAGGACTGAAAATGACGATGGAACAGCTTCCTCGTTGCGCCCAAACCCTTACAAAAAACCAACTATCTGAATTGGCTGCCAATCCTTATGTCAGAATAGAAAATCATGGATGGACACATACCTGCATTTCCGTCTTAAAGGAGGAGGAAATACAAGAAGAAGTCCAAAAATCACAAGATTGGATAGAAGCCAATTGTCACCAAAAACCTGTATATTATGTGATTCCTTTTGGTGACCAAATAGTTCCTGATAGCTGCAAACTTTCAGCCAAGCTGTTCTTTTTAGAAGACTCCAGATTTTATAGAGGTTTCATAGGAGAACGGATTTACAACAGAACGACCTTACAAATTTGAAGTGTTTAGTAAAAAAGAAAAATTAAAAAACCATGTCGCAAGATTTATATCAAGCAGAAGCATTGGTGAGAGTACACCATGAACGTTTTGGTTACATCACTCAAAATGCTGCCCAACACTTACTCCGATTACTTGATGAGCAGAACATTCATCAAGGCAGTGTTATTGATTTGGGATGTGGCAGTGGCATCCTCGCCGAAATTGTAGCCCAGCATGAATACGATGTTATTGGAGTAGATTACTCTGCCGAATTCATCAACATGGCAGAAAAAAATGTTCCCAACGCCCAATTTGTCGTTCAGTCTATCTATGATTACGAATTTCCACCTTGCGTAGGGGTAGCATGTATAGGCGAAGTATTAAATTATTATTTTGAAGACGCACCAGGATTGAAAAATTTGGAACTTCTTTTTCCAAAAATTTATCAGGCTTTAGAACATGGAGGCGTACTGCTTTTTGATATTCAAGAAGAGGGAAAACGACTCGGCCCCGAAAATCCCAAAAACCGTATTCGTGAAGATGAAAACTGGTTTGTATTAACAGAACGAGAAGAAAACTTAAAAAAAGCTACCTTTACAAAAAAATTTACTGCATTTCACAAAATAGGTGAATTGTACCAAAAAAGCAACGAGATACACCGCCTGCAATTCTTCAATATAAACGAAGTCGTTCAACTACTCGAAAATATTGGATTTGAGGTCTTTTTGACAGATGGCTACAACGGCAGTAAATTTTATAGTAAACATTTTGTTTTTGCAGCCGTAAAAGTCTAACAATTTTAAGTAATTTGACAATTGAAGTTTTACAAAAATTTGTTTTTATCAAATGAGTTTTTAATTTTGATTTGCTACTTATGACCTATACATATAGTCACAAAAGTATCGCCTCTCCTACATTGAAGCAAGAGGCAATTGAATTATTGAAGCAACTGATTTCTACTCCTTCTTTCAGTAGAAATGAGGACAGAGTAGCCGATTTGATGGAATACTTTTTGACTTCGAGAGGTTTGAAAACCAACCGAAAAGGCAACAATGTTTGGACAAAGAATCGGTATTTTGAAGAAGAAAAATACACCATTCTACTCAATTCACACTTAGATACGGTCAAACCTGTAGAAGCCTGGACTTTAGACCCTTTCAATCCCCTGCTTGAAGGTGGGAAATTGCATGGTTTGGGCAGCAACGATGCAGGAGGAGCTTTGGTGAGTCTATTGGCAACGTTTCTTCACTTCAATGACAAATCCAACTTGCCCTTCAATTTGATTTTTGCAGCATCAGCAGAGGAAGAGATTTCAGGACAAAATGGAGTTGCAAGCATACTCGACGAATTGGGAAAAATTGACTTGGCAATTGTGGGCGAACCTACACAAATGCGAATGGCAGTCGCTGAAAAAGGATTGATGGTCTTAGATTGTATGTCGGTAGGTGTGGCAGGACACGCAGCAAGAGAAGAAGGCGAAAATGCGATTTACAAAGCCTTGAAAGACATTGAGCGCATCCAACAATTTGAGTTTCCCGAAAAATCCAATCTATTGGGAGCAGTGAAACTATCTGTTACTCAAATCAATGCAGGTTATCAACACAATGTCGTTCCCGACCGATGTTCTTTTGTGGTGGATGTACGCTCGAATGAATTTTACAACAATGCAATGATTTTGGGGATGTTGGACGACTACTTGGAAAGTCAGGTGACGACTCGTTCTTTGCGGCTCAATTCGTCGGGTATTTCTTTGAAGCATCCGATTGTGAAAGCGGGTAAAAAAATGGATTTGCAACATTTTGGTTCTCCCACACTTTCCGACCAAGCATTGATGCCCTTCAACAGCATCAAAATGGGGCCAGGAAAATCCGAAAGATCCCATACAGCAAATGAGTTTATTTACTTAGACGAAATTAAAACAGGAATTGACATTTATATAAAATTACTTGAAAAATTCACAATTGACAATTAATAAATACATACGAACACGTAGAGACGTTTCTCCATTGAAGTGAAGTGTCTCCACACAAACGAAAACACGAACACGAACACGAACACGAACACAAACGCCTAAATACAAACGCTTTAACATCAAACACAATGACCGCAAGATTAATATTTCCAGACGGCAAAATCTTCTACGGCAGAGTATTTGCACAAGGCGAAAATTGCACTGCCGAAGTCGTCTTCAATACGGCAATGGTAGGCTATCAAGAAGTACTAACCGACCCTTCTTATCGAGGACAAATGGTCGTAATGACCTACCCCATGATGGGCAATTATGGCATCAACGAAGAAGATGTCGAATCCAAAGAAATTCACGTCAAAGCCTTATTGGTCAAAGAATATATAGATTTCCCCTCCAATTGGCGCAGCACCCAAACCCTAAAACAATACCTTGAAGCCCATCAAGTCATAGGCGTTGAAGGTTTCGATACAAGAGCAATTACCAAATATTTACGCCAATTCGGTGTAGCCAAAGCCATTTTAACCACCTCTGATGCACCTGCTGAGCAGTTGATAACCCATCTGAAAGCGACCAATTTAGTGAAAGATTTAGATTTGGTGGCAGAAGTGACTTGCTCCAATACCTACCAACACATCGGCACACAAAAATCTCTCAGAGTAGCGGTCATTGATGGCGGTGCCAAACAAAACATTTTGAGAATTTTACAACAACACGATTGCAGTTACACCGTTTTTCCCTTCAATGCAAAAGTGGATGAAATTTTATCACAAAACTTCGATGGCGTATTGCTTTCCAATGGACCAGGCGACCCAAGAGATTTGCAAGACTTGGTAAAAACGGTGCGTCAATTGGTGGGTAAGTTGCCCATTTTTGGCATTTGTTTGGGACATCAAATTTTGGGCTTGGCTCTGGGTGCGAAAATCGAAAAACTCAAATTTGGGCATCATGGCATCAATCACCCCATCAAAAACCTACAAACGCAAGCGGTGGAAATTACCTCACAAAACCACAATTATGTGATTGCGCCCAATTCCTTCGATGAAAACAAGGTGACGGTAACGCACATCAATTTATTAGACAATACGATAGCAGGAATTCGGCATACAGAATATCCTGCTTTTTCGGTTCAGTACCATCCTGAAGCGGCTCCAGGTCCCTTGGATTCTCGTTATTTGTTTGAGGATTTTGTGGGAATGATGGAGGAGTTTAAGGGGAAAAATGGGCTGAAAGGGAAATTATTCTTGAAGAAGAAAAGAGTGGTTTTGGTGTAGCCGACTTTGCGGCGTTCCTCTATTTTCTTGTATTGACGTAGGTACTTTACCTGTTCTTTTCCCCCGATTGCATCGGGATTTTGCTTGCGCTCAACTTGATGAAAAGAACCAAAAATCAAAGCTTGTCCCGAGACCTCGGGAACCTGACTTGATTGCTTAACGCAAAAAAAGAAGGGTCGGAGCTTCTTACTTTCAAATATGAGTCAGACATAAAATCAAGAAACTGTGGAGTTCCTTTCCATCTAGCCGTTCCTGTTCAAAAAAAACAATACATAAATCATAAAATCTCCATGAAACGAACCGATTTACATAAAATCCTAATTATTGGTGCAGGTCCCATTGTCATCGGACAAGCCTGCGAATTTGACTATTCTGGCACACAAGCCTGTCGAGCATTGAAGGAAGAAGGTTATGAAATCGTATTGGTCAACTCCAATCCTGCAACGATTATGACCGACCCTGCAACTGCCGACCATATTTACATCGAACCTTTGGATGTGGAAGTTTTGACGACTATCATTGACAAGGAACGCCCCGATGCATTGTTGGCGACTTTGGGTGGACAGACGGCATTGAACTTGGCAACTGAATTGTCGGAACAAGGCATTTTGGCACGTTTTGATGTGGAGTTGATTGGCGCATCTGTTGAAGTGATTGAACGTGCCGAAAGTCGGGAAACGTTCAAGGTGATTGCTCAAGAAATCGGATTGGAGGTAGCCAAATCTTTTACAGTCAATACGATTGAAGATGCCCAAAAAGCGGTGGAAATATTGGGCTTTCCCTGTGTGATTCGCCCTTCTTATACGCTGGGTGGAACAGGTGGAGGAATTGCTTACAATCAACAGCAATTCACCAAAATAGCTACACAAGGCTTAACTGATAGTTTGACAACAGAGGTCTTGGTTGAAGAATCGCTTTTGGGTTGGAAGGAGT
>JAUHXA010000154.1 GCA_030427245.1 Bacteroidia bacterium | reverse complement strand
AGTCGATTTTTGTCAGCCATTCAAGTGATTCTTCCCAATCTCCCATATAAAAAAGCAATTTGCTCACCTTAAAGTATAAGTGTATTTTGGTTTCATCCTCCAAAGCGGTGCGATACTTTTTTAATCCTTTTCTGATGTGTGGAACGATTTCTAAAGCTTTGTCGAATTGTCGAAGCTCAAAATGATAGTCCATAAACAAACCATGTATGGTGTCAAACATTTGTGCATGGTCTTGAAAACTGAGTTTTTCTGCATATTGTTTTGTTATAGAAACAGTTTTCACCTTCTCCATGATTTCGATAAACTCTTCATAGCGTTTTAGTTCCAAACAGTTGTATAGAAGATTGTGTGAAATTTCGAGATAGTAAAATATTTTTTCTTCTTTTATGTTGTGGTTCTGTTCCAGCAGTTCCAACTGCATTTTATCATAAGAAAAAGCAGATAAATATTCTTTTTTGATGGTGTGGTATAAAGCCCAAATATTGTAAAACGTCTTTTTTGCATCATAAGACAATGCCAATTCAACATCTTGAAGTAAAGGATGCTTGATGATAGCTTCATACTTATTCAACTCACTTTCTGTTCTGACCACCATATTTTCTCGATACAAATCATAAGCTTGATCAGCAAGCAAGCTGTATTGATGCTCATTTTCGATTAATTCAAATAAGTATGCACGTTCCGCTAAATATTTTTTTTTGTATTCTTGTATTTTATTGTTTGAATAAAAAACAGAATAAATACCATACTCCCACTCCAAAATAGGGAGTAGATTGTAGTATTTTTCATACGCCCAAGCCAACTGTTTTGTCTTTTTGAGAATCTTCAATGCTCGCTTATAAAAGCCTCTATAGTTCAGTAATTTAACAGATTCTAAATCTTCATTGATTTTTGAATCCACCCCTTTTCCTGAATAGTAAGATCGAAGGCTTTTGAGGATAAAATTGTATAGATAGTTTTTGGTTACTGAAAACTGCTTAGTGAATTTCTCTCTCTTAAACTTCTTGATAATAGCCTTTTCATCGTATTCTTCCTGTTTGTCAATTGCCTCAAACAACTTGACATAGTTGTTCTGTTCTCCTTTTACATGTGTAGAGGAAAAAATCTTGAAATAACGTTTTTCAGACTGTTTAAGAGACTTTATGAGTCTAAATAAATCATCGGAAGTAGCCATATAAGAAAGATTTGCATCTAAATTTGTCAATTATTGGCGACAATTTCTCAAAAATACTTAACTTGTTGCATAAATATGCTCAAAAAATGGCGAACTTCTTTCAACTTACTTTTATTATTGCTTTACTTTCGGGTGTTGCTCAATTATTTATGCCTTTTTGGATAGTAGTAGTAGTAGCAGCAGTAGTTAGTCTATTCGCCTCTGATAATGTGGCAAGTGGATTTGCAAGTGGATTTACAGCCATTGGCACACTTTGGTTGTTTACCATACTGTATTTAGATTTCAGTACGTTCTCGGTATTAACCAACAAGATGGTCGAATTGTTTACTCTTCCATCAAAAGGTCATTTGATAGCTACGACTGTTTCGATGGGCTCATTATTGGGTGGTATGGGTGCCATGACAGGAACATTGTTGCGGCAGGTTTTTGTTAAGAGTAGGGATTAGTAAATGGCAGCTTGTCTGGAAGCGCAAAAAAACAATGCACTGCTGGTTTGTTCTTTGTGCCTAATCAATAGATATAAAAAAACATCACTAATCACCCTTTATTAATCTACAAAGCGCTGATAAGCATCAATCAAAACCTTGTATAAAGGAGGTCGTTCATTTTTGTTTTTAGTTGTTTGTTTTTTGGAAGATGCAAACAAGGCTTTGGCTTCTTCTCCACAAACTTGAAACTTCTCTTGTAGTAAATCCCACAACTCGGTATGCCCTTTGTCGTAGCCCAAAGCCCACATTCCCACACCGCCAATATCTTCCTGCATTGCCAAATCGTATTTTCTACCGATGCTTTGTTTGCTGTCAAACCAACACTGTTTGAAGCTGCCCGATTTACCTCTGACAAAGTAAGGCGTTGCGCTTTCATGGTGCCATTTTTCGGTATATTGACCTTCGTATTTTGATTTGATTTCGGCAAAAGTACGAGAGCTTACATAAGCCATACTATTAGAAGGAACGCCATAACTCTTTGTTTGCCACTCCCTACCGTAATAAGGTACAGCCAAAATCAGTTTTGATTTGTCGACACCTGTACAAATGTAATTTCGTAGGGTTGATTCTAATGATAAATAACCCTTCAATGGTGCAACAGGTCCAGCGTGTTTACTTCGAGAATAGTGATAATCATAGCCCATAATAACGAAAGCATCCACCACATCCTGCAATACTGCTACATCATAAATCTGATAATTATTTAACCCAGGAACTGCCATGGTCACCGAAGATCCTGGTCGTTCTGTCTTCAAGCGTTTGGAAAGATACTTCATAAATTCGGTGAGCGAAGCCTTTTGTTCTTTTCGCACATTCTCGAAATCAATGTTTACCCCATCTGCATTGCGATAATCTAATAGCTTTACCAAAGTATCCACAAATCGTGTCCATGCGTTTTTGTTGTTCAAAAAGCGGGCATTGTTAGTGCCTCCAAAATTCGTAACCGCCAATTCCACACGATTGCCCGCAGCTTTGGCCAAGTCAACCGATTGCGTTGTTTTCCAGTGGTGAATATCTCGATAGCCACCCGTATAAGGATTGAGGTCGTAGCCAAAATAACAAAAAGTAGTCAGCAAAGAATAGTCGTATCGTTGATAGGTATCTGCTCCCATCCAATGTGGATGATAGCCATATACTTGCTTCTTCATTCCACATTCCGCTTCTTCACTACATGCAGCGACAAACGAGCTTTTCAATTGTTCAAAGGCATCAATGGGCATGACATCCGAAGATTCGGCTTCGTTTTCTTCATAAAAAGAAGCCTGTTCGTGTCGAATTGAAGTGTATTCTTCTGGTTCAAATTCTTGGGCGTGGATATGGATAAAAATAGATAGGCAAATCAATAATAGTAAACAGTTGTTGTTGTAAGTTTTCATTGTATAAAGTTTTTATGCTTTTACAATAAGCATAAAATATGCCATAGACTCCAAAAAAACAGGAGAATCTTGATGGCTGTTAAGCAAGATTAATAATGGTTTTTTGATGTATTATATGCAGTCAATCAAATATTTGTGAACATACAAGAGGCACGTGTTTTTCGCAGTTTGTGGTAGAGAAATATAAGCTATGATTCCTTAAAAATTTAGTTAGTCATTGAAAAAAGGCTTTGGAAGTTTAGAGTTAAAGAATTGAGAGACTGTGAAGTAAGCTTCTGCCCTTTATAAGGGAAACTACAGGTAATAAAAATTTCTCCAAAAAGATGGGAGCATTGTTTTCCCGCTTCAATAGTAGGTAATGGATTTAGATGAAGGAAATGAGAGATAGAGTATAAAACAGGATGATTGATTGTCTTATTTGTAATTACGCAATTACTTAATTGATTTTTGAATAACTATTCCTATCTTAGCATATTACTAATATCAATCAATTGCCGAACAAACCTTACTTAGATGCAAAAAAACAACAAAACCTTCTTTTGGTCCATCACCGTTGCGTTGGCGGGCTTTTTATTTGGCTTCGATACGGTGGTTATTTCTGGTGCAAACCTCCCTATCAAAGAATTGTGGCAAACTTCACCGTGGTTTCATGGCACCTTTATCATGTCTATGGCACTATGGGGAACGGTCATAGGGGCAATATTTGGTGGGGTTCCTTGTGACAAATTCGGTAGAAAAAAAACGCTCTTTTGGATTGGGGTTCTGTATTTTGTATCCGCAGTTGGCTCTGGATTTTCGACCGACCCTTATCTATTCTCCTTTTTCCGATTTATAGGTGGCTTGGGAGTCGGTGCTTCTTCGGTAGCCGCACCGATTTACATTTCCGAAATTTCATCAGCCGAAAGAAGAGGTCGTTTGGTGGCATTGTATCAGTTCAACATCGTTTTGGGGATTTTCATAGCTTTTATTTCCAATGCGGGAATTGCTTATGTTGCAAATAATTATCTGGCAGACATGACTTCTATCATCGGCGTAAATGGATGGCGAATCATGTTGGCTATTGAAGGATTACCAGCCTTGATGTATGTTTTGATGGTAGCAAAAGTACCGAACAGTCCACGTTGGTTGATTTTACAGAAAAAAGACGATGTGGAAGGCAAAGCCGTTTTGACCCAAATTTTTGGTTTAGAAAAAGCACAGGAAATGTTGGTGGAAATTAAACAGGATTTGGTCGCAAACAACGAAAAAATCAACGTTTTCACCAAAAAGTACAGCCTTCCCTTGACGCTTGCTTTTTTGTTGGCGTTTTTCAATCAATTGTCGGGCATCAATTTTGTCTTGTACTATGCTGCCGAAATTCTCGAAAATGCCGGATTTGCTTCACAAGATTCGCTGTTGAGTTCGATTTCCATTGGAGGAGTCAATCTTATTTTTACGATGTTGGGAATGTATCTGATAGACCGTTCTGGACGAAAACAACTGATGCTTATAGGTTCAATTGGTTATATCATTAGTTTGAGCATGGTATCCTACGGCTTCTATTCTGGTGCTGCTCCCACGTTCACACTCACCTTTATTTTGATGTTCATTGCCTCACATGCAATTGGACAAGGGGCGGTAATATGGGTGTTTATTTCCGAAATTTTCCCCAACAATGTACGTGCCACAGGTCAATCTTTTGGCACAGGAACACATTGGGTTTTTGCAGCTTTGATAACTTTGTTTGGTTCAGTGGTGATGAACACTTTTGAGCCGTGGCAAGTGTATGCTTTCTTTGCAGGTTTCATGGTACTTCAATTGTTGTTCGTCATTTTCATGATGCCCGAAACGAAAGGAGTATCTTTGGAAGATATAGAGAAAAAAATGATTAAGGAATAATGAACAATAAAACGGTAATGTGTTTTGGAGAAGTGCTTTTCGACCTTTTGCCTATGGGTAAAGTCGAAGGGGGCGCACCTATGAATGTGGCGATTCAACTCAACAATTTGGGTGTATCATCGGGAATGATTAGCCGAGTTGGGAAGGATGGTTTTGGAGAGGCTTTGATTTCGTTTTTGCAACGAAAAGGCTTAGCAACGAATACCATTCAAAAAGATTCGGCTCACCATACAGGAATCGTAGATGTAGACATGAGCGACCCGACGAATGTTCGATACGACATTATTCAGCCTGTTGCCTATGATTTTATTGAAGTAACAGCAGATTTGATTCAACTTGTGCAACAGGCGAAAGTATTCGTGCATGGTAGTTTGATTGCGAGAAGCGAGACTTCAAAAAATACTTTGCTGGAATTGTTGGAAGTAGCACAAATGGTGGTGTTTGATGTCAATTTGAGAGTTCCTCATTATTCACAAGAGGTGTTGGAGGAGCTACTGCAAGAGGCGGATATGGTGAAAATGAATGAGGAGGAATTGGAAACAATTGCAGAATGGTACGATGCCTATGATGGCGAATTGAAGGCTATGCAATGGTTGAAAGAGCAGTTTGACCTCCAATCTATTTGCCTCACCAAAGGCGCAGAGGGCGCGGCTTTTT
Organism: Bacteroidia bacterium; assembly: GCA_030427245.1. Taxonomy (GTDB): domain Bacteria; phylum Bacteroidota; class Bacteroidia; order Chitinophagales; family UBA2359; genus JAUHXA01. The sequence continues at coordinate 650 of JAUHXA010000154.1, read as the reverse complement.
TAGACGACAGTGGTTTTTATGAATGTGCTGGTATAGAGGTGGATGTAGCAGATACAATCGGAAGTGGAGATGCTTTTTTAGCGGGGTTTTTGAGTCAAAAACTGGCGGGTAAAGCTCCGCAAGATTGTTTAGAGTTTGCTTGTGCAACAGGGGCTTTGGTGGCGACTTTTCGGGGTGGAACTCCTAAGATTGATGAAGGGATGGTGAGGGAGGTTTTAGATTGATTCTTTTGGAAATACCTCCTGCAAGGTAATCTCTAAACCCTCAAACACCTTGGAATTCAATACTTCATCATCTGTTAAAGGAGTAATTGCACCTGTATATTTTTGAGTCGCAATATCTAAATAATAGGCAAAAGCAATATTGTGTTCAGGGTCAATGACCCAATACTCTAAAACACCTGCTTCTTGATACAACTCAAATTTGTCTTTCATTTCCTTTTTCGAGTTGCCTGGTGATAGAATTTCAATGACCAAATCAGGTGCGCCTACACAACCTTGTTTATCCAATTTATCAGCATCACAAACCACACACAAATCAGGTTGTACCACAGTATCAATCTTATTGCCTTTGACTTTATTTTTGGGTAGTGGCAAGCGTACATCGAAAGGGGCTGCAAAGACATCACAATTTTTGTTTTTGAAATGAAT
>JAUHXA010000074.1 GCA_030427245.1 Bacteroidia bacterium | reverse complement strand
TTTTCATACACACTTCATTTGAGTCTCTTATTTTTAAATCAAGGATTGAAGTACTTTTCCACCTTTATTCACATCCATATTATGGATTGTGCAAAAGAGTGTGGATAAGGAGAAATTTTGGAGGGTTACGCACATTTTTTTGTGAAAAAGGTGTGGATAGATGTTGGTAAAACAATCCTTTTCAACCCCGTGTTTTCAAAGTATTTACTAAAATCATATCCTTATGCACAGCCCCCCCACCGATGTAAAGCACCTTTCGCTTCAAGAATTAGAAATGGGTTTAGCTCATATACAAGCATCTCCAAAAGACGAAGGTAGGTTAGAAATGATTGTTTGCCGCCCAGATATGGGAATCCGTAAAGTATTGGAGGAAGCAACGATAGACTTGTCCAAAGGACTTTTAGGGGATAACTGGAGCAGACGACCGAGTTCTCGCACACCTGATAAATCTCCACATCCAGATATGCAGCTCAACATAATGAATGCCCGTGCAATTGCCCTTATTGCTCAAACAAAAGATAGATGGAAATGGGCTGGTGACCAACTTTATATAGACCTCAATCTCAGCACCGAAAACCTGCCAACGGGTACACAGTTGTCCATAGGTTCGGCCATTATTGAAGTAACCGCACAGCCACACAATGGCTGCAAAAAGTTTGCCCAGTATTTTGGAATAGATTCAATGAAATTTGTCAACTCACCCATAGGGAAAAAGCTACATTTGAGAGGAATCAATGCAAAAGTCGTGAAGGGCGGAACGATTCGGAAAGGGGATATTGTGAGGAAATTATGAGATTGAATTACGCCATCCTCAACAATTCACTTCACCACAAAAATCGGCAAATCGCCTAAATCGTTTCGGACCATTTTAGGGTTTTGACGTTGTTTGGTATGTTTGCCCACGATAACAGGGACTCGATGTTGAACAAAAGTATAAAGTTCAGTGAGGCTGATAATGTCGTTTTTATCGTAGTCGGCAAAGCCCTTCAACCCTTCTAAAAGTGCTTTGGTGAAAAAACCATTTTTGGCATTGCGATCTTCGTAAGACTGCTCTTCCACATCGCTTGAAGTGATTACGGCCAAGCCATTCTTGGTCATAGATATTTTTTTGATAGCATTGTTCACCACACTCACGCTTGCTTTAGCTGCATAATCTGCATTGGGGCTTGCACTGTGGCAAGCATCTATGAATAAGATTTTTTTACAGTCAATCAAATCCAAGTCTTTCAACAAACCATCGTAGTCAATAGAAGTCGTGCGAGGGCTGCGATAGTCGTAGTCACTTGCTTGAATTCTCAGTTTGTTTTGATACAAAAACCCATGCGCTGAAATAAAGATAATAATCACATCATTGGGGCTGATGTAACCTTCCACTGCTTTTTGATGCAAGCCTTCGATAGCCGCTTCAATGTTTTTAATACTTGCCCCCTCTCCTATGAGTTTTTCGGTCTGCACAAAATTAAACAGTTTGTTTCCTGCACCCAATTGATTTCCTTGATTCTTAAACATCTGTGCAAAATCTATGGCATCTTTTTCGGTGTATTCCAAGTCGGGCGGATTCGTTCCAATGGCCAAAAGGTGTAAGTTGGGAACTTTGTAGGTAAACATAGGAGCAGCAGGCCTCGAAAGAGGCACATCTTTATCCGACTCGATTTTGTACTTCAATGAAGCACTTACCGCAGAGGGAGTGGTAATTTTTTTGGTCGGTATTTTTTGAAAAGCAGGATTCAGAAGGGAATGTCTTTCCTGATTAGAAGCATAATTGTTGGAATCAGCCACAGAAGTTGGCGCATGATCAATGCCTACATCCTCCTGCGCCATCTCGACACTGAAGCGTAGCTTGTAATTGACCATGAAGGGTTCGTGGTAGTAACTATTGGTTCGAGAAGTCGTATAGCCTGCCATCACCAATTCGTCTTTTTTTGCCAAAACCAGATCATAAGCCTCATCATTGCCTTTTCCACCAAAAAACTGTTCTCCCAATTTTTCGCCCTGTTCGTCTGTCCAAACAGTCCATGCGTCCATGCTGTTATTAAAGGAATTTTGGGTCGCTCCTGTAAACACAAAGCTGTTATCACTCATTTGCACCAAACATTTGGCATATTCATTAGCGTAAGTGCCGTGAGTTCTTTCCCATTGAAGTTCTCCGTTAGCATCCGTTTTCACCAACCAAGCATCTTTTTGTCCTTGCCCCGTAGAGTTGGTAGAACCACAAAAAGCATATCCTCCGTCTCTTGTTGCAATGACATGAAATGCCTCATCTTTCCCATAGCTACCATAGGTTTTTTCCCAAATCGGGTCGCCTGTATGATTGATTTTTACCAGCCAGGCATCCATATTATTTGGATTGCTTTCAACTCCCATATTACCTTGCAATATAAAACCATCTTTGACTTCAATCAAAGATTCAAAACTCGCCATGTCAAACAAGTCGAAAGGAGTGTTCCATTCCATGATTCCCTGACTGTTTAGTTTGGCTATCCACGCATAATAAAAAGGAGAGTTGGGATTGGATTTGACATGACCTGCCATCAAGAAACCGCCATCTGTAGTTGCTATCATATCCACCGCTTCAACCCAAATATGAGTAGCGTGGTGTTTGTCCCAAAGCAAGCGTCCCGACTGATCGGTTTTCAATACATACGACCTACAACTTTCTCTTTGCTGCCCATAAACGGACACCAATATGGCATAATTGCCGTCCAAAGTTTGTACAATTTTGTTGACCACAAAATCGTTATCATCTCTAAATGTTTTGTGCCACTGCAATCGAAGCGTATTGGAAATTTTGCCCATCCAAATATCGGGTCCCTTCATTGCCAAGGATTGAGTAGTGCCAACTACCACAAAATCATTGTTGGAGGTTTTCAGCATACTTTTTATATCACTGTGAACGTAATTACTAAAAGTTGCCGTCCACTGCTCTTCTGCAAAGCCCTGTGCAGACAAAGAGCCACTCATAAATAAAATACAACAACAGATAAAAAAGTGATGTTTCATAGATGCGGTTTGAACCAAATTCATTTATTTTATTATAGACCTTGGATGCGAAAAGCGAGGTTTCTCTTTTCTATAAATATATTTTCTGATTATCAGGTTATTATGCCTCTCACTCCTATTCTCGCTTCCCTTGGCCTAATTTATTCAAGCTTCAATAATTGTGCTGACTTCCCAAAAATTAAACTTCTATTGCGTGAGAAACATCATAGTTTTGTAAAAATATTGCAGCGGCTCAGGTTCAATAAGAAGATTGGATGGATGGAATTGAAAAAATGCCGAACTTTTATATTTGATTACAACAGACCATGGTAAAAACGCTTTTTGTTTCATTTTTATTTTTGATAGCCCTCAATGCCGAAGTTTTAGCCCAAAGCTCAAAAGAGCCGTTTTCTTCTATTTCGGCCGAACAGGCATTGTTTTTTGAACAGTTTGAAGACCTTGACAGTGTCAATCAGACACTCTTTGGTGAGCCAGAAGTAAACATTGCTAAAGGTGCTGCTCGCCCCGAAGGATGTCGTCTCGAAAAACAAGTGTATGGTTATCATCCGTATTGGATGGATAAATATTACAAGACTTATGACTACTCTTTGCTATCTACGTTTATTTACTTCTGCTATGATTTGAATCCAACTACGGGAGACTACAAAAGTATTCACCATTGGAAAACGAATCCTTCAATTGATTTGGCAAAAAAAGCGGGCGCAAGAGTAGAACTTTGTGTAAAAAACTTTAGCAATCATAGCACCTTTCTCTCCAACCCTAGGGCATGGGAAAGGCTGGCCAATAATCTCATTCGTCTTCTCAAATTGAGGGATGCGGATGGGGTTAATATTGATTTTGAAGCGATTCCCAAAAACCAATCCAAGAACTTGGTCAAATTTTGCAGCGATCTCTCCAAACGCCTGAAAAATGGACTGCAAGGAAAAAAAATCAGCATTTCGATGGCGATTCCTGCCGTAGATTGGAATGGTGTTTTTTTGCTTTCAGAATTAGACCCCTATATTGATGCTTTCATCATTATGGGCTATGACTATCACTACAAATCTGCAAAAATAGCTGGTCCTGTTGCGCCTATAGATCACGATTCTCGTTGGTACAATACATCTATCAATCGAAGCATTTACAACTATCTGAAAAAAGACATTGCAGCCTCAAAACTCATATTGGCACTCCCCTATTATGGCTATGAGTGGAAAATTTATAGCAGTCAAATACCTTCCAAACGTCAAACAAATACAAAAGGAAAGGCAAGAGTCTATACCCAAATCAAAAAACTCCTCAAAGGAAATGAAACTAATCGAACTTGGCATCCCCAAAGTCAAACGCCTTATTTCACCTTCAAACGTGGTAAAACGACTCGTCAACTTTGGTACGATGATGTGGAGAGTTTGTCGAAAAAGTACGACATCGTGAACAGTCGAAGATTGGGAGGTGTCGGGATTTGGGCATTGGGCTACGACAATGGACATCAGGAGTTGTGGGACTTATTGGAGGATAAATTTATGGCTTGCCCCAAAGACAATATTGCAGTATTAGACTATCAGAGTACTTTACCAAAGGCGGTTCATGAAAACTGTAGTCCTGCGTCTAACATTTTGGATATCGCCAATAATTATACGAGTGATTTTACCATTCAGTTTGAAGATAAAGACAAATGTGATGTAGGTTGGTCGGGAATGTTCTATCAAGTATTGGAAAAAAAAGGGGAACATTGGGAAGGGAATTTTTACAATGGTTTTTTCAATGATGAATTTGAAGGAGCAAAATTAGCGTCACATTGGACTCCTGCTGAGGGACTTTGGTCGGCATACGGCAATCGCTTGTATCAAGGTCGGCAAGACCAAAGTAATACGAATCTATATGCGTCTTTGATGCAGCGAGACTATCACAGTTATTTATATCATTGGTGGGGGAAAATTGGAGGAGACAGTCAGAATAGGCGTGCGGGCTTGCATTTTTTTGCAGATGATCCAAGTGCTACAAATCGAGGTAATTCTTATTTTGTGTATTATCGAGTGGACTCTAAACAGGTTGAAATTTATAAAGTCTATAACAACCGATTCAGTCGGAAGGCCGTCCAGTCTTGTGCAATTGAAGCCAATACAGATTATGACTTCAAAGTTACCTACAATCCAAAATCGGGACTCATTGAAGCCTATCTTGACAATGAATTACTTATTCAATGGAGTGACCCCGAACCTTATACTTACGGAGAGTACATTTCTCTGCGCACAGGGGATTGCTTTTTTAGTTGTGACTTTGTGAAAGTGTATAAATCTCGGACGAGTTCTGCAATGGTAAGTGTGGGAAGAACTCAACAAGACGATGTACGGACCAATGAAGGGACTGCGCTGCCTTCTGCTTGTCGCATTGTGTCGATTGCCAAAAATAAATACAATCAATGGAGCGCACCTGATGTCAAGGAGACAAAAATTGAGTAACAACTCTCGCTTCCAATTGATTTTTAATCCCAAATACGAACATCTTCCGAATCTGTTCCTTTGCTGGATTTGATGTTCAGTAGATGTAGGATGAACAAAACAGCTGATAGTAATAATATTTCCATGGGGCAGTTGGCTTGAAAAATAAGGTTAATAAGATGATTAGGTATTTATGTAAATAGTAGATGCACTTATTTCGATTTTGTTTAAAGAAAAATGACATTTTTATATTTCATATAACGAAACACGCTATACTACTATATCAAATCTCTTTATTACAAAAGACGCATAAAAGCGTTCAATAGTTGCACGATAATCCTCTAATAATTGAGAAAACCAAAAATAAAGATGTATTGAAAAAATATTAAGTATAAGAGTAAGGGAGGGTAATAGAATGCCGAAAAATCGGCACAATTTGTGGATTTAATACAGCACAAAAACTATACCACCTTTACAAAAACAGCAATAATAAATCAATACCAGTTGTGGAGTCTTATGTAAATAAACGAGAGCTTGACCAAAAAAGTTTCTTAAAAAGAATTAAAATACCCTTTTTTTATGTTAATAGAATGTTAATAGCCAATTACTGCAAACTACTTGAGTCTTAAATATATCCCTCTGTTTTGATGTGACAAAAGAACAATCAAAATACTTACTTGTTTGAATAATTAAAAGCAAAAGATATGATACCCAAAAAAACAGTAATCCTGGGCGCAAGCACACACGAATGGCGTTATGCTTATTTGGCCGCTTACAAGCTAGCGACCTATGGACACGAAATCGTTCCTATAGGAATAGAAGAAGGAGTATTGGCAGGGAAGGAAATTGTTATTGGGCAGCCCGAAATTGAGGAGGTACATACTGTGACGATGTATTTGAACCCCAAAAATCAAACAGAATACTACGAATATATTTTGGATGAATTGCAGCCTGAGCGCATTGTCTTCAATCCCGGCAGCGAGAATCCTGATTTTATGGAAATGGCAAAAGACCACGATATTGAAGTGGTAGAAGGTTGTACTTTGGTGATGCTTTCACAAGGACTATACTAATATTAGATTCTTTCTATAAAAAATAGCATTTTTCTAAAAAAAACAACAAAGGTATAGTAGAAAAAAAGCTAACTTTGTAAAGTTTTATTTGGTGTGCATAACAGACTACCATCTTATGTTGCAGAAATTACTAATAAAAAACTACGCCCTTATCGAAGAAGTAGAATTGACTTTTTCGGATAAACTCACCATCATTACAGGTGAAACGGGCGCAGGTAAGTCCATTTTGTTGGGAGCATTGTCGCTCATTTTGGGACATCGTGTCAATACGGCCGCTTTGTCCAACAATCAAAAAAAATGTGTTGTGGAAGGTACTTTCAATATCAGTGCCTACCAATTGCAGCCCTTTTTTGAGAAAAATGAGTTGGACTATGAGGATGTCACCTTTATTCGTCGAGAAGTCACTCCGTCGGGTAAGTCTCGTGCTTTTGTGAACGACACTCCTGTCAACCTTCAAGTATTGAGGGAAATGGGTGAAAAGCTCGTTAATCTTCACGCTCAGCACCAAACACTTCACCTTTTTGATGCTCACTACCAACTGTCTATCATTGACACATTGGCAAGTCACAATGGGGTTTTGATCAATTATCAAGGGGTTTTCAAGAGCTATCAAAAAAACCAACACCAACTCAAAAAGCGAAAAACAGAGTATGCCCAATTGCAGCGAGATTTGGACTATATACAGTTTCAGCTGACCGAATTAGAAGAAGCCAATCTCTCTGATGAAAACGAACAGGAATCTCTTGAGCAGGAATTGGATCAACTCAACAATACCGAACACATCCAACAATCCCTTGCCGAAAGCATCAACATTTTGGACGAAGGTGAAGTCCCTGTTTTGGAGCAATTAAATGTGATTAAATCTCACCTTTCGAGCATCGCCCGATTCCATCCCCTTTTTGAAGAACTCAGCGACCGCATAGAAAGTGTCAATATCGAATTGATAGACATTCACAACGAGTTGACTCGAATGGCAGAAGACGACAGCATGGATCCTGAACGACTACAATTGGTATCAGAACGCTTGAACATCATTTACCGACTTCAAAAAAAGCATCAAGTCTCCGAAATAGCCGAATTGATAACAATTCGCAACGATTTGGCTTCTCAAAATCAATCGGCTGATGATTTGGAAAATGAAATCCAACAACTCGAAAAAAACATTGCCACCCAGCACAAACAATTACTTTCTTTTGCTGCAAAAATCACTCAAGACCGCAAAAAACAAATTCCAGTTTTTGAACGTCGCATCAATGATATGCTCACTTCGGTAGGAATGAAAGAGGCAACAGTCAAAGCAGTCCACGAAATATTACCCGAACATCAATTGGCAGCACATGGTCGAGATGAAATAGAAATCCTCTTTTCTGCTAATCGGGGCAGCAATCACGCTGAACTCCGCAAAGTGGCTTCTGGGGGAGAATTGTCTCGCTTGATGCTTTGTATTCAGTCGCTCATTGCAGCAAACACTGCTTTGCCGACACTTATTTTTGACGAAATTGATACAGGAATTTCTGGAGAAGTCGCCCTAAAAGTTGGTAAGGTTTTGCAGGAATTGTCCACTCACCACCAATTGATTTCGATTACCCACCTTCCCCAAATCGCAAGCAAGGGCAATACGCATCTTTTTGTGTATAAATACAATACACCTGAACGCACTTTGTCCAAAATCAGAAAACTCAGTGAAAATGAACGTATAACCGAAATCGCTAAAATGTTGAGTGGGGATAAGCCTGGTGAAATGGCGCTGGCAAATGCAAAGGAACTCTTGGCTTATTTTTGAAGTCTCTTCAAAGAACCGCACTTCATTTTGCCTTTTGAAATCCCTTTTTGAAAATTCTGCAATCCTGCTTGTAGGTAGGTTTTTATTTCTTCAGGTAACGTTTATTTCGTCAAAACATTTCGCTATAAAACGCCCTAAATCCCCTACGGTATAGTTTAAGCCGTCTTAGCCATTACCACTTCAACGGCATCCTTGACGGTCAGCATTTTCTCCGCCGAATCATCGTCAATTTCGATGTCAAACGCATCTTCTACGTCAATGATAATGTCCACTAAATTTGCCGAATTGATGTCCAAATCATTCAGTAAATTGGTTTCACCATTAATGCCTTCGAGCGCACTTTTGTCTTCTACATAAGGCGCAATAATGGTTTGCAGTTTTTCGGTAATCTGTTCTTGAGTCATATTTTATAGTTGTTTTTTATCAAAAAAAATCAGTGAGGTATCTGCGTCATCAGTGAAATCTGCGTTCAATATTTCCGAAAGATAACACAACTGTTCACATCTCCAAAACCAAAACTACTTTTCGCAAAAATGTTCAATTCCGCTTTCTGAAAAGTTTGAGGGATTTTTTGAGAGTCAATAATTTCGGCAATTTCAGGATGCAAATCTCCACAGTTCAAAGAAGGATGTAAAAAATTGCCCTTCAATTGCAGCACAGCCGCCACCGCTTCAATTGCTCCTGCCGCACTTAGACAGTGCCCAATCATGGACTTCAAAGCATTGATATATGGAAAATCACTGCCTCTTCGCTGCAATGCCTTAGACCAACTCGCCACTTCTCCTGGATCAAACATCGTAGAGGTCAAATGTCCCGAAATCGCATCAACTTCTGAGGCTTCAATGCCCGCATCATGTAGCGCACCAATGATGCAACGTTCTATACCCGAAGTATTAGGAGCAGTCATTGTACCAGATTTTCGCTGTCCGCCTGAATTGGTAAAACCGCCCAAAACCTCTGCGTAAATCGGTGCATTTCGCTCCAAAGCACTTTCTAAATCCTCCAACAATAAAGCCCCCGCACCTCCTCCTGGCACAAAACCCGAAGCCGTTTCACTCATGGGCCGAGAAGCCTTTTCAGGTGCGTCATTACTTCGCCGATTCATGACCCGCATTGCATCAAATCCAGCCCAAACATAAGCCCCCGTACTATCACAAGCTCCACACAACATCCGTTTGGCTTTACCGAGTCGAATCCGTTCTGCGCCCATGATAATCGCCTCCGTTCCCGTGCTGCAAGCCGAAGCATTCGTTGTGACCTGATTTCCCAAACCCAACATTCCACCCAAATAAGCACTGACCCCACTCGACATCGTTTGTTGGGTAATCGTACTACCTAAACGTCTCGTATTCAGTTCATCAATCATATACATGGCATAGCGAATCGCCCTTGCACTCGCCAAGCCTGCGCCCATAATACAGCCACTGTCCCAGTCAGCTTCATCCGTCTTTCGGTCAGAAAAAGGCAAACCCGCATCTTTCCATGCATCCATTCCTGCAATACAGCCGTACAGAACGCCATTGGCTTTTAATCGCTTCAACTCCAATTCCGAAAAATACTGTTGTTTTTGTTCAAGGGTAACAGGCGGTATCCCTCCTACTTGACAAGAAAATTTCAAGTTCTTCAATTCTTCAATGAATTGAATTCCCGATTTCCCCTCTTTCAATGCGGCTTCAAAATCGGCTAATCCGACTGCATTAGGAGCAACTACCCCCATTCCTGTTATAACTACTCGTTTGATAATCCTGAATTTTAAATGATTTCTCAACTTGTCATTTCACACTTTATAGTGCTTCAATATCATTCCAGACAAATGTCCTTTGCAGACTTTTTCCCCTTTTGAATTGGTCATTATCACTTTACACTTCAATTTCCCAAAGCGAAAATAGACTTTCTCTGACTGAACCCATACTTTTTCTTCGGGACGTACCATCTTCAAAAACTCTACTTCTGAGCTGCTAAACACAAAGTTGACAGGTTCGGGATTTTCGTGAGCTTTGATGAGAAACATCCCGAAAGATACCAAACCAATTTGTGCCATGGTTTCTATGAGAATAACCCCAGGAGTAATCGGATTGTTGGGCAAATGTCCTTGGTAAAAGTACTCGTCTTTGCGGAAAGTATAAGTCCCTTTCGCACCATTTTGGCTTATTTCTAAAAGTTCATCTACAAATAGAAATGGCGGTTTGTAGGGCAAAAGATTTTTGATGTCTTGAAGTAGATTCATGTAGAGTAGAAGGATTGTAGGATGGAATTGTTTGCAAAGAACAAAAATATATTATTATCATGATAAGTGACAAAATATTTCGTGGAGATTCTTTGAAAGGCTTTAAACTTGGCAAATCAAGCACTTAGGGGAACTTTTGGAGGCAAATTTGATGTTGATTATACACAGCAATAGAACTTGCCTATGAAAACTTTCCAAAAACTTCAATTTCACTATTATATGTTCACCCAAAACACACTTCAATTGGTGAATTTTCTTCACTCTCCTTCCTACAAGATCCGCAGATTGACTGCTCTCAAATTGGGACAGTTGAAGGACATCAATGCCATACCTTTTCTTCTCAAAAAACTCAATGACCCTGTATTGAAGGTGGCTGAAACAGCTTTGTATGCCATTGAAGTAATCGCCAAAGCAAATAGCTACCCGATTGATTTGCAGGAGAAAAAGCAAGTTTTGAAGAAAAGAAAAGAGGCCATCCGAAAGTTTCGATTATTGGAAAATTTCAAATTTGAGAAAGAAGGTTGGGCTAATATGAGTAGAAAGGGCAACGCAAATCAAATTCCAAAGTGGTTACAATTCTAACTCATAAAACGCCTAAACAAACTCCTTCAATACCTCCACCAAATGCCACAAATCCTTTTCTTCATTGTAAACTGAAGGTGAAACACGCACTGCATCACCTCGCAACGAAACATAGATTTTTTCCTCCACAAATCGCTGCTTCAATGCCTCTATGGATACACCTTCAGGAAGCCGAACACCAAATAAATGTGAAGCTCTAAAATCGGTATTTTCTACCCAACACCCCATCTCTCGCAATGTAGCTATTGGGCGTTTGGTAATTTCTTTGCAGTAGGTTTGAATATTTTCGGGTCTCCAATCATTCAAGACTTTTAGGGCAGCTAAAAGCATGGGAATGAGTATAAAATTACTGGATTCACCGATTTGATAACGCCATGCGCCTACTTGATATCTGTCTTCGTAATTGACCAAACCTGCAAAATCTTCGCTTTTGTAGCGATTGAACCAACTTTCTTCAATGGGTTTACCATTGTCAAAAGCTTCTCCAAAATAAGCTACGCCCAAAGAATAAGGCCCCATGAGCCATTTATAGCCCGCACAAATGAGCGCATCAGGCTGTATCGCTTGCACATCAAAAGGCAATGCACCTACTGACTGCGTGCCGTCAATCACCAAAAGCGCACCAACTTTACGAGTTTTCTCTCGAACTGCCTCCAAATCAAACCAAGTTCCGTCCGCCCAATGTACATGTGACATGGCGACCAATTTTGTTTTGGAATTGATGGTTTCCAACAAGCGTTCATTCCAAATTTTGCCTCGATTCTCTTTGGTGTTGGGAGCAGAAACGGTGAGGATATCCGCTCCGTTTTTTGCAGCCAATTCCCGCCAAACATATACATTGCTTGGAAACTGCTCTCCTATCAAAACAATATTTTCACCTTTCCCGATTTGCACGTTATTTGCGACAATTGCCATTCCATAAGAAACCGAAGGGATAGTTGCTACTCGGTTGGGTTCGGGATTGTTGATAAGCTCTGAAAAAGCAACTCGCACTTCTTCCAAAGGCTTGAAAAAATCACCCACACTTAATTCGTAAGGTGTTCTTTTTCTCTGAACGCCCTGAATTCCAGCAGCATCTACGCTTTTGTGAGAGGGTGACATATAAGCCCCGTTGAGATAGGTGATATCATCGGAGATGAAAAATTGTTCTTTTTGACATTGGAGTAAAGGACTTTCTGTGACTGTATTTGTAGTAATCATAAGTATCTATGGTTAGGATGATTGCTTGAGTTTTCGACTTACAGAAATCGTGTAAATCTGTTTTTCATTTTGATGGGCATGTTAACATTCATTCTTTTTCCTCTATCTGTCAATAGAAAGACAGAGGATATATTTGCCTACTTTTGTTGGAACATTCAAAAAGCGGTTTCGTTTTGAAGTTGATAAACAAATTATATTTTTATACGCCAAATTTCAAATGAAATGAAAATAATCAAGTATTCATGGATAATCCTTCTATTCTGTATAATCGGCACTTTGAATAGCTGCAATGTTAGTAACATGAAGTTGAGTAAAATAGATTTGGTTGATTTAGAGGGAAACGCTGTGAATTTGGAAGACTTGAAGGGCAAGCCGATTTTCTTGAATTTTTGGGCAACTTGGTGTCCTCCTTGTCGTCAAGAAAAACCTGCAATGGAACGTGCAAGACAGATTTTGGAGAAGGAAGGTTTTCAGTTTGTGATGGTTTCGCAGGAAAAAATGGATGTCATCAAACGCTATCACGAAGCCAAACCTTATGGTTTTCGATACCTCAAAACTACGGATAATATCAAGTTATTGGGTGTTTTTGAGATTCCTCAAACGTATGTGTATAATAGCAATGGAGAAGTGGTTTTTGAACATACGGGGATGATGAATTGGGATAGTGAGGAGACTTTGGCGATGCTGCGAGAAGCGGTGAAGTAAGGCTCACATACAAACTCAAATCAAGCCTTTAAGTTAACCACAAAAGGTACAAAGAAAACAAAAGTAAAGAATTGAAATTCAACCATCTCTTTTGTGCCCTTTTGATACTTTTGTGGTTCAAAAATCATTTTGTACAGTAGTATGGTCTTTTGATTGATTTTCTAAAGTCTCTCGACCAAAGTTCCGATTGCTTCTCCTTGCACAATTCTGCGAAGATTTCCTATTTGATTGACATCGAATACAATGATTGGGATATTGTTTTCTTGGCAAAGTGTAAAGGCAGTGGTGTCCATAACAGCTAATTTTCGAGTCAATACTTCATCAAAAGAAACGGTATCGAATTTTTGAGCGTTTTTGTCTTTTTCAGGATCGGCTGTGTAAACTCCATCTACTCGTGTTCCCTTCAATATGACATCCGCTTCAATTTCCACTGCTCTGAGGGCAGCTGCAGTATCGGTGGTAAAGTAAGGATTACCTGTTCCTGCTGCCAAAATAACTACTCGACCATTTTCTAAGTGTCGAATGGCACGTCGACGAATGTAGGGTTCACAAACTTTGTTCATTTCAATTGAAGACATAAGACGAGTTTGGAGCCCCACTTTTTCAAGCGTATTTTGTAAAGCAATACCATTCATAACGGTTGCCAACATCCCCATGTAGTCGCCTGAAGCTCGGTCTATGCCCATGCCTTTTGCTTGCATTCCTCTAAATATATTTCCCCCTCCAATCACAATCGCTACTTGAACTTTTTCTTCCTGTACAATTTCTTTCACCTGTTCGATATACTCCATAATTTGTTCGGGGTCAATACCGAAATCACCTTTACCTATAAGAGCTTCTCCACTAAGTTTTAATAAAACTCGCTTGTATTTGGGGGTAGAATTCTTTGATAAACCGTTGCCGTTGAAATCTTGGGACATGAGTATTTTTTTGATGTTGAAGTATTTTGAAAAAAAAGTCAAGGTGATAAGAAAGAATTATTAAGTACTTCCCCAAAAATAGGTTCTTACTCCTCAGATTCCTCTTCTCGCTTCTTTAATTCTAAGTAAGGGTAAAAAAATAACTCCTCGTTTTCTTTTGCTAACATACCCCATCCCCCACCGAGAAATCGGGGCAGGCTTTTCAAAAGGGGAATATTGGTCGATGAGTTATTTTTTCTTTTTTACTAAGTACAAATGTACACACTAATTTTTTGAAGTTTGTAAATTGGTTGCAGTTGTTTTTTTGATTTCGTAAAGCACAAAATAGGCTACGACTAAAACAGAAACAATCAAATAAGCCATTATCATCACTGTTCCACCTGCCATCATCTGGTCAATCATAAACCAATCGCCCCAATAGTAAATCAAACCAAAACCTATCAAAGACTTGCTAATTTCCCACCAAAGTGCATTGGGGTTGTTGTCCATCAATGTGGTGTAACTGTATATCATCAAAAACATAAATCCACCATAGGTAAATAGTGCGATGGGAGACATTTCGGCAATGAAAAGTAGAGCGTGAATCATCAGAAAAGATAGCATAATGTATTGAAACCAAGACCATAAGTGAAGTCCTGTGGAGGCTTCCGTATCGTATTTTACTTGCGTGTAAGCGTCTTTGGTGTAGTCTAACGGATATTTTTCGAGAACATCGGCAGGTCGCCATCCTGTTGGCATAAACCAAAGGCGAATTTTGTCCCACCATTTTTCGGTTCTCCAAGCATCCTGTGCCAATATCCAAAAATGCTGGAAGTTGATGCGAATGGGGTTCCATGTTTGGGCGGCTCTTTTCACACCATAGACACAGGGTACTTCGTCCAATTCTTCTTGAAATGTACCAAATATTCTGTCCCATACACAAAAAATAGCAGATAGATTTTTATCCAAATACTCCTCATTGATGGCATGGTGAACTCGGTGTTGAGATGGCGTAACGATAATGTATTCCAGCCATCCTAACTTGGGTATCAAGGTCGTATGGTACCAAAACTGCATGAATAGGTGAATGGGTGCAATGACCGCAATAACTTCGGCAGGCAATCCCAACAAGGCAGCAGGAAAAAGAAAAATAAAGCCCATGCTGACAAAGCTGGAAATAGTCTGACGCAAGGCACAGGCGAGATTGAATTCTTCGCTGCTGTGGTGGACGACATGACGGTTCCAAAAAATATTAATGCTGTGTGATAGCCGGTGACTCCAATAACTCGCAAAGTCTATCGCAATGAAACTCAATACCCAAACCAACCATGTTGTTTCGATGTGAAATAAAGCCACTTTGTCAACTACCCAATCATAGCTGATGATGACAATGGTTAGTTTGAGGATGCTCTTCAACGTATTGGTCGAACCAGAACTCAAACTGGAAACCGTATCCATACTTCTAAAGGTCGTTTTTCCTTTCCAAAAAGAATAAAGCCATTCTATAAACATCAATACAAGAAAACCAGGGATGGCGATGAGGAGAACCTTTGCGTAAGCGTCCATGAGTCCATTTTATTTGATGAGATGTATTTTTACAAAGTTAACAATTATCTCGCAACTTTGTATAACAGAAGAATGACCGAATCAATGTGCTTCTGGTTGCGAAATAGCTACGCCAAAACTCCCTTTCCACGATTTTCCTTTTTCTAATAAAGTCAAGCCCTCACCATTGTTGAAGGCATCAATATTACAACTCATGGGTTCTATAGCAATGCTTTTGCGGTGAGGTGGAATATAAAGTTGAAAGTAAGGAAATGCACTGTCTTGAAAGTAGGTTAATTGAAGATTATGCTTCAAATCCGTTAAAAAGATTTTGTGAGTATCAGATTCTATTGAAGTGGCTTTGAAGCCCGTATCAAAAGCAGTATTTCCTATTGAAGTATTTTTTTCAAAATCAATATAACTTGTTTTTCTACCTGTGGGTATCATTTTTTCCCCCACTTCAATACGCTTACAGGATGGCAGTTGCAATTGCAGACCGTCCACTCTTGGAGTAGAAAGTTGGAAATAAGGATGAAAACCGACTCCGATTGGAATCGTCTGATTTCCGCTGTTTGTGATTTTGAGTTCTATCAACATTTGACTCTCTAACAACAAATATTTGATTTGAAAATGAAAAGGAAAAGGATAGTAGTCTAAACCTCCTGAATAAACATATTCTAAAATTGCTTCGGCATAAGAGGGAGTCAACACCACTTTTTGAAGCTTCATTTTTTGACCAGCGACAAAGCCATGAAGGGCATTGTGACAACCTACATCGTTGATTGGGAATTGATAGTTTTTACCCTCAAACTTGTATTGTCCATCCTTCAACCGATTGGGAAAGGGCAACAGCCAAGCACTTTTATAATAAATGTCTTCTTTCCATTCTTCATAGCTGTTGCAGCCTTCCATTATATGGATAGACTTATTTTGGCAAGATAAGTGTAATGCAGATAGAAAACCTCCACATTCGGGAACGAATGAAAGTTGGGTTTTCAATTTGGGGTGAATTAACGTATGTTTTTGATGTGAACCAAAAGTAGTAACAGTGTGTGAAAACATTTTTAGGTATTGTAGTTATTTTTCGCTTGTGGATGACTAATAAAATAGCATTATTCTCTCAAACAATCACTGATGTCTATCATATCTAAATATGGGGTAAGATAATGTGTAGATCTAAAGCAGCCAATTTTGTGTACTTGTTTTTGACCGTATTTATACCAAACTTCGGCATAAAAATCCATACATCCATACAGGTTGATACGGTAGTTGCCTTCTACTCGCACCATGATGTAATTACATTTTTCCCACAGAAAAGTCAACTTTTGACCTTTGGCAAGAAGGTTAAACTCTCGCAGTTTCAACATACAATGTAGATACTTTTATGGTTAAGGTTAAGTATATAAGAACTCAGTTGGTCGCATGGTTCTTATCATCAAAAAAGGGAAGAATGGATAATTTGGTATTAGAAAAGGTATCTATACTAACAAAGTTAACAGATGTATGGCGGAATTGCAAATATTTGTGCAAACTTGACTTTTCTGTGAAAACTGTGAGGAAAATATAAGAGGGGGGTCTCTAAAAATCAGGAGCTAACTTCAATGGTTATCGAATACCGCAAGCCCCAATAATTGCATTTGCAATAGACTGAATAACAGACAGTAAAGATGTCATTATTTTTTCAACGGCTGGATAGATTTCGCCTATTTTGCAGGAAGCAATGCTGGAAAAAGGTTCTATGTAGGGATAGACATAAGAAGTGTCCTTGACCCATTGAGTAATGAATCCGCTATTATCTGACAGAGAAATAATGGTACTGTATCCGATAATGAGAGCAATAACCCACAAAGCTATGCCCATCCATCGGTTCAATTGGGAGAGGTGAGCGGCTTTTACGAATTGTTCCAATGTATTGCCAATTAAATACAAGAATGCCCCCACCATAACCAAAAGAAGTATAAAGGCTAAAACAGGAGTAAAAGCCGTTGCACCAATAAAAAATCTATCCAATACTCTAGAAAAAATGAAACTGAATCGCAAGGCAATAAACAAAGCAAGCCCCACTTTGGCAATAGACAAAAGAGTGCCTATAAAGCCTTTTTTAAGGCCTTGGAAAACACCATAGGCGATAACCACCAAAAATGAAATGTCAATGGGATTCACTGCCATGATAATGACTATTTATTCAATAATTGCTTTACTTTAGTTGAAATGGTTTTACCATCGGCTTTGCCTGCAAACTGTTTGGAAGCAATGCCCATCACCTTACCCATGTCACGCATAGAAGAAGCTCCTGTGTCGTCAATAATTTTTTGCAAAGCAGAGGTTAGTTCTTCTTCACTCAATTGTTTGGGCAGATAGCCTTCAATAACCGCTACTTCCTCTTCCTCTTTTGCCGCTAATTCATCTCTACCTTGTTTTCGGTAGATTTCCAACGAATCTTTGCGTTGTTTTACCATCTTGGATAGCATTTTTATTTCTGCATCTGCTCCCATTTCTTCACTGGCGCCTTCTGCCGTTTTTGCCAATAAGATTTGGGACTTGATAGCCCTTAAAGTTCTCAAGCGTCCCTTATCTTTTGCCCGCATTGCCGTTTTTATGTCGTTGTTTATCAACTGCTCTAAGCTCATCTTATTTATTACTTATTTTGAATTTTTCTTAAAGGAATACTTTACCTCTTGCTTTGTAACTTACAAATATACAAAGAATAACAGGTTCAGTGCAAATATTTTTTTGTATTGTAATAACGCCTTAGGATAAGATTTAGTTCCCACAAGCTTCAATGGCAAAAAAAAGGCTTCAAATATTGGAGTTGTTGCCAAATATTTGAAGCCTTATCTATACCTTCCTGCAATAACGACAGTCCTATACTTTAGACCTACCGTGGCACTGCTTGTATTTTTTGCCGCTGCCACAAGGACAAGGTTCATTTCGACCAACTTTTGGTTGTTCACGTCGGAATGTTTGTGGTTTGCTGCTTTGTCCAGCTCCTTCGGCAGCACGTTTCTGAGCTGCTCCCCCACTATCCAAAGAATTGTCACGCCCTGCTTTCATACGGCTCATGTCCGTTTTTCGAGGTTGTCGAGCCTGTTGTACTTCATTTGAATCTTGCACCGCAATACCTGCTTTGAATAAGAAAGAAGTCAGGTCTTTGTTCATTTCTGCCACCATCCCTTTGAAGAGTTTGTATGCCTCTTGTTTGTAAATCAATAAGGGATCTTTCTGCTCATAAACAGCCGTTTGAACCGATTGCTTCAATTCATCCATTTGACGCAAATGCACTTTCCAAGCTTCATCAATAAACGCTAAAGATGCCGCTTTTTCCAGTTCCCTCACCAAACTTCTGCAACCCGTATTGTAGGCTTCCTCTAGATTAACAACCACTGTAATACCTCTGTTTCCATCAGTAAAAGGGAATGAAACCCTTTCGTATGTTTTTCCTTTGTCGTGAAACAAACGCTCAATAAAAGGCTTGCCTTGATTCATGATGGCTTCTGCCTTGCGCTTATAGGCTTGCGAGATTTCCATATAGAGCTTATCCGCCAACATTTCTTCTCCACCACCTTTGAATTCTTCTTCATCAATAGAGGTATCAATAGCAAAATTTCTAATTACATCTTGTTTGAAGTTCTGAAAATCGCCGTCTACTCCTTTGTTTTCAAAAATAACTTCATCCGATAGGTCTTGGAAGGTATTGTATAAATCTACACTCAAACGCTCACCAAACAAGGCGTGCTTACGTTTTTTGTAAATGCCTTCTCTTTGAGCATTCATCACCTCATCGTAGTCCAACAGTCTCTTCCTAATCCCAAAGTTGTTTTCTTCAACTTTTTTCTGTGCTCGGGCAATGGATTTGGTAATCATCGAGTGTTGAATTACCTCACCTTCCTCATAGCCCATTTTATCCATAATCTTCGCAATACGCTCTGTACCAAACAAACGCATCAAGTTATCCTCCAACGACACATAAAACTGCGAACTACCTGGATCTCCTTGTCGTCCTGCACGACCTCGAAGCTGTCGGTCAATTCGTCGGGCATCGTGTCGTTCTGTACCTACGATTGCCAAACCACCCGCTTCTTTCACACCTTCGCCCAACTTGATGTCTGTACCACGACCTGCCATATTTGTCGCAATCGTCACCTGACCTGCCTGACCTGCTTGAGCGACGATTTCCGCTTCTCTAACGTGGTTTTTAGCGTTCAATACATTGTGTTCGATGCCTCGCATTTGAAGGGTGCGGCTCAACAATTCAGACGTTTCAACCGAAGCCGTACCGACCAATACGGGTTGTCCTTTCTTGGTCAATCGAATAATCTCTTCAATAGAAGCATTGAATTTTTCTCGTTGAGTACGGAATACCAAATCTTCTTCGTCAAATCTCGCAATAGGCCGATTGGTAGGAATCACTACTACATCCAACTTGTAGATATCCCAAAATTCTCCCGCCTCTGTTTCAGCCGTACCCGTCATACCTGCGAGTTTGTGGTACATTCGGAAATAGTTTTGCAGAGTAATCGTGGCGAAAGTTTGAGTGGCGGCTTCTACCTTGACATTTTCTTTCGCTTCAATCGCTTGATGTAATCCATCTGAATAGCGACGACCGTCCATCATACGACCTGTCTGTTCGTCAATGATTTTCACCTTATTGTCCATAATCACATACTCCACGTCTCTTTCAAAAAGTGTGTAGGCTTTTAGCAGTTGATTTACTGAGTGAAGTCGCTCTGACTTGACTGAAAAATCCTGCAATAACCTATCTTTTGCCTTTACTTTATCTGCATTGGGCATATCAGCATTTTCGATATCTGCCATTTCTCCTCCAATATCAGGCATCACAAAAAGGTCGCTATCTTCTCCATCTTTTGTAATCAATTCCGTACCTTTTTCGGTCAAGACCACATTGTTGTTTTTTTCTTCAATGACAAAGTACAATTCTGCATCTACCTCAGGCATTCGTTTGGATTGTTCTTGCAGGTAATAATTCTCTGTATTCTGCAAAATAATCTTGTTGGTAGGTTCACTCAAGAACTTAATCAAAGGTTTGTATTTTGGCAAACCACGAAAAGCACGCAATAAGTCCAATCCTCCTCCTCCAGGTTCTGGCCCTGTATTTCCTTCTTTGAATTTCTTTTTGGCATCTACCAAGTACTTAGAAGTGAGCCTCTTTTGCGTATCATATAGATTTTGGATACGAGGCTTCAAGTCGTTGTATTGGTGTTCGTCTCCTTTTTCGACAGGTCCTGAAATAATCAAAGGGGTTCTTGCATCGTCAATCAAGACTGAATCTACCTCATCAATCATCGCATAGTGATGCTTACCCTGCACCAATTCGTTGGGGTTTCGCACCATGTTGTCTCGCAGATAGTCAAAACCAAATTCATTATTGGTTCCATAAGTAATATCCGAACGATAAGCCGCTTTTCTTTCATCAGAGTGCGGACGATACTTATCAATACAATCTACGGTCAAGCCCAAAAATTGAAAAACAGGAGCCATCCATTCAGAGTCTCTTTTTGCCAAATAGTCATTGACTGTAATGATGTGAACGCCCTGATGTGTTAATCCATTGAGATACGCAGGCAAGGTAGCCACCAAGGTTTTCCCCTCTCCTGTAGCCATCTCCGCAATTTTTCCTTGATGCAAAATGATACCTCCAATCAATTGGACATCGTAATGTACCATGTTCCAACTTACTTCCGCACCCGCAGCCACCCAAGTCATTTTGTAAACGACTTCATCTCCTTCAATAACAATATTGGGATGTGTGACTGACAAATCTCTGTCTAAATCTGTTGCTTTTGCCCTGATTTCATCTGTTGATTCTGTAAATCGTCGAGCAGTTTCTTTTACAACTGCAAAAGCTTCTGGTAGAATTTCATTCAATACCACCTCCAACTCCTCATCTCTTTTTTTCCGAAGCTTGTCTATCTCTTGATAACGTTCCTCTTTTTCCTCCGGATCTACATCTGGATTGTTGATAGTTGTCTTCTCTATGCTTTCAATTTCTGCATCAATAGAGGACAAATGAGCGCTTATACGCTCTTGAAAGAAAGCAGTTTTTCCCCTCAGTTCATCATTACTGATTTTCTTCAAAGGGGCATAAGCTGCCTTAATTTTTTCGACTATAGGCATCACCAATTTGATGTCCTTGCTAGATTTATCACCCAGAATAGTTGAAAGTACTTTATTTACAAAACCAAACATGATTGATATATTTCAAGTTTAAAATTCGTTGTTTGCTTTGTTGTCACAGTGACAGCCAAACAATCTGTAAAATTACAATTATTTGTTCATTTTATCAGTTTACAAGAGAGTCAAAGATTGTACCGCTACGATTTATGCTGACATTATTGCAGTTTTTTGAAGAAAAGACTGACTATGAGTCGGTTTCTAAATGGAAATCAACGAAGATACTTATGGGAACTTAAAAACGAGTTCACTGGAAGAAAAACTGAAAAGAAGTGACGATAGTCGGTCTAGTGAATTGAAGGAAGTAGAAAGAAAATTAGGTTTTTTCCCTAAAAAGTTGGATATTGACCGATTGCAGAAAAAAGGTTTTATTTTACCCAAATAAAACCGACAGCAGCTTAACTTTGTTACAAGTAAAGTTAGATATTATAGGGATACTGTTGCAGAATTGGAGGGGATGAGTAGTGCATGAAAATTGAAATAACAATTAAAATGAAAAATACTGTTGAAAAAACAGGTAATTACAGACTTTTAGTCGTTAGGATAAATATGACAGACTACTTAAGATAATAGACGCCAACGGAGTCTCTCACGAACAAGATGAAAAAAAAATGGGTAATAAAAGACGTTGACGAGCAAATTGTCGACGACCTCTACCATTCGTTAAAAATCAACCGAACCTTATGTAAATTACTCGCACAGAGAGGCATTACTACATACGATGAGGCAACTAAGTTTTTCAGGCCTTCCTACGACCATCTTTATGATCCTTTTCTGATGGCAGATATGGACAAGGCTGTTGAGCGTATAGATTATGCTATGCGTAAGAAGGAAAAAATATTGGTTTACGGCGATTATGATGTAGATGGAACAACAGCCGTTGCGCTGGTTTATAGTTTTTTAAAGGAATTATATTTTCATGTAAATTTTTATGTGCCAGACCGTTATGCTGAAGGATATGGCGTTTCGTATCAAGGTATAGAGTATGCACATAAGAATGGGTATTCGCTTATCATTGCATTGGACTGTGGCATCAAAGCACATGATAAAGTGGCTCATGCCAAGACTTTGGGGATAGATTTTATCATCTGTGATCATCATCGTCCAAGTGAAGTACTCCCTCCCGCTTTTGCCGTATTGGATCCTAAACGAGCAGATTGTAACTATCCCTACGACGAACTGAGTGGATGTGGTGTAGGATTCAAACTCGTCCAAGCATTTGCAGAACGAAAAGGAATAGAATTTCATAAGGTCACCAAATTGTTGGATTTGGTCGTTGTGAGTATTGCAGCCGATATTGTGCCGATTACGGATGAGAATCGTGTACTGGCTTATTTTGGGCTTCAACGATTGAATCGAAGCCCTCGTCCTGGCTTTCGTTCCTTGATTGAATTGAGTGAGTTGAGTCGAAAATCCTACATTAGTATTTCGGATATTGTCTTCAATATTGCCCCTCGCATCAATGCAGCGGGAAGAATGGACAAGGGGTCTGATGCTGTGAGTTTGTTAGTATCTTCAGAAGGAATGTTAGCTAAAAAAGGAGCGAACCTACTACAAAAGAAGAATTTCCGTCGTAGAAAGGTAGATGCAGAAAATACCAAACAAGCTTTGGAATTGGTCGAAAATGCTCCTGCTGATGCTAAAAAGAAATCTACTGTACTTTACAAAAAGGATTGGCACAAAGGGGTCATCGGGATTGTTGCGTCACGATTGTTGGAAAAATTCTATCGTCCTACTATTATTATGACACAGGGCGAAACGGAAGGGGAAGTAGCAGGTTCGGCTCGCTCTGTCAAAAATTTCGACATCTACAATGCGATTAAAGAGTGTAGCGAACTTTTAGAACAGTTTGGGGGACATAAATATGCGGCAGGCTTGACCATGAAAGCAGAAAATGTACCTGCTTTCATTAAAAAGTTTGAGAAGGTAGTGGCAGATACGATTGAAGAAGATATGTTGACTCCTGAAATCGAGATTGATACAGAATTAGAGTTAAAAAATGTCAACCCTCGTTTCTTCAATATTTTACGACAGTTTGCTCCTTTTGGTCCTGGTAACACAAAACCTGTCTTTATTGCTAAAAAAGTAATGGATACAGGATGGACCAGACTGGTGGGGATACAAAAAAACCATTTGAGAATTTATGCTACTCATGATGGTGTATTTAGAGTAAAAGGTATTGGCTATAACTTGGGGCATAAGTTTAGGCACTTAAAAGACAGTCAGCCCTTTGATATGTGTTTTACTCTCGAAGAAACTCGCTACAATGGTCAGGTGTCTTTACAAATTCGCTTGAAAGATTTAGAACCATCGGATGTATCTATTGCACCTATAGCTTCGGCTTCTGAAAATGGATTACCTACCTTAGAAGATTGATTGAAATAAGAAGTAATAGACTTTTGAAGTTGAGAATTGAAGTAAAGAAGGACTAGAAAATAGATTGTTCTTTTCAACAATGAAGACTTCAAAAGTCTATAAAAAACTATCCTTTTTTAAGGGTTCTTTTCCCCATCTGTATCATCATTTGAATACTCATGTATCCCAAATGCTTATTTATCATATTACCCTCACTGTCTAAATAGACCAAATAGGGAAACCCTCCTACTCGAAATTTATTGGCAAGCCCAACACCTTCTCCTTTCTCCGCATCAATTTTTACATTAATGAAATTCTGATTATACAATGCAATAACGGATTTGTCAGTAAATACTGATTTCTCCATCATTTTGCACGGACCACACCAGGTCGTATAAAAATCAATAAATATAGGTTTGTTTTCCTTTTTAGCCTTAGCCAACACTTCTTCAAAAGAAACATTCTCAAAACGCAATGTTTTTGAAGAGTTCGTTGCTTTCTTCCCTGAGCTACAACTAGCTACTAAAAATAAAAAGGAAATAAGAACAAATAAATTTTTCATATTTTACAATTATGGTTGAGATTTCAAAGCTGCCATACCCTGTTTGCAGATGGTTTGCGCCTCTGATTTGTTGTTTTTAAAGTTTTCTAAGCCCGCATCTAGGAAGTTTACAAATTTTGATACATCAGGGTCATATCCCACCGTTTGTTTTTTGAGCATTTCCTCATTGTGATTCAAGAGTATATACTTTGGTTGGGCGTTACTGCCAAAACAACTAATTTGAAAATGTGCCCATTTATCTCCTACTGTTCTTACCTTCTTTTTTCTTCCATTGATGACGTATTCATATTGATCCGCTTCAGGAAGGTCTGCTTTTTCGTCGACATAGAGTGATACTACGATATAGTCTTTTTGAAGTCTTTCCTTTACTTCGTCCTGACTCCAAACATTTTCTTCCATCTTTCGACAGTTTACACAAGCCCACCCCGTAAAGTCCAACATCAAAGGCTTACCTGTCTGCTTGGCAATTTTTAAACCTTCTTCATAATCATGAACACAAGCAAGGTCTAAGGGGCAATGTCCTTCATAGCCATAACTGTAAAAATCAGGGGGAGGAAATCCACTCACCAAGCTAAGTCGCTGTCCAAAAATTCCTGGTATCAGGTAAATGGCAAAAGCAAAACTTAACATCGCCAAGCCAATACGTGTTTTGGAGAGTTTTTTGACTGGAGAATCGTGAGGAAATTTTATTTTGCCCAATAAATACAAACCTAAACCTACCAAAAGAATGATCCAGATAACCAAAAATGTTTCTCTTTTAATCAAGCCCCACTGCTCTACCAAATCAGCATTGGATAAAAACTTGAGTGCCAAACCGACTTCAATAAACCCCAAAACAACCTTTACGCTGTTTAACCAACCTCCTGAGCGAGGTAAAGAATTTAACCAACCAGGGAAGGCGGCAAAGAAAGCAAATGGAAAAGCTAATGCCACTGCGAAACCTGTCATCCCAATGGCAGGTCCAGAAATCCCTCCTTCGGCAGCTACTACAATTAGGGATCCGATAATTGGCCCTGTGCAGGAAAAAGAAACCAATGCAAGGGTAAATGCCATAAAGAAGATACCAATCAGACCACCTTTGTCGCTCGCTTCGTCCGATCGATTGACCAACCAACTTGGAAGTGTGAGTTCGTAATAACCAAAGAATGAAAAGGCGAAGAACATGAATATCAAAAAGAAGGCAATGTTCATCCAAGGGTTGGTAGCCAACTCATTCAAGGCTGTTGCACCAAATAAAAGCGTTACCATAATACCCAAAGCAACATAAATAACAATAATAGAAAGGGCGTAGATGACCGCATTGACAAGGCCTTTCTTTTTGTTTTTGCTGCTTTTGGTAAAGAAACTCACTGTTAAGGGAATCATAGGAAATACACAGGGAGTTAATAAAGCTAATAAACCACCTAAGAACCCCCACATAAAGATGCTCCAATAACTTTGTGATTTCCCTTCATTGGGATTATATACTTCAAGTAAATCTTCATTAGCACTTCCATTATCGGTGTGAGTGTCTGTATAGGCTGGTGAAACAGCTCCTCCTTCATTGAATAAAAAATCTACATTTTGAGGAGGCAAACATCTTTCAGCATCGCAGGTCATAAAGCGCACATAACCGGATATTTCTGTTGCAGGATCAGAGCTTTTTATTTGTTGTTGAAAAGTTACTTCTTTGGCATACTTAATAACATCCATTTCAAAATAGTTGTCATAGCCTTCTTTTTTATGATTACTAACTTCCTTTGGCTTTGAATCTATAAAGCTTATATTTCCATTGGGTTGAAAATAAAATTCGGTTGGCAGAGGACCACCATCTGCTAAATCTTGAGAATAGATATACCAGCCATCATCCATTGTTGCTTGAAAACTAAGTAAGTATTCGCCATTACCCAAATCTTTTTTTTCAAAATGCCAGTGAACAGGTTCGAAGATATCCCCTCCAAGCATTGAATTATTGGCGTTTAGCTCATCTGTGTTTTCCTCTAAAGAAGTATTTTCACCTTCATCCTCTTCGCCGTCTTCTTCCATTGAAGCGCTTGTCTTTGTTTCTGCTTCATTTCCCTCTTTTTTAGAAGGTGTTTCTTTTTTGACTGTTTCTACTTTTTTAGGAGGTGAAGTAGGTTTAGGCTCTACAGGTTTCGTAGGAGTAGATTTGGAATCTTTTTTAGTAGTAGCACCAGGGGTAAATGTTTTTTGCTTTGAATCATTATTTGCTGAAGTCTCCTCTTTTGTAGGAGTAGATGTTTTTTCTTCTTCTGTTGGAGTAGGTGCAATGACTGCTGGCTCTAAGTCAAAATTGAAATAATCCTCTAACCTTACGCAACTTTCATCATTGCAGGACATATAGATGACAGGTACTTCAATGCTGACCTTAGGTTTTGTAGTTTTAATCTTTGCTTTGAACGTTACTTTTTTGGAATACTTTCTTACGTCCATTTCAAACATAGGTTCAAAGGCTTCTTTCAAATCACCAATCTCTTGAACCTTGCCTACTAAATGTGCGTCTGTTATGCTTCCAAAATCAAAATTAGTGGGTATTGGACCTCCTTCGTCTAGTTCTTGTGAATATAAATACCATCCATCTTGAATTTTTGCGGAAAAGGTTAACTCAAATTGGTTCTCTCCGATTTGTTTTGAACTACTGCTCCATTTTACAGGTTCAAGTACTTGGGCTGATATCGTACTAGTAATAAAAAAAAACAATAAAATTAATAAGAGGTTATTTTTCACAGTAAAATATATTTTAATAAATTACGGATTGAGTAGAGGTAATCGCTCAATATATGAGGCAGTTATTATAAGTAAAAAAGAGAAAATTACAAAATCAATAGCAGAAATAATTTGTCAATTTGAAGTCAATGTAACAGTCCATTAAAGAAAAACGGATGCAATACCTAAGTGTTGCATCCGTTCATACAATTTATAATAAATTCATTGAATTGACTATCATGAAAATAGTGTTTTTCTTATTTTCCATCCCAGAGTAAGCAAAACCAAACAAAATAGAGCCATTCCAGAACCAATCCACCATCCTGCTTTACTTTGATAAGTAATAATATCTCCACTTTGATTGAAAGCAAAACTTGTTTCTCTATTCAATTCTTTACCCTCAGAATCAGTAAGCGTATAGTTAATTTTACCAGTAAGCATTACATTGTTTTTAAACTTCACACTTTTTTTGAAGGTAGCTGTTCCATCTTCTGTTATTTCGACAGGAGCATTGTTTTCAACTACTACAATGCTTTGGGGGTTATCAAAAGAAACATTAGGAAGGTTTTGTGAAAATTTCCATTTGTCTTCTACATCTGCTTTGAATACCAAATCATAAGTGGAATTTTCTGTTTTTTCGAGCTCAAAACTCCACTCCACAGGATTTGAAACTATACTAATAGGCGTTTTTTTCTTTTCTTTTTTCTGTATGGTTCGATTAGCAAGTACAGATTTTTTGGTTTTTTTCTTCTTCTTCTTTTTTAAATAGCTGGAAATATTGGCAGCTACCAATAAGTCTCCTCCTTCTTCATCTATAATTTGTTCTTTGTCCTCATTTACAATATTCTCTGAACCAGTCAAAGCAATTTCAACTTTCGTTTCTTTATACGTATTGCCATTACTTTTGCGAATATCTATTGGACCTTCGGGTACATTGATAACCATACCACCATCATATATAGCCCCTTCAACTGAATAACTCGGTCTATTTATCAATTCATAATCACCTACAGGAGTTCTCGTGACAATAGGAATGTTTTGGTCGGGTTCAATTTCAAAAATAAATTCAACTTGGGTAGGAGGCTTACAAGTAGAGGCATCACAGGCCATATATTCCAACCGTCCTTTTATCTGAACAGTTTTTGTGTCGGCTATCAAAACCTTGGCTTTAAAAATTACCTTGTCTGTATATTTTTTTATTTCCTGCTCAAACAATTCATCATACTTGACAATCAAATCTCCCTCCTCTTCTATTTCGCTCATCATCACAAAATCATTATCCGCACTTTTTTCAAAAGTAAAACTAGTAGGTATAGGGGGTCTCGATTCTAATTCTTGTGAATAAATATACCAACCAGATAAGGTATTAGCAATGAACCGAAGTTCATATTCACTTGAGCTATTGCTCACAGCTTTATACTCAAATGACCAATTTATAGGATTATCCTCTGTTTGAGCAAAGGTTGGGCTGGTTGAAAAAATTACAATCAATAATATTATGAATATACGTGTAGGTAAATTCCTCATATGCAATAATGTTTTAAGTTACAACATCACAACTAAATAGGCTTTAACTTGAGTAAAAGACATTCTTATCTAATTAAAAGACATGCAATTGCAGCAATTATTTAGCTAAAAATGATTTCGTTTTGTCTTTCTATTTAACTCTCAATTTAAAAAGAAAGGCACATTGTATTAGGTTGTAATGTCAAAAACAATAAAGCTTCAAAATATACTACTTGAATTAAGATTAAAGTAGGCTTTTTGAAAAATTAAAATAAATGATGATAATGATGATTACACGCTATATTATTCCTTACAAACATTCTTAGAGGCGAAAGTAAGAAAAAAATTAGATTTCTCCTCCATTTAATACTTGCTACTTAATAGCGACAAAGTTACGGCTTTTCTTTAAAAAATTGAAAAAAGTAGCTTTTTTTAAAAAAAATCACATTAATCATTTAATACACAAAGAAATAGAATTTAGTAAGATGTAAAATGTTATTGAAATGGGAAGGGAATGGAAAAAGTTTTTTTACCAAACAATGACTAATATACTGATTTTAGAAGGTGAGAGCAAATATTTAACATTAGGCTAACTGTAACTCGACTAATTTTTAACCAGATTTGACTCTTAGCTCCAATATTGAAAAACAATCAGTGTACTTAACAGTGCCAAATGTAATGATTCAGCAGTCAAGGCATTATTCAATCTAAAAATGGTGTAACTAAAAAAAATACTGATGGGAATAAGCGACAAAGAAACAGGCTCAAATGAAAAATGACGAATCAACAAAAAAGCCATGACACTAATTGCCAATAAATAAACCGAAAGCGTCAGGTATTTACGTGTTTGAACAATGGTTTTTAGAAATTGAACTTGGAAAAAAAACATTGTCACCATGATAATAAACAAAAGAATCAAGAACTTAACCAGCAATTCTAACTTATTGATAGGCAAAACTTGATTGCTCGTAATAGTCCCAAAATGCAAAGTCGCAAATTCATAAAACTGTTCAAACCAAAAAAAATAAGTCCCTATCAAAAAATAAGGAATGAATATGCCTGATAGAGAAACCACCCACTCCCGCCAATCAAATATTCTAGTGGTTGCCAAAGCAACCATCATAAAAACAACCAAAATAAAGGTCGGTAAGTAAAAAAGTGACGCAATGCTGATTGCAAATCCAATATCAAACAAATGACGATAACTGCTGTCATTATAGGATTGATAAGTTTTGTCCAACATAATAATGATGGGAAAATTCGCCAAAAAGGCAGAACTCATGAACAAATAATCATTGAACAAACTAACCAACAAGACATAGCCAAAAGCGGGAAGAAAACTAAGTTGAGAAAGAAGGCGATATTTATTTACAATGCGATTTAGCAATAATGCCTGACTGAATAATAAAATCAAATAAATGACCCAAACCACTATATAGTTACCTCCGCTTACCATCTCAATCAATTTTAAGCTGAGTTTACTCAGTGGAGCATTGACTTCGTATAATACCGAAAGCGGTTGAAAAAAAAGATTCAAATTCAACAATACGGTGTAAACCGCTAATAGAGGAATCAGATAAGGTTTAGATAATTTAAAAATCTTAATCACAGTGAATCGTTTAAAAAGAAATTTTTGCCAACATGAACTCATTTCGGTTATTGAAGGCCGGCAAAACCACTTCACTAAACGAAAGCTGTTTACTGTATTGAGGGGCCATCATCAAGTCGTACTCCCTCACACTGACCAAACTCTGGATTTTATAATCTCCCTTTGCATCCAAAACATAACCATTGACCGTTGTATTTTTGGTTATTTCTTCATTGAAAATCAAGTTAAGCGCAGAGCGAACATTCACCACTCCAAAAGAGGAAAAATAGCCATCATCATCCTCCGAATACTGTTTTTTCCGCAATACATTGTCCCAAAACAACGAGCCGTCGGGATGAATAGACAATACGATAATATCATCGTGATAGTAATTCGTCACCTCCATTGTACGTCGAGAATTGTAATAGGTATCAAAAGAACTTCGAGTAACATTGCGGCTTGTGCTGTAAGCCGATTCTGCTACTATCAAAGCTCCTCCATCGTTTCGGACAATGAATTCGTTGATATTCAGATTGGTGGCCTTCTTACGAGAACGGTATCCTTTGATGCTTTCGATTTTTTGGGTAAATTCTGCCGAAAAAGGTGCAAAAACTCGCTTCCCAATCTTATCCGTCTTCATATCAATATCAACATACAAATACCCATCCGAAAGAGAAGCCTGTTTTTCGGAATAAAAACCTGCAATAACTATTTTGCCATTTTTATCATCTACTTCAAAATCCACCTCATTGATCAAATGCTCCCCTTCTTCAATTCCAATAAACTTCAATTCCTCTACTCGGTAATCGTACTTCAAAACTTTCAAAGACTCATATTGAGCTTGATTGTTCAACAAAGTCCTCTTATTCGTACCTTGTCCAAAAAAAATCACCCCATTATTACTCAAAAAAGTTTCATCCAAAACATTAGGACGTTCTTCAATCGGAATATTTTTCTTCGCCAGTACCTTCAATTTTGGATTGATTAAAATGCAATCAATATTGTCCAAGCCCGAAAAGTCATAATTGTGCCGCAAGATATTGATGTATTTTTTATTCTTCGACACATCCACAAAAAAATCAAAACCATAAGTCCCAAATTTTCGCACAATTTTGTCCAACTCAATATCCTCTGCCAAAGGTTTCAATTCAGGATTTGTCCTTCTTGCATACAAGAAGGTCTCATTCTTTTCTTTGATAGTAAAAATAATAATCAATTCGTCAGGATAAGCGATGATTTCCTCCACCTTCGCTTTTTTATCTCCCAAAGACATTTCCCTTGACCACTTCAATTTCATAGTAGCCAAGTCGTACATCTCCAACTCATTGTACTTACTCCCAGATTTATGCACCGCCAGACCCTGCTTTGTTTTTCCCACGATTTCATACTCCGTTACTTTGGAAGGTAAGCGTTGAGGTTGAGAAAAAACAACTTCTTGTGCATAAGAATCCGCACAGATGAAAAAAAGTACCAACAAAAAAATCCACTTCTTCATAGAATGAAAATAAAAATACCAACATATTAGAATCCATATTTCGCAATTTTTTCAATACAAATATTATTTATCTGTGACATCAAAATCATCTGCGAAATCTGTGATGAAAAATACATCCACAATAGATACAACTCAAAATAGCCAAAAAAGGTGGTACACTAAAGAGAAAAAACATTTTTTTGTCAGTTTACCTTCACTTCCCTAAGCAATTCAGTAAAACCTATAATTGGGCGCAATTGGGATTTGTCACCCTGTATGAAAATCAATAGAAGGTTCGTAAACTTGTAAATTCTCTCACAAAAAAACAAGGTTTACAATGTTACCTCCTATTGACCTATCAAACATAGTAAAAAACTTCGAAGAAGTGGGTGCAATGCAATAATTTCACGTATTAGTTTTGGTTAAATTTTGGATTAAAAGATTCCATCTACCCGCTAAAAAGACTCCTCTCAAAAATATAAGCTTATCAACATTTTTAGGTATCCAAAAGGAAGAAGGAGCTTTGAATCTTAGGTTAATAATTCTTCTAATAGCACTTTCTACCACCCCACTACCACAAGGTAATTTTTGTTCTCTTAAATAACTGTAATTAAATAAGTTTGGGCGTTTTGAGAAATAGCCTAATAGACTATTTATAGTGGGTAATTTACCCTTACCTAATTCTTTAACTCGTTTGACCAAAGTCTCTATTTGTCCATTCTATAATAAGTTTTTGAGTTCTCGATAGATGGTGTTTTGCTCTGCTATTGGCACATTTTTTTGAGGAAGCGTTTTCACTATTTTGTGCAAATGTTGAGCGGCATGATAATAATCAATGGCTTCAACATATTGGTCAGTGTCCAAACCTAATCTCTCAAATAAGGATTGAGTTCTTTTCCATATCCATTTTGCACCATCGCCTATAAAAAGCACTTGTTTTACAGAGCTAATCCCTAATTTGAGTAAATATTCTTCCAGTAATTGGAATAAGTCATCGGCATTGCCTATCAAGGAATCATAAATTGGAAAATCTTCTTTACTTAAATTCCCTAACTCATCTAATACTTGAATTACCAGTAGTTTAGGTTCTTTCCAAGGGGTCTCAAAACCATCACGTTTACTACTTGTTGTCAAATCTGTCTGCGAATCTTGGTGGGTTTTACAAGGTTTTTTGACCTTGCGAGTCCGTGTGCGTCCCCCATCTGTGCTGATAATGACTCGTTTACCGCTCAAATTCTCACCAGTTTCTAAACTAATTCCCACTCGATGAGCAAAACAACGCTCTCCCACTTTCAACACAATGCGACGAATGGTTTTGTAATCTAACTTTACCCCTTGATGTTTCAGCACCTCTTGGGCGACCTCAAAAGAAGGACAAAGGACACACAGCATACTTAATAGACTATAACAATGAGGGCTTGCTTTGCCTATGAAACCCCAATAGTCTAAAAGCAAATGACGACCACTTCCATTCGGACCTCGTTTTTTCTTTTTGGTTTTTCTAGACCCATAATAAGAAGGGATTTTTATCCTTTTTCCAGTACATAATAGGATAGATACCTCTGTTTTACGAACACTTAGATTGAGCGTTTTGCCCATCTGTTTCGCTTTTTTTTCCATCGATGGGTTGTCTAAAGCCGACACTAAAATGCTCTCTAACAAATCATTAAACAAGTTATCTGTCAAAGATTTTAACTCTTGTTCGACACAGTTAAATTCTCCTGATTCCAACTTTTTTTCTAAATCAGATGCAATGGAGTCTATCTTTTCTTGAAAATTTGTTAATATTGAGCTAAGCTTGATTGTTGAGTTTTGCATATTTTTTATTTTTAGTCATTTCAAAAATAAGCAATTTTTAACTTCAAGCTTTTTTTTGTAAATTATGGGATTACGCCCTTAAAAATCAAGCTTATTATAATACTA
>JAUHXA010000153.1 GCA_030427245.1 Bacteroidia bacterium | reverse complement strand
CTCCAAGCAGTATCGTATTTTAATCCGTTTATTTTTGCCCATTCACTAAGTCTCATATCGCAAATATGAATAAAAAAATAGAAAATCAAGCAAAATCCTATAAAATTATTGATGTTTTTTCACCCCCTGTTTGGTAAATACCTGCGCCTGTACCTCCTCAGGGTTGAAAGCTCTTGCAGAGACTATACCTCTACTCCTCTCTTCGCACGCACACAGGCGTATGCGTTATAAGCATTTTTTTATAATTACCTTTACTAAAAATAATATTTCAAAAATACAAAAAACTTTAATAATTGGCAAGGTCAAATAAAGACTTGCATTCAAGTCATAAATGCAACTTTTAGGAGATATTAATAAAAATATGCAAAATCATCACCCCACCCATGACTTCAATAAATACCCCAATCCAATCCCCAAATAATTCCCTATGGCATAGCCCACCAAACCCGTTGCCATACCCGAAAAAACGAGTTGTTTGTTGTGGATAACACTTGCAATTTGTCCCACAAAGACAGGTCCATAAATCGCTGCGGTTGAGGTAATCATCACCGTATCTCGGTCAATTCTAAAAAGTGCAGAAAGGACATAGTGAAGAAATATGGCGAAAAACATCACAGAAGCAGTAAACAATAAAACAGTCCCGCCTTCTTCTGCCAATTTGGAAAAATCCGCCAACATTCCAATCGATACACAAAAAACGAGTAATAGGTATTCGCCCATCTCAAAACTGCCTTTGATTTGTCGCACCTTTGGAGAGAGAGAAGCCAACACACTAAGAGTCGTTAAGGACAAAATAATCAAAACGATGTTTTCCAATGTACCACTTATGAAATAAGCAATACCTACTGAGACGGCAATGATAAACAAGGTTAGGACGATAGATTGAAGGAGAGGAACGATTTGAAAGGGCTGAGAAGGAATTGGTTGTGAGGCAACAGCAGTTGAGTCTTTAGAAAAACTATTTTCAGAATCGGAAAAAGGAGGTAAGAATCGGGCAAGTAAGTTGGGCGCAAAAGAACTTAGAAAAAGAAGGTAAACCACACCACACACCGAATCCGCCGCATTGAGTAATACAAAGGTCGCTTCATCGGCTTCTAATGCCAAACCAATCGCATTGAGGTTGGGAGTACCGCCTGTATAAACGCCCACCAACATAGCTGACAACTGCCAAGTATCACTCATCATTCCCTGAAATAGAAATGCCATTAATGAGGAACTGACCAACCCTGTTAAGATGCACAAAACAAAGGATAGAACAGTGCTTTGAGCGTGTTGAAACCAAGCGATTAAGTCGGTAGAATAAAGAAGTAAAGGGATAGCGAATAAAATGGCAAAATGACTGATATTAATGGCAATTGGAGTAGAGAGAGGGAAGATGTGAAAATTGGCAAACAAAATCCCCAAAGCATAAGACCACACAACAGGACTTAACCACTTGAAGTTTGGAAAATATTGAAGCAAACGGATGCCCAGATAAGGGCCCAGAAGGATAAGCAAGATTTGTAGTGCGAGATACATTTCCAAAAAATTGAACAATGAGAGACTCTAAATTAAGCCTCTGTAAAGTTAAAATAATAAAGCAAGTATAGTATCTATACCTTCAAATCGCCTAAACAATTGAAAATTCCGTAACTTTGGCGAAAATATCTTCCAAATGGAACCACATCCTTTTATGAGTATCAATCATCGGTCTTATGGCTCACAATTGATGATTTTTGTATTCATTACATTGTTGTCTTACCTTATATTTAGTCTATTAGGATTAGGAATATTACTGATTTTTGGCAGTCAAGGTTTGGAATCTATTCAAGCGATGGACTTTGATTCGATGTCAAAGGCAGACATCAACCTCTACAAGGTAATGCAAATTTTTTCTTCTATTGGTATATTCATCATTCCCGCAATTATTTTTAGTTATTTAAGAACTGGCAAACCCCTTGAATACCTTCAATGGAAAAGCAGTGTAGAGCTAAGCCCCACCGCTATGGCGGTCGTCGTTATGATGGCATCTTTTCCTATTTTAGTTATTCTGATGATAGCAAATCAGGCAATGGTTTTACCTGATTTTTTGGAAGGCTTAGAAAGATGGATGAAAGAACAAGAACTGCAATTGGCAGATTTGACAGAAATCTTTTTGCAAATGGATGGATTCGGCGACTTTTTGTTGAATTTGTTTATGATAGCTATCATTCCTGCAATTGGCGAAGAAATGTTGTTTAGGGGCGGCCTGCAAAAACTCTTGCAGGAATGGACCAACAAACCTCATTTAGCCATTTTAGTAAGTTCCATTATATTCAGCGCCATTCACGTTCAGTTTTATGGATTTTTACCACGTATGGTAATTGGGATGTTGTTGGGATATTTGTTTTATTGGAGTGGTAATTTGTGGTACCCTATCATTGGGCATTTTATCAACAATGGTGTGCAAGTAGCAGCAGTTTACATGGGTAAAATGGATGCTTCAAGCGAACCTCCCTCTTTTGAAACTATGCCAGTAGATGAACAAACGAGTCTATTGTTTATGGTTATCGGTAGTTTGATATTGGGTTCCATTTTGCTTTCCCTCTATCGAGGATACTTCAAACGAAAACAAGTAACGGAAACTGCTGTTAAATAATCATTGACAGTTTAATCTTTATGAAATACTATGAATAACAATTGGGTTAAAATATACAGCACATCACAACAACATTTAGCAGAAATCGCCAAAGGTGTATTGAAGGAAAACGGCATAGACAGTGTGATTTTGAACAAAAAAGATTCTGCCTACAATATGTGGGGAGAATTGGAATTGTACGCCAGTCAAAAAGACGCTTTGGAAGCCATCAGCATAATAAAGCAACACGATTTATGAGCAATTTAGCCACCCGCTTTCTTACAGCAGTCGTTTTTGTAGCGATTATGTTGACAGGTATTTATTACAGTCCGTTGAGTTTGTTTTTATTGTTTTTGCTCATCAATTTTGGCGGATTTTGGGAATACCACACGCTGATAGATTTGTATCCCATCAATAAGCACGAAAAACCTCGACGTGAACGATGGACAATGGGCTTGATGGGCACCTTGATTTATATGCTTATCGTATTGGCTTACCTTCAATGGATACCAACCATTTATATGGTGCTGATAATGCCCTTAATTTCGGGCTTGTTCCTCAAAGAATTGTTCGCTCCTAAGTCCAAAAGTCCTTTTATTCGAGTGGCGCTCAATCTAATGGGTCCCATTTACATTGCCGTTCCTTGTGGATTAATTAACATCATTGCCAATTACAACCATACATTTGAACCCAACCGTCTGTTAGGTATTTTTTTGGTAATTTGGGCAAACGATGCGGCGGCCTATTTGGTAGGGCGATTGATTGGCAAAACCCCTTTGTTTCCCCGAATTTCCCCCAAAAAGACGTGGGAAGGAAGCATAGGTGGAGCTGTTGGAGGATTGATTGTGGCAGGATTAATTCCCCACGTTTTCCCCAATGATTTTGGAGAATTTGTTTGGTATGCAGTAGCAGTAGCAGCGATTTTGTTTGGCAGCTTAGGCGATTTAGTAGAATCTATGTTTAAGCGAAGCTTGGGAGTCAAAGATTCAGGTGGTTTATTACCAGGACACGGAGGCATTTTGGATCGTTTTGACGCACTGTTCTTCGCTATTCCGTTTATTTATGCAGTAGTAGTGATATTCGCTTAAAGACTATTTCCATTTAAAGCTCTCCACCAATTTATCCAAATCTTTGCGAATGAACTTCACCACTGGCGCAATCGAATCCTCATTGGGCGTACTCGAAAAATAAAGCGAAGCCCAGATAAAATGATGCAGGCTATCGGTAAGGTAAAGCTGTGTAGAAGAAGCCGCATCACCCCCTACTTTGTACCACAAACCCACGACGCCATTTTCGTTTTTAATTTCTTCATTTTCAATATAATCCGCTTTCCGAACATGCTTAGAGTTGAGTTTGTAAGCATCATTGATAAGTTTAGGAAGATCTTCCGATTTACCGCCCACTTCCTTATACGAAAGGTGAATCTGAGCATTGAAGTCAGGATATCGGATGTTCATCCAGCAAGGATTTTCGCTCGGCTTATCTCTCAGCCCAGCATCCTTCATTACCTTTGTATAAGTGGGATGTTCAAATGAAAATGGGCAGTCTGAATCGCTGTAGGTTTGGTAATCGTGTTCGGGAAGAATAATACGGAAATAGGCTTTGGGTTTAGGCACAAAATCTTCCTCTCCACAGCTTTGGAGTAAAGATGCACAAAAAATGCCGATGCATATAAAAAGACTAAAACGGATGAAATTCATAAACTAAAATATTTTTTTTGATGCGGGTGTGGGATTAAAATAGTTAGTAAAATTTAGCCTTCACTTCCCTTCCTTCAATCTCTCCTCAAAACGCCTAACCCAATCTATTTGTTGTTGAGTATCAGGCACCCTAAGTCCTCTTGCTTCTGTAATCGCTTCAAAAGCAGACTCTGAAGTATGTTTACCTATCGTTACCAGAGTAGCTGCTGCAATCATAGACGACCGCCCAATCCCCATCCTGCAATGAACAGCCACTTTTTTGCCGTTTTCGACAAGTTCTCCCAATTGAGAAACGAGTTTTTTGGCCGCAGGTTCATTGGAGGGCAACCCAAAATCGGGAACCGGAAAGTGAATAAATTCCATCCCAATTTCTCGGCAAGTGTTGGCTTCTTCTTGCAGATCTAGCTCATACATTTCGTCCTTGTCCATCAAACAAACCAACGTCGCTACTTTCCTCATTTTTAACGACATTAAATCATCCATCAACCAATCACCACCTCTCGGACGAGCCATTGTAGCCAATGAAGTATTGTCAATATAGTAGAGTCTGTTCATCATTCAAAGATAAAATTATTGCAGTAATCCTTCGACATCCAATAACGACCATTCGTTATTTTTTGGTGTTTACCAACCGAAAAATGTACCAAAGGTTTCAATTGGTTTTCTGAAACAAAAAAGCCCTTATAGTCCAAATCCAATAAAAACTGAAAAACTTCCTCAATTTGCATATTCTGCAAATGTCGCTGCTCACACTCCACCAATATCTTGGGTTTTGCTTCCTTCAGTAGTTGTTCTGCACCTTTGAAAACCTCTAATTCATGCCCTTCGACATCGATTTTCAAAAAATGAGGCTTTATGTTTCGCTCCTTCAAAAAATATTCGTCCAAAGTAGTTGTTAGGATTTCTACGCTTTTATGGGTAGTCGAATTTATGTTGCCTTTTTGAAGCGTTGCAGCAGGAGAAGAAGAGGTTTTATCAGGAAGATACAACTGAAAACTTCCTTTTGTAGCAGAGATACCCTTGTTCTCAACCACTACATTTTTGTAATTCATTCTTCCACTCATCTTTTCCAGATATTTGCTCAGTTTGGGCTGAGGCTCAAACGCAAACACCCAACCTTTTGCACCAACCATTTTTTGAAGCCAATAGAGATAAGCTCCTTTGTGTGCGCCAATATCGACCGCAATCTCACC
Source organism: Bacteroidia bacterium (assembly GCA_030427245.1). Taxonomy (GTDB): domain Bacteria; phylum Bacteroidota; class Bacteroidia; order Chitinophagales; family UBA2359; genus JAUHXA01. The sequence continues at coordinate 760 of JAUHXA010000153.1, read as the reverse complement.
TCCTTTTACTTGTTCCAAAATATATCGAATTTCGACCTTATCCAGTTTGTATTTATACCTTATAGCCCGATACCAATATTTTATCTTTTCAAACATTTTTTCTTCAATTTGTACCACTAAGATAAGACAAAATTCAACCTCAAAGCAGCAAAAACACATCAAGTAGAGTCTTTGGAACAAGAAGTGGGTATTTGTAGCGAAAAACCAAATTTGCTTACATGAACAAAAAGGGCTATAATTGTAGAAAAAAACTCTATTTTTTATAGTTGAAAAATTAGTTACCATGTCCTTACCAGAACAAATATTAGAAAGCGTGCAACATGATGTAGAAGTGTATTCTGATTATTTACTCAAGGTAGCTTCGGGAGTAATCAGCAAACAAATCTCTGAGTACCCTATCTTTGTAGCCCATAGAGAACCATTGATTACTATTGGTCGACCGATTATTGTAGCCGAACAGATGCAAACAGACTGGTCTTTCAATGCTTCTTTGGTAGAAGAATTTGTAAAAAAGTCGCTCATTGATGTAAAAAAAGAAGCAACCTTCAAACATGTCTACAAAGACCCCGAAAAATTTGCTTGTGTATTCATTATTTCTGGTGAAAGTGATGCGGGTTTTGCATTTTGTCCTTATAAAATTTAAATAACGAATGTTTGCTGACAAGCTATAATAATCTTACAGCTTTATCCGTTTATTTGAGTACATTTGTTAAAGTCAATGTATTACAATAACATAAAGCACTCAATTCTAAAAAAAAAG
>JAUHXA010000152.1 GCA_030427245.1 Bacteroidia bacterium | reverse complement strand
CTGTACATTTTTAATTCAACCACAAAAGGCACAAAGAAAACAAAAGTAAAGAACTGAAATTCAACCATCTCTTTTGTGCTCTTTTGATACTTTTGTGGTTCAAAAATCATTTTGTACAGTAGTATGGATTCTTTATTAAAAAGAATTTGTATTTCCATACTTCAAAAAGTCATTTGCATGAATCTCAGTAAATTAAAAGCTGCAAAAGTAAGATCTTCTTTGGTTGTTTTTAGAGCCTCTTCCAAAGAATTGGGTTGATTAGAAATAGACAAGGCGTAGGTTAAGCCATCCAATTTTTGTATCAATTCGGGGTTTGCCTCCAAAGTCCCACACAAAGCAATAACAGGAATTTGCCGTTCTTTTCCAATGTCACAAATACTTTTGACAACTTTTCCTTGAAGTGTTTGAGCATCCAATTTACCTTCTCCAGTAATGATGAGGTCTGTATTTTTTAGTTTGTCTTTGAAGTTGCTGATTTCCATTATCAAATCAATTCCTTTGCGTGGTTGAGCATTGAGGAAAAAATAAGCCCCTGCGCCCATTCCGCCCGCCGCACCTGCTCCTTCAATATTGGTGACATCCTTGCGGTAGTTCCACCTCGTAATCCGAGCAAAATTTTCCAATCCTTCATCTAAAGCCTCTATTTGAGAAAATCCTGCTCCTTTTTGGCGACCATAAGTATAGGCCGCTCCCTGAGGTCCATACATAGGACAATCAACATCGTAGGCAACCGTAAATTTGGTGTTGTCAATATAGGCTTTCATGTTGGTCGCATCAATTTTAGCAATATGTTTTAGAGATTCCCCAATAGGCGCCAGTTCCATATTGTATCTATCCAAAAAACGATAGCCTAAAGCGTTTGCCATTCCAATTCCAGCATCATTGGTCGCACTTCCTCCTATACCCAAAATGATGTGTTCTACATCTTGTTCTAAGGCATCTAAAATCAATTCGCCTGTACCATAGCTGCTTGTATAGTAACAATTTCTTTCTGAAGGTTTCAATAAATGCAAACCTGATGCTGCTGCCATTTCGATAAAAGCTGTTTTTCCATCTGCCGAAATGCCATAAGTGGCTTCAATGGGGCGGAGTAAAGGGTCGGTTACTTCAACGGTATGGAGCGTGCCTTGTGTATGATGGGTCAAAATCATTGCAGTACCTTCGCCTCCATCTGCCAATGGAAAGATGTTGAAGGCAATTTCTTTGTCTTGTAATTGGAGACCTTCGGCAATCGCTTTTGCTACTTCAATGGCATTTAGGGCATCTTTGAATTTGTCTGGTGCTACAAGAATCTGCATACTGTTTTCGTAATTTAATGTCTTTTTGACCTAAAAAAAACTGGCTTTACTTGCAATGAAGTAAAGCCAGTGTAAAAATAATTAAATGTTGTTGGTCAATCCTAATAAAATGAGAAATATCAATAAAGTAGGATAGACTGCTTCAATGATTGATTGGTTTCAGACAGTTCAAGAATGTATCTACCCTTTGCTTGTTGAGATAAATCAATTTCAAAACGATTTACGCCTTCTTGAGTCGTCAGATTTTGGTTATACACCAATCTTCCCAAAATATCGTAAACAGAAAGTACAGAATTATTTGCTTCTTCTTTACTGAATGATAAGTAAAAACGTCCATTTGAAGGATTTGGATAAGCTTGTAATCCAACTATATTTTTCTGGATTTCACTTCTGCCATCCTGCGAAGCCAATCCACTTTCAGACGTTATATCATGTGGGTTTTGGGTATAAAATGAAATATTTTCTGAGAACTCACCTTGTTTTCCAGTACAATTGCAGGCCACTTGAATTTCATAGGTCTGCGCTTCTTCTAAATCATTGATAAATAAAGGGCTTTCGGTTGCAGTTATTGTTTTCCAGCCAGCATCCTTCGTTTTTTTATAGCGTATGCGATAAGTCTCTACATTACTGTCGTCTTCAATAGACCACCCTATTCGCACTTGTTGAGAAGATACAATTTTGAGATTGAGGTCAGTAGGTTTTGCACACTCTATGGGTTTTGTGGTAAAGGTTGTAGAGGAACTGAAATCACTGGCAATATCTCCACAAATTGAAGCGACTTTGATGATGTAAGTTTGCTCAGCGCTCAATCCTTGTAGAGAAGTAGAGGTTTCTTCGGTTTGAATAAATGTCCATTTAGACGAAACCGCTAGTTTGTAAGCGATTTGATATTCGTCACTTCCAACATTTGCCCAACTCATATCCGCAGTCGTTGAACTCAATTGATTGACAATAGGCGCATCGGGAATTTCACAACTTGCAGTCAATAAGCAATGAATAGCTTCATAGGCATTGATGCGTCCTGTTCCCAAAGATGCGGCATATTGGGTATCTTGAATGGGATCAGTATTCGCCAATAAACAAGTAGTTAAATCTTCAATCGAACTTGTATTGTCATAAGATTTCATTAGCCCTAACAAACTTGCTACAAGAGGGGCAGCCATTGAAGTCCCCGTATTGTTTTCATAAGCGTCGTTAGAAATACTTCCTGTACTGATAATTGCACTTCCTGGTGCTGATACATCTACCCAATCACCATAGCTTGATACACTTAATTTGTTGTCTGTGTGATTCGTCGCAGCAACTGCCAAAACATGATTGTATGCTGCTGGATATACTTTTTTGTTATCGTTGTTATTTCCTGCAGCAGCAACGATAATAATTCCTTGATCATGAGCATCGTTGATAATGCTTTGATATGTTTGTGAAGAAGCCTTGCTCCCCCATGATATATTAATGATATCTACACCCATAGCAATAGCATAGCTTATTCCTTGCCAACCATGAGTTATTTGCGTAGTCATACCCGCATCGTTTTGAGTAGCTTTGATGGGTAATATCTTGATGCCACTACTGCCAATAGATGCAATTCCAATAGTATTGTTGCTTTGAGCTGCTACAAGACCTGAAACGTGTGTACCATGTCGAAAATAAGGAGAATTAGCAGGAGGGTTTGTATCATTATCATTATCAGCCATATCCCAACCTTGATAATCGTCAATATATCCATTGTTATCATCATCAACCCCATTGTTAGGAATTTCTTCCTCATTCGTCCATACATTGTTCATCAAATCTTCGTGAGTAGTCTTAATAGCATCATCTACTATAGCTACAACTACTTCGTTAGACCCCATTGAAATATCCCAAGCATCAAAAGCTTGAATTTTTTCTAAATACCATTGATAATTACAATAGGCATCATTAGGTGTAAAAAAAACCTCATCTATAGGGACGGGTTCAACATATTCTACTCGATTGTCTTTTTTTAGGTCTTTAATGAAATCTTCAATTTGTTCATTTTTCTCAAATTCAATTTGATATAAATCCTGAAAAACCTCCGACTTCAAATGAGTAAAAGGTTGAAATATTTTATTTGTTTTGACTTTTAGGAATAACTCGTTGAAGTAAGGGTATTCTTTTAGCTCAGACTTACTATTAATAGAGGGGAGTTGTATTTGAGATGTCTCTTTTAATTTCAAGAAAATCTTACCGTCCTGATAAAATTTACTTGTAGTTTGGGCAGTCATTGTTTGAACACAGATAGTCAGTAATAGGCATACGAATAGCCTACAAAATAAATTTAAGTAACACACACACATGGGCTTACATAGTTTGTAAACTGTAGAAACAACGATGTATATGGTTTATACAAGGGGGAAAGTTCCGATACAGTTTGATGTTTTGAAAATGAATGTAATAAAGGGAGTTAATGATTTTTTTCTTTGGGTCTTGTCTTTCAAATTAGCTTTCTTTGTGCATAAAAACTGATAGTGAGTAATATGGTTGTGACATTTATGGTAGGTAGGTAATGAGATTTATTTTCGCTAATAGTTTTGCAAAGAGTATGCCAAAAGATTTTTCGGCCAAAAGCAAGCATAGCAAAACGAATAAAGACTGTATTTAAACAATTAATTTTCAAAAATTTGCATTGAGTTCATGACAATTTTCTTGAAAAGTATAGTCTGCTAAATAAGTTTGTTTTTTGTTGTCATGAAAATGCAATTTTTTGACATTAAAACGAAATTTATTTGTAATAACAATAGATTAATTCACAAAATAGTACAAGAGACTTGAAAACAAAGCAAAAATTATACAATCAATTATAGTCTAACGAGTCGGCAAAGTTGTTTTAGGAAAAATGAAGAAAGGATTCCGTAAATTTGCCCTTTTACTTTCACTTCAATCAATACCAAACATTGAACCCAATACCAATATCGTCTAAAAAAACAACTTTTGAACTCATTGCTAAAACCTTTCATGGTTTAGAAGAAACCCTTGCCCAAGAAATCAGGGAGATAGGAGGAAAAGTCATTGCCGTTCAGACAAGAGCAGTACGTTTTGAGACTGACCAAAAGGGACTGTATCGTGCCAACCTTGAACTTAGAACTGCCCTGCGTATTCTCAAACCCATTCACACCTTCAAAGCCTATAAGTCCAATCAACTGTATAGCCGAACACAATTGGTTGACTGGTCGGAATATATGGATGTAGATGATACCCTTGCAATAGACAGTGTGGTAAGTTCTCGTTTTTTCAAGCACTCTAAGTATGCAGCTTTGAAAGTGAAAGATGCGATTGTCGACCAGTTTCGAGAAAAAATAGGAAAACGTCCTTCTATTGATACAGATGCACCGACTTTACGAGTCCATTTGTATGTCAAAGAGCAAGAAGTGACCTTATTGTTGGATGCTTCAGGAGATTCGCTTCACAAAAGAGGTTATCGCCTCGAAAGCAACGAAGCACCTCTAAATGAAGTTTTGGCAGCAGGTTTGGTCTTGTTGTCGGGATGGAGAGGAGAAAAACCGTTTTTTGATCCCATGTGTGGTTCTGCAACGATATTGATTGAAGCCTTGATGATTGCTCGAAACATTGCACCTAATCTTCAAAGGGATTACTACGGTTTTTTGACTTGGAAAGATTTTGATGCCAATCTTTGGACAGAGGTATTGGAAGAAGCGGAGGCAAGGATTGTGGGTTGTGAGCAGCCAATTTTTGGGGCGGATATCTCGGAAGAAACTTTGGATATTGCCATCAACAATATTGAGCGTGCAGGATTTGAAGACGAGATTGATTTGTTGGTGGGCGACTTTTTTGAGCAGGCAGCACCGATTGAAGAAGAAGGCTGTATTGTCATGAATCCTCCATATGGCGAAAGATTGCAGCCCAAAGATATTGAGGCTTTTTACAAAAAAATAGGGGATGCTTTCAAACAGGCTTATACTGGCTGGGAAGCGTGGGTGTTGAGTGGAAACATTCCTGCATTGAAGCGAGTGGGCTTGAGGGCTTCAAGGCGTATGCCTCTTTTTAATGGACCTTTGGAGTGTCGGTTGTATCAGTTTGAAATGTATAAAGGGAGTAAAAAGACCGCTTTTAAGGAAGAGTAGAGGCTTTGTCGGTAAACAATAACATCTTTTTAGAGTTGAAAAAAAAATGGATGATAGCGAATCAGGAGAGTATTTATTTCCCTTTTCTTTATCACCCATTTCTATCTTCGTAATTCTGACAATCAAAAATTTTTCTTCAATTTCAAGAAAGGAATTATCATTGGAACTTTTGCAGCATATTGATGATAAGTTTCTCCAAAATGTTGTTTCAAATCCTTTTCTTCCCACCTAATTCCTGCAAACACATACAAAGTCATTCCCAAAGTCAGCACCAAATGGGTGATGGTCATAGACGGTGTAGCCCAAAGTCCTAACAAAAAACCGAGGTACAAAGGATGTCGTACCATCTTGTATAGAAAAGGTGTTTTGAAGGAGATAGAACCAAATTCTTTTCTTTTTAATTGCTCATAGACTTGCTGTAAACCAAATAACTCAAAGTGATTGATTAAGAAGGTACTGAGAAATAAAATACCCCATCCTAAAAAGAAAATTCCATACAAAACATAGTACAAGACAGAAGTTTCTGCTACTTCCCAAACTACTCCCCCCATTGGTTCCCAAAATCCCATAATCAATGCCAACATCATCGTAGATGCCAAGACATAGGTACTTCGTTCGATGGATTGTGGAATGTACTTTGTCCACCAACTTTTGAAGCTTTGTCGAGCCATACCACTGTGCTGAATGCCAAACAGTAAAACCAGAGATAGATTGATAAAAAGGGCTTGAAAAATAGGCACATTGGGTGTTCCGTCAATGGCATTGGGTACGCCCAAATTGCCAACGAAGCCAATGAAATATAGAAAAGTGCCAAAGAAAAATAAGTAAGTGAGGACTCCATACAAGAAAAAGAAAATGCGTTTCATGTTTTAAGATATTTTTTGTTAA
>JAUHXA010000151.1 GCA_030427245.1 Bacteroidia bacterium | reverse complement strand
TTGTCAAATATACTTGGATGCCATTTGATGCCTATGAGACATATAAAAAATTAGAACAATCAGTGCTTGATATTTTAAGAAAATTTGGTAAAGAAAAATATACCATTAAATTTGAGTAGGTACTTAACTATGGGATTTATCCTGTCCTTTGCAACAATGTAGAGATTGAAGGGTGTTATGCTCGTGGTGCTTCTGATGCAGGTATTTATGTCGGACAATCTACCAACATAGTGGTAAAAAACAACACTATGGAAGAAAATGTGGCAGGGGTGGAGATTGAAAACTGTATCAATGCGGATGTACACGACAACACCATTCAAAACAACAGCGCAGGAATTTTGGTCTATGACTTGGGCAACATTACCTCTATCCGAAATGGAAGTAGTTGCAGAGTTTTTGACAACAATATCTTAAACAACAATCACCAAAACTACGCACCGAATCCAAATGGCTTAATTGGAAGATTGCCAGTTGGTTCAGGACTTGTATTGTTGGCTACTGACTCCGTTGAAGTGTTTGGTAATAGCTTCGTAAGCAACAACTTGGCCTCTATTTCTATGGCGAGCTACGAATTTACAGGAGAAGATTTTGACTCTTCAACAGGCTACAATCCTCGCCTTCGATTTGTGGACATTCACGACAACATCATTATGAGAGATGCTACTTTTCCTGAAAACCTCAATCAAGCAGGTCAAGAAATTCAATTTATTCTGTCCTTCTTCGCTACCGACATTCCAGAAATCGTCTATGACGGAATCTCTGGATTGGGAACGACTGCCGATCAACATTTCAGAATCGTAAACAACGGAAATATCAATATGGTCAACTTCAACTTGCAGTTGGATCCAAACGGCACAAGTCCTACACCTATGGACATGACTCAGTTTGAAGTAGATTCTGAATTCACTTTAGACGGGGTGACTTTACCTAGTTTGTTGGATTGTAATTAAATTTAAATTTGTTATTATTCAGCATCAAGGTGACATCTTTTTCTGTCTTGAAACAAACGTGTTATAAATCAATTATTTAGAAAAAGGTGTAATCTTGATGCAGTCGCATTGAGATTACACCTTTTCATGAGACATGATTGATAATCAGCCAATTTTGATTTTTGAAAAGATGTCACCTCAAGGCTTGCTGAATAGTAACATTAAATTTTATAGTGATTCTCATACTACTGTACAAAATGATTTTTGAACCATAAAAGTATCAAAAGGGCACAAAAGAGGTAGTTGAATTTCAGTTCTTTACTTTTGTTTTCTTTGTGCCTTTTGTGGTTGAATTAAAAATGTACAGTAGTAAGAGTGATTCTATAAAAGCACAAACATCTGTTAGGTTTAAAGAATCTAGCAGATGTTTTCTTTAAAATGTAAGATTTCTAAAAAACGGTTTGATGATGTTTCGTACAAGTTATATTTTCATGGGAGTAATTTTGGGGATTTGCCTATTGATGGCCAATTGCAGCAAAGACGACAATCCTTCTCCAAATACAGTAAACGCAGACCTCAATGCCATTCCTTATACAAGCCTTTCGGAATACAATTTTTTTGCAGGAAACATGGCTGACTTGATTGGGAATGAAGGGGTGTTGCCTTATGATTTGATTACGCCTTTGTTCACTGACTATGCCATCAAAGACCGTTTTGTATGGATGCCCGATGGCGAAAACGGCAAATATGTAGACGATGAAAGTGTGATTGATTTTCCTGTAGGCACCATCATCATCAAAAACTTCAAGTACGAAAACGTACAGCCCAACAATACAACTCGAATATTAGAAACAAGGCTTTTGGTCAAAAAAGCAAGTAAATGGGAAGCCTATACTTACGAATGGAATGAGGCACAAACCGAAGCTACTTTCCTTCAAATTGGGAGAAAAGTGCCAATAACTTGGAATCAAAACGGCACAGAATTTTCGACAACCTACAAAATCCCCACCCAAGAAGAATGTAAAACCTGTCACCGGTTTCAAGGCGATGTGGCACCGATTGGCCCTAAACCTCAAAACCTGTTCAAGAACTTCAACTATACGTCAGGCAGTCGGAATCAATTGGTGAAATGGGAAGAAGAAGGTTATCTTGATGCCGTTCCTTCCAATATCACTACCATTGCAGATTGGGCGGACACTTCTGCGCCTTTGGCAGATAGAGCAAGGGCTTACTTGGATGTCAATTGTGCCCACTGTCACAATCAATTTGGTTCGGCTACCAATACTTCTTTGTTCTACAATATCGCCATTGAAGATATAGACCTTTTGGGCTACTGCAAAACGCCCATTTCGGCTGGAGGAGATGCCACAGGCGGCAATAAATACGACATTGTGCCAGGGGATGCCGATGCATCCATATTGATTTACCGTTTGTCTTCAACAGTCGACGAGATAGCGATGCCAGAACTCGGACGTTCTACCAATCACCTTGAAGGAATTCAATTGATTCGAGAATGGATCAATAGTTTGCCAGAAGATGATCGCTGTCATTAAGAGACGCAAAGTATTTTTTTGGGCATGGAAGATTTGTGAAAATTTGAAAACCAACCGATTCTCTATGTTGATTGTTTATAAAATTCTGATTAATCCTACATCCTACTACTGTATAAAATGATTTTTGAACCACAAAAGTATCAAAAGGGCACAAAAGAGATGGTTGAATTTTAATCCTTTACTTTTGTTTTCTTTGTGCCTTTGATGGTTAAATTAAAAATGTACAGCAGTATGATTCTGTATCCTACAACTCATTCATCTGAAAACCGATACCCCACTCCCCAAGTCGTCAAAATGTATTTAGGATGGTTAATGTCAGGTTCGATTTTGGCACGAAGGCGGTTGATATGAGAATTGACGGTGTGTTCATAACCATTGTATTCGTAGCCCCAAACCAAGCGTAAAATTCGCTGCCTTGAATAACTCTTTCCTGGATTGGAAGCCAATAAGTAGAGCAAATCAAATTCTTTTGGAGTCAATTCAATGCGCTGACTATCCAACAACACCTTTCGCATTTCGACATCAATCTCCAAATCTTCGTAGTGAATCTTTTTTTCTTTCCCCGAACTACCTTCCTCTTTGGTCATTTTCACTCGCCGAAAAATCGCCTTGACCCGTGCAATGAATTCCCTAACGCTGAAAGGCTTGGTGAGGTAATCATCCGCTCCCATCTCCAAACCCAGTATTTTGTCAATTTCTTCCGACTTAGCAGTCAGCATCAAAATAGGCGTATTGATCCGCTCGGTACGAAGTTTGTTGCATACATCCATACCATTCATACTCGGCAACATCAAATCGAGAATAATCAAGTCGAATCGCTCCGAACCAGCTTTTAGATATCCTTCTCTGCCGTCATGTACCTTAAAAATTTCGCAGTCCAAATCTCGGAGATGGATAGACAGCAATTCTACTATTTCGGGGTCGTCTTCAATGATCAATACTCTCTTTTTCATCGTTTGTCGGTGTTTGAAACCCAAAGTTAAGGGGTAATTATCACAAATTTATAACGGCTGCAAAAGTAACAATTTGTTATTTAGGCTGTCTAAACAAAGAAGTATCAAGATATTTCAAACACTTGTTTGAGAAATAGTTTTTTAACTTTAATCCTTATTTTAATTTTCATTCAGTCCTAAATCCTTATCTTAGCATTAAACAAAATACCATGAAGAACACGCTACAAACCCTATTAATGTGCATTGGATTTTTTAGCATTAATTTGTTGAGTGCTCAAGATTTCAAACAATTGATTGCAGAAGCAGAGCAAGCCTACCAAGATAAAAACTACAAAACAGCAGGTGATAATTACATAAAAGCATTCGATCTCAAAAACCTTCAAAACATACCCAAAGGTGATTTTTACAATGCCGCCTGTGTATTTGCTCTTCAAGGAGATGCAGACAAAGCATTGGAAATGCTCGATAAATCCATTGATGCAGGTTGGCGAGATATTGCATGGATGCAAAAAGACAGCGATTTGGTTTCTGTCAGAAATGATGATAGATGGACTTTGATTTTGAAAAAAGCACAGGAAAAAATTGCCGCTTTTGAAGCGAGTTTAAAATATCCAAAACTACGGGTAGAACTGTTGAAGATGAAAGACGACGACCAAAAGTATCGGCGTTTGATGCTTCAACTACAGGAAAACAAAGAAAAAAACGAGGCCAAAATTACCGAACTGATACATAGTATCACCGATTTGGACACCAAACATACGGCTCGCATGGAGGAAATTGTCACCAAAATCGGCTGGCCTAAAATATCAGATGTAGGTGAAGATGGTTCAAATGCAGCTTGGGTTTTGGTACAACATGCCGACAAACGTCCTGACTTTCAGAACAAATGTCTTGACCTTCTCAAAGAAGCAGTCAATGCTCAAGAAGCCAAAAGCACCAATTACGCCTATCTATACGACCGAGTGCAGGTGGCCTACAATGAAAAGCAGGTCTATGGCACACAAACCCAAAAAAACGCACTCACCAATAAGTTGGAGTTTGTACCCATCAAAAATGAACATGAAGTAAACGAAAAACGAAAGGATATGGGTTTGAGTGATATTCAGAGTTATGCAAAACGAAAAGGAATGGGGTATCAAATTTTATCCGAACAAGATGCAAAAGCCAAAGCGGAGGCTCAAACAGAAGAATACATCGAATTGACCGCCAAAGCTGAAATTTCTTATGAAGATGGTGACTATGAAAATGCCCAACGTTTCTATCGTCGCATGATGCAACTCAATGGCAATATCGAAACCCCTGATATTTACAAAGCCGCCTGTGCTGCTGCCCTCAGCCAAACTGAACAACAATCTACCTTTTACTTTCTCAACAAAGCCATCCTCAAAGGCTGGAACGACCTACCCAAATTGCAAGCCGAAAAAGCATTTGAAGGACTACATGGAACTCCTGAATGGCTGCAATTGGTGGGGATAATGAAGGCGGCAAAACAGCTATCTAAAGAGTAAGATGGAGCGTTCTTCAATATCGCATTGATTAATTCGTTTGCTTTAGTGATACAGGAATTGCCAAAAACGGAACTATAACAGCTTTATTACTGTTTTGCCCGACATATTCTATCATTTAAAAAAATGGATGTTATGGACTTCAAAACATTGGGAGATTGGTGCAAATGGTTGGAAAAGAATTTTTCGCCAGAACTCATGATTCCCACCTTGCCCGTCATTATTAGATTGGACGGCAACAACTTTCACAACTGGACAAAAGGTTTGGAACGACCTTTTGATGGACAACTGACCGATTTGATGATTGATACCACCAAATATTTGGTGAAAGAAACCAATGCAGTCGTAGGTTATACCCAATCGGACGAAATTACCTTGATTCTCTATTCGGATAACCGAAAAACGGCTATCTACAACGAGGGTAAAAAACAAAAAATCTTGTCAAAACTGACAGGTTTGTGCGTTTCTTACTTCAATGAACGCAGAGCAGAATTTTTGCCAAATCACAAGAAGATTGCCAACTTTGATTGTAGGATTTACCAAACCCCTTCTCTACACGATGCTTGTGTACAACTGCTTTGGAGAGAAAACGATGCGGTGAAAAACAGCATTTCTATGTTGGCTCAAAGCTTGTTTTCCCACAAACAATTGCAGCACCTGAACGGCAATCAGATGCAGGACAAAATGATGGTGGAAAAGGGCGTGAATTGGAACAATTTGGAGACGAAATACAAAAGAGGGAGTTATGTCAAACGCATGAAAATTTTGAAGCCCTTCACCACAGAAGAGTTGTCAGAATTGCCTCCTCAACACAATGCCCACAAAAACCCAAATTTGATTATTGAACGAAATGTTTTCAAGCAAATGGAGTATCCGATTTTTAATAAAATCGCCAATAAAGTGGAGGTAATTTTCTTGGATGAAGAACCCAAATTGCATACAATAAACATATGTTGAAGAAGGAAGTGAGGGAGCTATTTGTGAAGTGAGTTTACAGTCTAAATAGTGCCTGAACGGAAAGAGATAATTGTCTGTCTATCAAAACATAACTAATGGTTAAAACAAACGAACTTTTTCCTTCAATTTTTATATTCTTATAGCAACTTGATGTTAATTTATTAGGAATTTATTGAAGGTATTGATATATGGGGAAACTTTAAAAAGTTCGTCTGTTTAAGTGTTTAGTTATGTTTTAACACTCAATTAGTTAAGAGTTTCCGTTCAAGCACTAAATAGAAACTTCAAAAAAGCTCCTCAAAAGAATAGCAAAAACACAAAATGTGATAATAGTCACCCATATTTTGTCTATCTTCCCCTATATTTCGACTTTCAAAGCCAACTACAAACAAACAGAT
>JAUHXA010000073.1 GCA_030427245.1 Bacteroidia bacterium | reverse complement strand
CTAATATAAGCTAAAATACTGAACAATGCAAGAGATTAGCTCACCACCGCCAAGCCATAGCTTTTCTTGCCTTTTTGTAGCAAAATGTATTTATTGGCGATTAAGTCATCGGAAGTAATTGTCATATCGCTATCTGAAACTTTCTCCTTGTTGATGCTGATGCCATTGCCCTTAATTCCTCGGCGAATTTCTCCTTTTGAAGAAAAAAGTTGGGTCGCTTCTGCTAATAAATCTACCACATTGATGCCCTCTTCAACGGCAGTGTGGCTTACTTCAATTTGAGGCACACCTCTAAAAATATCCAAAAAATCATCCTCTGACAAGTTGCGGAGGGTTTGTTTCGTGCCTTTGCCAAACAAAATTTGAGAAGCTTGTATAGCGATATCGTAGGCTTCTTCTCCATGTAACATAGTAGTGATTTCTTGAGCCAACTGTTTTTGAAGTACTCGTCGGTGAGGCGCTTCATTATGTTCTACTTCTAAGGCTTCAATGGTTTCTTTGTCGAGTAAGGTAAAAATGCGGATGTATCGCTTGACATCTTCATCAGAAGAATTAACCCAAAATTGGTAAAATTTGTAAGGCGAGGTAAGTTCTGGACTGAGCCAAACTGCGCCGCTTTCGGTTTTGCCAAACTTAGTGCCGTCTGCTTTGGTAATCAAGGGGCAAGTCACAGCATGAGCTTCGGTTTCTTCACCTTCAGCCGACATTTTGCGAATTAGCTCCGTTCCTGCGGTCATATTTCCCCATTGGTCACTTCCCCCAAATTGGATTTTGCAGTTTTTATGCTTATTCAAGTGTACAAAATCGTATCCTTGAATCAATTGGTAGGAAAATTCGGTGAAAGAAAGACCTGTTTCCAAGCGATTTTTGACTGAATCTTTTGCCATCATATAATTGACGGTCAGATTTTTTCCGATGTCTCGCAAGAAATCTAATACAGGCATGTCTTTGAACCAATCGTGATTGTTGACCAATTCCGCACCATTTACAGGATGGTCAAAATCGAGCAGTTTTTGAAGAATTTTCTTTTGTTGGGCAACATTATAGTGCAGCACTTCAACGGACTTCAATTCACGCTCGGCTGATTTTCCAGAGGGATCTCCAATCATGCCTGTTGCGCCTCCTACCAATGCAATCGGCTTATGTCCTGCTTTTTGGAAGTGAATCAACATCATCAAAGATGCCAAATTGCCGATGGTCAATGAAGGGGCTGTGGGGTCACAACCCAAATAAGCTGCAACGGGTTTTTCGTTTTCTAATAATTCTTCTACTCCTGGAGTGCTGTTGTGCAACATTCCTCGCCATCGAAGTTCATCTATAAAGTTCATGGAGGTGACTGATTGGTAAAAATTAAAAGTGCAAATATGAAGAAAAATCTGTTAGGCTAACAGGAATTGGAGAAATTTAGTTCCTATCGGAAAGTAAAAAGCCCCGTACTAAATGTGAAGCATATTAAATTTGGTGTATAGTATGCGGTATTTTCACAGTTAGGACAGAGCCTATGAGTTGAGGTAGTAAGTTTGCTTATTTTTTCAATGCACTTTCAAACAAACGAATCATAGAAGTGTCGCCTGCTTTTTGTGCATAGTCAAGTGGTGTGTAGCCATCCTTGTCTTTAATATCTACTTTTGCACCATTTTTGATCAATAACTGAGCAATTTTGAAATTCTTGGTGAGGTGTAGAGGTGTATGTCCATTCGTGGTAAGAGCGTTGATATCTGCACCTTTTTTAACTAAAAAAGTAGAGATGAAAAGACTATTTGTGGCTTGGTGTAGAAGCGATTCCTCTCGAATCTTCTCTGAAGGACTAATTTTTACATTGTTGAAGATGAAAGAAAAGACATTGTTCCGACTACTACGAGTAGCCATAAACAAGAAGTCCTTATGTGTTTTATCAGTAAGAAGGACATTATCACTGAGCAACTGATAAATTTGAGCGTCATCGTGTTGCACCGCAAGAGATACCAAATTGTACATTTCTGTACTGTCAATTTCTGTATGAAAGTTTTTACTCAACAAATACTCGATTATATCTGATTGTTTATAATCAATAGCTGTTGAAAAAATGGAGAATAAGTCTTTATTAGATATTGAGTGTGTATTGCTTATGATTGTCGCCAATAAATTATGGTTACCAGACGAAATAGCATACTCAACCAAGCTAAATCCAGAAGATTCTTTTTCAAACGCATTGTGCCCTTTTTGAATAGATTCTTCTATGCTTAGATAGTCATTCTCCAATGCTGCTTCAAGTACATCTATTTGCCCTTGAGCTACCATACTCGTAAACAACAATAATAGTAAGCACCACAGTTGTTTTTTAATAAGTTTCATGAACACCTTAGTTTTAGCATTAAACAATAATTTTAGTCGCTAATACACACATACACAACTAATATTCGTCTAATTGCTGATATTTTTATTAGGGTGGATGCTCAAATATTGGTCTGAAATGGGAAAACCTAAAAAAAATATGCTTTGCAAAGTAAGATTTCAGGGATTAAAGGTATTTTATTAAAAAAAAATAACTGCAAATTAGAGCCATGTATAATAAACTCTAATAGAATGATTTTTTAAAAAAAGGAGTTTAGTATAGTAATTAGTATTCCCAAAAATTCTACTTTCGTATAAAGTTAAATTAAATAATCTGCTCGTGCAATTATTAAGTCAAAAAAAATGCCAGTTTTCGTAACCTTTTTAATATTCTTACGTAACTATGGCATTTCTGTCGAATTATTAGCAATTGCCTTACTTCAATTCATTTTTTTGAAGTAAAACACGAAGAGTGAGCTATTTTTAAACATGAAATATTATATAAAATGTTAGTGGTTGGTATTGCTGGTGGAACTGGCGCAGGAAAAACAACAGTGGTTAGGAAAATAATGGCGCGCCTCCCTGAGGCAAATTTATCCGTTATTCCTCAGGATAATTACTACAAAGACAATAGTCATTTACCTTTGGAAGAACGACAAAAGCTGAACTTTGATCATCCTGCTGCTATTCAGTTCAGCCTGTTGGTAAAGCATGTTCGAAGCCTCAAACAGGGAGAGGATATTCAGGTTCCGATTTATTCATATCTAACTTGTACACGCTCAGAAGAAACGATTCAAATGTCACCCAAAAATGTGGTAATAGTGGAAGGAATCTTGATTCTAACTCACCCTAGGCTTAGAGATTTATTGGACATCAAGGTATTTGTGGATGCGGCAGCCGACGACCGTTTGATTCGGGTCATTCATCGAGATATTTTGGAACGCGGTAGAAATGTGAGAGAAGTATTGGAACGCTATGAAAAATCGGTCAAACCGATGCACCAACAATTTATCGAACCTGCCAAAAGATATGCGGACATCATTGTGCCACGGGGAGGCAAAAATGAGGTAGCGATTGATGTATTGGCAAGAATGATTAGTACGAGGATTCAGTAAGGCAAATTCAAACAATACTTTGTAAGCGAATTGTTTGGATTTTCTGAGTGGCTAATTTAATATTTTAGTTTACCTAAATCTAAAAAAAAACCAAATCCAAAACCTCCAATCGATTCTTGAAAAGAATGCTTGGAAATTCAAACAAGCACAAGAACTATTGAAAAATTTATAGTTCGGATAATTTAATTTATTTTGTACCTTTGCGTCCCGAAATCAAAATATAATGATGAATTCGGAAATAAAGTTATTCGGTGGGCGTAGTTCAATGAAATTAGCGGAAAAAATAGCCGAGGCTTATGATAAGCCTTTAAGCGAGGTAGAAGTATTGGTCTTTAATGATGGAGAGTTCCAACCTCATTTAAAAGAATCGGTAAGAGGACATCATGTGTTCTTAATCCAATCAACAATCGCTCCTTCTGATAGTATATGGGAATTGTTAATGTTGATTGATGCTGCAAAAAGAGCATCGGCAAAATATATAACCGTAATTATTCCCTACTATGGTTATGCAAGGCAGGATAGAAAAGACCGATCCAGAGTGCCTATCGCTGCAAAGCTAATGGCAAATATGTTGGTAAAAGCAGGAGCAAATCGATTAATGACAATGGATTTACATGCTCCTCAAATTCAGGGTTTTTTCGACATCCCTGTAGATCATTTGGATAGTTCTTTTATTTTTGTACCTTATATACAGGGTTTAAAATTACCAAATTTGGCTTTTGCTTCACCAGATGCAGGTAGTGCCAATAGAACCAGACTTTTTGCTCAGAAATGCGGAAATGCAGGTTTGGTAATCTGTGAAAAATATAGAAAAAAAGCGGGAGAAGTAGCGGGAATGACAGTCATAGGAGAGGTAAAAGGGAAAAATGTGGTGATTGTTGATGATATTGTGGATTCAGCAGGCACCTTGACAAGTGCAGCAAAAGCACTGATGGAAAAAGGAGCAGAAAGTGTAAGAGCTATTTGCACGCATCCAGTATTGAGTGGTAATGCTTATGAACGTGTTGAAAACTCTGCCTTGACTGAGCTAGTGGTATGTGATACCATTCCATTGAGACAAAAATGTACTAAAATAAATGTGCAATCTGTTGCGCCTTTGTTTGGCAAATCAATAAAAAGATTATTAGAAAATCGCTCTATAAGTTCATTGTTTATTCAAAAACACAGTTAATAATACATAAAAATGAAAGCAATAGCAATTGAAGGAACTATCCGCAATTCAAGCGGAAAAAAATCGGCAAAAGCAGTTAGAAGAGAAGGAATGGTTCCTTGTGTGATATATGGCGGAGAAAATAATGTGCATTTCTCTACGCCAGTAGCGTCAATACGCCCTTTGATTAATACGCCTGATTTTAATACAATATCTATTACTGTTGATGGCAAATCCTATAAAACGATTATCAAATCTTTCCAAGCTCATCCAGTAACAGATGCTATTACACACATTGACTTTCAAGAATTGGTAGAAGGTCGCCCGATTTATACTGAAATTCCTGTTCGTCTGAAAGGCTTAGCTGTAGGAGTAAAAAACGGAGGGAAGCTAATGCTGAAAATGCGTTTTTTGAAGGTAAAAGCATTACCTGAAAATTTGGTTTCTGAAATTGATGTAGATGTCACCAAACTTGAAGTAGGGAAATCCGTACGAGTTCAATCTGTTAATATTGAAGGAATTGAAATCATGAACTCTCCAGCTTCACCGATTGCTTCTGTCGATATCACAAGAGCATTGAGAAGTGCTGCTGCCGCTGCTGCTACTGCTGCCGCCAAGGAAACCAAAAAGAAATAACAGGATTCAAGCGACTTGAACTTGTGCAAAAGGAGATGAACTATTCATCTTAAAAAAAAGGTGTGAATTTAATCTAAATGGATTTAAGTAATCCATTCTGGAAATGTTTTGCACTGAGTTTTATAAATGAACCGATGGCAAGCAGCCATCGGTTCATTTTTTTTAGTGTAAACCAATGTATTGATTTGTTGGAATAAGTTATGAGTAAATTTTTAATAGTAGGTTTGGGTAATATTGGAGTAGACTATGATGACACTCGCCACAATATCGGTTTTGATATTGTAGATAAATTGGCAGAAGAATACGAATCTTCTTTCAAATTAGAACGCCTTGCTCACAGAGCAGAAGTCAAACTCAAAGGAAGGTTATTGCACCTCATCAAACCCACTACTTACATGAACCTGAGTGGCAAAGCAGTTCGATATTGGATGCAACAATTAAAAATTCCCATTGACAGAGTTTTGGTGATTGTGGATGACAAGGATTTGGATTTCGGCAAACTGCGAATGAAACCCAAGGGCAATGATGGAGGACACAATGGACTGAAGGACATCACCTTTCAATTGAACACTAATAAATATCCACGTCTTCGATTTGGTATCGGCAACAACTTTCACCCTGGAGAACAGATTCACTATGTATTGGGAAAATGGACAGAGGAAGAAAAAGTAGACTTAGACAAACACATCAAAAAAAGCGTTGAAGCCATCAAAAGTTTTGCTACATTGGGCATTGATAGAACGATGAATACTTTCAACTAACAATTCAAACTCTCTCTCATGAAGATTTTCTGTATCGGTAGAAACTACATCGAACACGCTAAAGAATTAAGTAATCCTGTTCCCAAAAAACCGCTTGTTTTCTCCAAACCACAAACGGCATTGGTGCGAGAAAATCGCCCATTTTTCTATCCCGACTTCTCCAAAGACATCCATCACGAAATCGAAATAGTGCTCAAAGTCTGCAAATTAGGCAAATATATTGCTCCAAAATTTGCCCACAAATACTACAATGAAATCACTTTGGGCATTGATTTTACGGCTCGTGACATCCAAAACCAACTCAAAGCCAAAGGTCATCCGTGGTTACTCGCCAAAGGTTTTGATGGTTCTGCTCCAATCGGCAAATGGTTACCTATTGAAGATATAGGCGATGTGAACAATATTGATTTTTCGATGACCAAAAATGGAGAAGCCGTACAAATAGGGAACACCAAAGATCTCATTTTTGACTTCGATTATTTGATTACCTACATTTCACAGTTTTTCACCCTACAAATTGGTGACTTGATATTTACAGGTACACCTGCTGGAGTTGGTCCCGTAGTAATTGGAGACAAATTAGAAGGTTTTTTGGGGGATCAGAAGTTGTTGGAGTGTAATATAAAATAAGCTTTAACCTTTACTCACAAACTCATGAATCGCAGCAAAATCTTTTCTGCCTAAACCTGCTTCGTTCGCCTTACCATAGATATCTTTTGCCAAATTCGCCATCTGCAAAGGGTGGTTTAACTCAGCAGCACTCTCAGAGACCAACCGCAAATCTTTGTGCATCCACTCCAAAGGAAACTGTACCTCATAATTTCCTTCCTGAATCATTTTGGCTTTGAACTGAGTAAAAGGTGCAATTACAGGGGCTTTGGGCAAAGCTTGAAGTAAAAATTCTTTAGATAAGCCCATTTTTTCACCTAATACGACTGTTTCCGAAAAAATCAGCATAGATTGCGCCAACATTGAATTAATCAAGGTTTTGTAGGCTGCTCCTTTGCCGATCTCTCCAATATGCAATATAGTTGTTCCCATTGCCTTCAAAAAAGGCTCAATTTCAGCAAGGACTGTTGTTTCACCTCCCACAAAAAATGCCAATTGTGCATTTTCCGCATGTGGTTTCGTTCCTGCAACAGGTGCGTCAACAAACCTTACACCTCTTTCTTGCGCTTCTTTATTAACTCGCAATGAAAAAGAAGGATTGACCGTAGAGCAATCGACCCAAAGAGCATTTTCTTTCATATTAGACAAAAACCCACTATCCCCCATCGCAACAGCTTCAACTACTTCGGGTGTAGAAAGCATGGTAAAAACGATGTCTGCTTCTTTGACTCCTTCAATCGCAGATTTAGCGATAGTTGCGCCTATTTTCTGCAATGGTTTTGCAGCTTCAACTGAACGATTGAAAACCGTCAATTCTATGTCTCCCCCTTTTTGAAGCAAGTTTTTCGCCATTCTACTGCCCATGATTCCCAAACCAATAAAAGTTATTTTTGTCATGATGTGTTGTTTTTGAATTCTGTTAGAAAAGGTTGGTTAGTAAAAAAGAAAAAATAACTCATCGACCAATATTCCCCTTTTGAAAAGGGATGGGGTATGTTAGCAAAAGAAAACGAGGAGTTATTTTTTTACCCTTACTTATAGACTTTTGCTTATTTACCAACCAAATTACCAGTCGCAAAACTACGCTTGGTTTGATAAAAGAAATACCCAAAATCAGTCAAAGTATCGAATTTCGCTCACTTTATTGAAGCAAAAGGTCAGAATCGGTAGAGTTACGGATTTGATTAGGAGTATAGCCATAGAATTTTTTGAAGGCACTAATAAAATGAGAAACATTTTCATAACCAACTAGATAAGCTGTATCTGCCACGCTTTTCTTATCCTTCAATAAAATTTCCTTTGCCTTTTTCAAGCGTTCTTGTGTAACCCATTTTCGAGGAGAAATTCCAAACTTTGCCTTGAATTCCCTCCGAAAAGAAGACAAGCTTCTGCCCGTCAAATAAGCATAATCTTCCACCGAAAAAGGTTTCTCGAAGTTTTCGCTCATAAATGCACGAAGGTTTTGAGGAGTTTGGTAAGTAAAACTCCTCAGTTGAGCCAAAATATTTTGGTCTTCATTTTCTGCAATGGTCAAAGCCAAAAACTCCATCAACTTGATTCTAAAAAGCTGTTTCCCACATTGTTCTAAGGAGTGAGCCAAATGTCTTATAGAATTGAAGTATTGGCTAATCGCAAAGCTCGAAGGAATTTTTAAGCACGGTTGGAAAGCCCGTTTTTGATTTGGTTTGGGAAACAATTGAAGGACATCATTCAACAATTCATCGTCAAAATACAAATGATAGGATTGAAAACCATTTTTACCCGAAAACAAGTCCGTCACTGTATAAATCCCTTTTTTGACAAAGCCGATTTCGCCGCTTTTAATACACAATACTTGCGTATCATTTTCTGCAATTCGTTGTTCACCATTCAGAACGAAAGATACAGCATGCATCGCCACATAACTTTGTCTATTCAATACAGGCTGATAAATGTGTTTCTTCAAAACCGCAAAATGTTTGTCTCGATAAAGAACTTCCACAAATGATTCGTCATATAGTTTATTTGGAACAACAAGCATTTTTGAAGGGATTTTGAAGTATTCTATCCAAAGTTAGCACAAACAGAGAAAACTAACAATTGTTAGTACACGTTGTTAAAGTGCGTGAAAATTACGTATTTTTGCTATCAAACTCCTAAAACAACCAAAGTTTATGCTCGAAACTGAAGCTCCGTTTAAGATAGATGAAAAAGTACTTTTGAAGGCTTACGAGTTGATGCAGAAGATAAAGGCTATGGCGGAAACTTACGAAAAACACCGCTACACCTGTAAGTATGTTCACGCCACCGCAAGAGGGCATGAAGCTATTCAGCTTGCCTTAGGACTCCAACTCAAAAGTTACGATTATGTAAGTCCCTATTATAGAGATGATGCCCTTTTACTAGGAGCTGGTTTTGAAGCATATAGTTTGATGTTGCAATTGTTGGCAAAAGCAGACGACCCCTTCACTGCAGGACGAGCCTATTACTCCCACCCTTCCTCCAAAGACGAGAGATATCCCAAAATTATTCAGCAATCGAGTGCCACAGGAATGCAAGTCATTCCGACAACAGGCATAGCACAAGGGATTCAATACAAAGAACAACAAGGTTTGGTCGAAAATGGCGCAAAAACAGTGGTTGTTTGTTCATTGGGAGATGGTTCTGTCACTGAGGGCGAAATATCAGAGGCGTGGCAGTTTGCCGCATTGAAGCAGTTACCGATTTTGTATTTGGTGCAAGACAACGATTGGGGCATTTCGGCAACGGGGGAAGAAACCCGAAGTATGAATGCCTATGAATATGCAGGTGGGTTCAAAGGATTGAAGCGAATCAGTGTGGACGGGAGCGATTTTTTTGCGAGTTATGAGGCGGTTCAAAAATGTATGAACCATATTCGAGAACATCGTAGTCCTATCGTTTTACATGCCACTGTTCCACTTTTGGGCCACCACACTTCGGGTGTTCGCAAGGAATGGTATCGAGACGACTTGGAGGAACATGCCTTACAAGACCCGATAGTTAAACTTCACCAACAACTCGTAGAATTAGGTTTTGATGAGCATACATTGAGCAAAATCGAAAAACAGGTGTTTATTGAAATAGAGGAAACCTTTGAAAAGTCAGAAATGGCTGCAAATCCCGACCCCGAAACCCTTTTAGAACACGTTTATGCACCTACTCCTGTAACAAAAGAAAAAGGAGAACGCTCTCCAGAAGGAGGTCGAAAAGTGTTGATGGTAGATGCGGCTTTGTACGCAATGGACGAAATATTAAGAACTTACCCTGAAGCTTTGTTTTATGGACAAGATGTAGGGGGACGTTTGGGAGGAGTCTTTAGAGAAGCGGCAACTTTGGCTCAAAAATATGGAGATGAACGTGTTTTCAATACGGCAATTCAAGAAGCTTATATCGTTGGTTCAACATCTGGTATGTCGGCAGTAGGTTTGAAGCCGATTGTCGAAATACAGTTTGCAGATTACTTTTGGCCGAGTATGAATCAGTTGGTGACAGAAATCGCCAAATCTTGCTATTTGTCGGCAGGTAAATTCCCTGTACAGACCTTGATTCGTGTGCCTGCGGGTGCTTATGGTGGTGGAGGGCCTTATCATTCTGCTTGTATTGAATCCAGTATTTTGAATATTCCTGGCATCAAAATCGTCTTCCCTTCCAATGCAGCAGATATGAAAGGACTATTGAAGGCGGCATTTTTAGACCCCAATCCCGTTGTATTATTTGAACACAAAGGTTTGTATTGGAGCAAGGTCATGGGTACAGCCGATGCAAAAACCATTGAGCCGAGTGAAGACTATGTAATTCCTTTGGGCAAAGCTCGCATAGCTCAGTCAGCGAGTGAAGAACAATTGAAGAGGGGTAATACCGTGGCGGTCATTACCTACGGGATGGGTGTGTATTGGGCAAAAACTGCTTCCAAAAAATTTGAAGGTTCGGTAGAAATCATTGACTTACGCACTTTGAAGCCTTTGGATGAAGAAATGATTTTTGCAGCCGCCAAAAAACACAACAAAGTGTTGGTTTTGACCGAAGAGCCTCTCGAAAACTCCTTTGCAGAAAGTTTGGCAGGACGCATTTCTCAACAATGTTTCACCTATTTAGATGCGCCTGTTGCTACCCTCGGAGCAGCAAATGTTCCCGCTGTGCCGATGAATACGGTTTTAGAACAAGCGATGTTACCAAATGCAAAAAAGGTAGCGAAAGCGATTGGAGAGTTATTGGATTGGTAAGGAAGGGACAATAAATAAAAAACCCCATTAACCAAAGTCAATGGAGTCCTTTATTGGGTTGAGAAACGTTATGTTCTCAGTGAGTTTTTATTGTACTAATCCCACTTCAAATCGTCATCATCTACCTCCTCTTCTTCCACATCAACTTCCTCAGCACTCTCCTCTTCCTCTTCTGCTTCCACATGCTCTTTTGTATTACTGTACTGTTGGTCGTTTCCTCCTCCTTCATGATAATCGTCATAGTTGCGGCTGTATTCATCAAAATCATACTCAGGCAGCAACTCTGTTTTCACATGATCTATTGTGTCTTGCAACCCTTCAATAAATTTATGAAAATCCTCTTTGTAGAGATGCAATTTATGACGTTCATACCCATCATCATCATAGCGTTTTTTACTTTCTGTGATGGTAATGTAATAGTCATTAGACCTCGTAGTACGAACATCAAAAAAATAGGTTCGTCTTCTTCCTGCACGAATTTTTTTGGAAAATACTCCATCTCGATTGAATCTGTTCTCCACTTTCAACACATTTTAATTAAATAAATGAAAACATCTAATAGACGTTTTCTTAAACTAATACAAAACTATATGATTATTTCATAAAAAAAAATGTTATAAAGCCATTTTTTTATCTTCCAACCTTTGTTTCTCATATAAATCGAAATAATAGCCCCTTGCCGACATCAAACTTTCATGTGTTCCGACTTCTACAATGCATCCCTGATCCAATACCACAATCTTGTCGAAGCTCATCAAGGAGAAAATGCGGTGTGTAATGATAATAGCCGTCTTGTCAGATAAATAATCATTCAAATTACTGATAATAACATGTTCTGTATTCGCATCTACCGCAGACAAACAGTCGTCAAAAATCAACAATTGTGGGTTCTTAATGATGGCCCTTGCCAACGAAATTCGCTGTTTTTGACCGCCCGAAAGCGTAACTCCCCTTTCTCCAACCATTGTTAAAAATTTTTCGGGCAAGTCGTCAATTTCCTTCAAAATCACTGCTTGATGCACTGCTTGTCGAACTTCCTCCATTGTAGCCTCTTCTTTTCCAAAGGCAATGTTGTCTCGAATCGTATCTGAAAACAAAAATACGTCTTGCGGCACATAACCGATTTGCGCCCGTAAAGCACTCAAATTCAAATCTCGTATATCCACATCATCCATTAATATTTGTCCTTTCGTTGCATCGTATTTTCGTACCAACAATTCTGCAATCGTGCTTTTGCCCGAACCCGTTCGACCAATCAAAGCCATTTTTTCACCAGGCCTCAACTCAAAAGACACTTCTTTGAGGGCTTCAATGCCTGTATCGGGGTAAGTAAAACTCACTTTGTCCATCGCTACCTTCCCTTTCAGTGTCAAAGCATCATGGTTTGGAGAAGCAATTTCTGGCTCAGTCTTCAAAAACTCATTAATGCGCTCTTGTGAAGCTTCTGCTCTTTGAATAATTGAAGCCACCCAACCAATTGAAGTAACGGGCCAAGTCAACATATTGATGTAAATCACAAATTCTGCGATATTCCCAGAAGTCAAATACCCATTTATGACTTGCTGTCCTCCAACGTAAATTGTAATAATTACGCTCGCCCCAATCAATACCATCATCAACGGAAAAAACAACGCCTGCACTGTTGCCAACTTCAATGATTTTTCTTTGTAGCGTTCGCTTTCTTTGTCAAAAAAAGTATCTGTGGCTTTTTCTTGTGTATAGGCCTTCAATACTCGAATACCCGAATAAGATTCTTGTGCAATACTTGTCAGACTTGATAATTGTCGTTGAATTTCTTCACTCCGGCGATTGATAATGTTGTTCACATAATAAATCGACACCGACAAAATCGGCAAAGGGATCAATGCATACAAAGTCAATTCCACATTCACCTGCAACATTGTTGAGACCACAATCACTATCAAAACCGTTAAATTCACACTGTACATCAAAGCTGGTC
This sequence comes from Bacteroidia bacterium, assembly GCA_030427245.1. Lineage (GTDB taxonomy): Bacteria > Bacteroidota > Bacteroidia > Chitinophagales > UBA2359 > JAUHXA01. The sequence goes on along the minus strand of JAUHXA010000073.1, from coordinate 21,531 downwards.
CTAAATACATTCGCACTCTCGACACGTCTTCCGTAATACGAGACATCATATCCCCTGTTCGATGACGTTTGTAGAATGCCGTGGTCAGTTTTTGGTAGTGTTCGTAAATCTCGTTGCGGAAATCGTACTCTATTAGCCTTGACACCACAATCATCGTCTGCCGCATGAAAAACATAAAAATACCTTTCATTACCGCCAAAGCAACAACCGCCAATCCAAAGAATATCACTGCACTGCTGAAGACTCCATAAAACGAAGACTGCAATTCAAAACCGCTGTATAAGTGATAATATTCGATGTTTTCTTTTACCAAATTGAAAGCATGACGAATTACCTGTGGAGGCAAAACGCCAAATACATTGGAGAGGGTCACAAACAAAACGCCCAATAGCAATCGCCAACGATATTTAAAGAGGTATTTATTAAGGTGTAAAAGGTTTTTCATTTTTATTGTTGTATTGCTTTATGGTTATATTGTTTTATAGTGGTATTGTTACATTGCAGCATTGTTCTTTTTCATCGGTTTATTTTTTCTTTTTGAAGGTCAGATGGAACTTACCATGAATGAAATAATCATGGACGTTTCATCCTCATCTAAACAATACAACAGTTCGGCAATCAAACCATTCAACAGTCTGACCATTTAGCCATTTAGTCGCTTCTCCAAAATAATCCGATGCTGATCCAGTGAATTCCTTGGATCAAAATCCACAATCTTAAAACCTCCATTGAGGCTAAAAACCAACATTCCTGTGAATTCATTGCGGGTTTTGAAACGAACAGACTTATAACCCTTCAATAATGCCCATTGTTCAAAACGAGCCGCCAATAAAGTCGCTACTCCTTTTCGTCGATACGCTGGCAAAACTCCCCCCATCCAACTATAGAAAGAATCATCTTGCTCTCGTTCATACCCTACTTTGAATCCAACGACTACCCCCTCTATCTCTGCAATGAGTATCAAATGTGGCACATTCTCTAGTCGCTTCACATATTCGGCAGTCATATAAGCTTTTCCAAATTCAGGAATTTGATGTGTAACAGTTGTGGCTTCTAAAATGGACCCTTTTCGGATGGTAATTTGTGCTTTTGACATGGTTTTGGTTTGTTTCTTTTTTGATTTTGAAGAGTAAAGGTACAGATTGATATGCGTACTTTATTTACACTAATCAGTATAATTTCTAATCAAGACTTCCTTTACTGCCCCTCTTTTTTGTCCATTAGAATTTATGGCCCGTTTGGCTTCGACATAATGTATATTATAGTCTTGATACAAATCTTCAATGAAAGGAGTTGCAGAATTAGATAGTAAAAATTTGACCCCTTGTTCATTAAGTTCATTGCACAAGTTCCGGAGCCTTATTTGATCTGTTTCCTTAAATCCTTTTTGATTATAACTTGTAAAATTTGAACTTTTAGAAACAGGATCATAAGGAGGGTCAAAATACACAAAAGTTTCTACTGGGATGTCTGTAAAAATAGTGTTAAAATCTTGACTTAATAGCGTAATGTCATTGGAGTTCAAATAGCTGCTAACTGCTCTTAATACGACTTCATTTACGATATTGGGATTTTTGTATTTCCCAAAAGGAGTATTGAATTTACCTTTACTGTTCACTCTATACAGCCCGTTGAAGCAAGTTTTGTTTAAGTAGATAACTCTTGAAGCTCTTTGGATGTTCGATAATTCTGCATAATTTTTCACTCTGTCCCTTGCACGTATTTCATAAAAATAATCTGCTTCATTTTTATGGGTTTGAAGGTCGAGTATCAATTCTTCAAGGTTGTTTTTAATCGTTGAATAAACATTAATCAATTCTGAATTTACATCATTGATTACTGCTTTCTTTGGCTGCAAACCAAACAATACAGCTCCTCCACCCACAAAGGGTTCGTAGTAGTGTGTAAATTTCTTAGGCATCAACTTGGCAATATGGGTGATAAGTTGTCTCTTACCTCCCACCCATTTCACAAAAGGGGCGATGGATTTATTTTCTGTTTTCAATATTTTCGTTTGCATTTCATCTAATTGTGTTAGCAAAAATACTGTTTTTTTGCTAACTTATTCTGCCACAAAAATTTTCCATCTCGATGAATGAAGCTTGTTTGAAAATTTAGTGGTCATAGGGAAAAGACTTATCTATTCAGCAATTTCAACTTTCAAAACCGTCCCAACCCCCAACTCACTCTTCAATTCCATTTTTCCCTTCAGTAGTTTCACCCGTTCGCTAATACCCAACAAACCAAAACCTTGTGAGGAAATCAAATTAGAGGCAACGTCAAAACCAACTCCATCATCTTCAATCTTCAAAACCACCGAATCCATTTGATACTTCAATTGTAGAATTAAACGCTTGGCAGCAGCGTGTTTGGCCACATTCTGAACAGCTTCTTGAGCAATACGGTACAAAGCCATTTCGGTGCGAAGCGGCAATTTTTGGTAGGTGCCTAAAGGCTGAAAAACAACTTTTATTTTGTGGCTGTTTATAGTCTCTTCAACAAGGTTTTCCAATGCCTCCAAAAGCGTTGCATCTTGCAGCGGGGTCGCTCGAAGATCTAAAACAGAACGGCGAGCTTCTTCAAGATTTGATTTGGTCAACTCCAAACTTTGGCGCACCAATTCAGGTATTTTGGGATTATGGGCATCTATCTCCAGATAAGCATCAATGGTTTCTAACTTCAATGATAGGGCGGTCAAACCCTGTGCAATGGTATCGTGAATTTCTCTCGCCAAACGGTTGCGCTCTTGCATGATGCCCAACTGACGGCTATTTTCAAATAGTTTTGCCCGTTCTATCGCAATGCTCAACATATCTCCAATCGTATGCAAAAGCTCCAAAGTTTGTGGAGCTAACTCTTGTGAGTTTTCACTGACCACATTCAAAATCCCCAATTTCTGCTGTTCGTGAGTAATCAATGGAACGCTCGCATGGTAGCGCAAACCGTCTGTACCTTTCCGTAAGTTTTCGAGGCGAGAACAAGTAATTTCGCTGATGTTGTAAGCCGTTTTCAATTCTTTACCCGTTCCCGTCAAATACTTTTCGATGCACCAACACCAACCAGTGAGCAGTTCGGGTTTTTCTTCAAAAACAGGAGGGAGATTGATAGCGGCTGCAATGTATGCCATTTTTGTGTCGGCATTGAAGAGCCAAATCCACGCTGTTTTGAGCTGCAAAAGTTGGGTGATTTGCTGCAAGGCAGAATTGAGTGCTTTTTCGAGGTGTACTTCTTTATTGAGGTTTTGGGCAATGGTATTGAGGATGGTCAGAGCCTGATTTTGTTGTTGAAGTCGATAAATATTTGACATTTCTTGTGATGGTTAAGTATTTTTGAAGTACATCTCCTTTTTTACAAAAATAGGATAAAGTGAATTGTAATTCATAATTGTTTTATGCAGAAACAACTAATGCAGCTAAACAAACGTTAAATAAAGCATACAAAAATCCTTGCTTATGAAATCTCTTACTTGCTTTTTATGTTTTTTCGCTTTTCTTTCCTTCCATTCAATCTTCGCCCAAAGTAGTGGCGTTTCCATGACAGCTTCTATTGAAAACCGCCATATCCCCTACTTCAATCAATCCAACTATATAAATGCTTACACACTAAATATTGGGATGGACAAGTGCATAGGGAATAGTTTGGTTTGGTACTTGGGCTTTCAATATGCAAATAGTTTTGGTAAGCATAGCTGCGTAGATTGTGGAGTATTCAATTCAATGGAAGGGGAAATTGGAACAAACTTACTAACGAAATCCTATTATTGGTATGATGAAGTCAATAGCGAAGTGAATGTGCCTGTAAGTCTGAAATACTATTTTGCTACGCACAAATACAGTTCTTTACAGTTTTTTGCAGAATTGGGCTTTGTTTACAATATATTTGCTCATACAAAATGGGAAGGTGAGTATTGGCAAAACGATTATCAAACACAATCCGTCATTGAAGGGCCTTATGAAGACCACAATCATCTTGTGAAGATGAAATGGTTTGATGTAACGTGGATGGCAAGTGTTGGTGCAGAGTTGACACTCACAGATGGTTGGGCAATAATCACGAAACCTTATCTTCAATACGATGGCAATTGGACAATAGGCGGAATGGTTGGAGTCAAACGGGTAATGGACAATGGATATTGATTAAATGCATTTGAGAATATGACTGACTATCTTCAACAAGCATACAACACCCTTCTTTCTTATTCATGGATTGATTGGGGTGCATTGATTAGTGGTATTCTCTATGTCACCTTGGCTGCCAAAGAAAATGTGTGGTGTTGGTTGTTTGGCTTGGTGAATGTATGTTTGTTTTTTATAATTGCCTTCAATGCCCAAATGTACTCTGATGTAGGTTTGCAGGTCGTTTATTTTGGATTGACAATCTACGGTTGGTGGCAGTGGGTGTACGGCAATAAAAACAAGCCAGAAAATACTTTGAAAATCACCACTACTTCTTCCAGACTATGGGCTACATTGATTCCTACTACCCTACTTTCAACGCTTGTTTTGTATTTTTTACTGAGCAGCTTTACCGATACAGATGTCGCATTTTGGGATGCGCTGACGACTGCCCTCAGCCTCACTGCTACTTGGATGACCGCCCGCAAAAAATTGGAAAACTGGCTGGTGTGGATAATAGCCGACCCGATTTATGTGGGTTTATTGTACTACAAAGGCTGGCATCTATCGAGTGTGTTGTTTGGGATTTATACGGTCATTGCCGTAATGGGTTATTTTGAGTGGAAGCGAAAAATGGAAATAAAAGAGGCCTTGCATTGAAATCAGAGGCGCTAAAATGGAGAAGCAAAGATTTTTTGTTTTTTGAAGAAAAAACACTAATTTTATCATACAAAAAGAGGTTGCTCTTTGAGCAAGCATCTAGCGTAGGCAGAATTTCGGTTCTGCCTATTTTCTTTTGCTACAACCTTCCCTCCGTCCCATCCTACTTTTTTCGAGTATTTTGATTTCACACAACACACTTTTTAATTTTCATTCTCAGTGTACATGCGTATCTTTGCAGTCTGAAAGCCAAATGGAAACAACACAAACCATTTGCTACTTTTTTTGTTTGACTTACAATAAAATGTAGAATCGAAACATGAATAAGCAACTTAAATATTTCCTTCTGTTATTGGTCATTGGCTTACTTCTATTTGTAGGAGTAAACGAAGCTTCAGCGCAGTGTGCAATGTGTAAAGGCGTAGGAGTAAGCAACTTGGAAGATGGCGGCAATGCAGGTATTGGTTTGAATACGGGCATTATGTACCTTTTTATGACTCCTTATTGTATTGCGATGATTTTGGGAGGATATTGGTGGTGGAACAATCGGAAGATAGAAAGGGAAGATTTGTTGGAGATGGAGGGATAGTTTTTGGTTCAACTTGGAATCAAATGAATTTATACTTCAATTTCCCATATCCCCAAAAACAAAAAAGCATAAACCATTTTTTAAAAACGATTTATGCTTTGTGACTCTTTTGAGAGCCGGTGGACGGATTCGAACCGCCGACCCGCTGATTACAAATCAGCTGCTCTGGCCAACTGAGCTACACCGGCTGCTTTTCGTTAGCGGATGCAAATATACAATAGAATTCTTTTTATCTCCAAATAGTTCCTTCAAAAAAAATGTTTTTTTACAAAAAAACTTATTTCTCTTCAAAATACTCCACTTTCGCCTCCTCCAATATTTCGATAATCGCCGTCCGTTGCTGCAATAAACTTCCTATCTCGGCAGTTTTTTGATAGAAAAGTGAAATCAAACGCCAATGTTTCAGGAACTTACCCGAATGTTGCCAATAACCCATCGCAAAAAAGCCCGAAATTGGTAAACTCAGCGCATACGCCAAAGTCCACCATTCATTTGGGGAAAGATATTGGTGAAATAAGTAGGTTTGAAGGGCATAAAAAAGCGAAAAGGTAAAAATACCACTGGTCATTTTGATGGGTCCCACGTATTCCTCGTCTTTCGTCAGCAGAGCCGCAATTTTAGAAGGAAGAATATAGGGAATGTAGTTGTTGATAAGTCCATACAGATACAAAGGAAAACCCAAAATCAACGTGACCAACATCCACACACTATCCCGAAAAATATTGCGCTTGCGCTTTTTGTCTTGCGCCAAAAAACTATCTTCCAAATCCAATTCTCCAAGTTGGGTCATGTAGGAACTCACTTTTCCCTTCAATGTTTCCACCCTCGTCACGTCCATTTCTTCAAAATGCTTCACCGCATCTACAATGCCCCTCGTCAGCGTAAAAGCGTGTTCTTTGGGGTCTAAATCCAAATCAGCAATCAGTTGATTTTTGTAAATCGCCTCAATCTGTTGCACAAATTCGTCTTCCGTATCATCTTCTGTAATAATTAGGTTTTTCTCCAATCGCTGCCGAATCACCTCCGTCAAAGCCCTCACTGCCTTAAACGCATCTTGATGATACGCTTCCTTAAATTCTTTCACTTCGATAGGTTCGTCAATATTCACCCACACATCGCTCCGAAATGTCGAAGCATCGCTGTAATTGACGCCGATGGTCAAAATCGAAACACCTAAGTCAAAATCATTCCTTGCCTCTGCCCCTAATGCAATCCTCGCTGTTCCCGTTTTGATTTCCCGTAGTCGCCTCTCGTTGATGCTCGTTCCTTCTGGAAAAATAATCAGCGTGCCTTTCTGCTCCAAAAACTCAAAACACCGTTCGAAAATGGCATCGTTTTGCTTCAATTTACTGGGATTGTCTTGTTGGCGATAGACAGGAATGGCATTCATTATGTTGCTCATAGCCCAGTTCTTAAATCTCGTATTGAAAAGTGTTCCTTTGGCAATGAAATACACCTCTTGCTTCAATAGGCTCGCTGCAATGATTGGGTCCATGAAGGTACTCGGATGGTTCGACACCACTATCAAAGGGCCTTTTTTGGGAATCAAATGCCGATTGACGACTTTGTATTGCCGAAAAAATACTCGGAGGGTTATGCGGAAAATGAGTTTTAGAAAGGCGTAGAGCATAAGGTTTTAATCTATTAATTCACCAACAATTTACCCACTTTTCTGCTATTCTCGGTGATTACTTCAAAAAAATAAATTCCTTGCGGCAAATCTTCCACATCAATGGATAGTGAGTTATTGGAGTAATCCACATCTTTCTGCCCTCTTACTTGCTTACCTTCAATGTTGTAGAGCGCAAAAATGGGCAGTTTTATTGCAGAGAAGTCCCCCCAACCTTTGAAATAAATTTCACACCTTGAAGCACAAGGATTTGGGAAAACGAGTATCTCGGTATTGACTGGGTTTTCTTCAATGTTATTCCAAACCAAACTTTGCGAATACAATGCGACTCCGCCTCGACGATTGCCGACCAATAAATCTTTCTGTCTATCACCGTCCAAATCCGCTACTGCCAAACCACCTCGTCCACCTTCATTGATAAACGAATAATTATCTGTTACCAAGTCAAAAGTATCTTTTTCGAGCCCTTCAAAAAGCGATAAATTACCGCCTTCACTTTGCACAATTAAATATTGCTTGCCTGTATCGTCCAAAGTTGTCACAACAGGCGCAGCACTTCCCCTCGAAAAATTGAAGCTTCGCACCGAAACATCGCCCCATCTTTGGCTTTCCATAGAAAAAAGTGGCGTTTCGGATTCTGGAGTGGTGAAATTCCGAAAGTGGAAAATGCGCCCCTTTGCAGTACCCACCAATAAATCCATTTTTTCGTCACCATCTATATCCACCAAAAAAGGAACTACCGAATAATCATCTGGAACTAAGGTCAAAAGTTCAAACGTATGTAGCTCCAATTGCAGAGCTTCGTTGGGAGCAGCCGTATTTTCAAAATAATGCAATCGCCCCGCTTCGTCTCCTGCTATCATATCTTCGTCGCCATCACCGTCCACATCTCCAAACGCAGGATACAAACCCAACAAATGGTGTTCACTCATATTGAAGTAATCGTCGCTAACCCACTCAAAGGTAGGTATTTCAGGCGTACCCACATTTTCAAAAAGGGTCAAACGAGCATCAACATATACTTGGTTTTTTGTATCGAAATCACCTTTGTTGCCAATCATAAAATCCATCAAGCCATCTGCATTGTAATCCACAAAAGCGGGATAAGCTCCTTCCCCCACATCTATCATGTCTTCAGTCAGAAAGTTTTCGGTTTGGCGTTCAAAGAGAGGGTTTTCGGCTGTTCCTTGATTGAAGTAAGCCCATATTTGGTTGCTGCTTTTTGACTTTGCTTCGTTAGGAGCAGTGAGAATATCTTGTAGTCCATCGTTGTTGACATCTATCGAATAAGCGGCTGGAAAAACGAAAATATCTATCTCGTGGTCATTGCTCGGAAAGTCTGTATCTTGGTCGGTCATCAAAGCATTTTGGGCTGTTCCTCCATTGATTAGCAAGACCAAGTTACTGGAACTCAAGTCGCCTATCAATAAGTCTTGGTCGTTGTCATTTTCCAAGTCAAAGGCAAGTATCGTTGAGCCTGTGTGTACATTTGCAGTAGAAGAAGCAGATTTTCCACTGCAATCTTCATCGTTTAAAAAGACCAAATTGGTATTGGTGTCCTCCGAAAATCCTCCCCAACATTGACTGACTCGTTCAAACCAAAGTGTATCATCTGGCGTTCCTGTTAGTTCTTGCGATTGATTTTCATAGTGTTCGACCCTTGTGCCAAAAGCATCAAAGGTCAAAATGTCCATATCTCCATCTCCTGTCACATCGACTATTGCAGGGATGTCAATGCGTGTAACCAGAACATTTGAAGGTCCATTTGCGCCTTGATACAAAAGCCTTTCAGATGCCAATTCAAATACCAAACTACTCGTTGAAGTCCGCTTACCTCGATACACGCTTACTCCTGCTCCTGCAATGCTGTAAGTGAATATGTCCTTGACTCCATCCAAATTATAGTCTTTCAGCAATACCCAATCTTGCAGTGGTGGAAATTGGAAAGCGTATTCGGGTGTGTAAACATAATCTTGTTGGTTGGGCGTTCCTTTATTGATGAAAGTCAGTATTTTATTAGAAGTTTTGTCGAAGATAAATAAATCTTCTATGCCGTCACCATCGAAGTCCATAGCCGAAAACTGGGGCGTATTGAGTCCTCCCGCCCATGCGTATTGCAGTGAATGGGATTGATTTTGAACCGTGATGTTTCGATTGCGTTGAAAATCGAGAGGTTGAGCGAATAGGGTTTGAAGGTGGAGAAAGAAGAGGAAGAAAAGTAAGAGTTTGAAGTTCATTGTGTTTGTGGTGTCGGTTTAAATTCGAGAGAATAGTTGATGATAAAACTACTCATTTCAATCCACAAGATGCTTCTCACAAGGAATAAAAAAGAAAGTTGGTGTGTTTTTTTGCGCCTTCGTAAGTTATGTGACACCTTTAATCACCATAAACCAACATCATAATAAAGAATTGTATTTGCCATCTTTGAAGCGAAGCGAAAAAGGTGTCAAATACAATCCTTAGGTGTTGCTTTTGAAGATGGATTTCAATTGATTGAAGATACGTTCTATCAGTCGTAGGTCTTCGGTAATCACCTCTGCCGTTCCCTGCATTCCTTGTTTGAAAGGCAATTCCTTATTGTAATTAGAAACCAAAACATCGGGTAAATAAACCGTACCATCATAAAAATTGTCACGCGGAACGGCTGCAATATCTGCTACCGCAGTATGCAACATCCCAAATTCGGTATTTGGATAACTGTCCAATTTGATATTGACCCGCTGACCAATCTTCACTTTCCCCACTCCATAAATCGGCAACTGCATTTTGCCTACAATTTGCTGCTCCCCACCTACAGGTACGATGGTCATGACTTCCTCGCCCATTGTGATATTTTGCTGCAATTTGATGCGGTCGGGCAGCGATACCGTTCCATCAATTGAAGCTCTCAAAATATGGTTCAATTCCCAATTTGCCAACTGTGCCTTGACACTACTGAGCGACTGTTCGATGTTTCGTTGGAGGGTGCTTTCTTGTTCACTTGCATTGGAGTTGATGCCAACAATGTTGGTGTTGAGGCTTCCGATTTGCAGGTCGTTTTCACGAATCCGAGCCTCCAAGTTTGCCAACCCCTGAATATTTCCAATCAACTCTGTTTCTGCTTGTTCTACTTGAATCATAGATACATTTCCATCTCTCAATGCTTGTTGAAAGCGGTAATAATTTCCTTTGGATATTTCGACTCTTCGTTGGTAAATTCCTCTTTGACGTTCCAATTCTGCACTTAGATTTTTGAAGGCTGCAATCTGGTTTTGAACAGCATCCACTTGTTTGGTTGGGTTTTGATTCCGTAGAAATGTTTGGTATTCATTGACACTCCGCAACAGTTGAGCATACACATCTTCCAATGCCCCCAAATGATTGACAGAGTTTAATTTTACCTTTCCAATGCTGCGATTGACCTCCAATCCTTCGATTTTCTTCAATTCCGACTTCAATTGTAGAACAGAACTCGTGTCGGTCGAACTATTCAATATACCAACGATTTCGTCTTTGACCACCATTTGTTCATTCTCGACATTGAGTTGAATCAACTTACCATTGTTGCGAGAAATGACGGGAATCGGTGGAGATTGGGTTTGTAGGGTGATTCGGGCGGGAATCACATCTGGATATTTGACCAAATAGGATATGAGTATCAATAATACCAAAACGGATAAAATGACACTCGCCCCCCATCGAACTATCCAATGTGGCACGTAGCCCAATATGTCTTGCATCTCTTCACTCCGCAACTCTATCTTGTCTGCTTCGGACTCGTGAGCCGCTTGTGAAATGCCTTCTTCGTATGTTTTATGGGTGACTTCCATTTTTTTTTTTACTGCTTTATTGCTGTATTGTTTTATGATTGTATTGCTTTGTGGTTGTATTATTGTGAATGAGTTGAGTTAACAATTCAGCCATATAAAAATAAAACCATACAACCATCAATTCCCAAGTTCTAACTGATTCTTTACCAAATGATAATACGCTCCCCGTCGCTCTGTCAAAGACTGATGATTGCCCACTTCTACGATTTTGCCTTTCTCCAAAACCACAATCTGGTCGGCATTCTGCACCGTACTCAGTCGGTGTGCTACTACGACCACCGTTCTACCTTTGAAGAATTGGTCGAGATTTTCCATGATAATGCGTTCATTATTGGCATCAAGTGCATTCGTTGCTTCGTCAAAAAAGAGGTAATCGGGGTTTTTATAGACCGACCTCGCAATCAATAATCGTTGTTTTTGACCTTGACTCAGTCCTACACCCTCTTGACCGATTTTGGTATTGTAGCCCAAAGGCAAAGATTCTATATAACCTTGTATATTAGCGACTTTTACCGCCATTAAAAGTTTTCGTTTGTCAATCACTTCATCACTTACTGCAATATTTCGGGCGATGGTGTCCGAGAAAATAAACCCTTCCTGCATCACGACACCACATTTGCTGCGCCACAAAGGGTTGGATAAGTGCGCCAAATCCAATTCTCCCATCCGTACTTTGCCATCCGTAGGCTCATAAAACTTTAGTAAAAGCTTCAAAATTGTGGTTTTACCACTTCCACTCGTACCGACCAAAGCAGTGACTTTTCCTTCTGGAATGAATAGGTTGATGTCTTCCAAAACCATTGGCGAATGAGGCCCACCATACTGAAAACTCAATTTGTCGAGTACCAAATCACGGTTTTCGGGCAGCATGGTCATTTTGGGTTTGTCCACCGCTTCTTCGTCTGCCTGCAAATGGATTTCACCCAAACGCTCCAAACTGATTTTGGCATCTTGCGCTAACTGAATGAAACCGATTATTTGCAAAATCGGAGAGTTCAATTGACCAATAATATACGAAACCGCCATCATCATACCAAGAGTCATATTGCCATTGATGACCTCTTGCGCCGAAATAAAAGTGACCAAAATATTCTTTAACTCATTGAAGAACATGCCACCAGCTTGTTGGTACTGCTCGACTGCAAGACTTTTAACTTTCACTTTGAAGAGGGCCGCTTGAATACCTTCCCACTCCCAGCGTTTTTGTTTTTCGTAGTTGTTGAGTTTGATTTCCTGCATTCCCTGTACCAACTGAATCAATGCACTTTGATTGGCAGAAGCTTGGTCAAATTCTCTGAAATTTAGTTCCCTTCTTTTCTTCAAAAACAGTAGTATCCACAAAATGTGCAAGATGCTACCTCCAAAAAATACAAGTAAAATGGTGGAACTGTAAAAACCCAATACCAAACTGAAAATAAACAAATTGACCACTCCAAAGAGTGTATTGAAACTCGAATTGGTCAAGAAGTTTTCGATTCGGTGATGGTCCCAGATGCGCTGCAAAAGGTCGCCCGTCATTTTGGTATCAAAGAAGGAAATCGGCAGTCGCATCAACTTGATTAAGAAATCCGAAATCAGCGAAATATTGACCCTTGTACTGATGTGCAGCAATATCCATGAGCGTATAAATTCCACTGACATTCGTCCTACAAAGAGCATCAATTGAGCCACCAAAATCAAATACACAAAATTCATGTCTTGGGTATTGACTCCAATATCAACAATGGATTGGGTCAAAAACGGAAATATCAATTGCAGCATACTGCCTATCAGTAAGCAGAGTAGCAATTGGACGATGAGTTTTTTGTACTTGGTGAAATATGAAAACAGAAAGCCAAAACTTTTTTTGTCTATTGCTTGTCCTTCAGCTTCGTAAAAATCGGGCGTGGGTTCCAGTAATAATACGACTCCTTCTGTCTGTCCATTTTGCCGATTCGATATCCATCCCTTCAAAAAGTCTTCAATACTATATGTTACCAATCCCAATCCAGGGTCGGCTACAAAAACTTTGTCCTTGGTGACTTTGTGTACGACAACGAAGTGATTCTGTTTCCAGTGGGCAATGCAGGGAAGTGGGGCTTTGTCTTGAAGGACATCAAAAGGTAGTGTAACAGCTAAAGTATGAAAGCCAACATTTTCGGCGGCATCACTGATGCCCAAAAGCGACACCCCTTCTCGGTCTATGTGACTCCGTTCTCGTAGGTGTTGGAGGGTATAGTGCTTTCCATAGTGCTTGGATATCATCCGTAAGCACGTAGGACCGCAGTCCATTGCGTCCAGCTGTTTGTAAAAAGGAAACTTTGCCATAAATGGGTTGGCTTAAATGGGGATTAATGAGTTTAAAATCAATTTCAAATCACAAGCTCAAATTCAAAAGATTCATGCTTTTTCCTGTTTTAGCTTTCGTTTGAATTTGAATTTCTTTGTTGGGTTTGAGAATTCTTAATTGTCATAGTAGTGTTATGCAAAAACTGTGCAACAAAGCTTGCTTGCATAAAAAAAAATCCCATTTTTCGTAAAAGAGGTGAATACGAATAGATTGAAGCAGGTAAAAAGGATTGATAATAGGCAAGTTAATGGGTAAAAAAAAAAAATGGCAGGCTTGGTATGATATTTGGATATTTATGTTTCGTAATTCTATTTTAACAACTTTTTTAAAAAGTCCAGTCCATGAAAACATTAGTCAAATTTCAAGCAGAAAACCACAAAAGCGTAAAATCCATTGATGAAAGTAAGCAATCATCCTTCAAGGGTGGACGTTTTCTTTCAGGTGACTTTATGAATATGGAAGCCCCCATTCAACGTACATCAAGAAAACCCTTTCCTTTTTCAGGAAAAGTTTTTAATTCCTTATCTGATTTAAGAGCATTTATGCTTGGAGGGAAATAAAAAAAATTGGAGTTCGGACTCCAATCACAATTTAAGTTATTTATGCAAAAATAATTTATCTTAAAGAATAAAGACCTGCTTACACAAAACTGTTTTGTATAAGCAGGTCTTTTTACATTTTATACTTTTAGTCCTCTATATCAATAGAATAAGGAATCACTTCACTTGCAGCCTCAAAAATACTTCTGGACAATAAGACTTTTGCAATTCGCTTACCATTTGGCGTAAAGATGGACAACCTTTGTCTTACCATCATCAAAAAATCCACTTTTCCTCTCAGTTCGATGTGTTCCCAAGGAATAAACAAAGGCGGATTGGTGAGGCTGAATATAGAAATCGTGGACATGTACAAACCCTCCTCATTGAGAACCAGGTGTAAAATGTAGTTGTACCTTGCCCATCCTACCGTGCCACTTGTCATGGATTTGGTATACCCTTCGGGCTTATTATCAGTGCGATAGTATTTCGCCATTGTTCCCCAACCCGATATCTTAGCGATTAGAAAGGTTATCCCCAACCAGAATAGCGGAAAAATGACCAGAAAAGCAATAATAATCAATGCAGTAATCATGTTTATTTTTTAGTTTTGGGATTCCATATCAAGATAAGACATATTTTCTATAATATGTCATTTACCAACTATCAAATTCTGTTTTCCATGAAAAATATAACTTTTATTCTTTTCCTATATTGTGTAATCTGTAGCCATTCTGTTCAAGCCCAGCAGTTGTTTAGAGCAGGTTTTGTAGGAGGTTTCAATTTTTCACAAATTGATGGAGATGATATTGCAGGCTATGACAAGATTGGTTTGAATGGGGGATTTATGGTGGAAGTGGGATTGGATGAAGAAAACAAATGGAGTGCGGTTATGGAGATTTTATACTCACAGAAAGGAAGCCGTTCTACTCTGAACAACTCTGTTATTGACTTCAAAATTTCGATGGATTATGCTGAGATTCCCTTACTTATCAGGTTTCACGACCCCAAAGGAGGCTTGACTTTTGGTGCGGGTGTATTGCTGGCTCGATCGGTAAACAATAAATTCATCCAATCTGGAGTCGACTTAACAGACTCTTTCTTTGGAGGAAACAACGCACCTAAAAAATGGGAAATTGGAGGAATAATAGATGTAGCATATATGTTTTCCTCAAAATTTGGTCTAAACTTTCGATTTACCAATTCTATTCCTTCTATACGTACCAACTGCAATAGCCTATTGTTTCCTGGAGATTGCTTACGTCAAAGACATCGAACATTGGCACTTAGAGCCATATTTATGTTTGCAGGAGAAGAAGAATAATATCATTCCTGTCACCTCACTGAACACTAAACTTCTGTACATTGCTGATACCCAGATTGAAGTTATCGGTACTTCCAAAACCTTGTGTAGCAACAGGAGGTGCGAGGGCGACTTCTTGACTGGGAAAAACTTGCACATACTCTAAGGTCATTTCCATTGGTTCGACATCCATATTGATTTCCACAATCCCCTTATAAGTGATGGGATTCGGATAGGTTTGGTGAATGGTCACAGGAGAAACGCCTTTCATATCAATACCTTCTTCAAAATCAAAAGTTCCTTTTGCTACTGAAATATTGCTAGTATAATCAGCATCTATCAAAGAATAGCTGAAGTCTTGGTAAATTTGTAGAGTTCTCTTTTGAAGTTGATTTCTAACATTGCTCGCTAGATTGCTGCTTTCGGATTGCCAGACACCATCCAGCTTTATGAGATTGGTTTCGGTTTCCTCTAAATTTGGAGTCAGGTTACATGCACCTAATAAAAAACTGATAGACAAAGCAATAAGAAGATTAAAGCGACTGTTCATATTCGTGGATTTTAGAAATGGTCTAGGTAAAGAAAAGAATAAATACCTTCTAAAAGCATCTTTTGACGTACAATAGAGTATGAAATGTTAGACTATTTTGGAGGAAAAACGTTTAAGAATATGCCTTCCAATATTATTGAGATAGTCGTGAGGTGGTGGCAGTTTTCCTTTTTTTACTAATTTTGATTTCAGCAATTTTCAAATAGATTTATGGATTCATTAGACCCAAGAGTTAATCGCTTAGATTTACAAAGCGATACCCCCGAAAACGAAACGTCTCAACACCAACATTGGGAAACCTATGAGGTCTTCACCCAAAAGAAACGAGGAGCGCAACATCTTCATGTTGGTTCCCTACACGCCGCAGGTCATGAAATGGCATTGGTATTGGCAAAGGAGCAATATGGACGGCGAGATGCTTGCTTCAATATTTGGGTGGTCAAAACAACCAACATTTTTGCGCTGAATGTTGCAGATGCAGATATGTTTGACAATAACCGAGATAAAAAATATCGTTTGCCTCAGGGCTTCAAAGTAAGCGATAAGATTACGGCTTTCAAAAAAGCTCAAAAGAAATCAGAATCTCAAGACGAACAAAAATAAAAATAAGTATGGAAATCCAGAAAGACAATCAGCAAGCTATCAAAGAGTTACTCTACAAGATGGCTGACGATGCACTCATTATTGGACACCGCAATTCGGAATGGACAGGCTTAGGGCCGACAATTGAAGAAGACATTGCTTTTTCGTCAATGGCACAGGACAAAATTGGTCATGCGTATCAATTATATCTGATTTTGCACGAACATTTGGGTGAAGCCAATCCTGATGTATTGGGTTTTCAGCGGGCTACCAAAGACTTCAAATGTTGTCAACTGGTGGAATTGCCGATTGGAGAGTATGACTTTAGTTTGATTCGACATTTGTTGTTTGATTATGCTGAAGCCTTGCGCTATGAGGCCTTGATGAATTCCTCCTTTGAGCCTTTGGCGCAGTTGTCTGCTAAAATCCGAGGTGAAATCAAATACCATATTTTTCATGCAGATGTATGGGTCAAACAGTTGGCTCGTGCAACCGAAGAAGCCAAAGCTCGTCTTCAAACCGCACTGAATGAAGCATTTCCTTATGCCTTAGGTATTTTTGAAGAAGGAGAATTTGAGGCTGAATTGCAGGCCAAAAATATTTTTATGGGTGAAAAAGCATTGCAGGAACAATGGCTTCAAAACCTTCAATCTTTTCTGCAAAAAGCGGGATTGAACCTCCCCGACTCCACTTCTATCACTCCCGTTTATGGCGGAAGAAAAGGTTTTCACAGTGAATATTTGCATCCTTTATTGCAGGAAATGACGGAGGTGCATAAAGTAGATGAATCGGCTGAGTGGTAATTTTAAAATTCCTAGGTTCAAATGTAAATATCAAACTCAAATACAAATCTGGTTTGTATTTGAGTTTGGATTTTGAAGTTGCGTTTTTATTTTATCGAAATCCCTCCATCCAAAGGAATGATTACTCCATTCAAATAACTACTTGCTCTCGAAGCTAAATAAAGTGCTAATCCTGCCATATCAGTTGGATTGCCAATACGCTTCAATGGACATTTTGCTTCAATCATTTCTCGCATGTTTTCGAGCATCCATTGAGTCATTTTGCTCTCAAAAGGGCCAGGTGCAATCGCATTGACGGTGATTCCCTTAGAGGCCAAACGAACTGCCAAAACTTTGGTGAGGTGATGCACAGCCGCTTTACTTGGTCCATAGGCAAAATTGTCTACTTCGGGCACTCGAATTCCATCAATCGAACCGATGTTGATAACCCTTGCAGGTTCGGTAGTGCTGGCATTTTTTTCGAGGAGAGGCAGTAAATCACGCGTTAATAGAAAAATAGCTTTCACGTTGATGTCCATTGTTTTGTCGTAACCTTCCTCTGGAAAATCTGCAAAAGGAGCTGCCCACAATGCGCCCGCATTGTTCACCAATACATCCAAAGAATCTTCCCTTTCCTTGATGCCATTGACCAATGTGGTTCGACCTTCCTCAGTTGAAAGATCGGCAGGTATCGAAATACAAGTACCGATTTTGGATAATTCGGCTGCAACGGCATCACATACTGCTGCTTTACGAGAGGAGATATAGACTTTCATACCATTGGTAATATAGGCATGAGCTATCATCAATCCAATGCCCCGAGAACCGCCTGTCACCAAGGCTACTTTACCTTCAACCTTGAATAAATCACTGATTTTGTGTTGTAAATCGTTCATATTTGTATTTGATTTTCGAAAAGTTAATTTCTTTTGTAGAAAGTGCGAAAGTCGCCATTATTTTATTTTTGACCACAGTAATAGACCTCTATCAGTGTATCGTCTATGCCGTGGCCATGGTATTTCCTACAATTTTTATTGATGTATCTTATGACTTCAGGTCTAAGGTGCCAACTCTTGTGAGTAGCCCAAGTTACCCAAGTTCCTTCAAAAATTGCTAAATCTTCTTTGAGGAGTTCAAGTGTATATTTTTTTCCTTTTAACATAGGCAAAGTGACAATCTTATCTCCCCAACCTTGCATGTAGTATTTTTGAAGATAAAGTCCTAAAACACCTTCTTTTTCAGGTTGTATGTTGTTCAATATGGTAGGATAAGCTCTTTTAGAAAACTGTGCTTCCGGATAGGTTCGATATATCCATTCAAAGTTTTTACTGAAATTCCCTACACTAAGCACCACGATTATAATGGGGAGTATCCACCTTAAAGGCCTGAAAGCTATCAAATTATTGATTTTCAGTACAATTCCAACCACCAACATACAGGCAAAAGGAATGAGGTGCATGATATACCTAAAATTATTGTTGAGGGAATAATCTATGACAAAAACAAATAAGACAATCGTTGTCGCTATTATTAAATATAGAAAAACCCATCTCGCATCCCTTTTGGTCCACCTAAGCATCACCAATCCCACCAATAAAAAACTAATGGAAAGAGAAGGTTGAAAGGGAGAGAGAAATAAATGTTCTACATAAGCAGTTTTATAGACTTGAAAGAAAGTAAATATGGACTCCCCCATGTATATTCTCAGAAAAACATTCGTTTTCAAAGATATCAAAACTCCAATTATTCCAAACACAAATAAACTGACTAATAGAAGATACAATAATCGTATTTGTTTTTTTAATACTATCAAATACAAAACAAACAGAAATAGTATAGGTAGAATAATCGTTCCTAATTTATGAACCATTACTACAAAATACAATAGGAATAAAGCACCAACTACTAGTCCCCAATTATAGTTCAAATACTTCTTGACCCAAGCATATCTTTTATACAAAAACCAATCGTAGACTTTCTGTTTGACCAAACTTTGGTAGGATAAATACCCCAATAAGATAAAACTAGGTAAAAAGAGGGCATACATCCGAGTGCGTCTAAAATAAGCAGTAGGATAAGGGTGCAATATAAAAACCAAAGTAGCAATGAGGGCTGCTAAACGATTCCTAAGAAAAAAATAAGATACTCCATACATTATTGGAACGGTTATCACACCCAACACAACAGATACGATACGTGCAGACCATTCAGATACACCAAATAATTTAAAACTTTGGGCCACCATCCAAGTATGCACCCATGCTCTATCGTATTCTCTTGTACTTGATTGATTCATCCAAAAATCCCATTGAGTATATTTCCCCGTTTCCAAATAGCCCTTAGCAGCACTTACTACCAAAGGTTCATCGGGAAGCCAATCATAGTAAGATAAATCATACATATACAGTACAACAGCCAATACACTTAGCCCTCCTAAAGCCAATTTATACAGTAGTGGCTCTACTTTCCATTTTTCAAATAAGAAACCCAAAATGGGAATGGAAGATAAAATAGGGTGTGATTTTAAAATCTTTTTTTTATTTTTTTGCAGTCTTTTTCTTTCTCTTTGCCATGCTTGATATTCCAAATGTTGCATTCGGTCTCTACTTAAATAGACAAATACCCCCGCTGCCCCTCCAACAACAATTGCCAAAAAAGTATTAGCTCTTTGGGCTAAAAATGAATGGACACCATAAACATCCAAAGCTATCACAATAGAGGCGAGTAATAACCAAGCTAAAAAAAAGTAACCTGCGAGTTGTTCGGAATTGAGGTAATTTGATTCTCTTTTATGGCGACTCATAGGGTATTATTTCTGCATACGGATGAAAAATCAGTCCTTAAATAATGAATTGTTCAGCAGTATCCATTTGAAGTTGTTTGCCAAGATAGTACATGTTTTAGAATAAAAAAAAACCATACTTTAGTTTTCATTCCTTCACTTTCAATTGAAAAAAACTATATTTAATCTTTCCAAAGAATATTTCAGAAAACAAACGTTCAAATAAAGACCATCACATAGCAACAAAATGGATACAAAAAATAAACTCACTCCGTCTTATTCCTATCCTATAATAGATTTTGCTTATATTGGCCACTTGTTTTTACATTTACTCCAACTGCTATTAATTTGGTACTTAGTATTAAGTCTTAATATAGAATCTGACTTATGGCTCGAAAGATTTTTGCCTTTGGTCATTATTTTTTTCCCTATCCATGCACTAATTCCAATAAAATACAAACCCATTGTCTTTCTTATTAGTTTCTTGTGTACCATATTGTTATTTCTTGGTTTTCAAGACGTTGTTGTATTGCTGACTATGGGTCTGGGAATATTTGGAATATGCCATTTACCCATTTCGCTAAATATCAGAAAGACAACCGTATTTATTATTGCTATTTTATTGGGTTTAGGGAGATTGGGCTATATTTGGTCACCTTTGTCCTCTCATGGACTCACTGTATTTGCAGCCATTTTCATGTTCCGAACCATTGTCTATCTATATGAATTGAAGTATGAAAAGGAGTCCGCTTCTATTTGGCAACGCTTAAATTACTTTTTCCTATTACCTAATATTATTTTTCCCTTATTTCCAATTGTCGACTACAAAACGTATTTAAGCACCTATTATAACAAACCCGCTACTTTTATTTATCAACGGGGAATCAACCTAATCCTATGGAGTATTATATGTTTGTTGGTTTACCGTTGGATTTATTACTTTGCGATTCCCAATACAGAAAACTTAGATGGAGTATTTTCGGTCAGTCAATATGTAATCGCAACCTATTTGACCGTCATACGCTTAGTAGGAATTCTCTCTTTATCAGTTGGAGTCTTGAGATTGTTTGGCTACAACTTACCCGATATTTTCAACTATATGTTTTTGGCAAGTAGTTTTGCCGACTTGTTTCGGCGAATCAATATTTACTGGAAAACTTTCTTGATGAAAATCTGCTACTACCCTGTTTACTTCAAGCTGCGTAAAATTACACCCAAACACGCTCTTTTATTATCTGCTTTGGTCACTTTTTTCTTTACTTGGTTTTTTCACATTTATCAATGGGCCTGGATATTGGGCAGCAACCCCATACGACCTACGAGTATTTTATATTGGGGTATTTTTGGAGTATTGGCCACTATGAGTATGATGATGGAAAAAAAGCGTAGAAAACCAGCCAAAACTTTCGGGGGAACTTTGATTCATGCAGTAAAGGTAGTGGGCGTATTCATCAGTATTGCCCTACTGTATTCCATGTGGACACAAGCAAGGCTACAAGAATGGTTAGATATCGTTCAAATTGCTTTTTTGGATGAATGGGTAAACTGGCTGGGATTGTTCGGAATAATTATAGGAGTAATTATAGTCGTTGGTTTAGGGTTTTATATCTATCGAAACTATATAGAACACCGACAATGGACGATGGATACGCCCTTATTTAGTTATCTATCTTTAGGCTTATTGTATTTGGCGTTTTTTGCCTTCATTGAAGGAAGCAACGATGACAAAATGATTGCATTTGCAGAAGGAGAAGTTTTGAATGAAAACGATTCTACGACAGAGTACGAAGGATATTATGAGGACATTTTGAAAGTGGATATTTCTTCTAAGTTATGGGATGACCAAATACACAGTTTCTTAATC
>JAUHXA010000072.1 GCA_030427245.1 Bacteroidia bacterium | reverse complement strand
GTTTGGGAGACAAACTATTGCCTTCTGACAATTCCTGCAATAGCTCACCCAATTTTGGTGAAACCTTGATTTCATGCGCCAAACCACTCAAGGTTGCGATTTGCTGCGCTCGGTGTTTCGCTCCTTTTGCAGGGAGTTGCGTCTCTTGATCCCAACTCAATACAGCAATCGAACTGTCAATGTCTGCCGCTTTTTGAAGGGTTTTGAGGTATTGTTTGTATTTGTTGTTCATCTTATTATTTGAATTATTTAGCCGTTGAAGTAGGGCTTAGTTATGTAATTGTAATGATAAAAAATTAAAATACCAACTGCAATAATAGGGAGCAATTCGATAAGAGTTTTGTAAAAATCTGCTCGTTTTAGTCGGTATTTTATATTGCAGAAAGTACACAATGTGATTTTTATGACATCACCCATGCTTCATCACGCTCACCGCCAATAATACCCATCCCACTATAAAAAACACCCCTCCAATCGGAGTAAGCGGTCCAATCAATGAAAGATTTTCGATACCCAACAAAGTTCGAGTCGCCAACAAATAA
This sequence comes from Bacteroidia bacterium, assembly GCA_030427245.1. GTDB lineage: Bacteria > Bacteroidota > Bacteroidia > Chitinophagales > UBA2359 > JAUHXA01. The sequence goes on along the minus strand of JAUHXA010000072.1, from coordinate 34,232 downwards.
AGCGAACCCGAAAAAAGCAGAATCCCAAGAATAAAGGAAAAAGCTGCATAAGTCGTGAAAGCATGATTGAACTTTTCCAACAATAAAGCTGTCATTATAATAGCAAAAGTGTGATAAAACTGGTATTTTACGCCCGTTTCAAAAATCTGTAAATGCTCGGGTGTTATCCTTGCCTTCAATCCGTGCGCTCCAAATGCACCCAAGACCACTGCAAGGGCAGCCAAAAAACACCCAATTATTAATAAGTTTTTTTGCATTTTTTGAATAATATTTAGAATACAGGTAACAGTTATCAGATACCTTCAAAGTATCCGATAACTAAAATTTAAGGTCATAAAATTAAGCAAATCTTAGCTAATGAAGCGTAAATTGTTTCTCATAGTTGCAGTAGTTATTGGCTTGTGGTTCTTGTTGAGCTATTTAGGTATTATTGGTTCAAAACAAATGTACTTTGATGCTATCCCTCAAAATGCCATAATGATATTAGAGGTGGACGACATTCAGCAAACCCACAAAAAACTGATAGAATCCAATTATTGGCTCGATATGCAGAATATCGAATTGGTTCATAAAATGGAATCTACCTACAAATTGTTAGATACCTTGTTTTTGTACAAAACAGCCGACCGAGCCAATCGCTTGGTCGCCTCTTTACATCTCTCCAAAGCAGATGATTACGATTTTATATTGTACTTGAATCGCTCAGCATTGGGTACGAGCTTGGAAAAACTCATTGCAGCTTTGCAGCAAAAAGGAGTCAAGGTTTCGCAACGAAACTTCAAATCCACACAAGTCTATGATTTAGAATTGCCCAACTCCAGTCAGACTTTTACTATAGCCAATGACGGAAAGCTGGTGATTTGCAGTCTTCAACCCATTTTAGTCGAAGAATCATTGAGTCAAAACAGTGCGCTTTGGGGAGGTTTGGACAGACCTTCAGGCGTAAACGATGCAAATCACGATGCTCTGATGCACATCAACTATCAAAATGTGCCTTTTTTATCTACTGTCTTCTTGCGGGAAACCATCCAAAATTCTGTTTTTGACCAATTGCGAGACTTATTGAAGTGGTCGCAGGTGGGTTTTGATTTTCAAAAACGACAAATAGTAGTGGATGGCAAGACAGAATTCAACGACAATGATAGAATTGTCTCTGCTTTGACAGGACAAAGTTCGGCTTCAAAAGCAGATTTACCAGTCGTTTTGCCCTTCAATACAGCTTTTTTGATTCACGCAAGAGTCAAAAAATTCAACAGCCTCAATCGCAAATTGAGTAGCGAATTGAAACCAACTTTTGACAAGTATTTCTCCGAATGGATGGGCAATGAGTGGGCGTATGGTTTCACCGAACCTTTGGGGAGAGATCACCACAAGGAGAGTTTTATTGTAGCAGAAGTGACAGACAAGGAACTGGCTCGGATTCAAATGAGCAAGCTTTTTGAGGACAATCCCCGTCAAGACGATGCCCCCTTTTTATTTCAGGGATACAGCATTGCACCTGCCAATGCCAAACCCATTGCCCAACATTTGTTTGGTAATCGTATTGCAGAACATTTTGAAAATGCGTGGTTTTCAGTGATTGACAATTATGCCATTTTTGCTCCTAATGTGGAGCAGGTCAAGGTATTCGTGCAAAAATACATTGCAGAACAGACGCTGAACAAAGAAGAAGGTTATATTCAATTTGCACAAACGTTGGACGCAAGTAGTAATATGGTCGTGTATTTACATCCACTTCGCATCAAACAATTGATGAGTGTAAACGCCTCGAAGAGTTTTTCTAAGCTATTGGAGACCAAATACAATTATTATAAGCGTCTTGGTCCTGTAGCCGTTCAAATGGACAAGTCGGGTGGAAAAGTAACAACAAATGGTATCATCGGCTATGACAAACAGGGAATTGACCAAACGACTTTGATTTGGAATGTGCAGTTGGAAGCACCTGCAATCATTACTCCACAAGTGGTCAAAAATCATTTGAATAATGGAAAAGAGGTAATTGTTCAAGATGAAAATTACAACTTATATTTGATTTCGGATAGAGGTTCGATTTTGTGGAAGCGACCTTTGGAGCGAGAAATATTGGGTGAAATTCACCAAGTTGATTTTTTGAATAATGGTGAGCTGCAATACATGTTTAATACCAAAAGCGAAATTTTCTTGGTAGATAGAGAAGGGAAAGACATTTACGAATACCCGAAACGCCTTAGTACGGCGGCTAATACAGGCATGGGAGTGGCGCAGTTTGACCGTCAAAGGGAATACCATTTCTTTATTCCCTGCGGAAACAACAAGGTCTATGGCTATGAATATAGTGGCCGTCCAATGACGCATTGGGATCCAAGAGATTATTTAGCATTGGTGGTCTTTCCTTTGGAGCATTTCATTGAAGCAGAGAAAGATTATATTTTGGCAGCCAACGAAAACGGCAATGTGTATTTGCTCAATTTTGAAGGTGAATTGGTTCACAAAATCAGTTTGGGAAGTCGCCCGATTGCCTCTCCACAAATTGATCAAACAGAGGAAGGAACCGTCATTGTAGTAACGACAGCGGACGATCGTACACATTTCATCAATATGGAAGGCAAAAAGTGGAGCAAGGAATTTGTGCAGTTGAGTCGAACAAGTGATTTTTTGACTACAAATGTGTTGGGTAGTTCGCAGCAAGAAAATGTATTCTTGACCCAAAACAAAGTGTACGTTTTCAATAACAAAGAAAAATTGTTTGACTACAATTTTTCGGATGAAGTGCGAATGTCCGATATTTTCACGGTTCAATTGACTGACAAGGATACTAAAAGCATAGGTGTGTTCAGTCAAAGTGCCAATGAGATCTATCTCCTCAAAAACTATGGACAGATTCACCCTGATTTTCCAATTCAAGCCCGAACGCCTTTTGTGATTACAGATTTGTTTGGGATTGGCGATAATATTTTGATTGCAGGAGGCATAGCGAACAATGTGTTTGCGTATAAGGTGAATGATTGATAAGTGTGCCTATACCAAATCTTCTTTGAACCTTAATTCGTTTTTGAAGTTTTGGGGGTAAATAAGCGGAAAAGATTTACCTTTACAGCCTCAAAAATGAATATTTGATATGACTCACTTTGATCGTTTTTCTCTTCGACATCTCGGACCCAATGATGCGGAAGTCAAAGAAATGTTAGAAGCTGTTAAAGCCAACTCCCTCGATCAGTTAATAGAAGACACAATTCCCGATTCTATCCGTCTTCCCGAACCTCTAAAGCTTGACGAACCGTTGAGTGAATACCAATTCTTACAACACATACGAGGAGTCGCTTCTAAGAACAAACTTTGGAAGTCTTACATTGGTATGGGCTATTATGGAACAGTGACCCCTCCTGCTATTCAGCGAAATATATTTGAAAATCCAGGTTGGTACACTCAATATACACCCTATCAAGCGGAGATTGCACAGGGGCGACTAGAAGCTTTGTTGAATTTCCAGACAATGGTAGCGGATTTGACAGGTATGGAACTTGCCAACGCTTCTTTGCTGGACGAAGGAACGGCAGCTGCGGAGGCGATGATTATGGCTTACCGTATCAAAAACAAGCGTAGTAAAGGAGACAATGTAGCCAATATAATTTTTGTGGATGAGGGATGTTTGCTGCAAACCATTGAAGTGGTGAAAGCAAGGGCGATTCCTTTAGAGATGGAAGTAGTTGTTGGTGATTTTAGAAGTTATGAGTTTACAGACAAAACTTTTGCTTGTTTGCTTCAATACCCAACTCAAAATGGCAGCGTGAACGATTATACTGCAATCGTAAATAAAGCACAATCGGCAGATGCAATGGTGTTGGTAGCAGCTGATTTGTTGAGTTTGAGCTTGTTGACTCCTCCTGGAGAATGGGGCGCAGATGTAGTGGTCGGTAATACACAGCGTTTTGGAGTGCCGATGGGTTATGGTGGTCCACATGCCGCCTATTTTGCAGTGAAAGAAGAGTATGCTCGTCAAATTCCTGGGCGCATCATTGGAGTTTCGGTAGACAACAATGAAAATCCTGCTTACCGAATGGCTCTGCAGACCAGAGAACAGCACATTCGACGAGATAAAGCTACCTCCAATATTTGCACCGCACAGGCCTTGCTAGCAATTATGGCGGGAATGTATGCGGTCTATCATGGTGCGGAAGGTTTGAAAAATATTGCAGGAAAAGTACATCAATTGACCTGTCTATTGAATACGAAATTGCAGCAACTTGGCTACACACAGGTAAACGAGCATTTTTTCGATACTTTATTAATAGACCTCCGAAATCATACTTCAACTTCTGGGTTACGTGTAAAAAGAGTGACGGAATTGGAGGAGGTTAACTTTCATTATTTGGACGATTCTTGTGACTTAATTAGTGTTTCACTGGATGAGACTTGTAGTATTGAAGATGTCCAACGTATTGTACGTGTTTTTGCAGAAGCGAATGATATTGCTTTTTCTGAAAATGGGCAAAAACATACAGACGTTTCTTCAATGATTCCCAACGACCTTCAAAGGAAAAGTGCATTTTTGACCCATCCTATCTTCAATAGGCATCAATCTGAAACGAAGTTGATGCGCTATATCAAAAGCCTCGAAAACAAAGATTTGTCCTTAACTCACTCCATGATTCCATTGGGTTCGTGTACGATGAAATTGAATGCTGCTGCTCAATTGATACCTGTTAGTTTTCCCGAGTTTTCACAGTTACATCCATTTGTGCCGGTTGAGCAAGCGGCAGGTTATCAGCAAGTTTTTGAAGAATTGGAGCGAGATTTATCTACAATTACAGGCTTTGCAGCTTGCTCATTGCAGCCCAATTCGGGAGCGCAAGGTGAGTATACAGGTTTGATGGTGATTCGAGCATTTCACCACGATAGGGGAGAGGCACACCGAAATATTGCTTTGATTCCTTCTTCGGCACATGGTACAAATCCTGCAAGTGCTGTGATGGCAGGCATGAAAGTGGTGATTGTGAAATGTGATGACAACGGGAATATTGATGTGGCAGACTTAAAGCTTAAAGCTCAAAAATACAGCGAAAACTTGGCAGCGCTTTTGGTGACGTATCCTTCAACACATGGTGTGTTTGAAACGGCTATCAAAGAAATTTGTGAAACGATTCATGAGAATGGCGGGCAAGTTTATATGGATGGTGCAAATATGAATGCTCAGGTTGGATTAACCAATCCTGCAATGATTGGCGCAGATGTTTGTCACCTCAACCTTCACAAAACATTCAGTATTCCACATGGCGGCGGAGGTCCAGGGATGGGGCCTATTTGTGTTGCCGAACACCTAAAAGATTTTTTACCTACACATCCTTTTAAGTCTCAAAATTCTTCAAAAGGAATCAAGGCTGTTGCATCTGCACCTTGGAGTAGTGCTAGTATATTGTTGATTTCGTATGCCTACATTAAGTTATTGGGTACGAAAGGTGTCACACAGGCTACAAAGTACGCTATTTTAAATGCAAACTACATTAAAAACCGTTTAACAGAACAGTATGACGTTTTGTATGTAGGAGAACGAGGGAGGGTAGCACATGAATTGATATTGGATTTGCGTCCCTTCAAGCGGAGTCATGGTATTGAAGTAGACGACATCGCCAAGCGATTGATGGATTATGGATTCCATGCGCCTACTGTTTCATTCCCAGTATCGGGTACAATTATGATAGAACCTACAGAAAGTGAGTCGAAAGAAGAAATTGATCGATTTTGTGAGGCAATGATTTCGATTCGACAAGAAATGGAGGAAATTATCTTAGGAGAGACAGACAAAGAGGATAACGTGTTGAAAAATGCGCCTCATACTTTGCAGGAATTGACTGCAAATGAATGGAAACATGATTACAGCCGAGAAAAAGCAGCTTATCCACTACCTTATTTAAAGGATCATAAGTTTTGGGTGAAAACGGCACGAATTAGTAATTCTTATGGAGATAGAAACTTGATTTGCAGTTGCCCACCTGTGGAAACTTATCAAACTGAAGAAACTATTTGAGAAGGATAATCGTCTTTTTTTGAAGAATTTAGCTCTTTTTATATGTTTGAAAAAAGTAAAAAAAGCAGTTTGATTTAGTTTATTGACCAAATTTTAATATTTTTGGCTCGGCTTTTTTAATTCTTGGAGGTAAATAACTAACTTTACCCATAATGTTTTCAATACTAAAATAATTATTTTAATTCCAATTAAACTTTTAAATAAAATAGCACATTATGAAGAAAAATTTATTGACTCTTATTCTTCTTATTACTACAGTTTGTTGGAGCAATAGCGTTTTTGCTCAACCCGCAAACAATGAGTGTTCTGGTGCACAGCCGATTGCTGCTGCTCCTGGTTTTCCTTTACAGTTTGGACCTTACGACAACACAGATGCAACTACCGAAGCATCTGACCCAGCGGCTCCTGCTGCATTTGGTGAGGGTACGCCAAGCTTAGAGAACACTTTGTGGTATACTCTTGTTGGAGACGGAAATACGTACTTCATTTACACAAGTTCAGTTTGCGCTGGCTTCGAAATTACCGATACCTACATTGATGGCGGAGATAGCCAAATGGCTGTTTACACAGGTGGTTGTGGTGCATTAGAATTGGTCGCTTCTAGCGAAGACGAACCTCATGTGCCTGAGTTTGAATTTAATGTAAACTTCCCTGCTGGTGTGGTTTTAGCCACAGAAGCAGGTGTTGAATACCACATTATGATAGATGGTTTTGCTGGTTCTGCTGGAGAGTTTTGTATTGTTGTTACAGACTGGGTTTGTGATCCCAATGTTGAATTAGCTGAAGGTTCAGAAACAGCTGTCAGTCTATGTACTGGTGACTCTTTCTTGCCTGCTATCAATGATGCTACCTTAAACTTTGGCGGAGCATCTATCGGAACTGGGTTAACTTATGAAGTTGTTTTTCAAATGACTTCAGAAGATCCAGCAGGTGGACATCCAAGATTGGATCCATCCTTCCTCGGATTTATAGGTACAGATTTTGAACTTGATGGCAGCCCTGACGGACAAGATCCTTTCGGTTTTGGACTGGATTGTATTTGGCTTACTCCAACAAGTGCCATTACGATTACAGGTGTTGGTTCTTATTTGTTCTTTGATTGTCAAGCAGTCGGTACAGAATCTATTGAGGTGTGTTTCCTTGCAGATGGAGAAGGCGATTGTGGAGATAATTGCACAGATGCCAATGTTGATTTAGCAGAGGGTACGTCATTGAGCGTTACACTTTGTTTGGATGATGTAGTTTCATTTGCTCCTAACGAAGCTACTATCAATTATGGTGGTTTGGTAGGTGACAATCCTACTCCTGTTTGGATTGAGAATACACAAGACCCTATGGGCAATCCTTTAGGTACACCAGGTGGTCTTTTCTTACCTCCATTGGATTTGATTGGAGATGGTGTAGCGGATACTTTGTGGTATACGCTTAGTTTGATTGAAGATATTGGCCCAGATGGCACCATCATTACTTGGGAGTGTCAGCCATTATCCGAAACAATTCAAGTAATCTGGTATGCTGAAGATGATCCTGCTTGTGCAGTAGTAGAATGTGGTATTGCCGATGGTGATGCTGGTACTATTAGCACAATGGACCCAACGACTATTTGTGTTGACGGTGAGCCTGATGTGATTAACTTTACTTCTTCTTATATGGGAGGAGGAAATTATGGTTATGTTGTTACAGATGCTACTACGGGTACAATTCTTACTCCTGGTGTAGTTGGAACAACCGAGTTTTCAAATAACTTTGATGATGCAGGTCTTGGTATCTGTAATGCTTACGGTGTTACTTGGGAAAATGACGAAAACACTGCTTTCGTACAAGGTGGTAACTTGGGTGATATTATTGCTGCATTTGGCGAAGATGCTTGTTATGACATCACTGAGGCTGTGGCTATTACAAGAGAAGAATGTTTAGATCCATTGGCTACTTCTGATGCTTCTACTTCTGTAGGTGATGATACTTATACAGTGTCTTTCAGCATTACTGGCGGTTCTGGAAACTACTCTGCTGATGGTGGTACAATTGGCATGGATGGTACTTTTACGAGCGATGCAATTGCTTGTGGTACGGACTATTCTTTCACAGTATCTGACAATGAAACTGGCGAAACTTCAACTATTTCTGGCGATGCTCCTTGTGAAGAACAAGTAGATGTATGTCCAATTGTTTTGGATGTTGTAGAAGAATGTACAACAATTGGTTCAGATGGGGGTATTGTTACTATTACTATTTTAGGTGGGACTGCCCCTTATACTTCTGCTGGCTCATTTAATGGGGAAGTTGATGGAAATGTTGTCACTCTTATAGTGGCGGATAGTGAAGATTATGAAGTCACTGTAACAGATAGCGAAGGTTGTGAAGCAGTAACGGTAGTAGGAGTTCTAGTATGTAGCAAGTGTAAAAACGTTGCGGGTTCAGTTATTGCTGGTGCAGAAGGAACTACTGCTTGTGGCGAAAATGGAAGTATCAGTGTATCTGTTTCATCTGATGGTTTTGTAGATACGAATCCTGAGAATCCAGATGTAGCTGCTTCTGTTAGAAACTTTATTTTACATACAGATTCTACTGATCCTATAGGTAGCGCAGTTTCTACTAATAGTACAGGCGTTTTCACAAGAGGAGAAGCTGGTGGAGCAGGAACTTATTATATCACTACTATCGTTGGTCCTGATGCAAATGGAGATGGATTTGTAGATGAACCATTATATTTGAATGATGAATGTGCATTTGGTTCAGATCCTTTGGCTATTACTTTTGCTGATTCTACTGCTCTTGATGTTACTGTTCAAGAAGATTGTGATCAAAATGTTGAGTTGGTAACGGTTAATGTTACTATAAATAATAGTACTCCTGGTACTATGTACATTGTAACTGGAACTTATATGGCAACTGAAGATGATGATTTCTCATTCAGCGGTATTGCGGATGGAGATAGTTATGAAATCAATATTGTAGAAGTTGGTGGATGTGGAACATTCAATCTTCTTTCTGACCCTGTAATTTGTCAGAAAGAAGATGCAGTAGAGTGGTTGAGTTTCGATGGAGAGGTTCAAACTGCTGGTAACTTCCTTCAATGGATGACAGCTTCTGAAACAAACAACGAATACTTCGCTGTTGAGCGTTCTTTGGATGGTAAAAACTTTGAAACAATTGCTACGGTAAAAGCTGTTGGTGAATCAGTAGTTCCTACTGGTTACAACTACTTGGATCGTGCTGCTCCTTCTGGTACAAGCTACTACAGAGTGACTCAATTTGACTTTGACGGTCAAAATGATGCTACAAACGTTATCAGCTTAACTCGTGGAGAAGGTTCATTTGATATCACAAATGTACGTCCTGTTCCTGCGGTTGATTATGTTGAAATTACTTACACTGCAATTAACAATGGCAGCGTAGAAGTAAATGTATATGACTTGACTGGTCGAGTAATGTTGAAAGCAAGTGTTAATGCTACAAGTGGTGTTAACAATCAAGTAATTGACATTTCTTCTTACCCAGCAGGTATTTACATGGTTTCATTGAACAATGGCACAGATGTTGCAACTCAAAGATTGGTGAAAGAATAAACCAAAACTTGATGTCAATGTATCAACAATAAATTTTTATTGAAGGTACACAACTGATGTAAATAATAAAGTCCCCAAGTCTTCAAAAAGGCTTGGGGACTTTTTATAATTTAATATAGAAGATATTGATTTAAATATATAAATTATTAAGTGATGAAAAGAATCATACTGTTTTTTCTGATGTGTGTAGCATCTTTCTGCAATAGCGATGTCTATGCACAATGTAATCTAACGATTGAATTTAATGAAAACTGTACTGGTGAAACGACTGCAGAGGTACAGATTACACTGGTTGGAGGTACTGCACCCTACAATATCGGGGGTACTTTTAGTGACAGTGCTTACGAAGAAGAAACGTTCATTATCACAGCTGAAGACAACGAAGAGTATTTGGTAGATGTAACAGATGCAGAAGGATGTACTGCAACTTTGGCACGTTCGACATTTTGTAGTAAGTGTATCAACAATGCTGGTAATGTAGTGGAAGCCTCAAGTGGAGGGAGTGATCAACAAACAGTTTGTTCGGGAACTTCTATTAGTGTTGTGGCGCTCAATGCTTTGGTAGATGCCAACAATCCTGAAGACCCAAGTTCTACATTGATTTATGTGCTGCATACAAACTCCTCTGAAGAAGTAGGAGATATCCTTGTAGTTGTTACAACGAATAGTTTGGAAGGAAATATAGAGAATGGAACCATTAGCTATGAGGATGCGATTGCAGCAGGGGCCATTCCAGGAGTCACCTATTATATTTCATCAGTGGTAGGCCCTGATAGTGATGGCAATGGAATTCCCGATGTCTTAGGAGACGAATGTACAGTAGTGGCATCTGGTTTGGCAGTTGTTTTCACCGAAGGTTTTAACGTGAGTATCAATGTAGATGTGGATTGTGAGACAAGTACAGGTACAGCTACGATTACAGCCAATGTATCTGGTGGCGGAGCTGGAACAACCTATAATGTTACGGGTATTTTCAATGGTTTGGTGTCAGAAGGCGAGAATTTTGTCATTGAAGATGTGGCGGAAGGTCCTTGGAGTTTGGCGGCCACGGCTGTCGGTGGGGGAACTTGTGTAATTCCTGCTTCTATTCAAGATGTCATTGAGTGTGATAAGGATGCGGTTGAATGGTTGAGTTTTGAAGGGGAAATCATGGAAACAGGAAACAGCCTTACTTGGACAACCGCAAGTGAAATAGATAATGAGTATTTTACTATTGAGCGTTCTACTGACGGAGTGTATTTTGAAACAATTGGAGTAGAAAATGGAGCAGGAAATAGTTTTGTTCTAAGAACTTATCAATATATAGATAGAACTGCACCAAGTGGGGAGTCCTACTATCGAGTGACACAGCACGATTTTGATGGAAAAAGTACTGCTACGAAAGTAATTTCATTGATACGTGGAGAACGCAACTTCGACTTAAATGGACTAATGCCCATACCTGCAATTAATTATGTGGAGTTGAGTTTTACTGCAATGAATACTCAAAATATAGAATTGATTCTGTATGATCTCACGGGTCGAGAAATACTAAAAAGCAGCTTAGATGCTGTAGAAGGAGAAAATAATTTTGTATTGGATATTGCTGCTTTGGCTTCAGGTATGTATCTGATGTCATTGAATGATGGTTCTAAGACCGTTACAACTAAGTTAATTAAAGATTAATATTGTATTTTTTCTTTTGACAATCAATTTGTTCGAGAAGCCAAGTTTTTTCTGCTAAAGTTGAAGCACTATTTATTTTCTTCAATATATTCTTAATAATTTGCAGAGGGGACTTGGCTTTTATAGTTACTTTTTCTTCAATTTTACACAAATCACTTAGAATATTCAAAAAGTTCCTGTTGGCTTCCAAATGGTTTTCCGAAATCAAACCTTTTTTAGAACTTATAAATCGCCGAAGAGCATTTATCAAGTCATCTCTTACTGCAACCTCATTTTCTTCGTAAGCGATTTTTAGCAAAAGTTTTCGGACATCCACTTTGAAGAAAATATCCTTGAAGGTAGATTCTCGTAAAACAATCTTTGCTTCATCGTATTCATTTTTACAAAAATATAGGTAAGCGGTGCAATATCTAAAGACATCTGCATCAGAACCTTCTTCTAGCCTATTTTGATTGGTTAGAATGAATTGTTCTACCCATTCAAATTTCCCCAAGCGAGTTCCGAGTGTCACAATGTTTTTGAAATCTGCGCTTCTCAAGTAGCCTGTAACGTAAAGCAGGCCAGATTTGATGCCCATATCATACAAGTCCAATAACTCTTCATAATATTTAGGTTCTCCTCCGTTGCTTTTTAGAATGCAGTAGTTTTTAGCAAGATTATACAACATTATTGCTTCTGAAGTACTTATTTTTTCGATACTTTTGTCAAAGACTTGTCTAAATTTTTGATAAGAAGTTTCTTTATTTATGTGGATAAACATCAAAAGTGCATAATAATAAATAGCAACACTTGGAACATTTAGAACTTCTTTTTTATACTCTACAAAATCAATGACATCTTTGAAAATAGAATTTCCGAAATCGCTAATGCCAAAAATCTGGCCATAACTGGCAATAGAGGAAGCCAATTCTAACTTTTTGAGTAAAAAAGATACATCAAGATTGTAAGAAGTCGCATCCATATAGTCGTCCATCAAATCATGAAATTTTTTGGAACGATAATCTTCTAGGCTAAGATAAGAAGTAGCAGCATAGTTGATAAGGTATTGGTTATGATAGTATTGTTGATTTTGATGAGGAGAGGTATCCAGTGCTTTTTTGGCAGTCTCTAAAGTAGATTTGGCGTGTTTTTTTAATAAGTTTTCGGTATAAAAATGCATTACCTCGCTTTGAAGAAGGATTTTTTGTTCTTCAAGTCTGGAAATAGCTATGAATTTTTCTACTTTTTTGAGTAAGCTAGAACGTATTCGACGTATTTCGGAATCATCAAAAGAGCGGTTAGGGAAAAGGTAGCTCCATAACTTATCTGAAACTAGCAAAGGATTATCGTAATTGGGGTGAAAAGTACTTAAATACTCCCATAAACTGATAAGTGTCTGATTCTGATTGAAATAAGGCGAACAGATAAATTTGCCAAATTGACTGATTTGATTTTCTGAAAAAACGCTTAATATGTCAAATAGCTTAAAATTGGACATTCTTGGGTGTTTAAAATGAATATACTCATTTGGACAAATTTTACAGCAATATTGCAGATATTGTTTTTTAAGGATTGATTATCAGTTGTTTTAAAACAATCCCTTTTTTTAAATAGTTAAGTGAATTTCGACAACACGAAAAAATGGTAATTGAAATGGATAAATGTCTAGTGTATATTTGTGAAGCCTATGGAACTTTTGATAAAGTTAAACCAAATATAATGAATTTTATAACCAAAATTGGTTTTCTTGTTTTTTTGCTTTTGACAACTATAGGCACAATAATTGCTCAACCCTGTGGTTCTCCAAGCAATGTGTATATCGAAACAATTGCTTTTAATACCATAAATATCAGTTGGGATGATATAAATAGTAGTAGTTATTATGAAGTGGAGTATGAAAATATGGAGACTTCTGATTCGGAAGTGATTACTTCAAACACAACTTCAACCCAAATTGATAATATAGAAGGGGGTACTTATCAATTTGAAATCATCACACATTGTTTGGATGGCTCGATTAGTATCAGTTTTGCCATAATTCATGTTATAGCTGACAATCTGGAGGATGTTGAAGATTTATGCTATGAATGTTATCATAAATTCAAAGAATGTGAAATTCTAAATGGCTACGAGAGTTGTGATTGTTATAATTTGTGCGAAAGCGATGCGTGCTGTGATTTTGTAACCAATGGTTTGGTTATCATAACACCACCGAGCATCAAACAGTGCGATTGTAGTTTGATATGTGAGAAAGAAGATTGTTGTAAATATATCAAAGGCGATACAGGTGCAATGCCGATTGACTGTGAAAATTGTGCAGACCAAATCCGAGCTTGCAATGAGAGTGTCAAATTAAAAAACAATAAAACAGTTATTCCTCTAACTTCAAAAGAGGTTTGCAGTATTGAAGGAATGTATCCGAATCCTTTTAAAGACGAACTCCAACTTTCTTTTGAGCTTCAATATGAGGCAGTTGTTGAGTTTAGTGTATATGATTCAAAAGGGCGAGAGGTGAAACGATTGGTAAACAACAAAAAACAAGATAAAGGGAAGTATCAATATCTTTTAAAGACAAATAATTGGAATGAAGGTGTTTATTATAGTAGATTAAAAACGAAGGATGGCTGCGAGGCGGTTCAAAAAATGCTAAAAATAGAATAGTTTATTGTGTTAAAAAATAAGTCATAGGGATTCACCTGATTACCTCTGGTAATCGGTGAATCTTTTCTAAGAATGAAAATTAAGGAAGTCAGTGCCAACAATACAATTCTCTGACAAATAGCTTGTATATTTCCTACGTAAGTACCCCTTTTTGTTTCGGCAAAAAGGGGTTTCTTCATTTTTAAGCCGCCTTCATTTCGTCAAATGTCTTTGCACTTTCCTCCATACGTTTCAACACTTCTGTTTTACCCAACAATTCTGCCATTTCAAAAATCGGAGGACCAGACTTTGTACCTGCCAACATCACCCGAAATACCTGCAAGACATCCCCAAAACCCAAACCATGCTCTTGCATAAATGCCTTCACAGTTGCTTCCACATTTGCAGCAGAAAAATTATCTAAAGCAGCAAACTGCTCTTTGAGTTGGTGAAACAAAGGAACTCGCTCTTCTTTCCATTTGGTGCGAACCACTTTTGCATCGTATTCTTTGGGTGACTCAAAAAAGAAATACCCTTTTTCCCAAATATCATTGATAAAAGTCATTCGCTCTTTCATTAGCTCACAAGCACTTGCTAAGAAATCGAGATCGGTTCCTTTATAAGCATCAGGAGCAACTTTGATTGCAGCTTCAGCCAAAGTAGAGCCAGCGGCTTCTTTTATGTATTGTTGGTTGAACCACTGGGCTTTGTCCCAATCAAAACGAGCCCCCGATTTTCCAATTCGGTCAATGCTAAAAGCTGCTATAAGTTCATCCATCGAAAAAATCTCTTGGGTAGTACCAGGATTCCATCCCAAAAACGCCAATAAATTTACAAATGCTTCTGGGAAAAAACCAATTTCACGATAGCCAGTTGAAGACTCCTCATTCGTAGGGTGTTGCCAAGCTAAAGGAAAAACAGGAAAACCCATTTTGTCACCATCTCGTTTACTCAATTTTCCTTTACCTGTTGGTTTGAGAATTAATGGCAAATGGGCGAATTTTGGCATCGTATCTTCCCAGCCCAAAGCACGGTAGAGCAGCACATGGAGTGGGGTAGAAGGCAGCCATTCTTCGCCTCGAATAACGTGTGTAATTTCCATCAAATGGTCATCTACCACGTTGGCTAGGTGGTAAGTAGGCATTCCGTCACCCTTCAATAGAATTTTGTCATCAACCTCATTACTGTTCACTCTTACCATACCCCTCACCAAGTCTTCAACAATTACTTCTTCATCTGCAGGAATTTTCAAACGAATCACCCATGGCGTATTTGCAGCCAAAAGAGCTTCGGTTTCTTCTTTGCCCAAAGAGATAGAATTCCGCATACTCATTCGAGTCGAAGGATCATATTTAAACACTTTTTTTTGAGCCTCATATTCCTTTCGTTTTGCAGTCAATTCTTCGGAGGTATCAAAAGCATAATAAGCGTGTCCACTTTCGAGCATTTGCTGTGCATAAATGCCATAAGTTTCCTTTCGTTCTGACTGACGGTAGGGACCATATTCTCCTCCCACATGTGACCCTTCGTCACATTTGATTCCGCACCATTTCAACGATTCCACAATGTATTCTTCTGCACCAGGAACATATCTGTTTTGGTCGGTATCTTCAATCCGCAAAATAAAACTACCACCTACTTTTCGGGTGAAAAGATAGCAGTAAAGGGCTGTCCGTATGCCGCCGATGTGTTGAAATCCCGTAGGACTGGGCGCATAGCGTGTTCTAACTTTTTGACTCATCTTTTATTATTTTTGAGGTACAAAAGTAATAAAAGATTGTGGTGATTGCTGAATGGCTGTATGGTTATATTGTTGAACTGTTGTATTATTGATAGCTATGCATTGATTTAGGGTTGTTTTATTGAAGCCCCTAAAGTAGTTAACTTTTATTCTTGAAGTTAGAAATATTTCTTTGTAAGAATTTATTTTAATTTGAATTTTTATATGTATTGGGTCAAAACTCCTTTCTTCGTCAAAAAGTTCCTCTTTCCGCAATATCTGTGGAGTGGGCAAAAAATAGCCAATCAAAAAACGGTTTACCTTACCTTCGATGATGGGCCTACGCCCGAAATTACGGATTGGGTATTGCAGCAATTGGAAGAATACCAAGCCAAGGCTACTTTTTTTTGTATTGGTAAAAATGTGGTCACACACCCTTCTCTTTTTCGTGAAATAGAAACAAAAGGACATCGAATCGGAAACCACACCTTCAATCACTTCAATGGGTGGGAAACGGAGACTTCGATTTACCTTCAAAATGTGGTAAATTGCAGTGAAGTCATGAATACCAGATTGTTTCGTCCACCTTACGGTCGCATCAAACGAAAGCAAGCGAAAGCATTGAAGCAAGATGGCTATCAGATTGTTATGTGGTCGGTTTTGAGTGGAGATTTTGACCAAGGTTTGTCAAAAGAACAGTGTTTGGAGAATGTATTAAAGTTTGTCAATGATGGAGATATTGTGGTGTTTCACGATAGCGTGAAAGCATTTCGTTTATTGGAGTATGTGCTGCCAAAAGCATTAAAGGCATTGCAGAAAAAGGGTTTTGTCTTTGAAGTGCTTTGATTTTTAGTACAGGGCAAAGCGTTTTATTGATTTGAAGCTTAAAACTTATAGGTTTTTCATTCTGTTTTTCTACATATAGTTAAATTTCTAAGAGATTTCAAAAAGTAAACTTATAAGGTTTTACTCTGTAAATATACTTTTACAGCGCACTTAAATGTTGATTAACAACATTTTACTCTTATTTCTTGAATGTAAGAAGTTAATCAATCCTCACCCTTGTCCTCGTTTTTGGGCGTTTCCCATCGGGTTGGACAGGTTTATTCGGTTTCGGTGAAACAATAGGAGGAGAAGTTGGCGGGCTCGTTGGAGATGTTGGATTGGGTTCTATCAATGGAGGCTCAACTGTTGGCAGCGCATCCACAAAAAACTCACATTCGAGATTGGCAAGCATTTCGTCACTTGGTTGGCGGAAAGAACTGGCCAAGTAGTGTTTATAGTTTTCATCATCTGCCAGGCTTTTGAAAAATTTGCCCCAAATCGGTAAAGAAGTTCTTGCACCTTGACCATCATCAATGCTTTTGAAGTGAATCCTTCTGTCATCAGCTCCAACCCAAGCTCCAGCCACCAATTTGGGCGTATATCCAATAAACCAACCATCTATTTGGTCTTGAGTCGTACCCGTTTTCCCTGCAATGTCATTTTTCAAGCCAAACTGCCAACGCAAACGTTTGGCTGTACCACTGTCCAAAACTCCTTCCATGATATGTGCCATTGCATAAGCCGTTTCAGCTTCAATAGCGCGTTTTCGACCCTCATAATAAGGTTTGGAGAATTTTTCGAGTTGACGATTGTTGCGGTCTTTGATGCTGACGAGGTAGGTGGGCTTTCGCTCATAACCACCATTGGCGAAAACGCTGTATGCACTCACCATTTCTTTCAAGGTGATTTCGGGTGTTCCCAAAGCAATGGATGGATATTGAGGCAATTCGGATTCGATGCCCATTCGGTGCGCCATATTGATGACCGTATCTACGCCCATTTGCAGCAAAACTTGAACCGAAACCGTATTGACAGAGTTGGCAAGTGCGCCTTTCATGGTGTAAAAACCGCCGTATTTATCATCCGAATTTCGAGGAGTCCAGTTGTCGTAGTCCAAATAAGTTCGCAGTTCGTTTTGGTAAAAATTGCAGGGTGAAACACCTTTTTCAATCGCAGTTGCATAGACAATGGGCTTAAAGGTAGAGCCGACTTGACGAGGATTGGTCACGTGGTCGAGTTTGAAGTATTCGTGATTGATGCCTCCTACCCAAGCCTTTACCTCTCCATTCACAGGGTCCATGGCCATAAATCCAGCCTGCAAAAACGGCAAATAATACAAAATCGAATCTTTGGCGTTCATGGTTTTTTCGACTTCTCCTTCCCAACTGAATACCTGCATTTCACGAGGTTTGCGAAAATCTCGGTCAATGATTAGCTGTGAACTGCCCAGCTTTTGGTGCATTTTGTAGCGTTCAGAGCGTTTGATATAGTCGTCTAACATGCTTGGATTTCGAGTCCAAGGGTAGGGCGGTTTCCATTGTTTGTCGAATATTTTTTGAAGGTCAGCCAGATGTTCGTTTACCGCTTTTTCGGCATACGCTTGCATTTTGCTGTCTATGGAAGTGTAAATTTTCAAACCATCGGTGAAAAGATTGTAGGCTGTGCCATCTGCTTTGGTTTGCGTTTTGCACCATTCCTTCAATTCTTGCTTCAAATATTCTCGGAAATAAGGAGCGAGTCCATCGTTTTGGGTGATTCGATTGTACTTCAATTCCAGCGGTTTGGCTTGGGCAATTTTCTTTTCGGCATCGGTGATATAGCCTTCTTTTGCCATCAAACCCAAAACTACATCTCGGCGACCTTTTGATTTTTCGGGATTGCGGCGAGGACTGTAAGCCGTTGTAGCCTTCAACATTCCTATCAAGGTAGCCGCTTCCTCCAATTTGATGTCTTTGGGAGTCGTACTAAAAAAACGCTCGGTAGCAGTGCCAATCCCAAAAGCCCGTTCACCAAAGGATACAGTATTGAGATAGAGTGCTAAGACATCGCGTTTGGAATATTGTTTCTCCAACCGAACTGCAATGATTGCCTCCTTGACTTTGGTGACGGGAATGGACAAAATGCCGTGGTTTTCTCTCCCGTACAAGTTTTTAATCAATTGCTGACTAATCGTGCTGCCACCACCAGAACTGCTATTGCCCATCAAAATGGTCTTAAACAAAACTCGAATGTAACTCTTGGTATCGAATCCTTTGTGCTGGAAATATCGAGCATCTTCCGTAGCAATCAAAGCATTGATGATGTTTTCTGAAATGAGATTGTAGGGGACATAACTCCGATTTTCGATGTAATATTTTCCCAAAAGTTTGCCGTCTGCGGCATATATTTCTGATGCCAATGGGTTTTTGATGTCGGTCAATTCTGCTTCACTGGGCAATTTTCCAAATGCTCCCCATAATACAGATAGAAAAAAAATCAGCCCTAATAGTAGACCTGAACCCACTGCAATCCCCGCAATGATGGCGACTTTGAGCCATTTTTCTTTATTGGTTTTGTTAAACTTATTATTGGAGGAAGGGTTGTTATTAGAGTGGTTGGGATTTGGGAAAAGTACCTTAGTTTTCATGAATTGATTATTATGCTACAATATTACAAAAATCCTATGTGTTTTTTCTAAAATTAACGTTTGATTGAAAGTTTCTCTAACGTAAATGCTGTTTGGAAAATTTCAAACTCTTTCCTATATTTAAGGTCTAAAGAATCAAACAAACTTTTTAAAACCCTCCTCACCTAAACCTTAAAATACTACAAACACAACCCCTTAGCTCACTAACAAACTGCTTTTAACAAACAATTTTTTACTGAAAAGAAAACACCCAAAATATGGAAAAGGTTAAACGACCTTCAAAGCTCTTGTTTGCAACAGAAATGGGGCGGGCGATGATAGGTTTAGGTAATTATGTGGCCTCGATGCCGCTTTTTAATACTGCTCCCAAAGGAGATGGGCATCCTGTATTGGTTTTGCCAGGTTTTGGTGCAACTGATGCCTCAACTGTTCCCCTTCGGCATTTTCTCGAAAAACAAAATTTTACACCCTATAAATGGCAGTTGGGTCGAAATTTAGGCGGCGTAGATTTTTTGGAGGACGTGATTCTTCGAGCGCATGACATCGCTTACCAAAGTGGGCAAAAACTTAGTTTGGTCGGTTGGAGTTTGGGGGGTGTTTATGCACGAGAGGTTGCTCGCAGACATCCACACATTATTCGGCAGGTGATTACTTTAGGTTCTCCTTTTCAGCATGTGGGGCATGGAAACAATATCAAATGGATATATGAGTTTGTGACTCAAAATGAAATCGAAACTATGGACCCACAACTCATTGCAGATATGAGACATTCTCCTCCTGTTCCTACGACTGCTATTTATACCAAAGGTGATGGAGTTGTATCTTGGCGGTGCTGTATCGAATTGGAGGAAGACCACCAAACACAAAATATTGAAGTAAGTGGCAGTCATTGTGGTTTGGGACACAATCCTGTCGTGTTGTTTTGTATCGCAGATAGATTGGCGCAGCCTGAAGCCTATTGGCGAAAATTTAAGCCGAATAGAATCCAGCAATATTTGCACAAGGATTTGAGACTGCATATTGGCTAAAATTTGTAAAAATCAAAAAAGAGGCAGTCTGGTTAGCCCCCTAACCAAACGCCTCTATTCCCGTATTTACTAAAAATGAACTATGTTTTGTATCAGTCTTCTTTTACAAAATTTCCATCTGCATCAAAGATAAGCTCCAAACCATTATCTAATTCGACTTCAAAACCACCATCCTCTTCTTTTTCAGCTTCAACAATAGTAGCATCGGGATAATTGGCTGCAATATAATCGGTTATAACAGCAGGTAAATCTTCAATGGCAATCTTATCATCATCGTCATTATCACCATCTCCGTCACTATCATGGTCTTCATCATGTTCATCACTTTCTTCCTCTAAGAAATTTCCATCTGCATCAAACTTGATTTCCAAACCATTATCTAATTCGACTTCAAAACTACCGTTCTCTTCTCTTTCAGCTTCAACAATAGTAGCATCGGGATAATTGGCTGCAATATAATCGGTTATAACAGCAGGTAAATCTTCAATGGCAATCTTATCATCATCGTCATTATCACCATCTCCGTCACTATCATGGTCTTCATCATGTTCATCACTTTCTTCCTCTAAGAAATTTCCATCTGCATCAAACTTGATTTCCAAACCATTATCTAATTCGACTTCAAAACTACCGTTCTCTTCTCTTTCAGCTTCAACAATAGTAGCATCGGGATAATTGGCTGCAATATAATCGGTTATAACAGTAGGTAAATCTTCAATGGCAATCTTATCATCATCGTCATTATCACCATCATGGTCTTCATCATGTTCATCACTTTCTTCCTTCAAGAAGTTCCCTTCTGCATCAAACTTGATTTCCAAACCATTATCTAATTCGACTTCAAAACTACCGTTCTCTTCTCTTTCAGCTTCAACAATAGTAGCATCGGGATAATTGGCTGCTATGTAGTCCGTAATAACAGTGGGTAAATCTCCGATTGGAATACTTTTGTTTGCAGTAGTATTGTCAGTACTGGGAGTTTCTTCTTGAACGACTGCATAAGTTTCATTCATTTCGTTGGCATTTTCTTTTTCGCAAGAGGCAGTAAAAAAACCTGCACATACCAACATCGCTAACATTAAAATGTACTTTTTCATCTGTAAAAAGATTTAAAAAATTCGTGAATACAATTTGTTTAATCGTTCATTGATAGCCGAATACGGGAACAAACTACAAGCACTTTGGGCTTGTGTAATAGAATGTTTATTGAGAGCTGTAATCCTTATTTATTGTACTTCAAAGGTAAAGTGTTGTAGCGGGCTATGCTAACCAAATATTGCCAAATCTTACCTGTCCAAAAGCTACCCAACGACACTTAGAATATTCCCATTTAGAGAAGTATTGAAAATAGTTAAGTCTTTCTTACCTTCTTCGTTTAGACCATTTCCATTCAAGTCAAACCTTGCATCGTGGTCAGTGCAGAAAAATTCGTTGGTGCTTTTTTTGTAAATTACCTTCTTTTTTTGTTCGTGACTGCAAATAACAGTAGCTGCTACATATTCACCATCAACGGTTCGAGCAACAACAGCATTGTTTACAACTACATAATTGCCATTGGTTTTGAGTTTGGAATAAGTTGGGTTGTCTAAATCTAAGGTGAAATCAACAGGCCCAATATTGTCTGCCTTGCTGCAAGCATTCATGCAGCTTGCAGTCAATACAAATGCTGCACCAATGCCTAATTTGTTCAAAAAATCTTTGCGATTCATTTTTACGAATGTTTATGTTTGAAGAAATATCTGTTTACCTTTCTTGCCGTAAAAATAGCAGTAAAGGCAACGGAAGAATAACCTAAAAAGTAAAAATCTTACGCATTTAAAGTTTAGTTTATGATGTTAAATCCCACAATCCCTACCATTTCACCAACTTCTTAACCGCATTTCCCTTATCCGTTTGAATGTAAATTAGATACATCCCTTTATTGAAGTGGCTGAGGTCTGCAGAAAAAGAGTCTTGAAGAATCGTAGGATAATTGGCTATGATTTTTGAAGAAAGGTCATATATGGTAATTGCTTCAATTTGTAGTTGATGGGTTTGGATATTCAACCTTTGAAGGGTTGGGTTTGGAGCAATCACAATATCGTTGGAGAGTTCGGGAATCAATTGAATGCCAACAGTATCTTGAGGCAATTCTATAAACACTTCCTGAATAATACAATTGCTGGTGAGCTTGGTCAAATAATCGACAGGCCAAACGATGACTATGTTTTTGCCTTCATAAAAGAGTTCTTGGTCAATACTCAAATCTTGTTGAAAACTAACCGTTTCGGAAGGAGCGATGAGGTCAATTATGGTCGTTTGGGTTCGCAGTTTGGGGTTGTCAATTGTGGGAGGAAAAGGCAAGGAAGCATAGTTAATCGGGATAGGAAGGTCGTTGTAAGGAACAGATAAGTTATTTGTTAGCGTACCTTCAATGCTTACTTCTGTTTCCAACTCCAAAGATGCGGGAAGGGTAATTCCTCCAATTTCGATGTCGGGTTCTTCATACAATTCCAGCACAATTCCTATTGCTTCAATGTTGCCTCCCGATTCATCAAAATACAAATCCAACTCATTGTCTTCCCCTTCTTCTATTTCGACAATGTATTGAACAGTCCCATCTGGAAAATGCAATACATACACACTTTCGATGGTATAGGCGGAGTAATTGACTGCAATAAAATCTTGGATATTGGAGCTTAAAATTGATGTATCTGATTCGGTTTTGGTCAATAACAAAGTGCCATCATTGCTAAAATAAAGTGTCACTTTACCCTCACCGTCTTCCAGTTCTACTTCAAATTGCAGACTTCCGTCATTGAAGTTTTGCTGTTTGACTTCATTGAAGGAAAAAGCGGGATATTCGACTTGTATATATTCAAGCACATTATTGGGCAAATCTTGATTGGTAATGGGTGTACTTGCAAAATCAGTTGAAGGATTGTAAACCGATGTTGGAATCGCCTGCTTCAATACCACAAGCGGTTGGAGATGATAATCAATAGAATAGTTGTCATCTACGGGCCAAACGATGATGATGTTTTTTTGAATATTTTGATTTTCACCGATTTGAAACAGCAAATTGTCAATGACCAATTCTTGTTCGATATACACACTATCGCCCGTCGGAATGGTCAGTGCATTTCCAATGGCAGTGCTTTGAATTGCAGCAGATTTGTCCACATCCTGCACTTCATTGACATAAAAAGACAAATCCAAGTTAGCGTTGGCATATGTTTCTGGTGCATTGTTTTTGAGGTAAGCACTTACGACAATCGTATCGCCTAACACTACTGTATCAGGGAGTTGAACGTGAATCAAACTCAATTCGGCTTCTTGGGCTTGAAGCAAAACAGAAGCAAAAGAGCAAAACAAGCCAAGCACAAAGCGAGTGAGAAACGGATTACCAAAGGGCTGCAAACAAATCATTTGTGTCATTTTAGTGAAACGAGAATATGGCAAACTCAAATGAAAAACTCAAAAGCAAATTCAAATAAATACTTGGAAACAAGCATATTGAATTTTACGAATGGCTGATTTAATATTTTAGTTTGCCTAAGAACAATGTACTGCTTTTTGCCGATATTGATTTGATTTTGATGATAGCACAAAAATACTCCAAGCTTCCTTTCCGTACTAATCAAAAAATCAGTAATCTTACACCTCCAAAATGCTGAATGATGTCCAAATACCATTTGACCGAATTAATCAACTCACTGAACAAGGAGGAGTTACGCAATTTTAAAATCTATGCCACACGCACCCATCAAAGCGAAGAAGGCAAGAAGATAATGGCTTTATTTGAAGGAATTCAAAACGAAAAATTGGATGAGTTTGGAGAGGATTTGCTGCGCCGATTATACCCCAAAGGAAATAAAAACGCTTATTACCGCCTCAAAAATAGGCTGATAGAAGATATTGAACATAGCTTATTGATGCTCAACCGCAAAAAGCACGAGCGTTTTAAAATCTTCAATTGGCTGCAATTGGCGCGTATTTTTAGCTACAAATCCGACCATGAAAAGGCGTTTTTTTACCTCAAAAAAGCCGAGAAAATGGCGGTCAAACAATCCTTTTTTGATTTGCTCAACATTATTTACGATGAAATAATTGGTTTGTGTGGTGTGTATTATACCATCAATCCACAAAAATATGTGGACAAAAAGCAACAAAACGTCGCCCAACAAGAGGCCAGCCAAAAAGCCAATATTTTGATGGCAACGATTACCTACAAGCTGCAAAAAGCCAACTTTGCGACCAAAAACAACGATGTAATCGAAACCTTGGAAAAGATATTGAAGGAACTTTCGATTACCAAAGATTTTCTACATACCCCTACTATTCAGTATCAAATACATACGTGTGTCAAAAACGTATTGCTGCAAAAACGAAACTTTGTGGCATTGGAGCAGTATCTTATCCAAAGTTTGCAGGATTTTGAAGAGAAAAAATTGTTTGCCCAGCTTCCCCAAAAAATATTCATGTTGAGTTGGATAGTGAATGTTTCTACGAAAAACAAAAAATTTGAGCAATCGTTGAGGTATGCCGAGCAAATCCACAAGATGATTTTGGACAACAATAGGGCCTACTACGACAAGTATATTTGGCTCTACCACCAAAGTTTGATTATCAACTATTCCTTTTTGGGACGCAATCAAGAGGTGATTGACCTATTGGAGGAAATTGAGCAGAATCCCAAATTGAAGGGAAATATATTTTACGATGTGTTTGTATATCTCAATTTGGCGGGTAGTTATTACTGCGAAAAAAAGTGGAACAAATCACTCGGCAATTTGGCCATGATTCTGGTGACGGATTTGTACAAAACGCTGGCGGTCAATTTGCAGCTCAATATCAGCATTACCGAAATCATGCTGCGAATCGAAACCCAAGATTTTGAATATATTGCCCACCGCCTACGGGACATCAAACGCCGCTTCAACAAGGAATTGAAGCAAACCGACTATCAAAGGGAAAAACAATTTCTTCAAATTTTGCAGGATTTGGCTTTCAAACCCAAACCGCTTCAAAACAAACGGGTTCTTTCTAAAATTCAGCAGTTTTTGACCACTTATGGAGCGATTGAATTGGGCTCAAACGAAACGATTAACTATGCTATTTGGCTGCAATCGAAATGGCAAAAGCGAGATTATTATGAATTGGTATTGGAGTCGGTTAAAGAGTAGTGATTCGTAAAATTGGTCATAGGTGATTTGTATACATAATCCTTCTAACCTATGTTCACAAACATTTACCAACACAAACACCCAAACACATCATTCATACCTCAAAGCCCGAACAGGATTCCCCACCGCTGCCTTAATCGCCTGAAAACTCACCGTCAAAACGGCAATGACCAAGCCCAAAATACTGGCCAAACCGAAAGTCCAAAAAGTAATATCTGCGGGATAAGCAAAGGTTTGCAACCACTTTTGCATCATCAAATAAGCAATCGGCCAAGCGATGATATTGGAAATCAACACCAACAAAATAAACTCTTTGGTCAGCAACATGGTGATATTCCCAACCGAAGCACCCAACACTTTTCGGATACCAATTTCTTTGGTGCGCTGTTCGGCAGTGTAGGAAGCCAATCCAAACAAGCCCAAACAAGCTATAAATATGGCGAGTAAGGTGAAATACAAAAACACCTTGCCCAATCGTTCTTCGGCACTGTAAAGCGAGGCAAATTTTTGGTCGAGAAAATCGTAGTGAAACGGATATTCAGGCTCAAAACCCGTCCAAGTTTCTTCAATGTAAGCCAAACTCTCTGCAATATTGTTGGAACTGACTCGAATCGCCACATTGTAGGTATAGCGTGGATTGACACTCAAAATCATCGGTTTGATTTGTTTGTTAAAACCCTCTGTATGAAAGTCTTTGACTACTCCAATCACTTTCCCTGACTTCACGCTCCCAGGATTCACATCCATTTCCGCCACTTCTTTTCCGATGGGATTGTCCCACCCAAAACCTTTTACCGCCGATTCGTTGAGGACATAAGCCGTAATGCTGTCTGTCGCTAAATTGCGGTCAAAAGCCCTGCCTTCAATGATTTCTAAGCCCATTGTTTCGATAAAATCAAAATCAGCTTCCATATTCCACAAAGGATAATGCTGTTCTACTCCCTCTTTTTCTACACTAAACATATTTTGATTTGGGTCGCCATTACTTGGTAAAAAACTCGCTGCGGTCATGCTTACAATATTCGGATGCTTCAATATTTCGGATTTCACCGTTTCCATTTGTTGCACCGTTTCCCGTTTGTTCACTTCAATCATGACCAACTGCTCTTTGTCAAAACCCAAATCGGCATTGCGGAAATAACTCAACTGCTTAGACACAAACAATACACCGATAATCAAGGCAACAGAAATGGCAAATTGTGTCACGACCAAAGCCTTCCGAAATTTTGCGCCACTACTGCCTTTCACTACTGTTCCCTTCAAAACCGTTGCAGGACGGAATCCAGAAAGGTAGAAAGCAGGATAACTGCCTGCAAACAAACCTACAATCACAAAAATACTGCTCAAAAACACATAAAACAAGAAGGATTTACCACCAAACAAGCTGATGTTTTTGCCGACAATATTGTTGAAATAAGGCAGAATCAATTCGATAAAAACCACTGCCAAAAACATGGCTAACAAACTTTGCAGCAATGCTTCGCCCAAAAACTGACCAATCAGCGCACTTCGAGGCGCACCAATCACTTTCCGCACGCCCACTTCTTTCGCCCTTTTTGTAGAACGAGCAGTTGCTAAATTCATAAAATTGATGCTCGCAATCAGCAAGACCAAAAAGGCAATTATGCTGAAAATGTAAATGAACTTTTCATCGCTGTTGGTCTGCAATTCCCAATCCAAATTGCCGCCCAAGTGAATGTCGGTAATGGGTTGAAGGTAAGCTTCAAAACGATTGCCTGCCGCCAAAAATTCATCAAAATCCATTCCTGCCATTTTCTTCAATTGAGGTCCCATTTTGCTTTTGTAAAGCGCAGGAAACTTTGCTTCCACCTGACTTTCAGTTGCTCCTTCTTTCAAGAGAACGTAGGTGTAAATATTGGAGGACAGCCAGTTGTCTGAACCTTGGTCTTCCAAAGAAAACATCGAAGCCAAAAAATCGTAACGAAAGTGAGAATTGCTGGGCATATCTCGCATCAAAGCCACCACCAAATAATCACGGTCGTTGTCCAACTTCAATATTTGACCAATCGGTTTTTCATGACCAAAATATTTTTCAGCAGCGGATTCGCTAATAATCAGCTGATTGGGTTTGTCCAAAGCCGTATTCGCATCTCCTTCCACTACTTCAAAATCAAAAATATCAAAGAAGGTCGAATCCACCCATGCCCAAGTTTTCTTTTCATAAAACTTTTTCTCGCCCCAAGTCACCAAAGCTTCTGCCCGATAGGGGTTGATGCGACTCGTACTTTCCACTTCTGGAAGTTCTTCTGCCATCGCTTTTGCCAATGGATTGGGAGAAATCGGTGCTTGCAGTTTCTGCCCCATCATTTCGGCATCCAAAGCGGTACGGTAAATTCTATCAGCTTTGGTATGGAAACGGTCGTAGCTTAACTCGTCTGTTACGAACAGCATAATCAATACACAACAGGCTATGCCAATCGCCAAACCCAGTACATTGATAAGTGAATAAGTTTTATTGCGAAGCAAATTTCGCATCGCTACTTTGAAGTAATTTCTAAACATGATTTTATTGTGTTTATGTGTTTGAGTTGATAGTTGTGTTTTATGTATTTTAATTTATGTATATGTTTGGTAAATTCTGTGGATGCTTGTTTTGAGTTGTCATTCCGTAGGAATTTTGTTTGTAACTGCTACAAATATAGTTAAAAACACCTGTGTTTAAAACTCATTTCAAACGTTGCCAAACCATAAAGGTGTTGGCAAGTTTTCACTTATTATCGGCTTTCATTTCCTTCAATAATTTCCTCAGCGTCTCCCGTCTCTGCGTTCAAAATTGCGCCAATACAAGCAAACTCATAAACACAATTATCAACATAACTTGCCCCAAGACTTCGGGGAACACCCAAACACTCGATTATTCATACCTCAAAGCCCGAACAGGATTTCCAATTGCAGCCTTTACACTCTGATAACCCACCGTCAGCCAAGCAAAAATCAGCATCAAAATACCCGCCAAAACAAACGTCCCAATTCCCACATTTACGTGATATTCAAAGGCATTGAGCCATTCAGACATCGCATAATAAGCGACAGGAATTGCAATTAAAAAAGCAATCAAAATCAACGCCCCAAACTCTTTCGACAACAACATCACCACATCCGACACCGAAGCACCCAAAACCTTGCGAATCCCAATTTCTTTGGTGCGTCGTTCGGTAGTGAAAGTTGCCAGAGCGAACAAGCCCAAACAAGCAATCAAGATGGCAAGGAAAGCAAAAAACTGCATCATAGCATGTTGTTGTTGTTCCGTTTGATACAACTTTTGATAAGCATCGTCCAAAAACTGATACTCAAAAGGATAAGTTGTCACCAAACTATTCCAAGTATCTTCAATCTCGCCAATCGTAGCCTGAACATTGTCCGTTTTCAGCTTAACTGCAAAAAGTCGGTAGTCAACATTGGTGGACAAAACCAAAGGTTCGATTTTTTCCTTCAAAGACAAAAAGTTGTAGTCTTTCACAATTCCCACAATCTTGCGAGGCATGGTATCTCGCATGTTTATTTCTAAGGATTTGCCGATTGCTTCTTCGGCAGTCCAGCCCAATTTTTTCAAAGTAGATTCATTAATCATTGCTGCTTCGGTAGCATCCGTTCCATACGCCTTCAAATCGAAATCTCGTCCTGCCAGCAATTCCAAACCCAGCGTTTCCAACATATCGCCATCACAAAACACCGTTCGAGTCACCCAATCTTCTGACTCTTTGCCCTCTATTTTGAGTTTGTACTGGTCGTGAAAACCACCAGGTATGCCAGACATCATCGAAACATGCACGACATTGGGATTTTGCAGAATCAAATCCTTGAAGCGGTCTCGATTTTGGTCAATATCCCGATTGTCAATAGGAATTTGAAGGACTTGTTCTTTGTCATAACCCAACTTTTTTTGCTGTATAAATTGCAGTTGATTGTAAATTACAATTGTACCGATAATCAACAAAATAGACAAGCTGAACTGAATGACGACCAATGCTTTTCGCAAACTAACCGTTCCAGTTTTTGCGACCATTTTTCCCTTCAATGTCTGAACAGGGCGGAAGCTCGACAAAAACAAAGCAGGGTAACTTCCCGCCAATAATCCCACGACTACAACCAAGGTCAAAATGCTCAAAGGCAAAACAATAGTTGAATAATTGACCGCCAATACTAAGCCGAACAAATTATTAAAATAAGGTAAACTCATTTCGACCAACACCATACCAATTACGACCGCACCCAATACGAGCAACATGGATTCACCCAAAAACTGCACAATCAATTGCTGCCGATTTGCTCCGACCGTTTTGCGGATACCTACCTCTTTCGCACGAAGCATCGAGCGGGCTGTTGCCAAATTCATAAAATTGATACAGGCAATTCCCATAATGAATAACGCAATGATACCGAACAAATACAAGCTGCGTTTGTCGCCATGTTTCGCATTGTCGAATTTGGTGAAATTGTCGAAATACACCTGCGTCAAAGGCTGCAATTGAAGCTCAATGCGCCGCCCCATTTCTTCAAAATCAGTTCCAAAGTGCCTGTCCATAAATGCAGGTAATTTGGTTTCCAAAGCTTTTGCATCGGCTTTGGGGTGAAGTTTCAAGTAGGTAAACATGTTGTTATTCCACCACCTATTGAACCAACTAAAACTGTACATATTCGATATAGGGAGTAAAAAGTCAAAATCTAAGTGGGAATATTCGGGAATATCTTCCAAGATGCCTGCCACAATAAAATCCCAACGGTCGTCCACCCGCATCGTTTTGCCCATTGGATTTTCTGTTCCAAAATACTTTCGAGCTGCCCTTTCGGTTAAAATCAGGTTTTGCGGAAGATTCAAAACCGTGTTTGGATTGCCTTCCTTCAATCCATAAGAAAATACTCGAAAAAAAGTCGAATCAACAAATGCGACTCCTTTTTCTTTGTAAGAAACGTCTTGATATTCAACCAACTCTCCTGACCACGACAACTTGACCCTAACCGCTTCTTCTACTTCTTCTCCATACTCCAACTGCAAATGCGGCGCATAAGGTCCAGAAGTCATAGGGGTCAGCATGGCAGATTCACCTGCATTGAGTTCGGGGGCTCGCAACACTCGGTAAACCCTGTCTTTTTCAACATGGAATTGGTCGTGCCGCAACTCGTTTCGGACATACAAAAAAATGATGATGCCCACCGCCAATGCAACCGACATTCCAAACACATTGATAAAGGTCGTGCCTTTGTTTCTCCAAAGATTGCGAAGTGCTGTTTTTAGGTAATTTCTATACATTTTTGGTTGTATTTAGGTTGATTAAACTGCAAACCCCTTCAATTGATTTTCCGCCACAATCTGACCATCCAACAATCGCACAATTCGGTGAGCATATTCCGCATCCCTTGAAGAGTGTGTCACCATGATAATCGTCGTGCCTTCCTCATTCAGTTGGGTCAAAAGCTGCATCACCTCACCACCATTTTCGCTGTCCAAATTACCAGTCGGCTCATCTGCCAAAATCAATTTTGGTTTATGCACAATCGCTCTTGAAACCGCCACACGTTGCTGCTGACCACCCGAAAGCTGTTGAGGGAAATGGTTTTTGCGGTGCATCATGTTCATGCGCTCCAAAACCGTTTCCACCATTTTCTTGCGCTCCGAGGATTTGATGTTGTTGTAAATCAAAGGCAATTCGACATTCTCGAAAACGGTCAATTCGTCAATCAAATTGAAGCTCTGAAAAATAAAGCCCAAATTCGCTTTCCGCAAATCGGCTCTTTGCCGCTCCGAATATTTCGATATTTCTTGGTCAAGGAAATTGTATTCACCCGAAGTCGGATTGTCTATCATCCCGATGATGTTCAACAAAGTGGATTTTCCGCAACCCGAAGGTCCCATCACCGCCACAAATTCGCCTGTTGCAATATTGAAGTTCACGCCATTCAAAGCGGTGGTTTCTATCTCGTCTGTCCGATAGACTTTGGTTAAATTGACTGTTCGTATCATTTTTATTTTTTGTGTTTATGTTGATAGTTGTATTCGTGTTGGTAATTGTGTTTATGCGTTTGTAGAGACGTTTTACTAAAACGTCTGTACGTGTTTATGCTAAGGGGTAAGTACCCTATTGTCATTTTGTAAAAATCCTGTTAGCAATTAGCACAAAATCAATGGATAATCAGAAGTTTTGTAGAAGTCACCAAAGATTATCGTACCAATCCACAAGATGCTTTCAGCATGACAAGAGAAAATATCAGCGTTCAATCCCGAGGTATCAGGACAAGTTTTCCCAAATCAAGTGAGCAAAAAACCTCTGTGTCTCAGTGCCTCCGTGTTCAAAATTGCATCCATACATAAACACAATCATTCACTCATACCGCAACGCTTTCACTGGATTTGCAAAAGCCGCCTGAACCGCCTGAAAGCTCACCGTTATCATCGCAATGACCAAACTCAAGGTAGCTGCCAAACCAAAAATCCACCAACTAATCGAAGTCGTATAGGCAAAATTTTGCAGCCAATTCGACATCACATAATAGGCAATCGGGCAAGCAATCAAGTTGGCAATCAGCACCAAAGCTGCAAATTCTTTGGTCAATAAAAGCGTAATGTTGCTCACCGTAGCACCCAAAATTTTGCGAACGCCAATCTCCTTTGTTTTTCGAGCAATCGTCAAAGTAGCAATGCCAAACAAACCCAAGCAAGCAATGAAAATCGCCAAAAGTGTGGCAATATGCAAGATATTACCCAATCGGCTTTCCTGTTGGTATTGACGGTCAATTGCATCGTCTAAAAAGGCATAATTGAAGGATTGTTCGGGTGCAACATTTGCCCAAGCCGTTTTGATGTCCTCCAAAACAGCAGGGATATTTTCAGAAGCAATTTTGATGGAAATATCGGGAGCAGGGTCGTCTTCAAAAGTCAAATCATGTGTCACCTGCAATAATACCGCAGGATTAATGACCATCGCCAAAGGGCCAATTGGCGTATGTAAAGACGAAAAGTGAAAATCTTTGACTACTCCAATAATGCGCTGACTGTCAAAAGGCTTGGGCAGTGTTTGACCAATCGGATTTTCCCATCCCCAAGTTTTTGCCATAGATTCGTTGATAATCACCGCCGTTGTGTCATCGGTAGCCATACTTTCGTCAAAAAAACGTCCTTCGACCAACTCGATGCCCATCGTTTCGAAATAATTGTGTGTTATTGCATTGACCGAAAACCTCCGAAATTTGCCGTCATTCGCATCCGTATAACCCAATCGCAGCCAATCACCATTGCCGAAAGAGTGGGTAGCGGCTGTAATGCTTTGTATCGCAGGATTTCCCTTCAATTCATTTTTCAGCAATTCCGCCTTTTCTTTGCCTTCTTCAATAATCATCAGCAAACCTTTGTCGGGCGTTGGAGTAGCACTATATGGCAGTACCACAACCTGTTCTTTGTCAAAGCCTAAGTTTTTGTTTTGCAGGTGGTTGAGTTGTTTTTGCATGACCACCGTACACACAATCAGCACGACCGAAAGCGCAAACTGAAAAGCAATCATTCCCCTCAAAACCAAGTGTTTGTCCTTGCCTGTTTTGGAGAAAACGCCTCGCAATATTTGAATGGGTGAAAAACCCGACAAAACCAAAGCGGGATAGCTGCCCGAAACCATGCCAATGAATAGGGTCAAAGCTGCCAAAATAGATAAATTGCCGAGCGACAACTGCAAGGTTAAACTTTTGTTTGCCAACTGATTGAAGGTAGGCAGCAGCAATTCTGCCAACAACAACCCAACTATTGCAGCAAAGAAAGTCACCAAAATGGCTTCACTCCAAAACTGCTGCATCAAGTGCCAACGTTTTGCACCCACTACTTTGCGGACGCTTACCTCTTTGGCTCTACTGACTGAACGCCCTATCGACAAACTCATAAAATTGATGCACGCCAAAAGCAGTATCAAAAAGGCAATTCCCGATAAAATATAGCTGTATCGTGCATCGCTAATCGCTACCATGCCAACGGGATAGTCCGTATTGAGGTGAATGTCCTTCAATGGTTGCAGCCCTGCTGTGTATTCACCAGGCTGAAAATCCTTTGCCATGATTGGGTCAATAATAGAGGGCAATTTGGCTTCTACCATTTCAGCCGTCACCCCGTCACGTAACAAAACATACGTTTCGGCAATGATGATGAACCAACTGGTCAAAGCATTTTGTGAAAAAATGGTTTTGGCGTGGTCAAAAGGAATCAATAAATTGAATTGCAGGCTGGAATTGCTCGGAGGAGCGGCAACGATGCCCGAAACGGTGAAGTTTTGGAAGTCTTCGCCCATCCGAATCGCCAAATTTTGACCGATAGGAGATTGCCTTTTGAAGTATTTTTCGGCAATCGAGGGAGTGACAACGATTTCGTGTAAATCTTTTGGAGTAGTTCCTTCAATGACTTCAAAATCAAACATCTCCCAAAAATCATCGCTCACCAAATGCACTGTTTCGGAAGCTGAAAACTCACCCACTTTCACCAAATCGTTCATGTTGACCACCTGACATATCGCCTCTACTTCTGGAACATGCTCTTCAAACATTGCAGCCAATGGAAAAGGCGTAACGGTATTGAAAAACACTTCGCCGTTCATCTGTTCTTTTGTCCATGCTCGATAGATGTTGTCGGACTTCGCATGGAATTGGTCAAAACTCCATTCATCGCTGACATACAACAATATCAATACGCAACAAGCGATTCCCACCGATAATCCCGCCACATTGATGAAGGTGTAAATTTTGCCTCTTACAAGATTCCGAAATGCGACTTTTAGGTAATTTTTAAACATCTTTTTTGGTTGTGTTTAAGTGTTCCCCGAAGTCTCGGGGCAAGTTATGTTGATAATTGGGTTTGTGTTTTTGTGATGGAATGATGTTGATGGTGTTATTGTAAAGGCAAAGCTTGTGCCATTGAAGTAAGTGGTTGATTTTGATTTATTTACGATTTGTTTTGGGATTGGAGATTGTTTTTTTGTTTCAGAGTGGAACAGTGAGGTGTTTCATTGTGGAACAGT
>JAUHXA010000071.1 GCA_030427245.1 Bacteroidia bacterium | reverse complement strand
AAGTCGTCTGCACGTATGGTCAATAACTCTTTTGAGGTGATTTCTTGATTCATCCAGCAAATCAAACACTTTTTTTTCCTTTTTCCTATTTTTAGTTTACCTTTCAAAAGTCACCGAAACATAAGTTCTATTCAAGGAAAAACGCCTTTGTTCAATAGTAAAAAGCCCTTTAAGAATATCAAAACCATTATGAATGCAGGGAAGAACGGAAAAGTAGGTAACGCAGGAGAAGGAGGAAAGGCAGGGCATCCAGTAACAGTAAGACTCTGTTCTTTTTGTCCAAAAAGCTCAAAGGGAGGGGGAGCGAATGGCAATAGGGGCAAAAGCGGCAAAAATCCAAGTCCAGCAACAGAAGGGCAATTGACCACCAACCCTGTAGATAGAGAAGACTGTTTAGAAAATGTCAATGAGGAAAATGTCGCCATTCTCGTAGCTATTTCCCAAACCAAAAGCGGTGAAGACAACAATCCCATTTTTGTAGAAGATGCCAAACGTCTTCAAGTAGTATTAGAGGAACACTATGATTTTGAAGAGGTACAGACACACTATAATATCTCCAGAAAAGAATTGGAGGAAATATTGGGAACCTTAAAAAATCAGGGCAAAAATATTTTTCTTTATCTCAGTGGACATGGCGTTCCATTCCATGGAATCCCTTCTTTCAATACATCTGACGATTACCCTATGCCTTTCAAAACGATTTACGCATATATAGAAGAGGCAAACGTTGAAACACAAGAACGAGAAAAATATAGCCAAAATCTAATGGAAGCAGAAGAGGATAATAACTACAAAAGACGCATACTCTTGGTGGTAGATGCGTGCTATAGTGGTAAAATATTTGACAACAGATTCAACTCTATTGAAGCCTATACACCGCATCAATCCCGACTCATTCATCCTCGAGAAACCTGCGGTAAACAAGCTTTGACAGTGATAGCTAGTGGTTTCGATGATGAAACCGTTCCTGCAAGAGGTTTTACTAATGAACTAATCCGTCTCTTAACAACCAATCAAAAAAGTGTTTTGAGTGCAGAGACACTTTTCTATGCCATCAAACGTACAGACTTTGAAGCACAGAAACCAATGTTTGGCAAGTCAAAAGATTGTGTAGGAAATGAATGTATTGAAAGTGATTTTCTATTTTTTAAAAAAGAAAAAAGATTTTAACATGAACAAGTTGTTTTTATTTATAATTAGTATAATAGTCCTTTCTATAACGACGACTCCTCTATTGGCTCAAGATACTACAGACCACAAAAAGATGACCAAAGAAGTAGTTGAAAAGTTCAAAAAGAAATTTTCTAAACGGGTTTTTATCAAACATCTAACAGAAATCAAAGAAGACCACGAAGAAATGGTATCTCGGCTAAAAAGATTTAAAGATGCAAAGGGTCAGCATTCTTTTAAAGAAGATAGTACGTTAATAATAGCTTATACCAAATCCCAAAAATCTTTTAATAGCGTCTTAGACCTAATGATAGCAGACATAAAAGAAACCACTAGCGTACTGGATTACATTACATTCGATGCTAATGTACGCTATAAACCTCAACTGAAAAAGGCTAAAAAACAGGGAGACGAGTTTCTGAAATCAGCCGATAAAAAATTATCAGGAGGAGATACGAAATTTGTAGGAAAAATTTTTCAGTGGCTTTTTAAGGTTTTTCCTATCATAAGAAAAATAGAAGAGGTTTTTCTGAATCATGCCAAACACTTGATGATTGAACGAATTGAAGCTGCTAAATTTCTTGATTGGAGTAAAATCCAATGAATGAAATAAGCACAAAGTGACAATTTAGTTAATTGTCACTTTGTAAAATATATAAATCAATAAAAATCAAATCATATCATTACCGAACCACCACTTTCCGATAAACCACATCCTCACCCGACTTCAATTTCACAAAATAAATCCCTGTCGGATAAGCCCGCACATCAATATGGAGACTTGCAGGACTCCCTTCAAAAGATTGCATCAAAACGCCACTGTTATTGTAAATCGCCACTTCCTCAATGTCCAAAGAAAGTTCATTCACTTGAAAGTGAATAAAGTCGTTGGTAGGATTGGGATACAGGACCACATTTTTGCTCAACACACTTTCTTCAATATCCGTGGTTACAGCATCAAAAGGTGTACCTGAGTTCAAGACCTCTTTTGTGGTCACATTTTGAACAAACGCCACTACATATATTTGAGAAGCATCCCATTCACTGTCCAACTCATAGCTAAAATTGAAGGTTTTACTATCTCCAATTGCAGCAGGATTGAAGTCTATTCCATCTAAATCAGGAAGCATTTTACGAAATACATTGAAGTGCTCGTTTTCGCCATTTGGCGCATTGTATTGAACCTCTTTTTCTACAACTGCTGCAAAAAGTTTCAAATCACTTCCTTCCATGTTTTCGTAACTTTTGACCTCTATTCCTACGGTGCGTGAACTCCCATTGGTTTCTTCATTTACAATCACTTCAATAGAAGCCGTTTGATTCAAAAAGGTGTTCAAACGTGTTTGGGTCAACAATTTACTGCCTTCCAAATTTCTATCTCCCCAAACATAAATTTGAGGTGTTCCGAATACACCATAAAATTCGGTTCGGCTCAGGTTGTCGTTGGTATTGTGTTGGTAAAAAGCACATTGTAGATAAGGGTAAGGTGGGTGAACGGCAATGTGGTGAATTTTGCCCTCGTTTTCGGGAGCGTGAATTACATCAAAAAATGCAGGATTTCGAGAAGCACAGGTGCTGCAACGGGTATTGGTAAAGTGTTCGATGAACACATATTTTTGGGGTGCAGCTTGACCAAATACTTCAATGCTGATGAAAAGCAAGGCGATGATAAAAGAGTAAGTACGTTTCATTTGTTTCGTAAATTTTGTTTTGTAGATATTTCCCTATAAAACACTTACGCAACACAATTGATTTTGGATCAGCTAGAGAGTGTCAGATATTGAACAAATTAAGCATTAGAACTTACGACCTTCAATTTCTCCACGTTGAGTAAAACCTATCGATCCAAGTTCCCTCCAACCACCACTGTCTCCTTCCACGTTTCCCGATTTCCTTCCAAATCATACGCCTCTACAAACACAATATAAATCCCCAAACGAGCCTTCTCACCATCATCCGTAATGCCATCCCATTTGAAATTCCCACTGTTCCCTGCAAAGGCACTCTGCACCAATTGTCGCACCTCTTGGCCACGACTGTCAAAAATCGAAATATTGACCGTAAAGCCCGTTTGGTCGAATTGGTATTGAATCGTGGTGAAGTCTTTGAATCCATCACCATTCGGAGAGAATGAAGTGGGTTCAACACTGATGTTTTTGCCATTGTCAGTAGGTGCAAAAAATTGTGAATTTTGATATCCCGGAGTTCCAAAACAAACGCCTTCAGAAGCCGATTGCCAATTGTTGGAATCTTGTGAAGGGGCATTGACATCAATCCGCTCCAAAGACACCCCGTTCTCATCACGGAGAAGGGAATAATGCCAATCATCGTAATAGTGCACTTGGTCTAAAATAATGGTGCGGAAAGGTTCCGTAATCGCTACAACCCCTTCCCTATCATCGTAAGTCGGCAAATCAGTGGTCAAAAAACCACCAGTTGGTAGGTTGTTGCAGCGTCCATAATAAGTCCGAACTTGGTTCACATTTTCGGTCAAAACGAGGTATTGATTCGGATAGAGCGAATAGCGTTGTTCTGTGATGGGAGACAAATTAATCAGCGAATCGGGGTTTTCGTCAAGGTCCACATTCGCCAATAACCAACCAAAAAGCTGTATGATTTTGTTGGACTTGTTGTAGAGTTCCACAAAATCAACACCACCACTAATAGGATTAAATAGGATTTCATTGATGACCAAATCGCCCACTTCTGGAGCTTTCGCAATGCCTAAAGGTGCTTGATTCAATGCGCCAATCACATTGCCCGCACAGTCCGTAACGCTTTGAACCGTAATCGTATAAATCTCGTCTGGCTGCAATGGATTTGCCAACAAGAGTAAAACACTATTGAAGTTCGGAGCTTGTAGAATAGCCACATTCGGCTGTCCGATGCCTTTGTCGACATTGTAAAAAGACAGGTCCGTGGCGTTTTCTGGATTCAAAGTTTCGCTGAAAAAAAGCTGTACTTGGGTAGCCGTAATCGCTTCTGCTCGCAATAAATCAGGCAAAGTTTGGTCGGGATTAGCGGCAAGTATGGAATTCTGCAACCCTGGAGTTCCACCTATTGCAGCATTGGAAGCCCGCCAATTGTTTGCCCCTTCACAAGGATTGTTCGGGTCTATCAATTC
Organism: Bacteroidia bacterium; assembly: GCA_030427245.1. Lineage (GTDB taxonomy): Bacteria > Bacteroidota > Bacteroidia > Chitinophagales > UBA2359 > JAUHXA01. Next base: position 30,755 of record JAUHXA010000071.1, on the reverse strand, counting down.
CAAAGTCCAACCACCTTCTTGTTTGACCTCATCTCGATACCAAAAACTTTGATAACTAACCGAATGAACCAGGTTTTGGGAAGGACTCAACAACAGAATGGTCTCGCCTGAATTGGTCAAACTCGGAAAACTTGTCACCCCTAAGGTGGGTGCGCCCAAAGCCAAAAAATCGCCGACTTTGCTCGTTGGACAAAGCACTACATATTGTTGAGGCAAAAGCAAATAGTTGTCCAAAATCGTGCTGTCGCCACTATCTGCCAAATACCAACCTCCAAGGTTAATGGTTTTGTCGCTGCGGTTGTAAAGCTCCACAAATTCGGATTCAGGCAGATTCAGTTGTGGAACATTGAAGACATCTGGAATGGTGAAGTCTGTATAAATTTCGTTAATCAACACATCAAAAATATCGGCAGGTTCTGGAATTGCCAGTTGAATCTGCAAGTTTTGCCCCACATTTCCCACACAGTCTGCAACGCCATTGACGGTCAGTGTATAAAGCGTTCCTTGCTGCAATGGGCTATCCAAAAATAGCGTGACCATCTGCAAATCTTCTACAACCGACTGTACCCCAATTCCATTGTCTAAACTGTAATTGGAAATTTCGGTAGCCGAAAACAAATCAATGGCTTCGTCAAAAGTCACTTCAATGACTTGGTCGCCATCCAAATTTGCAGAAACGATTTTGGGTGCTTCATTGTCGGGAAACAAACCCAAAACGCTGTTGGGCTGCCCAGGAGTCCCACCTTTTGTATCCAAAGAAGCTATCCAATTGTTGGGCGTTTCGCAAAGGTTGTCGGGATTGATGATTTCTAAAGTCCAGCCACCATCGTCTTTCATGTCGTCTCTGTACCAACTACTGCTGTAATTGACTTGGTGAATGGTTATTCCTGCATTGGAGGCAAGGGTGAGTTCGTCGCTGCTGTTGTTGAGAGAAGGCAAGGAACTGACATTTGCTACACTACCAAAAGATTGATAAGCTGCTGCCGCATCCCCTTGAGCGCAGATGATTAAGTAGGATTTTGAAGGAAGCGTAATCGGTGGCAAAGTAGCGGAAGAAGTGGCATCTGAAATGGTCCAATCGGCAAGCGGAATGTCAAAGTCACTACGATTGTAAAGCTCGACAAATTCAAATTCGGGCAAAGCCACTGGAGGTGTAGGGTCGGGAAAAAACTCACTAATAATAATGTCGCCTTCTTGGGCTTCAAAATAAGCCACCAATAAGTTCGCAATAACCATCGGATTCCCGGCCAAGTCTTCAATACCGTTGATTCGCAGCTCATTGGAGGTGCCTGATTGCAGAGAGTTGGCAAAGACAAGACGCACTAAAGTTGGATTGACAAGAGTTGCCGTTGAAGGAATTTCAGTATTGTTGAGTAGGTAATTGTTGACATTTTCAGCCGTCTCTGCGCTGACTGCTTCGTTGAATACGATTTCAATAATCTTGCTGCTGATGGCGTTTGCACTGACCACTTCTGGAGCTTCTGTATCTTCTACAATTGCGCCAATAAATACATCGTCCAAATAAAAATCAGCAGCATTGGTTTGGCTGTATCGAATCAGCACCCCAAATTGACTGCTATTGGTGTAGGTATCATCGGTGGCTGTTCCTTCAATGCTAAATACACTTTCACCTCCCAAGGCTCGCTGCAATGTCCATAGTCCTTCAATCGTACGGGTGACTTTCACTCTGACAGGATTGTTGCTGCTGCTACCGATTGTTCCGTTTTCTCCGTCAATAATTAAGGTTTCTTCCCCATTGTCTGCTCTGAATAAACTTACTTCATCGGGCGTACCACCAATTCGAACAAAGTATCCACTGGGCGTTTCTTTCAGATTGAGGGTGGTGGACATCAAATAGACATCCATGTAATTGTTGGAGGAAGTGCTGAGTCGGGGGTTGGCGAAAAACTGCCATTCGGTATTAGCAACGGCTGTTGAGGGGGTGGTCAACTGCAAGAAAGTACCTGAAACGGCTGGCCCATTGGATTGGAGTTGTCCGTCTATTATGGTCCAATCTGCCGTATCACCACTCCAAAAGGGCGTATTGGTAAAATCTCCATCATTGAAGTCTTCGCAAAGGGTGTAAGTGTCGGGATTGAGTTCAGCACAATTAAGGCTGTTTTGTGCGAAGCTATTGAAGGTGAATAGACTCAGCAAAAGGTATATTGGGAATAGACGCATGATAGTAGCTTTTGTTTTTGAAGCTAAAAAGCTAAAATTACGATTTATTCCTACAAATTGAACACAGAGACTCGGAGACATAAAGTTTTTTTGGCTCCCTTGGTGTAGAATTTGAGCGGAAAGACGCTGGATGGAGAGATTTTTGAGAAAATTAGCTTCAATTGTCACCAATACATTTATGTTTCGACCACAATTGAAGCAGAAAACTCTTTTGAATTTGTATTTGAAATTTACCTTTGAATTTTTAGTGTATCCTATCTCCTCTCACCGCCAATCCATCCATCACCTTCTTTTCGTATTCCAACCATTCCGCCCAACGAGCTTTCACCTTTTCTTCGCTGAAATAGGTGCGAGCCAACCCAAGGAAAAGGGTATAATGTCCTGCCTCTGATACCATAAGCTTGTAGTAAAACTCGCTTAGTTCTTCATCACCAATGTTTTTCCAAAGCAATTTGAAGCGTTCACAGCTTCGTGCTTCGATGAGTCCTGCCATCAACAGCATATCTAAAAGACGGTTGTCTTTACTGTCTCCTACGGTCAAAAATTTGCGGAGTTCTCGCACGTACTCATCCTTTCGTTGCCTGCCGAGAGAGATATTGCGTTTTTTCATTTGCTGCAAAACCATGCGAAAATGTCCCCATTCTTCGGTGACAATGGGCGCAAGTTGTTCAACCAATTCAGTTTTATCTGGATAGAGTTGAATCAAGGAAATGCAGGTAGAGGCAGCTTTCTGCTCACAATAGGCGTGGTCTGTGAGAATGAATTCGAGGCTTTTTCCCGCAAGGTCGACCCATCGGGGGTCTGTTGGTAATTGAAGTCGGAGAATGGACATAACTATTTGATTGATATGAGTATTTTGGTCAAAAATAGAGTTTCGCTTTCATAAATCAAAAACTATTTTGAGCTTATTCTTGACAGCTAAAATTTTGGACAGTTTATGAAATACTTTCGAGTTATGAAAAAATAGCTATAAAATGGTCAAACAATTTTCTCCTAAAACAGTTCTACCTATCTTTCTGCTTCAATATAGGTAAAAACAACTATGAATAAACCACACTTTCATTTTTTCCTTCTATCACTATTTGCCCTCATTCTATTATTATCTTCAACTGTACTCTTCGCCCAAACAGGCATCATTCGAGGAAAGGTATTTGACCCGATTAACAATGAGGCAATTCCCTTTGCGAATGTAGTCTTGCAGGGAACGACAATAGGGACGACTACGGATATAGATGGACGCTACGAACTCACCAATTTAGAACCCGATTTATACAATCTTGAAGCGAGTTTTGTGGGATATAAAACCAAAGCAGTATTTGAGATACAGGTATTTAACTCCAAACCTGCCGAAATTGATATTCCACTCGAACCTGCCACCGAAGAACTCAAGGAGGTGGTTGTAAAAGCGAACCCTTTTGTACAGACAGAAGAAAGCCCACTTTCGCTGCAAAGTATTGGAGTGAATGAAATCCAACGAAATCCTGGTGGCAATAGAGACATTTCCAAAGCTATTCAGTCATTGCCAGGTGTTGCTTCATCGGTTAGTTTTCGCAATGATATCATTATCAGAGGTGGCGGACCTAGCGAAAACCGTTTTTATATAGATGGCATTGAAGTACCGAATATCAATCACTTTGCGACACAAGGCTCAACGGGTGGTCCTGTGGGCTTGATAAATGTGAATTTTGTCAAAAACGTGGATTTTTATACAGGCGCATTTCCTGCCAATAGAGGCAATGCTTTGAGTTCGATTATGGAAATTCAGCAGCGAGAGGGAAGGAGCGATCGTTTGGGATTCAATTTTACATTGGGTTCAAGCGATGCAGGGCTGACTGCAGAAGGTCCACTTGGTAAAAAAGCTACTTTTATAGCCTCTTTTCGACGGTCGTATTTGCAGTTTTTGTTTCAGGCATTAGAGCTTCCTTTTTTGCCGACCTACAATGATTTTCAATTCAAAACCAAATTCCAACTGGACGAGAGCAATCAACTGACCATCATAGGCTTGGGGGCAATCGACAATTTGGGTCTCAATCTCGAAGCCAACGAAACCGAAGATCAACAGTTTTTGCTCAATAGCCTGCCCGAACAAGACCAATGGAATTACACCATTGGAGCGAACTACAAGAACTTCCGCAAAAATGGCTATACTACTTTGGTTGTCAGTCGCAATCACCTCAGTAATTCTGCTTTTAAATACCAAAACAATATTAAAATATCGGATGGGTTGTTGTTGGATTATGAATCGGAAGAAATCGAAAACAAGGTTCGGTTGGAGAATACGAACCGCATGAATGGTTGGAAATTGAACTATGGTTTGGGTTTTGAAACTGCGACCTATACCAACAGCACCTTCAATCGGATTGAAGTAAATGGTGAGATTCAAACGGTGGATTACGATTCTAAACTGGACTTTAGTAAGTATAGCCTTTTTGGACAGGCGAGTAAAACTTTATTGAAGGACAAACTGACTGCTTCGCTTGGCTTTCGGATGGATGCCAATAGTTATTCTGACGATATGAACAATCCTTTGGAGCAGTTTTCGCCTAGATTGTCATTGTCTTATGCTCTTTCTCCACAATTTAGTTTGAACTTCAATACTGGAATTTTTTACCAGTTACCTGCTTATACTGTTCTGGGTTATCGAGACAATACGGGAAGTTTGGTCAATGTTGACAACGGGATTCGATATATCCAAAATAGGCACATTGTAGCAGGTGTAGCATACCAAACTGCCCAAAACTCCAAATTTAGCATGGAGGGCTTTTACAAAAAATACAATGACTACCCTATGTTATTGCGTGATTCCATTTCACTTGCAAATTTGGGAGCTGATTTTGGAGTGATTGGAGATGCGCCCGTTTCGCCCGATTCACAAGGAAAAGCGTTTGGCTTGGAGTTCTTATTCCAACAAAAACTGTTCAAAGGTTTCTACGGGATTGCATCCTATACTTTTGTTCGTTCAGAATTCACGAATAAAAATCCGGATGATTATGCCAATGCAAGCTGGGACAATCGGCATTTGGTGAGCATGACGATGGGTAAGAAGTTTAAGAAAAATTGGGAATTGGGTGTGCGTTGGAGATTTACGGGAGGAACGCCTTATACGCCTTATGATATTGCTACCTCATCGCTCAAAAGTGTTTGGGATGCCTCTAATAAGGGCATTTTTGACTTCAATCGCATCAATACAGAACGTCTACCGAATTACCAACAATTGGATGTCAGGGTTGACAAAAAATGGTTTTTCAAAAAGTTTGTGCTTAATCTCTATCTTGATATCGAAAATATTTATGGTTACTCTATTGACAGTTTTCCAAATCTAACCGTAATACGAGATGAAAACGGGATACCTTTGGAGGATGTAAATGACCCGACTCGATATCAGACCAAGTTGATTCAGAATGAGGTAGGGAATGTGTTGCCGAGTATTGGAGTAGTAGTGGAGTGGTAGGACTGATTTTTGTTTTTCTTGCAGTAAAATAAAAATCCCTACTTGGTTAAGGCAGATTATTTACCAAGCAGGGATATGTTTCCTTCTCAACTATAAGATTTTTTTTTAATACTGTCCTGAATATATAGGAGGTAATTCGTTCATTATTCTATCTTCGTCAATCTTTCTTTTCTCTTCAGGAGTCAATGGTGCATGGGGATTGTAGGTAATGATTTCTCTACACAATCCTAAGTGATAACAGAGCCATTCAGGGAGAAAACATCCGCTACAATCATAAGACACAGAATGGGACATAGAAGCTGAGTGAGCATTTGTTTTGTCTGAAGATGCCCCGTCGTTTAGTTTGGTCAATAATTCAGTTCCGTCCATCGCTCTCTCTTGTCCTTTACCGTCAATAACTGTTGCACTGATTACACCTGTTTTGCGGTCGATGCTTACTGTTTTTAAGTTGACGTTCTTGTCCTTTGCAGCGACATCTACAATTTGTTTTTCGATTTTGCTCAAATAGGCTTCTTTGTCGACTTTGTGTTTCTCTAAAGCAGTAATCATTTCTGCGGCTCTATCTTTATTTTGAGCAGATAGAAGCGTAGTACACAAAAGACAAACAAATAATAAACTAAAAATTCTCATGGTTTTAATTGTAAGGTTATTAAAATAAAAAATCATAAAGAGTGAGCAAATGCGTATAGGTACAAATATCACATAGAAAAGAAGGAGTGGCAAACAAAAAAAAATGAAATTGTAGCATTTCAAAGCATATTTGCTTGGGTTTTTGCAGCAAAAAATAATTTAACTGAACAAAGTTCATGTCCAGTTGTTCCAAATTTTGAATTAAAGTCCCAATCTTTGATTGGATTTCAGATAAGTAAGCAACATCTTATTTCACATAAAATTTTTTACTAACAAACATGATGAACATTCAAGAAGTAATTGATCGATTAAAGGCAGGAAACCAAAGATTTGTAGAAGATAAGTTGGACGGTAAACTTCAAAACAGTTCGAGAAGAGAAGATCTAACAGGAGGTCAAGAACCTTATGCTATTATTTTGAGCTGTGCAGATAGTAGAGTCGTTCCAGAATTGGCATTTGATACAGGATTGGGCGAAATTTTCGTGGTGCGTGTAGCAGGAAATGTAGCCAATACTTCTTCTATCGCAAGTATTGAGTATGCCGTAGCTCATATCGGTTCACCTGTGATTGTGGTATTAGGACACCAAAGCTGTGGAGCAGTCACAGCAGCCCTTGGTGGTGGAGACAATGGATATAGTTTGAATCACCTATTAGCACATGTTAGTCCAGCTTTGGCAGCAGCAGGGGAAGGAGCTTCTGTAAATGACGTAGTACGTAAAAATGCAGAATTGACTGCCGAAGAGTTACAAAATCGTTCAGGTATTATCCGAGGAGCAGTAGAGGCTGGAAAATTGAAAATACTGCCTGCTTACTACCATTTAGGTAGTGGTGAAGTAGAGTTTTTAAGCTAATTTCAAGCCAAAGCTTTTTCATCCGATGAGAGCTTCAAGTATCTTGCTTCATAGCATTTTAGCTTTAGCTCTCATCAGATGAAATTCTCCTCCCTTAAACATCTAAAATTGATACAGTAGCATCTTTGACAGCACAGCAAGGGTTGATTTTTTACCTTAACACCTTCAATTTCTTCGACAAAATCTCAAATTGAAGAGGCGCACAGCCCAATATCTCACCATCGGCTTGTAAATAAAGCGGCATTTTTCCCTTCGTGTTGACAGTGATTTGCTTCGTTCGGAAAGATTTTACTTTATGGAACTCAATAAAACTCCCATCGTAGAGGTTTTTCAGCTGCCCAATAATTTCCAACTTACTTGCTTTCTCAATAAAAGTAACATCAAATAAGCCATCGTCCAAAACAGCATTTGGAACCACCTTCATACCACTTCCCAAATATTTTCCTACTCCTACATTGAGCATAAAAACGGGTGTTTTCGCTTGAAAATCATCAGATTGAAGTTGAATCGGTATGTTTTGAAAAACAGCAATTCCCTTCAACAGTTCCCAAAAGTAGGTAAACTGTCCGAACCGTTTGTGGGATTTACCCATTCGCTGGGCAACAAATGCATCAAAACCTGCTCCTGCCACATTCATAAAATACCGTTGTTGGGCTTGACTACCTGCTTCAAAACTCACTCGCCCCACATCCTGCAAAAAAGGAGTACCATTTTGAAGAATATCAATAGCAACTTCAACATCGTTGGAAATCTCTAAACTGCGAATCCAATCATTGCCCGTACCCAATGGAATCACCGCAAAAGTGATTTCTATTGAAGGGACAACAGATTGATTCATAATACCATTCACTACTTCGTGGAATGTTCCATCACCGCCCACTGCTGCAATATTTCGACTGCCTTGTTCAACCAGTTGCTGAACTATTTCACTCGCATGACCAATCGATTTGGTAAAAACAACCTTGTAAGAAATATTTTTTTGTTGGAGTAGAGAGGCGACTTTTTGATGCCATTGTTTTTTAGCTTTGCCACTTCCAGCAGTAGGATTGACGATGATAGACCAACTCATAAACAGAAATGAAAATGAAGGAAAAAAACAAGGTAAGGAAAATATTGAACTTTAGACAAAGGAAGCCAAAAGGAGTTTGGTTGGAGAAAAAGGTTGATAGTTATCCATAAAAAAAGTTGGTAGTCCCAAGCCACTGACAACTACCAACTTTTATTGCACTTTTCTAATTCAATGGATGAAAAAAAATGTGTGTTTGATGTAATATCACCCAAGCATCTATAAATAGAACTATCATGTCTGTTGTTCTGCTTCAAAGGTAAAGTATAAATAGAAATCAGTTACTTTGTTTTCGATAAGCGGTAGCTTTGCAACGATAAAAGGTAAAAACCTTCGTTTTTCGTTTGAAGATTGGGATTCGGAAAGGTTTTTGCCCCAAAAAAAATTATAGAAAGTCTTTTGAAGTTTAGTGTTTAAAATCGGACGAATGTGAAATCAATGGTTTTATCTTTAGAAAGAAAAACTTCAAAAGTTTATCGGCAACCTTTTCTATAAAAAAAACATTTCTTTTTATGAAAACAAACGATTCTGCTTTGAAAACCTTTTCCCTTTATTCCATTCTTTTTTTTCTCCTTGCAACCATAACTGTGTTTGCCCAAACAGAGGATAAACTTCCTTCTATTGACCTCATTAGCAAAAAACCTGCGGAAGTCTATACCCAAACCATTCGGGGGCAAGTCATGGACCAAAATACAGGTTTGCCGCTTATAGGTGCGAGCGTGAGCGTATTGCCTAGTAATCCTTTGAAGGGAACGACCACAGATACAAGTGGGCGATTTGAATTGAAGGAAGTTCCTGTTGGACGCTACAAATTGAAGGTCAGTTTTTTGGGCTATGAAGACTTTATTGTGCCTGAACTACTCGTCACCAAAGGGAAGCAGGCGGTACAAAACATTGCCTTGAAAGTCAATCCTTACAATTTGGAAACCATCACCATTGCAGCCAATGCGTCACCTTCCCCCATTTACACTGCACCCGCCATTTCAGTCGAAAAAACACGACGTTTTCCTGCTACTTTTTTTGACCCTGCTCGTGTAATGACTGCCTATCCTGGCGTGGTAAACACCAATGACCAAGCCAATAATATGGCGATTCGGGGCAATTCGCCAAATGGCGTTTTGTGGCGATTGGAGGGCTTGGATATCGTGAATCCCAACCATACCAGCAATGCGGGAACCTTCAATGACCGAGCCACCCAAAACGGTGGAGGGGTTACTATGCTGAGTGCACAAATGCTGGACGATTCTCGTTTTTTGATAGGTGCTTTACCTGCCGACTATGGCAATGCGCAGTCAGGTATTTTTGATATGCAACTGCGTGATGGAAACAACCAACAAAGCGAATTTACCAACCAAGTTGGCTTAATCGGGGTGGATTTTGCAGCCGAAGCACCCTTGAGCAAAACCAAGAGAAGCAGCTATTTAGCCAATTATCGTTTTTCGACCATCGGTTTGCTGTCGGCATTAGGTGTGCCTTTGGGCGATGAAGAAATCACCTTTCAAGACTTATCCTTCAAGTTGGCTTTTCCGACCAAAAACGCAGGTAAGTTCAGCGTTTTTGGCTTTGGAGGATTGAGCAGCAATGTCTTCAAAGCAGAGCGGGATTCCAGCGTTTGGGAGTTTGAAAAAGACAGACAAGATATTCGCTTTGAGAGCAAAGCAGGAGCAATCGGGGCAAACTACGAAAAACCCTTGTCTGATAAGTTTAGAGTTAAGTTGGGAAGTGTGTATTCCATTGCTGACAACGAGCGTAGTGCGGACATTTTGAAGGGAAGTGACTACACCGCCAGCGATATTGGGACGGACAATCAATATTTGGGGATTTGGTCTTCCAAAATTGAAGCCGATTACACCCTTAGCACCAAACACCAACTGAAATTTACCACCTTATTGAATCAATACGACTTCAATTATTTTTCAACCAAAGGCACAATCAATACTACTCCCCGTGAAAAAATATCGGGAAATGGTCAACTTCAAACCCTGCAATCTTCCCTTCAATGGCTCGCAAGTATTGCACCGTCTATCAGCTTCAATGCGGGAGTAAATCTCCATACTTTTGTAGCGGACGACTTTGGTAGAAGCCCTTCAATTGAACCGAGGTTTGCCTTGAAGTGGCAAGCGAGTGCCAAGAGTGACGTCGTGTTGGCGTATGGACAACGGAGTCAAATGCAGTTGTTGGGTACTTATTTTTCGAGTATTGCTGACGATATGGGCAATACCACACAGCCAAATGAAGGATTGGATTTTACCAAATCCCGCAATGTTTCGCTTGCCTATCACCAACAGTTGTCAGACAACCAACTGCTTCGGATAGAGTCTTACTATCAGGATTTATACGATGTACCTGTTTCGCAGACCTCTAATAGCTTTTCGGTGCTGAATCTTGTGGATGGTTTTGTGGAGGAAGCCTTGGTGAACAATGGAACGGGTGAAAACTATGGCGTGGAGGTGAGTTTGGAAAAATATTTTTCGGACAATTGGTATTATTTGGTCGGAGGAACCTATTATGAATCCAAATACACAGGTTCTGACGACATTCAAAGAGATACCCGCTTCAACGGGAACTACAACTACAATCTCACCACAGGCAAAGAGTTTCCGTGGCATAGAAGGGGAAAAGACCGAACGGTTAGTGTAAATGCAGCATTTACCTATGCAGGTGGTTTTCGAGATACTCCAATTGATGTAGCCGCTTCAATGACTTCTGAACAAACGATTTACCTCCAAAACGAAGCCTTTACACTACAAATGGAGGACTATTACAAACTCGACCTTAGAGTGGCAATTCGCCGAAATAAGGACAATTCTTCTCGTACTTTGGCATTGGACATCCAAAATGTAACCAACCACCAAAACATTGCCTTTCAGTATTTTGATGTGCAAAAAGGGGAAATCGTGACTAAGAATCAATTGGGTATAATTCCGATTTTGAGTTGGCGGATTGAGTTTTAAAACAATTCCCTTTCTTCAATAGTTACCCTACTACAATATTTAGTAAAATCATCAATCCATTATATGCAATTTAATTTGGTTTCAGATTTTGTGCCGACAGGTGACCAACCTGGCGCAATTCAACAATTGGTAGAAGGAATTGAAGCGGGAGAAAAAGCACAAACTCTGCTGGGGGTGACAGGTTCGGGAAAGACCTTTACAATGGCAAATGTGATTCAACAGACCCAAAAACCCACGCTTATTTTAAGTCACAACAAAACTTTGGTGGCACAACTGTATGGAGAATTCAAGCAGTTTTTCCCCGAAAATGCCGTTGAGTATTTTGTGTCTTACTACGACTACTACCAACCAGAAGCCTTCATTCCTTCAACGAATACCTATATCGAAAAAGACCTGTCTATCAACGATGAAGTGGAAAAATTGCGGCTGCGAACCACTACTTCTTTGATGTCGGGAAGGCGAGACATTGTAGTTGTTGCCTCTGTGTCATGTATTTACGGTATGGGGAATCCTGCAGAATACAAGGACAGCATTATCCGTATTTCGGTGGGGGATGTAGTGCCTCGCAATCGTTTGCTGCATGGTTTGGTGGACATCTTGTACTCTCGCACCGAAACCGATTTTGAGAGAGGAACTTTTCGGGTGCGGGGCGATACGGTAGATATTTACCCTGCTTATGCGGATTATGCTTTTCGAGTTACCTTTTTCGGGGATGATGTGGAAGAAATCGAAAAAATGAATCCAGAAACGGGAATGAGAACGGAAACGGTCACAGATATGGCCGTCTATCCCGCCAATCTCTACATTGCACCGAAAGACCAGTTTGTGAAAATCATCCACGAGATTCAGGACGAAATGAAGGCGCAAGTTGAATATTTTCAATCGGTTGGAAAATATTTGGAGGCGAAGCGATTGGAGGAAAGGGTCAATTTTGACCTCGAAATGATGCGAGAACTTGGTTACTGTTCGGGCATCGAGAATTATTCTCGCTTTTTTGACCGTCGAAAACAAGGGCAGCGACCTTTCTGCTTATTGGATTATTTTCCAGATGATTACCTCATGTTTGTGGACGAGAGCCATGTCACGATTCCGCAAATTCACGGAATGGCGGGCGGCGATCGTGCGAGAAAATTGAACTTGGTCGAACACGGCTTTCGTTTGCCCTCTGCAATGGACAATCGCCCTCAAAACTTTAGAGAGTTTGATACTTTGGTGAATCAAATCGTCTATGTAAGTGCCACGCCTGCTGACTATGAATTGGAGCAGTCCGAAGGAGTTGTTGTGGAGCAGATTGTGCGTCCAACGGGATTACTCGATCCACCTATTGAAGTGCGTCCGAGTTTGAATCAGATTGACGATTTGATTGGAGAAATAAATGATAGAGCAGAGATTGGAGAACGTGTTTTGGTAACGACTTTGACCAAACGAATGGCGGAGGAACTTCAAAAGTACTTCGATCGCCTCAACATTCGCTGCCGATACATTCACTCAGAAGTAGATACTTTGGAACGTGTGGAGATTATTCGAGATTTGCGGTTGGGTGAGTTTGATGTATTGATTGGGGTGAACTTGCTAAGGGAAGGGCTGGATTTGCCAGAAGTATCTTTGGTGGCGATTTTGGATGCCGATAAGGAGGGTTTTTTGAGAAATGAACGCTCATTGACTCAAACGGCTGGGCGTGCTGCTCGTAATTCTAATGGCTTGGTCATCATGTACGCTGATAAAATCACCAAATCCATGCAGCGTACGATAGACGAAACCAACCGCAAACGTGCTAAACAAATGGCATACAACGAAGAACACGGAATGACCCCTCAAACAGTTTTTAAATCTAAAGAACAAATCCTCAAACAAAGCTCAGTTCTCGATCATCAAAAACAAACGAAGGTTTATGTAGAATCTCCTATTGATACGACTATGGCGATTGCTGCCGACCCTGTGGTGCAGTATATGAGTCAACCACAACTTCAAAAGGCGATTGATAAGGTAAAGAAGGAAATGCAGAAAGCGGCAAAGGATTATGACTTTATGGAGGCCGCAAGGTTGCGAGATGAGATGTTTGCTTTGGAGGAATTGAAGAAAGAAAAATTTGGGTGAATTGTTCATTAGGATGGGGTTATCTAGCTGAGTCTGCATCAAAAAGCATTTTTCTAAAAAGAAAATTTTGAAGGAAATGTTTGTTTTAGAAAGATGGAAGAAAGAAAAATTTGGCACAATTAGCGATAGTTAGCGGAATCTATGTCTTTTTACATAAATTCCGCCAACTCCTCGTTTATTATGAATAGAAACACAAATAAAATAATAGGTCGAGCAAAAGAACAAGAAATTACATACCTATTCTTGAAAAAACACTGGTGGATGTTTTTTCAGAAGAAGCTATTTTTATGGCTTTTAAAGGGCAATACCTTGTTCAAATTGCGGGTTGGTATCTCTTGATTCTGTGATGCTAACTGATGTTTTGTTTCGTAATTCTCTACCAACAAACTCAACACTTCCAATTCATTGCCTTCAGGTGTTCCTTTTTCAATGTCTGAGTGAATTAGCTCGTAGATTCTACTGCAAGCTGATTCGTAGTCGGATTCGTTTTGAATTATTTTAGGAGTCATATTTTTGCTGGTTCTAAACGCTAATAGTTTTTTATTTGATGATTGCCATTGTGAAGGTAAATATATAATTTTATAATAAATATAACAAGTAGTCTAAATAAGGGGGCATCTACAAGGAATAACAAAAAATATTTTTATAAATTGCAATCTGTTATAACTATTAGCAAAAAAGCCCTAATAATGAAAATCAAAAACATTACCCAATTCAGAACATACTTCAAGGAGAAAGTTAGAGAAACTTCAGACTCAAACAGAAATGAACACTTTGTCGGAACGAAAAGTAAGAAAGATAACGGTAAAAGCACTTATGGTTTCTTTGATTTGTATCATGGTCACAAAGATAAAGGACAAACAAAGGGAATTAGAGGGTTTCTAGAAGGATTCTTAGATATGGCTAAAGATGCTCAAGCTGTATATGAATTTCTTCAAAATGCTGTAGATGCTGGAAGCAGTCATTTTGCTATGTTTTGGGAGAAAGATGAAGAAAGTAATGAGGAATATTTACTGGTAATCAATAATGGAATTCAATTTGATTTTGCAGCAGTAGAATCTATCCTAAATGTAGGAGTCTCAACCAAAAAACCTGAGGAGCATACTATTGGGAAATTTGGGATTGGGTTCAAACTGGCTCATCGACTTGTAGGTAAAGAAAACGGTTTGGATGAATTAATTGATAAGAATTATGGTCCTATTTTGTTTAGTTGGAAGCAGGGGGAAGTATATGATTTCCCAAATAACCCCAATAAGTTAATCCCTACTCAACAGAATTACGAACTAATAGAAGATGAAAGTAATGGTGAACATCATTTTTGCAAAACAGATGATGCTTGGTTGTTTAAGATTCTAATTACCAATTTTCCTACACAACCCAATGAAGAAATTCGTGATGTGCATTATGAGAAAACAACTAATGCTTTTTCAACTCAAGAAGTCGAAACGCTGCATAAATGGTTGCAGAAATACCTAAACCAATTACCTGAAAAAGAATACAATGAAGGTTCGTTGTTCTTTATTAAGTTAGGAGAAGGGAAGAAAGAACATTTGGAGGATGCAGATTTGGAAACTGGCGTAAAGTTTTCTCTTTCTATTCTAAACCATGTGCGACAATTGAGTAATGAAGGTTTGAAAAAAGTAACACTGAACAATAGTGAAATAGAAAGTGTGGATTTAAAATATCTCAATTTCATAGTTGAGAAAGAAAGTAATGAATATAAGAAGATAAGATTTAACAAAACAGGAGAACTCAATGATAGTGAGCATAAAATTATGAATGATGATGAAGATATTGAGTTCTTAATGGGATATGCCAACTATGGTGAAGCAGATGCACAATTTAAAAATGCTCCTAACTTCTACTTATTCTTTCCTCTAAGTGAAGAGAAGCACGAACTCAAATTTATCTTACATTGCAACGCTTTTTACAAAGCTTCTCACCGAACCTCCCTACATAAGGGTACAGAAGATAGCTGGGGAATCAATGAGAGATTGTTTGATGTATTTGGAAAAAAGCTAATTGCCAAATTAAAAGAATTGGAGAAATCTGAGAACCCCGCTGATAGGCAACAGTATTTAGACATTTATGCTAATTTACTTTTATCAGAAAAAAGTGCAAACAATGACAGAAAATGGGTAAATCAACCTTTGATAGAACCCATTTTCGAATACTTAAAAAATAATATTCCCGTTCACATTGACAATTCATTTTTCATATCTCAAGACTCTGCAAGTGTACGAATAAAAGATACCAAACTCCCTTTTTCTCCTTCAAGTTGGGGATTGAGCTTCAATTGGTTTTATTGGAGTGATGATTTGTTTCTAAGTCGTGAAGCTGTAGTAAAAAATAGCATTAAGCGATTCAATATTATTGACTTGCTTAAAGTAGATGATGTATATGGAAAAATAAACGTTTTACTAGCTTCTAACCCTAAATTAAATCTATCAATATTAGGAGAAATCAACGCAAACATTACTCAACCCGAATTTGAATCAATTAAAGTAAATTTATTCAATCTTAAGCTGTTTACCTTCAAAGGTAATAGTAATGAAAGTGATGTGCGTTATTCAATTCAGGAACTATCTAAGAAAGATTTACAGGAGTCATACTTATTAAATTATAAGATAATTGCTCCAATTAAAGAACTGTTAGAAAGAGTAGGCTTCAAGATAAGCGAGGAGAATTTAAGTATTTATAACAATCTTTATGAAAGAGTAAGGTATTCTGCAAAAATAAACTATGTAAACAAGCACGAAACTGTACCTGAAGTTTTAAATAAAAGATTAATTAGAAATAAATTTACATCAATAGAGAAAAATGAAAAAATCCTACCTGCAATAGAGCAAATTGGAGAAAATTCTACTAAAGCTGAACGAAATAGTAGAATGCGGACACTAAAGCTATTTTCTAACGAAATGAATGAAGTTGTTTCTTTGGGTAGTTTATTAACTCAAACTACTATAACATGGTTAAAACCATTTAGAATCAAAAAGGAGGAGTATGATGAAAAACTAGACAGATATTTAGTATTTGAAGATAAAGAAATATATACGAATATCATTTATCCACTTTGGGAGAAAATTATCCAAAATACTTCTTTAATTACTGAAAACAGTCAATCATTTTATAAAAAAGTTATTGATTTCTATAATAAATCGAGTAGTCTTGATAAATATTTACTGACTAACAAATCGGTGATACTATCTAATGGAAGATTCTATGCAAGTTCAGATAAAACATTTTATAGCCGTGATTTGCAAGATATTTCGCAAGCCAACTATTCCATATTAAGTTCCTTATTTGATAGAATTTTTGGACTCCAACTTCCCGATTATGAAATTATTGAATTTCTAAACGAAACACCTTTTAAAGTAATAAGTACAAACTATGATGTTCTATTATCTGAGGAAATCGAGGAAATAAGCAAAGAAGAGGCGACTGCATTGATAGAATTTGCCTCTGTTTGCAACTGGAAATTTTTTGATAAATATGTATTATCTGAATCGGCTGTCGGAAGTACCGTAATCAGTCCCAAAGAAACCTATACGCAAATTTGGGTAGGTAAAGATGAAATTTTAGCGAACTATATCAAAAAGTATTATACTGAATATGTAGTTTGCCCGTATTATCTAGAAAAAGCGAAGGAATTAATTGGAAATAAATATAAAGATAGCAAGTTAGTTAAACACTTAATTGACTTACTCCAAATTTGTTCAGTTACCACATCTGAAAAATATAGAACTCAAAAAAGGGAGTTGATAAATATTCTGATAATTAAAGACGATTTAATAATCAAGTACTATTTCAGCAAACTAAAAATGCTATCACTTAGCACCATTACTTGGAATAGTTTTGATGAATTAGCAGATAGGGTTAGGCTTGCTCTCAAATTGCAAAATGTTGAAGAAGTTAAAGACGACTTTACAAGTCATTTGCAAATTTCAGCTGAAAGTTTAGAATCTTCTTTCATTTTAAGTCAGCAAGTTGGATTAGGCGTTGATACGATATACTTTGGGGAGCATGATGAATATTCACTAAAAGTGTCTGATATTTTTACTGAAACACATACGCAAATTTCTGGTGTAGTAAATTCTATTATTGAGAAATTCAAAGGAAGAGGTTTAACAGAGGAACTGAAATTGAATACATTATTTGGTTTGTCAAAAGATATAAACAAGATAAAAGTTCTAAATATGTTTGATAAGTCAAAGAATAATGTAATAGTTCTAGATAATGCAGCTCAACTTGGATTTATGCTGCTTTATTCAAAATTTACAAATTCTGACTATGATTTAGAAAAAAAGTGTGGAGTAGAAGCCCAAAATAGTAATGTATATTTTCTTCAAGATTTTGGTATAAGCAATGAACACTTTTCGTTCTTTGAAGAAAAAGATTATATTAATTTTAATAGATATGGAAAAATAATAGATTACCTCTCTTTAGGTATAGATAAACCTGTATTCAACGCTTCTAAAGTATCACTCTTTTTTTATCCTACAATAGAAAACAATAGGCTAACAGGTCCTTCTTTTAAAATTCCCAAAACAGATGCGGAAAGAATAAAATTTCTGACTCAAATTTTAACTATTTACAACAATGAAGAAAAAGTTGCTTCTCCTGAATCTGTAAAAGATTGGTATCATCTACTCAAATTCAATCCCACAACAACAATAATTCATAAGTTTAAAAGTCCACATGAATCTTTACCTCAATATATTGAAAATTGGAGAACGAATAATCCTAACAATGAAGAAAAGAAGAACAGTTTGCTGAAAGCTATTGAATGTAATTTTGAAAGTTCGAGAATTTGCCGCCTAAGAAAATCTCTCATTGAAGGAAAATCAGAAATAACATTAGCAGAGATAGCATCAATACCTTCAGTTTTACTTATTGGTACATTAAATTTACTATCATCGAGTGGGTATAATTTTTCTTTTCAAGCAGATAGCGAAAACGACAAGCTTATAAAGAAAGTAATTGAAGCTTTGTTTGATAAAGAAAAGACAGAAGTTCCATTGCCAATTTGGAACAACGAGCATAATCGTTATGAAATTAAAAATCTAAAAGGCAAAGGTTTCTATTATTGGGATGGTGAAGCAAGTAACAAATTGTATGAATATGGTATGGATTACAACACATTTGTTCAAAAAGTCTCTAATGCTGTTTATAGCAGTACTTTATTTTATAAAAGCGACAAATTAAAACGATACTGCTTGAAGGTGAAGCCCGAAGAAAAAATTAATAGAAATAGAATAGAAGAAAATGTGATTGAAGAATGGAATGAGAAATTTTATTTAAAATGGAAAGAAGAGTATGACAACTGCTCTATCTACAGAGTTAGTCACGTTTCTTATGACGTTTTCGTATATGATGATAAGATAGCAGAAATTAATAAAGAAGAACATTATTACAATTTTACTACAAAAAAGTTATATGTTCCTGTTGGTTTTACTATTGAAAAGGTACTACAACTAATTAGAGAACAGAGATATTTTTCTAACGCTGGAATCAAACTCAATGAGGAATACCAAAAACATAGGAAAAGAATACAGGAATATTTGGATAATGACTCACTATACGACAACGATTTATACAAGGAAAAACGTGAAAAACTAAAAAAGGAATTGGAAAAAGAATTAGAAAAAGTTGAACATAAAGAAAAGTTAGAAACAACAGAAAAATATTCTTATGGTTGGTTCAAGAGTTTTTTGAACATCCTATGTTTACAAGGAGAAGGTGACAGTAAACATGCTGAATTAGAAATTGCCTTTATGTCTGGCGAAAAAGATACTGAATCAGAGAAGTTAATTGTATTGAAAGACCCTAATCGTACAGTTACCCCTACAATCGAATACTGTACAGATTTCAAGGCAAATTTCTATCAAAAAAAGTACTCAACTCCAACTAAGATTAAAATTGGAGGAGTTTCTAAGAAAGGACAACGTGTAATTGCCTATACGACCGAATTAGAAAAATTGTCTAAAATTGACTTTAATGATATTAAAAGAATAGAATTGAAGTTTTCTCGGATTGTGGATTTATTGAATAGGCTAAGAAAATCCTTTGAGAGACTTGGGAGTATTAATAGGTGGGCTGATGATGTCAATTTGAAAGAGCATCTAACCGAAAATATAGATTTTATTTTTGGTCCTCCTGGTACTGGAAAAACTACAACAATAGCAAAAAGTATTAGAGAGAAAATGAATTCAAGTTCAGAGAACTTGAAGGTTTTAGTGCTGACTCCTACCAACAAAGCTGCTGATGTTTTAGCTGAAAAAATAATACAACAATCTTTTGATGAAAAAACTGATAAAGAATGGCTTATAAGATATGGTGCAACATTCAGCAATACTGTCTTAGAGGAAGAACATTTATACGATGCAAATAATTTTGACATAGACTTATATCCTACATGTACTCTAATCACTACTATACATCGGTTTCCCTACGAGGAAGTGATTGAGAAAAGCTATGGGAATGTAAACAATAAAAAAAGGCTTTGTGATGTAAAATGGGATTATGTGATTTTTGATGAAGCTTCAATGATTCCTTTACCTTATATTATATTCTCTATATATCAGAGCTACTCTATTTTCAATAATACACAATACATTATAGGTGGAGACCCATTCCAAATCCCTCCTGTAGTAGTTATCAAGGATGAGGATTTACCCGATGAGTTTGTAAAAGATGAAAATATTTATCAGATGATAGGTTTACAAACTTTTATAGAATCTGAACAAAAAAATATTCCTGTCTATGGAGATAAAATACAAAATTTGGGAACTCAATACAGAAGTATAGAATTGATAGGCAAATTATTTAGCCATTTCAGATACAATAGTTTATTGAAACATGGTAGGGAGATTCTTCCCAATCTATCACCTAAGTCACGAGAGCTACCTACTAAATTCAAAGATTTAGGCATAACCCCTTTGTCTCTTATACGATTCCCTGTTAATAGTGAGGATTCTGTTTATCACCCTAAAAAACTGAATAGCAGTCCATACCACACCTATTCAGCTTTATTAGTCTATGAGTTGGTCAAATATTTTTACGATAGTATTAGAGACAAGCAAGAAAAATGGAGTGTAGGAATAGTCTGCCCTTATCGTTCACAAGCCACCTTAATGAACAAAATGATTGAGTCATTATCCTTGCCTTCTTTCTTAGAAATAACTACTGATACAGTGCATGGATTTCAAGGTGATGATTGTGATATAGTATTCTTTCTGATAAGTCCAACAAATACAAAGGTTCATTCAGGGCAATTTCTCAACAGAAAATACTTGATAAATGTAGCTATAAGCAGGGCTAAAGATTACTTAGTCGTACTTTACCCTGAACATGGAACAGGAGTAGAGTCTACAAGCAACATTGTAAGCCTAGAAAATATCATTAAAAATGAATTGGGATTAAGGTTAAACGATATAACTATACATTCAAATCAAATTGAAAAAAGACTTTTTCACAATTCTAAATACATTGAAGAAAATGTATTTACAAATAAACATCAACTGGTGAATGTATATGGTAAGGCAGAAAAAGCATTTATGATAAAGGAAGCAAAAAATGCTATTGATATTCAATTGAAATCAGATTGATGCTAAAACTCCCTTGTAGGTTTTGTTAGCTACAAGGGAGTTTCCTTCAATAAAATATTTGTAGTCAAGCTATTCCGTCCCAACTGTTGTCAAACTTTGGCAACAATTCCCAATCTTGCCAATCTCAGATGCCGAAAAAATCGGTACAGTTGAAGCGGCTACTGCCTCACAATCTTCCCCCTAACACTCCCCTCCTCCGTCTCCAACGAAACAAAGTAAGCCCCAACAGGAAAAGGAGTCAAATCCAGTTCCGTCGTATTATCGCCCTGCGCCACCTCACGAGTTTGGTGATAAAGGATGCGACGATTGTAGTCGTAAAGGTAAATGTCGACCGTTTCGGCTTTGGAAGTGAATAAGATGTTGACTACATCCGTAGTCGGAACAGGATACAAGCGATAAACCGTCAGCAAACTGGATTCACCCACAATATCAGCTTGCAAGTCGCCTTTTCCGCCACCACCGCCGTTCGATAATGTGACTGCTGCTTCATCGTCTTCGACAGCCGAACTGCCGTTTCCATTGTTGGGAGTAGAATCAATGTCCGTTTCGTTGGCAGCCATGACTTCTGCAAAAGCAGTGATGTCAGTGCCAGGGTTTAGTGTGAACAAGGTCAATTGAAGCATTGCCGTTTCATTGGGTTGGAGGATACCGATGTTCCATTCTTGCGACCAAAGGTTATAATTCCCGAGGGTCTCGAATTTGGAGGTGAACGCCATGCCGTTGGGGATTTGGAAGTCGACGATTACGCCAGAAGCCGCGGCTGCGCCATTGTTGGTGATTTCCAAAGTAAAATCCACGTTTGTCCACGGCACAACATTGGGGTTGCTTGCGGTCAAAGTGGCTTCCAAATCAATGTCGGTGCTTCCTTCGGGACTGATAGAAACGCTGTCTTCGTCGTCTTCGTCGGGCGTTTGATTGGAGTCGTTGCCAGGCGTGGAATCCACATCGTCGGGGCTTGCCGTCATGACCTGTGCAAAGTTAGTAATCGTTGAAGGGATGTTGTTGACCGTGGCGTTGATGTCCAAAGTTGCGGTTTCATTGGCGTTCAAATTGCCGACCGACCAAGTGCCGTTTCCAGAATTATAAGTTCCTTTTGAAGCGGTTGAAGTATTGAAGGTCAAGCCACTGGGTAGCTGGTCTGCTATCGTTACGCCTGTTGCATCGGCAGGTCCATTGTTGGTGACGGTGAGGGTGTAAACGATTTGGTCGTTTACGCTTGCGGTGCTTTTGTTGGCGGTTTTGGTCAATTCCAAATCCACGAAATTGTTGCTGTTGTCGGGCAAAATCACAACGCTGTCTTCGTCGTCCTCTTGTGGCGTTGTGCCGTTGTTGCTGTCGGGCGTTGAGTCCACATCGGTTTCGTTGGCGGTTTTGACCTGTGCGAAATTGGTCATAGGCAAGGCGATGGCATCGACTGTTACGTTGATGTTCAGTGAAGCGGCTGCGCCAATTCCGAGCGTTCCGATGTTCCAAATTCCTGTTCCGTCATTGTAGCTGCCTTTTGAAGCAGAGGAGCTATTGAAGGTCAAATTGGAGGGCAAGATGTCTTCAACCGTTACGCCTGTTGCAGTCGTTGTTCCATTGTTTACGATGGTCAATTGATAGGTGAAACTGTCGCCCGCTTGCGCCGAACCTACGTTTGCCGTTTTGCTGAGTGCCAAATCAATTTGGTTGTTGTTGCTGCCCGCAGGGATAATCGTTACAGTGCCTTCATCGTCTTCTGTCGGTACGCCTGTGCTGTTGTTGGGCGTAGAATCGGAGTCGTTTTCATTGGCGGCTTTTACTTGGGCAAAATTGGTGATTGCGCCACTGTTGTTCAGCGTGAAAAGTACAACATCGAGGGTTGCCGTTTGCCCAACGGTGAGCGTTCCGACTGTCCACACACCTCCCCAAAAATTGAAGTTTCCTTGTGATTCGGTTTTGCTGGTGAAAGCCAAACCCGAAGGAACGCTATTGGCGACTTGAACGCCTGTGGCGGTAGCTGGTCCGTTATTGGTGACTTCAATGGTATAGGTGATGTTTTGATAGAGATTGAATTCGCTGACATTGCAGCTTATCGTCAATTCCAAGTCAATGTCATTGCTACCTATTGGCGGATTGACCGTTGCAGTGGCTTCGTCGTCTTCATTCGCCGTATTATTCGTGTCATTTCCAGGCGTTGAATCGGGGTCTGTTTTGTCAGAGGTTTCGATTTGTGCAAAGTTGGTAATCGGTGCGGTGATGCTTGCAACGGTGACTGTAAGCGTCAAGGTTTCGCTGTTGCCGTTGGAGAGTGTGCCGATTGTCCAAAGTCCTGTATTGCTATTGTAGCTGCCCGTGCTTGCCGTTGAGCTATTGAAGGTCAAGCCACTCGGCAAAATATCTTCTACGCTGACATTTCCCGCATCTGCTGGTCCGTTGTTGGTGACGGTTAAAGTATAAGAAAACGAATCGCCATTGTCGGCATTGCTCACGCTTGCGGTTTTGGTCAGTTGCAGGTCTGCAAAATCGTTGTTGCCATCCGTAAAAACGGTGACGCTTGCCATGTCGTCTTCGCTCAATACGCCATTGTTGGGCGTAGAATCTATGTCGTCTTGGGTCGTTGAAGTGACTTCTGCCGTAGCGACTGCAACACCTTCTGCAATCACCTCCACATTGACCAACAAGGTGCGGGTGACATTGACATTCAAATTGCCGATTGTCCAAAGTCCAGTGTTGGAATTGTAGGTCGTTTGGTTGTTGGTGCTGTTCAAAAATTGAAGGTAAGCAGTCGGCAAAGGGAAAGCGACTTTTACATTGCTCGCATTGTCGGGCCCTTTGTTGGTGACCGTTGCAGTATAAGAAAATTGGTCACCAATGTTGGCTTGGCTTTGGCTTGAAGTAAGGCTGAGTTCGATGTCCACCTCGTCATTGCCCCCACTTACGCCATTGGTAATCGTCACGCTTGCTTCATCGTCTTCAATTGGCGTTTGTGTCGCATTGTTGTTGGGTGTCGAATCTGCATCTGTTTCATTTGCCGATTTTACTTGTGCAAAAAGGGTCAAGTCGGCAGTGGTGTTCAAGACAAAAAGCGATAAATCCAAAGTGGCACTTTCGCCAACCGCCAATGTGCCGACATTCCACGTTTTTGTCCAAACTGTGTAATTTCCCTGTGATGCGGTCGAACTCGTAAAAGCCAATTCACTTGGGAAAGGTGCTTCAACGGTAATTCCCGTTGCAGTCGCTGTGCCGTTGTTGGTGAGCGTGTAGGTAAAAAGGTTGTTGGTGAAAATGGTGTACTGCAATGGATTGGCGGTCACGCTCAACTCCAAATCTATTTCATTGGAGCCTCCGTCTGTTACTTCAATGGCGTAGCTTGCGGTACTGGCTATCGGATGCCCTTCTCCGTCCGTCAAGTCCACTGTGACATTGTAGGTGTTGGCGGTATTGAAGGAATGGGAAGGCATGGCATCGGTGCTGGTATTTCCATCGCCAAAATCCCACAAATAATTGACCACTGGCGCTGTTGCAATAATGGGATTGCTTGCCATAAAAATTACGTTTTCGCCAATGTTTGCAGGGTTGGAACTCGCCGAAATAGTGGTGGCAGCTACGGTACTGCAATCGGGCAGAACGGTGATGGAATCCATGCCACCCAAACCACTTGGGTCGGTGACGGTCAAGACAATCGCATAGCCATAAAATTCTCCGTCACAACCTACTGGCGTGACCGTTGTGGTCGTTGTAGGGTTGTTGTCGATGGGTTCGGGATGGCTGTGATTGGCGTGCAATAGGAAGGTTTGCCAAGCATAGGTCAGTTGGTTATTCGGACTTTCGGCATCGCTGACATTTGCATCCAATGTATAAACTGTGGGGGCGGTCATCGAAAACAAAGCACCATCCGAAACGCTGGTAATCGCAACGTTTGGTGCGGTGTTGTTGATGTTGATATTGGTGGTGGTGGTGTTAGAAAGGTTCTGGTTGTCTGTCACCATCAACGTGGCGGTAAAAGCCGTTGGAGTGGCAGAAATATAGGTGTGGTTAGGATTAGGGGTAGTGCTGACTCCACCTTCGCAGCCGAGGGCATAAGCGACGGCAGCGGTGAATAGTGTCCAGCTGGTTGTGGTTGATTCTGAGGCAGTTGCATCTGCGAAGTAAAATCCTACTCGGCGAGCAGGGGCGATTAAACCCTGCATTTGGTCGCCAGTGTCGTAGGCAAAAATAACTGCTTGACTGCTGTTGCCTGCAATGGTGGCAATTTTTGAAGCAGCGGGTGCAGGGCTTCCCCACGTTAGGGTACTTGCCGCATTGACAATGGTTTGGTTGCCAGATAAAGTAGATGCAATAAAATGGTTTTGGTCTGCAATGGTTAGTTGCGTTTGGTTATTGATTGAGCCATAGGTTGAAGTGCTTGTTCCTGTCATTTTCATGTCGTCAAATAAATAGGACTCCCATACAAGAACAGGAACGGTGGAATTTCTAAATTTGGTGTTGACATTGGAAGAAGATACAGTCGAACTGATTACGACTAAATCTTTGCCATTGGCACTGTTGCTTTGAGAAGCCGAGCCGCTAATGGTCGTAACGATATGTCCCAATGCTTCCAAACGGTTTTTTGCAGCAGCATCGCCAGTATTTAAGTTGGTATTACCGACTACAAACAAGATTTGTTTGCCATTGCTGCAATTGTCGTCTCCAAATGTCCAGTAATAGGATAGTGCGCTATTTTCAGGGTCGTTTGATTGATCGCCTGTCAACTGCACGTTTAGAGGGCTTGCTCCACTGCTTGGATTGGCAGATGCGATGGCTGTCGGTGGTAGGTCGATATTGCCTGTATAGGTAACTTTTCGGATTTGACTCGGATAGGCTACAAAGTACAGACTCCCGTCAAATGGGTGCGCTTCCACATCTACGAATACGGGACCATTGGTATAAAAATCCCTTGCATAAGTCGGTGTATTGTTGGCATTGAAATCGAAACTTTTAATCCATTTTTTGCCGTAATCGGCTTGGAAATAGGTATTTTGATATTCAACTGGAAATTGATTATCGGTGTACCATGCGCCTCCAACGGCTGCATTTCCTCCAAAGGTGATACCTCCTCCAATGGGTGAACTTCCTGCATCCAAATTGGTTTCGGTAGCCGTATTTCCACTGAATGTCCCTGTCCTTGCAGGACTGTTGCCATGTCGCCAATCTATTTTGGGGCGGGCATGGAAAAAGGTCGGAACGTTGGTGATGTTTTGGCTGCTATTGCAGGGATTCGCAAAGCTTCCACTATTCGTTAGGGTTTCTTGCTTTATTAGGTCTTGAAAATTGAAAAATTCTTGGGTGCAGCCGCCTGTTCCATACAAAGGGTTGGGAGCATCTTGGTTGGCTGTCAAAGAATTGTTGTAGCCTGAGTGATAGGTTAATCCTTCAAAGATGGGCCAACCAAAGTTTTGTCCCGCTTCGGTGACTACGTGCAAATCTTCCCAAGTTCCCCAGCCCACATCTCCAATATATAAATTGCCAGGGTCGGCATCGGCTGGATTGGTACTGCCTGAATTGGGACGAAGTGTGCAACGAAATGGATTCCGCAAACCCAAAGCAAATACTTTGGATTCGGCAGAATTGGGATTACTCGCATCGTAAAATGGATTGCTCGGAATGCCCGCTCCTGTTGCAGGGTCGATTCTTAAAATCTTGCCATTGTAGCTATTTATCATTTGCGAACGAAAAGAACCTACGTTTTCTTCGGGTCGAATGATGCCATCTGCAAGGGCTTGACTCCAATAAGTTTCGGAAGCACTTCCCACATCGGTCGAGCTGTAACTTGCGCCATCTCCAGAGGAAATCAAGAGTGTTCCGTCTGTTCCGAATACCAACGAACCTACGGTGTGTGATTCGTGTAAACAGGGGATTCCTGTGGAGGGGGTTGCGCCCAAAATGACATTGCGACTGCCCGAAACGGTGGTGGTAAAATTGGTGGCGGAATTGGCGGTATAACGGGTGACACGCATGATGGTGGCACTGTAATATTCGTTGGTGGTCGAACTGTAACTGCCTGTTCCGTAGTTCATCAAGTGGTGTCTGTCCACCAAATAATAGAGGTAGAAATAACCGTTGGTCAGGAAATTGGGGTCTAAGGCGAAGCCGTTCATTCCGTGGTCTCGCCAATTGCCGACTTCTTCTCCTATGTCTATTAAGGTGCTGATGATATTGCCGCTGTTGTCAAAGACATAGACTTTTCCGCCTTTTTCCCATGCAAACATGCGTCCGTTGTTGTCAAATGCTACTCCGACTGCTTGGTTGAGGCTGCCGTTGACGAGTTGGTCGGCGAAGTCGGTTGGTAGTTGTGCGCTGAGTTGGTTTTGGTTGGTTGTGAGTAGTAGTGCTGCTGTTATACACAATAGGCATAGCAGTCGATTGAGATAGTAGTATAAGTGAGTCATACCTTCAGATTTAAGCATCTAATGAATTAATGTTGGTAATCTATGGTCGGTTGTAGATTTTTTATGGTAGGGCTAAAATGCTTGTATCTGAAAAATTGGGGGGAGTTGGTTGGTCTTATTTTTCTGTGGTAGGTTCGCAAGTTACGGTTTTATGGTGGAAAGGTTACAAATTTGCTGCCAAGTTTGGGGGGCTTGACTATAGGTAGGTGAGGTTTTACTAAAAAAAGAACTATTGCATTTTATATGTAATTTATTTTTTTTGTATTTTAGATATTAGTTTTAAAGGATAATCAGACATTATTTCATCTACTCCTATACAGACTAATCCAATTGCTGAATAACTATCATTCACAGTCCAAGCAATAATTTTCATATTATGTTGATGAACTTTTTCTACCATTTTTTTTGTGATAAACCTATGATATACAGCATAGTAATCTGGAGTATATCCCAGTAGGTTTACATTCCATGATATAGGGAAAATATTCCCTATTAAAAGACAAGTTCTAATGTCAGAAGATATTTTTCTCACATTTTGCAGTATTTCAATATCAAAACTTTGAATTACTACTCTATTAAGCAAATTGTATTTCACTAGTATTTCATATAATTTGCTCACCAATAAATTACAACTTGGTATATTAGACCCAAAATATAATTTAGGAGATTTAATTTCTACATAATATATGACATTTTCATTTTCGCTATCTGATTCAATAGATTTGAGAGTGTTCTCTAATGTGGGGATAAAAGTTTTAATTTTTTTTTGCTTTGGAAACTGCTTATCTACTTTAATACCACAATCTATTGCTTTTATTGCATCATATGTTATATTAGATATACAATTATAATTATTAGAGTTGCATATGTTACTATTAATTTTCGTATCATGATTTATTATCAGAACAGAGTCTGCGGTAATTACTACATCGAATTCAAGTTTATTGATTCCACTTTTAATAGATTCTTTAAAGCCTATTAATGAGTTTTCAGGAAACGAACCTCTTAACCCTCTATGTCCAAAAATTTCAGTATTCGTATTTTTACAACACGATTTTTCAAATAATGTAGATGCACATAAATAAATTATTATAAATGCCAATATTAATCTAAAAATCGTCATTGTCACTACTATCATTAAAAGACCCTATCAATTTGTTCATTCTCACATCTTTTCTATTAAGAATCTGAATATTATGGTCATCAGAATATAATTTATACCTAGTGAAATATACCTCTCCTGCTCTAATAGATAACCAAACATCATTTATGTGGGTTCGAGTTCGTCTAGTGAATGCAGTTACCCAAGTAACTTCTATTCTAGCCTTAATATCTCCACCGTTATCTTGGGTATCATTTTTTACTTTTATTATCTTAGAAGTTCTAATATTAGCAGTAGGTCTCATTTCTTTCAAAGCGTATTCTCCTGCATCCTTAAGTACTTCTCCAAAAACACTTGTTATTTCAGATTCTGAATAATTTTGAGCAAAAGTAAATGAAGTTGTAAAAATAAAAAATGCAAATATTAAGTGTTTCATGATAGATATGTTTGTTAGATTATTTCGCAATCTAACAAATTTCTAAAAAATATTTAAATATTAAAAATTAATTCTAATGTATTTTTACACTAAAAACGTATAAACATTTAAATTACCAAGTTATTGATACAGTGTTGAAGGTATTCAACTCAATAATAACACCCTGTATCAATCAACTTCAAGTCCAAAAATACACCATCCAAATGTTGAAAATCTTTATCGGTTGTAACCAAAACACTATTTGTTACAGCAGCAGTTGACGCAATCCAAATATCGTTTTTACCCATGTTTCGAGAGCTCATACCGTAGGGCAAAGGTTTTTCTGGCAGTTTACCTTGACTGTAAGCATCTATTTGAGCATACATATCTATGACCGCTTGTACCTTGACTGGATAAACCAAATAATCGGCAAGTTATTCTTCAAATCGTTTTTTCTTCGATTGCCCCAGTTTCGCTGAATTGCCAAAGATTCCATTTCGCCACTACTCACAGCTGAGATAATCAGTTTGTTGGATTCTGGACGATATGTATTTCTAAAATCAAGTGCAAAACGAGGATTTACTAATGAAAGCAAAATAACATTGGTATCTAAAACGTAGTTCATGAGTTCAAACATTCCATCAATTCATAAATATTTTCTTCTTTCCAAATCGCTCCATTCACATTTTCCAGACGATGCGCCAACCTTTTACCATTGTAGTTTTGTTGCCTTGCCAGCTCTTCCAAATCTATGAATTTGGGCGTAGGCTCATAAGCTATAGATAGCGAATCACCTGACTTTTTGGATTCTTTCTCTTGGATGCCCTCCAAAAAGTTCTTAACCCGAATAAGTAGGTAGGCATCACTAATCGTGTTGATGGCTGCAATCAGTTCATTTTTCCGGTTTGAATATTCATATTGAAGTATTTATTTTAAGAAACGGCTCGTTTTTCAAACAAAAGACAAATAAAAAAAGTTTCTTAACCTCCAAATTCGTTGGGTGTTTGGACGTATCAGAATATTCCATAGGCGAAATTTTCGTTATCTTTGTTTAAATCGTAATTGCTTAGGTAGTGCTCAAAAGGTATTTCTCGCCCTTTAGGACACGACAAAGTTCCTTGAAAGTATTTTGTTTCTGCTTTCGAGTAGTGATAACGAAACCTTGAATGCGGGCATAAATTTCTGCCCCATGAAAAGTTCTAAAAGACATGGCAACTTTTTGTTTAACCTTAACATGCCTAATATCCCTCTCAGCGGCATTGTTTGTAAAAGGCACAGACTCGTAAAAAGCAAAAGCAAGTATTGCTTCTTTGTGTTTACGCAATCGGTTGAGCAAATTTCGACCTTTTGAGTTTTTGGGTTTTCCTCTTGCACCTTTGGTGGGAGGCGGTTCTTCTAAATCAGCCTGTGTGCATATTTGTTGGAATTTTTCTTCCCAATAGCCTCTATCTGTTAGCACCACTCTTCTTTTTTGACTTTGTTGGTATAATTCTAAGAGAAAAGCGTGCATTTGCCCAGCCCAAATAGAGTGCTTTTCCACCAATGCTTGCAGTTCTCGCAAAATATGAGCATTACAAAGGGCATGTTTACAAGCTGAAAAGTCAAAATAAGAAGTCCAACAATCGTGAACTGCCCAACCCATAAAGTCTTTTAGAACCGAAGGAGTATCCTCCAAGGCTATTTTGCCTCGTTTAGCGTGGACAAATAAATAGCAAAATAGAGAAGTACAAGCCGTATGAAACCAGTGTAGTTTTGCAGCTACTCGCATTCCCGTTTCATCAAAATGAGCCACCTCACTTTGAGTAACTGCCTCTTTAATGGTATTTTCTGCTGCTTCCAATGCCTCGTAGCACTTTTGAGTCGCTGTAATAATTGTACTCTCATTGATAAGTACCTCTTCAAATTTAATGGGCTAAAATGATTATTTTTGCTTAAATACTAAATAATTTAAATTCAATGCGTTATATAGATTTAGATAGTGTATCTTTAGAGATGCTAAGAGAGATGTG
>JAUHXA010000150.1 GCA_030427245.1 Bacteroidia bacterium | reverse complement strand
TCATCTAACCAAGGACAGAAATCCACATTTTCGGATACAGCATCACCTGTTCCAGAACCTTCGCCACTTGGTCCAGTAGCATCTCCCCACCAGTTGTTTTCTCCATTTACGATGAAGTCTCCTCCTGTAATGTAGTTGGAAACTGCCGTTGGATTTGAAGTGTCAAAACCTTGATTTCCTGTAATATCATTGTTGTTCAATAAGAATATATCCGTTTCATCTGCTGTTCCTCCAATGCCAACGGCTTCAAATTGATTGTTTGATATGTCGTTGTTGGTTACAGAGACATCAGTTGGATTATCTGCTGAAATACCCACCATATTGTCAGTAATACAGTTGTTGGATACCGTTGTATTGTCTGCGCCTTGGAGGTAAACCCCTGTGTGCCAACCTCTAAATTGATTGTTGGAGATATTTAAATTATCCGTTCCTCCAGCTTCGTTGATTACTCCTCTAAAAGAGTCAAAACCTGTATCGGGAACTCCATTATTTCTTTCAAAATCATTGTACTGAACAGTGATTCCGCTCAAACCTCCTACAATATGCACAGAGGTTTTATCACCTGCGAGGACTTGTTCTCCATCCACAAATTTGAAACCGTCAAGGGTTACATTGTTTGCAGTGATTTTGAAATAACTTTCTTTGACTGCCTCGCTTACTCTATCTCCAGAACAAGGACTGATACCTGCATTTGGACCATTGATGGTGAGTTCCTTATTTACGGTAACAGCTTCATCATACGTACCCGCATCTACAACAATAGCATTTCCCGATGATGCTGCATCTACTGCATCTTGGATGTTAAAATGTGAGCTAATAAAAGTGTTCAATGAATTGTCAGAATACAGCTTTACCCGTCCAGTAATCGCCACAGTTTCTGTACTAATACTAACATTGCCATTGTGTACCACAGTCACGCGTACATGTAGGTCTTTATCATACGCTGGTATCAGCCAACCATTATCTACTGCTCCTGTTGCTGGATTCGTGCTTGTACTGTATGAACCAATTGGCACTACAAATAAGCTTGTTCCAAAGTTTGGATAAGCCGTTGATGTTGTAGTATTATTCAAATACTGGTCCCAGTATTTGTTCTTGATTAAATCTGATGAACTTGCTGTTTGAAGATACACTTCATTTGAACCATCCATATAGAAATATTCTGTGATAATATCATCACCCAAAGCTAAAGCTGCGGCTTCTATATCAGCTGCATTTCCTGATGCCAACGCTGACTGCAAGGCTACATACTTTGCAGTGATATCAGCCTCGTCATCTGGTAACGTAAAGCCTGGAATGGGATACTCTGCTACGGAATTGTCCGATATATCAAAGGTTACTACAATATTTTCTGATGCTTCGGTGTAAGCTACGTTCAATGACGTGCCTGTGGCATGTACGCCTGAACAACTGTAACCTTCAGCACCTGGGTCTATCGTATTATTTGTTAAATATTCAATAAACGTTGTTCCCGCTCCATCTTTGGTAAATATTTTTCCAGTTGGTGGTGTTGGACTATAATCCACTACAAGGTCTGCATAGTCATCCGAACCAAACCAGTTACAACTCAAGGATGCTACTCCACCATCGGCTTCTGGTACATAGTTGGCTACTGCGTAACCTAAGCCTGGTGTACCATCATGGGTAAAGGTACTGGCATCAAAACTATTGTTTTCTACTGTAACCGTTTCTACGAACTTGTTATTCTCAAACTTCAAACCATTCAAGTCATAGCCTCCACCTGCACGGTCAGATGACTTATACGCTGTTAAGTTGGTGACTTCATTACGAAGTACTGAAGCATCCTCAGTATTACCTTCTAATGCTATACCGGTAGCAATAAAACCTTCAACATTCGTAATTGTATTATAGCTAATCACTGCATTTTTGGCGTTTCCGGTGCTTGACGCAAATCCACTTCCGCCCGCCACATTAATCTGAATACCATACGCAATCTTACCTGTGGGCCAAGTACCTGTATTTACATTTACATTGCTAATGGCATTTTGCTTAACTTCTATGCCATCTAAAACACCTGTTGAGGTTGATTGTAAAATACCTATCGCACTTGCGCTAAATCCACTCAGTTGATTACTACTGATATTGTTTAAGCAGTTGTCCGTTATTGCAAGATTGGTTGAATTTGAAGAGCCGACAATGTAAACGATTGCGTGTACATTTCCTCCTCCCGTTAGATTAGTTCCAATATCATGGATGTTGTTAAATGATACAGTGGTATTCGAGGTACTTCCCAATGTAACTGCATAGTATGCGTCTGGAGCAGTTATCTCAAATCCGTTTATGGTTACACCGTCAGCTGCTATTGTTACAGGTGTGCCAGATGCAGGAGACAAAATAGCTTCTGCTCCCCTGCTTCCACAAGCGACATCGGCATTTGGACCGTTGATGGTCAATTCTTTGTTTACAACAATATTTTCATTGTAAGTACCTGCACAAACCTCTATTACATCACCACCTGCTGCTGCATCAATGGCGGCTTGAATGCTAGTGTAATAAGTTGGACCAGTATTGTTTTTTACAGGTAGATACTGAATCGTAGCGGTAGCCATATCCTTTGATCCGTTGGCATCTGTAACCGTGATACCATAAGTTCCCACCGCTAAGTCGGGAATAGTATGTATACTAGTTATTCCACTGGCAGAGCCTGTAGCAGTACCATCCCATGCTATGCTATGAGGTGTAGTACCGCCACTGAAAGTTACATCAATAGAACCTGTACTTCCACCACACAGAATAATATCATTCGGAGTCACATTGTCTATTACTACTGGCGTACCAGTACAAGTTGCCGTAGGTTGGAACCCAGTGCCCGCACCGTCTCCACCGGATAAATACCAAGGGTCAAAATCAACGGCACCAGTTCCCGTGGCTGATATCTTGGAAGAAATAGTACCTGATGCAGTGGTACCCCACCAGTTACACCCTGCATCAATGTCAGAGTTTGTATTGTTGATTAGTGCTAAGTTGGAGAACGCAGCGCTTAAATCGTTATCATGAAATTCAACATCAGAAGGACCTGCATTCACCTTACCGTATTCACCAAAACGTATTCCGTTGGCTGGACCGCTGATAATATTATTTTCAATCATTACCCCAGCCAATGTGGCGGGATTTCCGGAATAACTTCCATCATCTCTGGCTTTGACTGCTACCGCCGCAGGAGCATCCAATGCGGACGCAGTTCCGACAGCACCACAACCCGTTATCTCCGAATTCTTAATTGTTATGTTGCTGTAAGAACCATATTTTAGATTGATATCTATACCACTGTTATTTGCATAGGTAGCATCAGTACCACTATTAGACATAACAACCCCGTCGATAACAGCATTACTTAATGCTTCGATATACATCCCTTTTATCAGATTATCGCTGAAGTCTGAGTCTTTAATTAATACATTTATGAAAGTGCCGCCTGCGCCATTGTTCTTGCCAATGAAACACCCTTGGTTGTTTCCTTTAACCTCACACTCTTCCATCGTAAAGCCATCAACGACCGCCGCTGTACCCTTGCGAAAACCAAGTGACGTATTGTTGTTAAGCTTAGAACTTAAGACCATCAAATTAGTGGTTCCATTACCGAGTTCCAAGCCTTGGTTGCAGTTTGCTACTGATTCGACATTATTTATCTCATTGTCCGAAGAAGCAACCGATATACCAGTAAGGAAATCTGTCACCTTGAGATCAATTAACTTGGCATTATCTGAGACGATGCTGACTCCTATCCCACTACAGGAGGATGACGGAGTCAGAATAGTATTAGAAGGGCCTTGCCCCGATAGGGTAACTGCCTTGTTCAGTAAGACATTTTCATTGAAAGTTCCTACACCTATCTCAATCGTGTGTTCATTCAATGTTTCTGCATCGTCAATAGCTTCTTGAATAGTACAAAAGGATTCGCCTGTATCTGTATTTTGAACCAATCCATTCACTGTCACAGTACGTATAACCTGTGTAGCTGGATTTCCAGCAGCATCGCTTACATCATAAGTAATCGTGTAAGTACCAGGTGTATTGGAATCAACAGTATCACCACCAGTTGAAATACTTCCAGTAATGTCACCATCACAATTGTCACTTGCAGTTGCACCAGCATCTGTATAGGAGTCCCCACAACTTAAGGTAATACTTGCCTCCCCAATCAAAGTAATAACAGGAGGAATATTGTCGCCTGTTATAGTAACTTCACTATCGGGACTTGCATTGGTGCAATTTGGTGTAACACCTGTATCTGTTATTGAAGTAAGCGCATACGTTTTGGGTGTTGTAAAGTGAGTTCCTTCTGTAAATGAAACAAAATTATCACCGCTTGCAGTACCATTGTAAACCGTTCCATCTACAGTAATGTCAAAGGGACCCGTTCCAGCAGTTGCCGTGAAAGTCAAAACAACCGTTCCATCTGGACAGACACTCGTTGGATTAGCTGTCAAAGTACCATTTGGAGTTGGGTGAATGGTAAGCGTCATTTCATCTGTAACTTCTTCACCAGCACATCCTCCTATATTTCCAGTTGTAGTCATCGTAAACGTAATATCGTTTACTTCATTGGCATCTGCAATATAAGTTGGTGTATCAGTTGTTGCATTGTTCAATGTACCAGCTCCATTATGAGTCCATTCAACGGTTCCATTTGCAGAACTTGGACTGGATGCAGAACTACTAAACTCAAATGTTTCGCCTTGACAAATCGCTTCATCACTACCTGCATCAGCAGTAGGTTCGGTTGATGTAATGACCAAGTCTAAGTTGTCCATTACTGTTGAGCCAGAACAGTCTCCTGTTCCTGCTACACTAACAGTCAAAGTGACAATTCCTGCGGTAATATCTTCTGCACTAGGAGTGTAAGTAGGGTTTTCAATCTCATCATCATCAAAAGTACCATTACCTGAAGTTGTCCATGTGATAGTACCTTCGTTCTCAATAGACGCTTCACTTATGGTAATTGTCCCATCAGTAGTACAGAAACTTAAATCACTTCCTGCATTGGCTGTTGGAGTATCCAAAACCGTTAGTGTAACGGTAGCAAAAGCATCAGAACCTATACAGGCATCTGTACCTGCAACGGTATAGGTAAAAGCATACGGAGATGAACCTGCATTCGACAATGTAGTAATCTGTGCAGCACTTAATGAGCCTGAAGAACCTGTAGGGGTGACACCTGCTTGAGTATTCCAAGTACCTCCTGTTTCAGGAGTACCTCCTAAGAAATCTCGTAGGATAATAGTAGAAGTTCCGTCCGCACAAACAGACGCTACACCATCTTCACCTGCATTCGGCAGTGCTTTAACATTGATTTGCACAAATGCTTGTTCGAAGAAGAGACAGCCTCCTGAATTGTCTTGGCTAGTCACAAAGTAGTTGATAAAGTAGTTTCCTGGGCCAACACTGGGATTAAAGGTGGCAGCATGATCATTGGGTGTACCATCTACCGCAGGAGCTCCCCAAGACTCCATATTTGGAGTGACGTTTACTTCCAAATCTACTGTGGGGTCATTTTCGCAGAAGTTGAAAGGTAAGCCAGTATTTGGTGTTTCATTTACTGAAATCACAGGATTACATTGAGCAACGACCTGCTCCATCCCTATAAAAAACAAAGAAATTCCGTATAGGCAATAAAGCCAACGGGCAAAAAGTTGTAGTATTTTTGGTCTCATAATGTAATAATTGTAAGAGTTTAACTAATAAAAATTATGTTTAGTTATTTATTGAAGTGAATTATTTTGTATAGACACTTTGCCAACCAATCGATTATTTTTGATGGTTTGTTGGCAGTCGTTTTGGGTATTGGTAATAGTTATTATTCGAATGGGTTGTTGCTGTTGAGTGGCAGATAGTTCGGTCGTCATGAACAATGCTTTGCCGTTGATGGCTATAAAAGGTTCAGAAATAGGCATTTCTTCTAAGCCTATCGAATATTTTGCGGTATAGTATCCATCGACCAATCCATCAACACAAACATAAGCTCGGTCGCCCTCACATACGGCTTCGATGGAATCAATTTTGGTAGCTGTTGGAGGCTTGATGAGATGCAGTTTTACTGCAACGGTGGGACAATTTGCGTGATCTGTGTATCGAGGATCGGTATAGGTAAACAGATATGTACCTGCTTCAAGTTGTTGAAGCAGATCAGGCGAAATGGTTCCGGATCTTGGAGTTGGAGTTATTCCATTGATAGTATTCCAAGTCCCATCAGAATGAACTCTTATTGATAGATAATCTATCAGATTTACTTGCTCCATACCATCTGCACATACACTAATTTCTTCGATAGAATTACTTTGATAATTAGGAATTATCTGCAAAGATAAACTTGTATTGTCACCTTTTTGACAAGAAGTATTGCCTCCATCTAATACAACGAAATTAATGGTATGATTACCGTTTTGAATTTTGGAGGGGTCGAAAATCGCCTTATTGTCTGTAGAATCAAGGTCGGTAATCCCTTGACCTATAAAAATTCCTTTAGCAACAGCTTCCACTA
>JAUHXA010000070.1 GCA_030427245.1 Bacteroidia bacterium | reverse complement strand
CCGATTTTCGGGCGATGTATTATTCTGTATTGAAGGATTGGTTTTGTATGGAAAGTGAGTTGGCGGACGCAATTATGGGGCGCAATTTTCCTTTGATTGATGACCTCTTGCCGAATTGTGAACCGCCAAAAGGCTCGAATGATACAGCGGTTTTGTTTGGTCATAATCCGAATCCTTCAAAACCTCAACAACGTTTGATTAAATATGCGATTTTGAGAAAGGGCTTTGTGCGTTTGCAGTTGTTGGACTTGGCGGGAAAACCTAAGGCTACTTTGGTGAATACTACGCAGGCCGAAGGGAGTTATACTTTTCCTTTTTATCCGCAGGAATATCACTTAAAGCCTGGGCATTATATTTACCGTTTGGATACTGGTGGAAAGACGTATAGTCGACGGATTAGTTTGTTGTTTTAGAGGAGTCAGGGGATAGGAGCGAGGTATTAGTTTTTTTTGGCTCATTGGGTTAGGGAATTGAACGGAGAGATGGAGAGGCAGAGAGACGGAGAGATTTTGGCAACAGTTGAAGCAGGCTTGAACAGGAGGGTACGTATGTACAGATAATAAAGACTTTTGACGTTTGTTTTCACAAAGATTTAGTTAGTGCTTGAACGGAAACCCTTAACTAACTGAATTTCAAAACATAACTAAATACTTAAATAAACGAACTTTTTAAGGCAATTTTTGTATTTCCATAGCAAACTGACTATCATTTATTAGGAATTTATTGAACTTATATCAGTTCTTTGATTTTCAAAAAAGTTCAAATGTTTTTTCAACTACAATACATTGATTATAAACCCTCTGTGAGTTTCCGTTCAGGCACTAGTTAGCAATAAAATAGCCGAACATTTCTAAACACAATAAACTTCAAAAGCCTCAAATTATAGATTTTTCCAATAAACCATAAAGTTTTGCAGCTATCAGCTCTACGACCAATTCAAAATTTTGTGAAAATCAAATAACTGAGGGTCTGTTACATATTTTGCCGCAGATTCGTAATCACTTTCGGTGATAAAGTCTAAATTATTAAAAAACAAATGTGCGATTTCGGCATTCATATCTACCAAACGAGGAATGACTTTACCGTTTTCGTCTTCATGGTCGGACAGATAAACAGGGGAAATATTCCCTTCGGCATCCGCACTCACAATGCAGCCGCTTATTCCTTCATTGAACAGTTTTTTAACCCCAATTCCTAAAAGGGAGCATAAGGTAAGGTCAAATCCAATCGGGCGACAGCATCTCAATTCGTATCCTGCATCATTAGGGCGAGTTTTTATATCTAAACCAAGTTCTCTTAATTTTTCTTGCAATATTACATTGAAGAAATTGGCCTTACTTACATTTCCTAATTCGGGATGTCCATGTGCATCATACGTAAATTGAATACCTGCATCGATAATTTCGTTTTCTGGAATTGCATGAAAAACGCCCTCACTAATAATAATAACACCGTAGTAAACTCCATTTATTTGCCGTTTCACGATTGAAGAAATCATTAGTTGAATGATTTTTTCGACAGTAGGTTTTGTTTTATTAAACATCTCAGGGATGATAATCATTGGAAAATGGCAAGCCGTTCCGATACCAAATGCCAAATGTCCTGCCGACCTTCCCATCGAAGACATCAGATACCACATTTCAGTAGTTCGAGCGTCCTCATAAAGTGTATTTCCAATTTTCACGCCTTCATCTTTTGCAGAATGAAACCCAAAAGTTGGATTTCTACCTGGTAGAGGAAGGTCGTTGTCAATTGTTTTTGGAACATGAATATTGGAAATATCCATGCCTTTGCCTTTCAAAAATTTCATCAATCGGTTTGCAGTTGATGCTGTATCGTCCCCGCCAATTGTTACTAAAAGTTTGACATTGTTTTCTTCAAAAAATGTAGTTGTAAAGTCCGAGTCTTTGGGTTTAAAACGACTCATAATCAATGTCGAACCACCTCGGCTGAAAATTCTGTCTGCATGATAAAAGTCAAATTCTTTAATGGGTACTTCATCGGACAAAAGTCCCTTATAGCCGTAATGAACGCCTAACACTCTGTAACCTTCCTTCAAAAAAGCCTTTGCTACTGTACTAACGACGGTATTGATTCCTGGCGCAGGTCCTCCTGCACACATTATAGCTATAGATTTTTTCATGTTTTGTTTATTGTTTTAGCTTGCATAATTCATAAACTTTGATAAATCATTGAAATTAGCTTTTTAACATTCTATTCATTCAAAAATAATATTTCAATAAGTTACGGATTTAGAGAAATTTTTGAAAACGTATAAATTATGCAGGTTAGAAGGATGATATTGCAAATATATCTATTTTAATCAATATTTTTTTAATAGAAAACAACTTACTCCTATTACCTTATCATCAAATGGAATAAATTCCTCTTTTTCAATAATAAAGCTAAACGTTTCTAGCCACTTTTCCAATGATTTATGATCATATCTTCTTATTGAAAGTATTTTATTATGCTTCTTTTTATCCATATGTTTAATTTCAACAGTATTATTAATATTGCTATTTGACTTTTTATCTTCAACTTTAACATCAATTGAAAGAAACTCTGTATATAGTTTAAGTATTTTTTTTGTCGGTATACCTAATCTTTTTGACATTCCATTTGCTAAGAATATCTTCATCTCTTCAGAGTGACTTCCAATTATAGCTCCTTCATCTTTTTCTATTGCGTAATCTATTTTTTTTGACGAAACCTCTAATAATACATAATCCCCCACTTTAAGAAAGTCCTTAACATTGTCCATTAGTTTATATTCTCTTCTGTCTAAATTTCCAAACGTATTACCTAATAAACTAATTAACTTTACTCCTTTTGCTTCATTTATTAGCTTATTTTTGATAAAAGTACAGAACCTACTTTCAAAACATGATAAAATACCAAATGGAATATTTACCGCCTCATGCATTGTCAACCAAGTCTTTATTAATAAATCAAAACTAATGTCTATTGGATAGTATTTTAATCTATTGGTATTCATATTATCAAGAAGATTTTTATCTTTTATACCATTACCTGGTCCAAAGGAAATAAAGGAATCAATGTTTAAATTACTCAAGAAA
Organism: Bacteroidia bacterium; assembly: GCA_030427245.1. Taxonomy (GTDB): domain Bacteria; phylum Bacteroidota; class Bacteroidia; order Chitinophagales; family UBA2359; genus JAUHXA01. The sequence continues at coordinate 32,267 of JAUHXA010000070.1, read as the reverse complement.
CCTATTAAACAATTACTAACTAATGAATTATTGTCACTATTAATATTTCTTGGATTTTCGGACATTTTATTCCATTGTTTAGAACCAATATCTCCTATATACAATAGTCTTTGACTCCAATCAAGAGGATATTTATTACTAACTATTATTGCAGCTATTCTAGGGTCTACTTCTAAAAAAATCTTTTGTAAAAGAGAAAAAGATGGTGCTATTAAATCTACATTAGTAAGTTCATCAAGTACCTCTAATAAGGCGTTCCTTATTCTCTGTTCCTCTCGACTTAATTTATCATATTCAAGAGTCCCTTTTCTAAAATTCACTCTATGAACTATAAGAGCTGCTTTATGTAATAATATTTCATTATAAAATTTTGAATCAACATGAATATCATTCAGCAATCCATCCATTGCTTTATCCATATCATTAGTGATTAGTTTCTTGCCATACTCTCTGTACTCTTGCATTATAAATATATTATGAATTTAAAAATGAATATAATTGTATATAAAACAATAATTGTAAAAACAAAAATTAAATATATAATAAATGAGGGAGTGGAAGACGACAATGCATACAAATTTTAATATATAATTAAACAAATCTGTTGCTAAAAATAAAATCGGGGATTTAAATTGAAATGGATGTAGAAGGGAAAAATAATTTATAAAGATTGAACAATAATGCAGTTAATGAATTATCATGTAAGCGTAATATATGCTATTTTCTGAAAAAATGCAAATTTTTTAAGGTAAAAATAAACATGTTCACCTTACATCTCCAATTTTTTGAATTTCAAAATAATAATAATCCTCCGTCTTCTCCACAAAGCCCAATTTGAGCAATAATTCTTGCGAAGGAATATTTCCCTTGTCTGTATTCGCAATTAGTTTTTCCATTTTGAAGTGAGGAAAAGCATATCGGATGAGATTTTCGACTACTTCCATCGCATAGTATTTTCGCCTGTATTTTTCTCCAATCGAATATCCAATAAAGCATTTTCTGTGGTTGTTATTGAAGATTTCTTTGCTCAATTCATAGATGTTGAGCACTCCAATTGTCTCCTTTGTAGTTTTCAATCGTATGAGCCAATCGCACGCCCCTCTTTTGTGAGAGAATCTATTGAAATAGAGTTGGTAATCGGTGTATCGCTCCAATTTTTCCAAGTCATTGTAGTAGTCTTCGACAAAAGTGTTAGAGTCGTTTTGGAATAGTTCGTAAATTTCCAAATAGTTTTGTTCATCCATCATTTCGTATTCCAATCTTTCTGTGGGTGGTAGATTGGTAAAATTAAAGGAAGGTTTGGGGTCGGAAATGTAGTGTCTTTGTAAAAACTCCTCCTTTCGTTTTTTTCGATTTTGGATTCTTTCTGTTTTCCATCCTTGTTCCATATTCATTGTTGTTTTTTAGTATCGCAATTTCCCGCAAAGAATCGCTAAGGTTTCGCAGAGGTCGCTAAAGAGCAGCAATAAAGTTATTTCCTGATATAGACTTTTGAAGTTTTGCTTTGAAACTCAAAATTATAGTGAAAATCAATCATCTTCAAATAAGAAACTTCAAAAGTCTCCAAAGAATATCTGCCTCAAACTAACGAATTTCAGCTACATTTGCAGCCTTTATTACATCATCCAACAAACCAATTTCAAATGAAAGTACAAGCCTACGCAGCACACAAAGCCAAAGGAGAACTCAAATCTTTTGAATATGAATTAGCCGCATTGAAGCACGATGAAGTAGCGATTGAAGTGACTTATTGTGGATTGTGTCACAGCGACTTGAGTATGCTCGACAACGATTGGCGCATTACCTCCTACCCTTTTGTTCCTGGACACGAAATTGTGGGTAAAATCATTGAATTGGGTTCTCATGTTCGACATTTGAAAGTCGGGCAAAGTGTGGGTGTGGGTTGGAATGTTGCCTCTTGTTTGACCTGCGATGAGTGCATGAGTGGCAATCACAACCTCTGCAACTCTGTTCGACCAACGATTATTGGGCGTTATGGCGGTTTTGGCAATCGGGTCAAGGCACAATCTTCATGGGTTTTTCCGCTTCCCGAAGGCATGGACGATAGCAAAGCTGGACCACTTTTCTGTGGAGGAATCACCGTCTTTAGTCCACTTTTGCAGCACCATATCAGCCCTTTACACAGTGTTGGCGTAATTGGTATTGGTGGTTTGGGGCATTTAGCATTGGCATTTTTGAAGGCTTGGGGTTGTGAAGTGACCGCTTTTTCGACGAGTCCAGAGAAAGAGGAAGAAGCCAGAAAATTGGGAGCGCATCATTTTGTGAGTACACACGACAAGGATGCCTTGAAAAAATTATCAGGTCGCTTTGATATGGTTTTGGATACGGTTAGCGCTGATTTGGATTGGAATGGCTACCTCAAAACTTTGAAAGCCAATGGCGTTTTTCACATTGTTGGCGTAGCGGGTTCGGTCAATGCTCGCGCGGGCAATTTGATGGGCAAAAAACGGGTTATCTCAGCTTCTCCAACAGGCAGCCCCTCAGAGATTCGTCAGATGCTGCAATTTGCTGCCCGACATAAGGTAGAGCCTATGGTTGAAGCGTTTAGGATGTCGGAGGTGAATGAGGCGATGGAAAAATTGCGGAATGGAAAGCCGAGGTATCGAATCGTATTGGAGGTGGATTAAGTAGATTTCTTTTTCTTACTTTTATTTTTCTTTTCTTCTCAATTTTGCACAACTAAATACCGTATCTTTCGTTTATTTAAAATGATTTTCAATTTATTTTACAAATTGAAAAATATCTTTATTTTATTATTTAAGAAATTAACAATCAAACATTATTGAAATGAAAAAAAACTTTTTTTATTTCTTATTACCTGTGATGTTTTTAGCTGCTTGCTGCCCTGGAGGAGAAGACCATACTTACATGAAGGTTACGGATTATCTACAAGAAAGTGTACCGTATCAAACTGGGCAAACCATTAGATTTACCAGTTCGGAAGGGGAAAACTACACATTGAGTGTGAAACGAACTTTGGAGCAAGTTGAGAATGAATTCAACTCCTGCTCCAAAGAAACAAAAGAGTTTTTCAACCTTCAACTGACCAACAATCAAGCTACTCCCGTCATCACATTAGGAACAAACTACACGACGGATGAACAAATGACGATTGAAGTGCTGACCAAAAACTTAGGAGGATTGAGACAATATTACATCTTTCACTACTATTTGAATGAAGATGGAAGTTTTGAATGTGGTGAAAAGTTCAATTTTCTCTACACTTGCCACGAAACCCTTAATATTGGAGGTAAAAACTATTCTGATGTTTTGGAAATCAACCAAAAAGAGTTGGATCCTAATGGCGAAAACAATATTCTTCGATTGTTTTATTCACAAACCAAAGGAGTCCTTCAATATGAATTTGTGAATGGAGTGATTTACACTTTTTCGGAAGTGTAAAATAGACATTTTGAAGCCCATTGTAAATCAATAATATTTTTCTACAGATTTTGATTTGTCAATTCATCGGATGAGAATTTGAAGAACCTTGATTCATAACAACTTCATTTAGGTTCTCATCCGATGAACTTTTAGTTCATTCCAAATCATTTCTTTGAAGTCTCATTGCTTCCCAACCTGATAAGGAATCGTTTGAAGTATATGCTCAATCGCAGTTAATCTTGCCTCCGTCTTTTTATTGGCACTAATGATGGTCCAAGGAGCGATTTCTGTGTGCGTTTTTTCAAACATTTTTTCTTTGAATATCGTGTATTGCCCCCAAAGTTCTTGTGCTCTTTCATCCACAGGAGTCATTTTCCAACGCTTTAAGGGGCTGCTTTTGATGTCTTTGAATCTTTTGGCTTGTTCTTCTTTGGTAATCGAAAAGTAGAATTTAATCAGGTAAGTGCCTGATTCGACAAGCATTTTTTCAAAATTATTGACCTGCCCCATAAAGATTTGGTATTCTTTTTCGGTACAAAATCCATTGACAGGTTCTACAACGGCTCTGTTGTACCAACTTCGATCGAAAAAAACCATTTCTGTGGCTTTGGGCAAAAGGTTAACATAACGCTGAAAGTACCATTGTCCTTTTTCTTCTGGAGAAGGTTTGGGAAGGGCAATGATTCGATAGTGTCGGGGGTTGATGTGTGCAGAAATTCGCCGAATCGCTCCTCCTTTGCCTGCTGCATCTCTTCCTTCAAACAGAATGACTATTTTCTTCCCTTCTTCAATAACCCAATTTTGAAGATCGACCAATTTTGCTTGTAAATCTCTGATTTGCAGTTCATACTTTGCTGCTCGAAGGGCTTTTTCTACATTGGTAGTTTTGTCCGCCAACAGAGATTTAATGCCGATTTTTGAGTTTAAGATTTGTAAATCTTCTTCTGATAGGTTCAGTCGTGCCATTTTTTTTAAATATCAATTTGTTTGAGATGTCTATAATAGCGGGCTATAATATTGGGGTCAGGTAGCAAAGTTGTTTTGGCTCTTGTTTTTCCTGTATAATTGAACTGCGAAAGAACATGGCGCATACTTTCCAATCTTGCAGTACGCTTGTCATTGGTTTTCACAATAATCCACGGGCAAAAAGGTGTATGGGTTTTCGAAAACATTTCTTCTTTGTAATATGTGTATTTATCCCAAAGTTCTTGCCCTTTTTGATCCACAGGGCTGAACTTCCAGATCTTCAGTGGATTTTGAAGTCTTGCATCGAATCGCTTTTGTTGTTCTTCTTTGGAAATCGAAAACCAAAATTTGATGATTTTCACTCCATCTTCATACAGCATATGTTCAAATTCAGGTACTTGTACCATGAATTCTTGGTATTGGGTAGGAGTGCAAAAACCCATGACAGGTTCGACAACGGCCCTATTGTACCAACTTCGGTCAAAAAACACGATTTGACCAGGATTGGGCATTTTCTTGATATAGCGTCTGAAATACCATTGTCCCTTTTCTATATCTGTGGGTTTGGCAAGTGCGACAACACCTATTGATCGAGGATTGAGATGCTCCACAAATCGCTTGATAGAACCTCCTTTACCTGCCGCATCACGTCCTTCAAAAATAATTGCGACCCTCATTTTTTTCTTGACTACCCAATTCTGTAAGTTGACCAACTCGGTTTGAAGCAAACGCAATTCTTCCTCGTACCTGAGGTTTCTTAAATACTTTCTTAGATGGCCTCCTTTTTTTTCTGCAATAGAAATTAAATCCTGCCGCTTTTTGACCCTCTTTAAATCTTCAATAGAAAACATATTAACTCCGATATAGATGTTCGCAAAAAAAAATCAAATTTATTAATAAAGCTTATAAAAAACAATTAATCAGCGTGACATTACAATTTTCCTTGTTACCTACTCCTTATTCTTTGAATCCACCCAAATCGTCACAGGTCCATCGTTCACCAAACCCACCTCCATCATCGCTCCAAATTCTCCAGTCTGTACTTTCGCATCAAAATAAGTTTGAAGGTGCGAAACGAATTGTTCGTATAATGGAATCGCAATGTCGGGCTTTGCTGCTTTGATAAAAGAAGGGCGATTGCCTTTTTTGGTGTTGGCATGTAAAGTGAATTGACTCACTACCAAGGCTTCTCCTCCAACATCTTTGACCGACAAATTCATTTTTCCAGCCTCATCATTGAAGATTCGCATATGGACTACTTTTCTACAAAGCCATTCAATATCTTCTTGACTGTCTGCATCTTCAATGCCTAATAAAAGCAACAATCCTTTGCCGATTTGAGATTTTACTTTTCCTTCAATGGTGACGGAAGCCTGTGAAACTTTCTGTATGAGAACTCGCATTTTTATTTTGTTGTGTTTATGGATTAAATCCTTTTTTTTGGTGGTAAGATACGGATATTTGGAAAGGACTTTCTACTTTTACCTTTCAAATGATTCGCTCTCAGTTACCAAGACACACACGTATAGATGTTTTTAGTAAAACGTTTGTACAGGTATCCCAATACAATTATCAACCCAAACACAATTACCAACCTAAACACACCAAAATAAATGGAACAAAACGGAATTTGGCATGAAGAATGGGCAATGCCCGCTTTTATGATTGGTAACAATCAGCAATCCAACCTCACTGCTATCTGCAATATCCTCCAAAATGCTGCGGGCTTACACGCTTTATATAGAGGGTTGGGGTTTGAAGATATGCAGCAATTGGGACATATATGGTTGATGAATCGTTTGAAGGTACGCATGAACAAGTTTCCTGTTTGGACGGAGAAAATCAAATTGCAGACTTGGGTGAGTTCTATGAGAGGGCCGTTTTCAGACCGACATTTCAGCTTTCAAAATGAGGCGGGCGAACCAATTGGCTCGGCTTCAACTTTTTGGGTAGCCGTTAATATTGCCAATCGAAAACCTGCAAGAGTCAATAGTGATAGTCTCCCCATACTTGCAGATAAGTTACCAGATTGTGGTGCATCCAACAAGCTACCCTCTGTTAGCGATTTCGACCAAAGTTCTATGTATCAAGTACAGTTCAGCGATTTGGACATGGTCGGGCATGTTAACAATACAAAGTATGTGGAATGGATAATCAATCACTTGGTAAATATTGAAGCGGATTTTCGACCTTTTGAAGTAGAAATGAACTTTTTGAGTGAAACTCTTTTGGGTGAAAAAGTGATCATTAGAAGTAAAAAATTGGAGGAAAGGTTTGTTTGTGTGGTATTGAAGGAAGAGGATGAAACGGTGGTGTGTCGAGGGAGGTTTCAATGAAAAGGTTTGTCAAATTGCAGCAGAAAGGAAAATTGGAAGATTGGATAAAAGACAATATTCCCCTTGATTCTAAGTAGTAAGATTAGAGTAAATTGAGCAATTTGTGAAAAGTTTGGAAAGAATGATTGAAGGGCAGTTGATGTTTCTCAACATTGTGTAAATTAGTGCTTCGATATTGATTGTATCATTTACCAACCAAACCATGACTCCAATTCTTATTCTCTCCTTGATTGCTGGATATTTTGCCTTGCTTTTTGTCGTCTCTTGGATTACAGGGCGTGACAGCAGCAATAAAGCCTTTTTCATTGGTAACAAACAATCTCCGTGGTATGTAGTAGCTTTTGGTATGGTCGGAGCAACCTTGTCGGGTGTTACCTTTATTTCCGTTCCTGGAGTGATTGGCAATTTGGAAAGTGTCAATGGGGCATTTTCTTATATGCAGGTGGTATTTGGATACATGCTGGGCTACTTCGTGATAGCTACTGTTTTGATGCCTTTGTATTACCGCCTGAACCTCACTTCTATATACACTTACCTCGAAAAACGATTCGGCTTTTGGTCTTACAAGACAGGCGCAGGATTTTTCTTGCTTTCTCGTACCATTGGAGCCTCTTTTCGGTTGTATTTAATAGCACTCGTTTTACAGTTGTTTGTATTTGACGCTTATGGTATTCATTTCATTTTCAATGTATTATTTACCCTTTTCTTGATTTGGGTTTATACGATGCGAGGCGGAATCAAAACGATTGTATGGACAGATACGCTTCAAACGACCTTTATGCTTTTGGCGGTCATTACTACGGTTTATTGGATTGGTCAGGATATGGGATTGTCGATTGGTGGTTTGGCGAGTGCGATTTCGGAAAGTCAATATTCTCGGATGTTCTTTTTTGAAGATATTAATGCAGGAAATCATTTCTTCAAACAGTTTTTTAGTGGTGCATTTTTAGCCATTGTGATGACAGGTTTAGACCAAGACATGATGCAGAAAAACAATAGCTGCAAAAACATTGGAGATGCTCAAAAGAATATGTTCACCTTCAGTATTGTCCTTTTATTTATGAATTTGCTGTTCGTTTCTTTGGGCGCACTTCTATACATTTATGCCAACAGCAAAGGCATTGAATTACCAATACGAACCGACTATGTGTTTCCTACTTTAGCTATGGAATACTTTCCTCCAATGGTCGGAATTATCTTCTTAATTGGTTTGATTGCTGCCGCTTATTCAAGTGCCGATTCTGCCTTGACTGCTCTCACTACTTCTTTCTGTGTTGACTTTTTGGACTTAGAAAAGAAGGCACAAGCTCAAAATGCGAATGAAAACGCTTTGAAGCAAACCCGTTTTAAGGTACACGTTGGGTTTACCTTTGTTTTATTGGCGGTTATCATGATTTTTTACTACATGCTTGAACAAGATGTCATTAGCAAACTATTTCAAGTTTCGGGTTATACATACGGACCACTTTTGGGCCTGTATACCTTTGGTTTATTTATAAAAAATCGACAAGTAAGAGATAATTTTGTTCCCATTATTTGTTTGGCGGCTCCTGTAATCTGTTATCTTTTAAACGACAATTCGGAAGCATGGCTGAACGGCTACAAATTTGGTTTTGAACTACTTATTTTGAATGGATTGATTACCTTTATAGGTTTGTGGCTCATTTCAGAAAGACAGCAAGGAGTTGCAGTATAAGAAAAACTTTAAAAATTTAACAAACAATATGACAACAACTACCAATAATTTAGACGCACAAGACAAGACTTGGGCAGAACTCAAGGCAGAATCCTCTTGGCGAATCTTCAAAATCATGGCAGAATTTGTAGAAGGATTTGAGACTATGAACCGAATCGGGCCATGTGTGTCGGTATATGGTTCTGCAAGAACGACTTCTGAACATCCATATTACCAAAAAGCGGTGAGAGTTTCGGAGCTTTTGGTCAAGGAAGGTTATGGAATTATTACAGGGGGAGGTCCTGGTATTATGGAGGCTGCCAATTTGGGGGCACAAAATGCAGGTGGAAAATCGGTTGGTTTGGAAATCACCGTTCCGCACGAAACCAAACCAAATGACTTCATTGACCGAGATAGATTGATCAAGTTTAACTACTTTTTTGTTCGCAAAGTTATGTTTGTGAAATATGCCCAAGCGTTTGTGATTTTGCCTGGCGGATTTGGAACGATGGACGAGTTGTTTGAGTCTTTGACCTTGATTCAAACCAAAAAAATCGAGCGTATTCCGATTATTCTCATGGGAATTGAGTTTTGGGGTGGTTTGATTGATTGGATTAAAGAAACCGTATTGGAAAAACACAAAAATATCGGCCCAAAAGATTTGAATTTTCTACATCTAACAGATGATGAGGAAGATGCCGTTCTTTTTATCAAAAATTTCTACGAGTATGGTCATGCAGCTTTAAGACCAAACTTTTAGGCATTAGGGACGGGGTGTTAGGAGAACAAATGCTTAAATTTGTTTGTGTTCATTTTGATAGAGAACTTATTCCCTATTTCTAACTCCTTCAATCAAATTGATATGAATCTACATCAAAACTACCTCGAAAGCACTCTCAAACAACTCTACTACTACAAAGGCTTGGGAGAAAAAACTTTTGCCCAATTATCAGAAACAGATATTCACTCACAACAAAGTGAATATTCTAATAATATTGCTATCATTGTCAAACATTTGCATGGCAATATGCTGTCGAGATGGACCAACTTTTTGGAGGAAGATGGGGAAAAAACTTGGCGGAATAGAGATGGCGAGTTTGTCAATACGATTCGAGATAAACAAGATTTGCTTCAAAAATGGGAAGAAGGTTGGGCTTGTTTTTTAGGAGCTGTAGAATCTCTTCGACCACAAGATTTAGAACGCATCATTTACATTCGCAATCAAGGTCATACGGCATTGGAGGCCATCAATCGTCAATTGGCACATTATGCCTATCACATTGGTCAAATTGTATTTATAGGAACTCAACTAAAGGGAAAAGGTTGGGTAAGTTTGTCTATTCCTCGAAATGAGTCAAAAGACTTCAATCAGAAGAAATTTGCAGAAGAAAAGAAGCGAGGACATTTTACAGATGACTTTAAATAAAAAAAGTAGGATGGATCTTCATTAAAAGACCCAATCCTACTTCAAATCACTACACTCAACTCATTACATTAGACGGAGACTTTCATAAAAGTAACGATATTGATTACTTTTTTTTAAAGAATCATTTTTTTTCTACTGCAAAAGTAAATGATTTTTTGTAGGATTTAAACTTACATTTTCGTTGAGCATAAATATAAAATATGTTACGTCATAATTTTTTCATTTTGTTAGTTTTGAGTATAACTTTATGTTTTGACTTATATGCTCAAGAAAGCAAGCCCATCATTGGAGCAAAAAATGCAGCACTCGGAGGGCAAAGCACTACGTTGAAGGATGTTTTTGCGGTCTTCAACAATCCTGCGGGAATTTCTGCGTTGGATGGAGGGAATATTGGAGTTTATGCAGAAAATCGCTTTTTGATTGAAGATCTCAATCTATTCGGTGTCGGCCTTGCTTTCCCTACCAAAAGCGGGACTTTTGGTCTGGGAGGTAGTTATTTTGGCAATGCTGCTTACAGCGAATCCTTTTTCACATTAGCTTACAGTCGTTTGCTATCCAACAGTTTAAGCATTGCGGTAGATTTCGATTACATTAACTTATCCATTGAAGAGTTTGGCAGCACATCTGCCTTTACTTTTGGTTTGGGCTTTCAATATGCACCTTCCAAAAACATAGACATTGGCGCACACATTTACAATCCGATTCGGGTACAATTGACGGCTGATGACAAGGACAATTTGCCCAGCATCGTAAAAGTAGGATTGGCTTATCACCCTGAAGAAGAAGGATTCACCATCTTTGGAGAAGTCGAAAAAGACATTGATAGAGAGGCGGTTTTGAAGTTTGGAGTTGACTATGAATTAATAGAAAAACTTTCTTTGCGAGCAGGCATTTCTACCAATCCCGCTTACAGCAGTTTTGGCTTGGGTCTAAATCTAGGCAAAATTGTCTTGGATTTCGCCAATCGTTTTCACCCTGTATTGGGCTATTCGCCTCATATTTCGGTGATTTATGGAGGTGGGGATTAACTTCAAATAAAAACTTATTGCGAATTATACAAAAATCGTCAATCACTGCAAAGACTTCAAAAAAACTTCAATCGCTTGATTGACTTGTTCGGGTTCTTCAACCGTAGAGTTATGCCCCGCACCACCAATTATAATAAACTGAGAGTCTTCAACTTGTTCGTGAATTTGTTGTGCATGAATCGGTTTGATTGCTACATCTTGTTCACCCACTATGACCAAGGTAGGAGCTTTGATATTTGACAATTCATCAACAATAGATTTTCGGTTGATGACCCCTTCTACTGCTTTGGTAATGCTTTTTTTGTGTCCCGACAAAAATTCTCGCCATTTATTTTTTTCTTCTACTCTATTAGGGTCGTTCAAAAATTTCTGACCAAATAGAATATTCATCGCTTTGTCCATAATGGGTTTTCCACCCAAAAATTTCATTATCCATTTCATTAGGTTGTATTGAGCAGCATTGGTCTCTACGTCGGCCGATGTTTCCAACAAAATCAAAGATTTGATGCGATTAGGATGTCGAGCAGCCAATCTCATGCCCACAAAACCACCCATAGCTATACCAATGAAATGACAAGATTCGATATGAAGTGCATCTAACAACCCCAAAACGTCTTGAGTAAGGTTGTCCATATCATAACCATCTTTGGTGAGTTGACTTTTTCCCTGCCCTCGATGATCATAAGCAATACACCTATAATGTTTTTTCAAATGTGCTATTTGTTTATCAAACATTGTGTTATTGAACAATAAGCCATGACTAAGCACTATGGTTTCCCTTCCTTTGCCTACCATCTCATAGTACAAGGAAACGCCATTTACTCTCACTTTAGGCATACGAAATGAGTTGAGATTAATTTAAACACAGGTACAAAAAATGTAAGGTACTAAAATTGAAGCAAAAGAAATATAATATTGCTTCTATAATTCGGTACAAAAAACAGACCGAAAGTTTTACATTTGCCAAAGGTATTTACTAAAACTTCAATTCTTGTTCATGGTATCATCTATCAGTAAGGAACGATTGCAGCAATTGTCCAATGTCAAAAGTTTTGAAAAAGGAGAGGCCTATTTTCTGCACAAAGCAGTAAAATCGGTTGTCAAAACGGGTAATACATACAAAGGAAAAGTGGAAGGAAGCGAATTGTATCAAGTAGCTCTTGAAGTGAAGGCGTATGATATTACGGCTTATTGCAATTGTCCTTATATGTTTGGTGGATTGTGTAAACATTCCATTGCAGTAGGCTTGGCAGTTATTGCAGGAGATTACAGTGAAGCGGCAGATGATACCCAAGAAAACATTGTGTATCATACTTCTCCAAACAGCATTTTGGAAAATCCCCCCTCTCCTATTCGAATTGAAGCGCCAAGTTTTTACGACCAAGTTTTTGCCGCAGCTCCTAAAAATGTTCAAAATGCTTTTTTAAGGCAATTGTTTCAAAAAAGTGATGCTCTGAGGGCACAGTTCACCCATTTTGCAGAAAACGGGCAGGAAATATCTTCTTCAATCGTTTCGGACATCGAAATGATTCGAGACGAAGTGTATCGAGAATTGTGTAGTTTAGAGTTTGGATATGAAGTATTTGATTATGTCAATCAGCGAGATTACGGCAGCTATGCGGAAGAAGACGAATTGGCGTATGATGGTGGTATTCAGATGATAGAAGAGGTCTTTGAAGGCTACGAAAAAAATGCCATCAACCACATTACAAGAGGGAATCTAATCGGTGGCGTATGTGTGCTTTTGGGTTTGTATGAGGGGTATTTCAACGTGAAATCTCCTGCAATAGACGAATATTCGAGTTTTGAAGATTACAACGAAGAATTGACCTCTATTTTTATGCAAGTAGCGGTAAAAATCGCTCAGGAAGTGAAGTTGTCAATCAAAACGCAAACCGCTGTAAAACAACTCATAGACCTTGTTTTTGAGCGAGTAGATTATTACACTTCAGGTGATGCAACTCTGGAAGAAGAACAAGGCATTGTGTATGAGCCTAAAAAATTGGAAGCCTTACTCAAGGCGCTTATTATTGACGAGACAACGGCCACTCATTTGAAGCAAAAAATGGATGCTTGTGGGTGGAAAGACAAAGACGCTGCTTATATCCGCTTACACATTGCACAGGAATTGGTGGACAACGATACTTGGATTGAGATTGCAGAAAGTTTTGCAGGAGAAGAAATTGAGTTGGTTGCCAAGTTGCTGAACAAATATGAGGAGCTGGGTAAAACCAAGGATTTTTACCGCATTGCCAAAAAAGCCTTCAAAATTTGGCCCTATCAAGTCGACGAACAACTGCTCGACAAAATCGCTCCTGAGCACGACAAGTCTTTTTATATCAAAGTTCTCTCAAACTATACCAGTCGAAAAGCCAATATTTTGACCTATCAAAAGCTACGTGAAGTTTGGGCAACAGGGCAAAAAGAGCAGTTTATCGAAAAAAACAGCAATCAGGAGGTGTTTTATGTTCAGATGTTGCAGATTGAAGAACGGTACAGCGACATTTTAGATTTTGTAAAAAACAATCTTTCTTCCTTGAATTTCAAGCAATTGATTAGTCCTATCGTAACCGTTTTTCCAAATGAATGTTTTGATATTATCCACCAAAAAAGCCTCGAAACTTTGGAAGAGGGGCGTGGACGTACTTTGTATCAAAGCGTTGTTTCTTGGTTGTCTCTTCTCAAAGATTTACAAGGTAAAGAATCTGCTGCTCAACAACTTTTTCAGCAGATTTATGGAGGACCGCCGAGGTTGCCTGCTTTACGGGATGAAATGAAGCAGGCGGGGTTGGTTTAGATTTTCTCTTACTGCAACTTAGAATACTCCCTTGGATCAAATGCCTGTCTGACTCCTTCTCCAATAAAAGTAATAGTTGTCAAGGTAATGAAAATCATAAACAAAGGCGTAACAATCAGCCACCAATAGCTAATGTCCTCTGCTACTCCTTGACTGATCAACTCACCCCAACTCGGGGTAGGTGGACGCAAACCAAAGCCCAAAAAGTCCAGCGCAATCAACGTACCGATGTTGCTGATCAAAGCAAATGGCGCAAAAGTAATAACCGAAGTCAAAGCATTCGGCAAGATGTGCTTGAACATCACACTTGGCGTAGAAGCCCCCATCGCAATTGCCGCAGCCGTATAGTCTCTTGCTTTTTCTCGAAAGAATTCACCACGAACATAGTAGGTAATCCCAATCCAGCCTCGCAGCAGCACCAAAAGCAAAATCAAGGTGAAAAAACTCGGTTTGATGAAAGAAGAAAGAATGATGATAATGAATAGAAAGGGCAACAAACTAAAGATTTCAATAAAACGAAGACCGTATAAATCCACCTTATTACCATAGTAGCCCAAAGTACCCCCAATCAAAATACCCAAAATATAGGATAGAAAAGTGACTATCAGGGCAAAAGAAATCGAAATTTGGAAGCCATAAATAACCCTCGCAAACACATCACGCCCCCGGTTATCTGTTCCCAATATGTGTTTGGAGTCGGGTGCAGTAGGCGGATTTCCTTCCAATTCACCCAACAAATTTTCTACGGGGCTGTAGGAATAAATCGGCATCAAAACCCAATTGCCTTTGTTTTCGCTTTTGTATTGTTTTTTCAATTCTCGAAAATGCGGCTCGCCATAGCGTTTCTCCCCAAAAACTTCATCTTGACCAAAATAATCTGCATCGTAGTGTGACACAAATCCTTCGCCTAACAAATCTCCCATTGCAGGAAAATAATAGCTTCCATCGTATTTCACCACCAAAGCTTTATTGTTCACCAACAGAGGAGCAAAAAAGGAAAGGAAATAGGCAATACCAATTGCCAGCAAAGAATAATAGGCTCTTTTGATTTTTTTGAAGTTTCGCACCCTTTTTTGGAGGATGGATTCTGATTGGTATTTATTTGTAGAGGTAATATTTTTAGAATTAGACATTTTGTTCTTTCTTAGTAAAATTAGAAATTGATTGATTGATTCAGAATTTGAGTTTCCACCAGCGATTAATCCAGTTTGATTCGTGGGTCAATCAGCATATAGCATATATCCGAAATCAAATTACCGAGTACCAAAATGATGATACTAAACACCAGAAAACCCAAGAAAATCGGATAATCTACCGACACGACCGCCTGAAAGCCCAAAAGTGCAATACCATCTATATTAAACACTTTCTCAATCAGCAGCGAACCTGCAAAGAAAACACCAATCAAACCACCGATTCCCGTAGCGATAGGAATCAAAGAGTTGCGAACTGCATGAGAAAAAATGATTTTCTTTTCGGGCAGTCCCTTAGCATAAGCAGTACGAATGTAATCTTGTCCCAAGTTTTCCATCAATGAATTTTTCATCAACAAGGTCAGTGTAGCAAACGCACTCACCATATAGGATAGTACAGGTAAGAAAGTATGGTGCAATTGGTCAAGTACCTTTTCCCACCAACTCATTTGTTCCCAAACTTCAGTAGGTGAGTGAAATCCACCAAGGGGGAAAATATCTAAAAAGCTCCCTCCTCCAAACAGTACCAACATCAAAGCACCAAAGGCATAACCAGGTGTTGCATAGCCCATAAACACAATTGCACTCGATATAAAGTCAAATTTAGAACCGTGCTTGATGGCTTTGAAAATGCCTAAAGGAATGCAAATCATATAACTCAAAATAAACCCAATCAAGCCGAAAAACAAAGAAATATGTAGGCGTTCTCCAATTAGGGTCAAAACAGGTTGGTCATAGACATACGATGTGCCAAAATCTCCTGTAAAAATACCACTAAACGCTGTCTGTGTGGGGTTTGCCAATTGTTCTGTCACCGTTTTTTGCCAACTTGAGGCAGGTTTCCATGTCTCGATGTAGTCATACATTTGCTTGTCACGCTCGTATTTCACTTTCTTGATGCTGCCATCAGATTGCATCAAATGCGTTGAAACCTTATCCCCATTTCGACTGATTCTTGAAGTCACTACACCTTCTTCCGTTTTCAATCCACCATTGTCAGGTGTCACCCTCACCCAAGTCACTTTATTGTAGCCTTCGGGCTTGCCATCTTCTTGAATCGTAGGAGTTTCGGTAGATTTAACAAAGAAAGACACTTCAAAATCTTTACCCACTTGAATACTTTTTGTCACATTGGCACTCGTGTCTTTCACCTCATACACATCCACTACTTCCTTCACTTTCCATTCCTCATTTGGAAACCATTTGGGAATATTGTCTGCAAAAGGCAATTCGGGAAATCTGCTAAACTCGCCTTTATCAACTTTGAAGTCTGTCCCTACGCCACTAACTTCAACGATGTCTTTACCTCCTTCTTTTCGCACACGTACCCAACGCTGCAATTCATACGTTCTGCTGCGTTTGCCCGTTTTGAAGTACTCCAAGTTTTCTCTAAAAGGCTTATCGTAAGCGACTTTTTTGCTTTTGGTTTCACGAGGATACAATCCCAACCAAATCAAATAGCGAACCATCAAGGGTTTGTCCAAACCATACTGTCGTTGAAGTTGATCCAATACTTCGGGCGAAAGTTGGCTACTCCCTTCCACACTACTACCGCCACCGCCGCCTTCACCAGACGACATTTGTGCCGCTTGAATCTGAAAAACTGCCCGTTCAAACGGACCACCTGGCACCAAAGCCAATATCAGAAAGACCAATAAAGTCGCTCCAATAAAGGTCGGAATCATTAACAACAAACGCTTTAGTATGTATTTGAACATCGTTCTTTGAGTTTACTTTTTTTATTGAGTTTGATTTTGAGTTTTGAATCCCGAATTGTCGTGTCGGGACAGGTTTTGAAAGTATCTATGGATTCGGCTGCGAAACCACTCCACTTTTACGTCCCCAATAATCTACCTCTACAGGATTGGTAGGAATCGTAATACTTTCATCTTTTTTCGCTTTTTCAAGTAATGCAGCCTTTTCTTCGTCAAACCACCAAGAAGCAAATACATACTCATAGTTCAGATTGGCTTGATAAGGCAATCCCCATTCAGGCATGTCGTATTTGTTCCAATAGGCACATCGGAAAGTATAAGGTGCCCCCCAACCAAAAGCATAGTATTGACCTGCATACGCAATACTGTCAATCTTTTGCAGAATATTTTGGCGTTCCATTGGATCCCAAGATTCATCATACTTCTCACAAAGTTGGTCCACTTCAGGGACTTTCATTCCTCCAATATTGTTGGTTTGTGGAGGATCAGCATATTTAGAGTGCATGGAAGTTTCGGGATTCGGAATGTTCAATCCTCCCCAACTCATATACGCCACCTTGAATTGACGCTCCAATATTTTGGTAAATTGAGTTTGAGGATCGGTAATTACCAAATTAAACTTGATACCTGCTTTTTCGAGGTCTTGCTGCAAAGGCGTAAAAATACGTTCAAAACTTTGAAGAATATCCATATCTACTTCAAAAATTTCTCCTTTATTATTGGTCAACCATTTGCTGCCATCTGTTTTTTTCCAACCTGCTTCCTCCAAAAGCGCAATCGCCTTGTCGGGATCATAAGTCGGCTTCGCATTGCTGCGACTCGCAAAGGGTGTTCCTTCAAAATAGGAAGAGCATTTGGCGTATTCATTGAAGAACAATTTTTCGTTTAATTCGTCAATATTCCACAGATAACCAAAGGCTTGCCTCACACGAATGTCATTGAAGGGTTCCTCCCTTGTATTGAAGCCCAAGCCAGAAAAACCCGAAGCTTCAAAGTTGTAAATTTTGCATTTTTGAATCAAACCCCGCTTGATTTCATCAATTTTTTCAGCATTCAATTCCTCTACCCACCATTGGGCTCGTCCGACTTGATACAAGTCAAATTCCCCTTTCTTAAATTTCTCAAAACGCAACTTGTCGTCTGCTACTTTGATGAATTTGATGTTGTCAAAATTATACAATCCTTCATTTGCAGGATGTTGATAACCCCAATAATCGGCTCTGCGCTTCAATACAATCTGCTCGTTTCGTGGAGAACGCTGCAAATCCAACTCATAAGGACCAGAACCAGGAATCATTTCCCACTGATACTTCTTGATGAACCCCGCACCGCCTTCTACTCGCTTCAAATAGTGAGCAGGAAAAATCGGCATTCCGCTGAAATACAAAATGCTACGCCAGTTTTCTTTCTTCAACTTCAGCTCCACCATGTACTTACTCAATACTTTTGGCTCTTCGTAGTTTTCTGAATAAGTACCATTGGTAGAAGGCGATTCAATACCTGGATCTATTCGGATTTTCCAGCTTTCCACCACATCCTCTGCTACTACAGGCTGACCGTCTGCCCATCTTGCACGAGGGTCTATGCGAAACCAATAGGTCATGTTATCTTCCGATACTTTCCAGTGCGAAGCCAAAGCAGGTAAAAACTCTTGCGTTTTGGTGTTGTTGCCCAACAAACCTTCATACACCAAACTACTTACAATCCAATTCTCAGACGTATTCGCATCCTTACCGATGTATCGAAGTGTTTTAGGCATGTCTTGCCAAGCCATGACGATTTCGCCTCCTTTTTTGGCTTCAGGAGTACCCGCCACATTGAAGTCACTACTCGTCACAAATCCCAAAGTATCTGCTATCGCTCCAAAGCCTTTTCCGCCCAATTCAGCACTCACAGAAGGATCCGCACCACTTTCATCTACTTCAAAGGTCTTTTTGTTGTTGGCATCTTCCGTCACCACAGCAGGTTCGTACTGACTACTTCCACCACCACAGGCAGAGAAGATTCCCATTATCAAAAACAACATCCCTATCCATTGAAGTTGAGTCTTTATAGTTTGCATAAGTGTTTGTATTAATTTTTTGAACATATTTTTAATGTGGGGATATATCTGTTAGATTTCAAAAATCTAACAGATATTCTCCTGAAAGCTCCTTTTTTTGGGTTTCAGCTTTGAATTTCCTTTACGGATTCGGCTGCGAAACTACTCCACTCTTACGCCCCCAATAATCTACTTCTACAGGTTTAGTAGGAATAGTAATACTTTCATCCTTTCTCGCTTTTTCGACGAGTGCCGCTTTTTCTTCATCAAACCACCAAGAAGCAAATACATATTCGTAGTTCAAATTACCCTGATAAGGAAATCCCCATTCAGGCATATCAAACTTGTTCCAATAGGCACAACGGAAGGTATAGGGCGCTCCCCAACCAAAAGCATACTGCTGTGTACTCACTGCAATACTATCAATATCTCGCAAGATTTGCTTGCGTTCTTCGGGATCCCATGATTCATCATAACGCTCACACAATTTGTCAATCTCAGGAGATTTCAACCCTGTGATATTGTTGGTTTGTGGAGGATCGGCATATTTGGAGTGCATCGAAGTTTCGGGATTTGGGATGTTCAGCCCTCCCCAACTTTGATAGCCCAATTTAAATTGACGTTCCAATACTTTGTTGAAGCGAGTCTGAGGATCCGTAATCACCAAGTTCAATTTGATTCCTGCCTTCGCCAAGTCTTGTTGAAGGGGAGTAAAAATTCTTTCCAAACTTTGAAGAATATCCATATCCACTTCAAAAATTTCTCCCTTGTTATTGGTCAAATATTTTTCACCTTCTTTTTTCTTCCATCCCGCTTCTTCAAGCAATTTGATGGCTGTATCGGGATTGTAAGTAGGTTCAGGATTGTTTGGATTCGCAAAGGGTGTTCCTTCAAAATAAGATACACATTGAGCATACTCATTGAAAAACAATTTTTCATTCAGTTCTGGAATATTCCATAGATAACCAAACGCCTGACGAACCTTGATATCATTGAAGGGAGCTTCTCGCATATTGAAGGCCAAGCCCGAAAACCCGGAAGCTTCAAAGTTGTAAATCTTGCGTTTCTGAATCAAACCCCGTTTGACTTCATCCAATTTTTCAGCATTCAGTTCTTCAACCCACCATTGCGCTCGACCTACTTGATACAAATCAAATTCACCTTTTTTGAATTTCTCAAAACGCAATTTATCGTCTGCTACTTTGATGAATTTCACTTCATCAAAATTGTACAAACCCACATTTGAAGGATGGGCATCGCCCCAATAATCTGATCTGCGCTTCAATACCACTTGTTCATTTCGAGGCGAACGCTGCAAATCCAATTCATAAGCTCCTGAACCAGGAATCATTTCCCACTGATATTTTTTGATAAAACCTGCTCCTCCTTCTGCACGCTTCAAATAGTGTGCTGGAAAAATCGGCATACCACTAAAATACAAGATACTACGCCAGTTTTCTTTCTTCAATTTCAACTCTACCATGTACTTGCTCAGTGCTTTCGGTTCTTCGTAGTTTTCTGAATAAGTACCGTTCGTAGAAGGAGACTCAATGCCAGGATCTACTCGAATTTTCCAACTTTCCACCACATCTTCTGCCACCACAGGCTTCCCATCTGCCCAACGAGCACGAGGGTCAATACGAAACCAATAAGTCATATTGTCTTCCGAAATTTTCCAATGCGAAGCCAAAGCAGGTAAAAATTCTTGGGTCTGTGTATTTTGCCCCAATAAGCCCTCATAAACCAAGCTACTTACAATCCAATTTTGGGTTGTATTCGCATCCTTCCCAATATATCGGAGCGTTTTAGGCATGTCAATCCAAGCCATTGTAATGCTTCCTCCTTTTTTGGCTTCTGTTGTACCGACTTTGTTAAACTCACCACTTGTCACAAAACCCAGTGTATCTGCTATCGCTCCAAAACCTTTACCTCCCAGCTCAGCAGAAACCGAAGGATCTGCCCCACTTTCATCTACTGCAAAACTTTTTTTTGTGTTGGTAGTTGATTCACCTGTATCAACTACCTCATAGTCTGTGCTGCTACTGCCACAAGCGATTAAAAAACCGATTGCCAACATACACAAGCACATCAGCTTAAAATTGTTGTTGAATTGTTTCATAAGAGACTTATTATTTTATAGTTTGTTCTGTTGTTTATTTGCTTCGACACAATACAAAAATCAGCAAACTTCATCATTTACCTTGCCCTTCAAGTCTGTTTCAAGTGACAATAATACCAAAAGAAATAGGAAAAGCGAAAAACGACCTGTGAAATTAATTTTTTTGACCGCAATTTCACATTCATTAACGCCAATTTGGTATAACAAAAATGAGCTGCAATTTTTTTGATCCATTTATATTTAGACCACCTACTTCTTTGAATCTGGTTTTTGCATTTGAATCTGAACTTCTATTAGGTATCGTTTGCAGGGGATTACTTTGCTCGCAAGTCAGAAAAAAAAATGCTCGATTGAATATTCTCTTCTAAAAAAGTACGAACTTTCGGGATAAATACATGTAGATTGGTAGAATGATTTTATCCATATTTATTATTTTTCACATTCTTCTCTATCTTAATTTTTGAAAACAGCTTCATCCAATGAAATCCTCACTATGCCAAATCCAGCCAAACCCATCATCTTCTTAGCTTTCGCCAATAACACCACCAACGAAGCCCATTTCCTCCGCAATTTGGATACTGAATGTCAAAAAGTACAAAACGTGCTGCAAAAAATTGAAGGACGATTGTGTCGAATCGAGATATTGAAGGAAGCAACAGTGGACAAAATATTGGAAGTCTTCAACAAATATCCTCGACAAATTGCCGTTTTCCATTTTGGAGGACATGCAGGAGGCGACCATCTGGCACTGGAAACCGAAAACAAAGAGCGAGTGCAATTGGCTCATGCAGATGGCTTTGCAGATTTTTTAGGGCAGCAAAGCGGATTGGAATTGGTGTTTTTGAATGGCTGTTCTACGCAGAATCAAGTCGACAATTTATTGAAGGCAAATGTTGGGGCAGTAATAGCCACCTCACAAGCGATTGATGATGAAGTAGCCACCGAATTTGCCATACATTTCTACAACAGCTTGGCAGCAGGAGACGGAATCGGGCAGTCGTTTCGAGAGGCAGCCGCTTCAGTCAAAATCAAGCGGGGAACTTCTATGAGGAAGTTGTTTTCCAATAGACATCAAGCCGCTGTTGACCGCTTTCCGTGGGATTTTTACGTGCGAGAAGGCGCAGCAAAAGTTCGGACGTGGAACTTACCCTTTGCCGCCAAAGACCCACTTTTCAGCCTGCCTCCTCTCCCACCGCATCCGCTACCCGAAAAACCTTACCGCTATTTGGAGTGGTTTCGAGAAGAAGATGCCGAATTGTTTTTTGGGCGAGATTTTCAGATTTGGGAATTGTACGACAAGGTGAAAGCCACGGCAAAAAAAGAAACCGCACAAACCAAAGCCGCCATCATTCACTTACATGGTCAGTCGGGCGTGGGAAAATCCTCCTTGTTGGCGGGTGGTTTGACTCCAAGATTGAAGGTGCAACATGAAGTGTTGTATATTCGCCGAAATCAAAAATGGGGCTTGTTGGAAAGTATGAAACAAGGGTTAGCACCCAAAGCAAAAGCCCTGAATTTTCCCTTTGAAGCATTCTCCAATCTGAAAACCCTTTGGTTGGAGATGGAAGAAAAGCTGCAAAAGCCCCTGATTGTTATTTTAGACCAAGTAGAAGAAGCATTTACCCGACCTTTTGATTTTGGTGAAAAAGCATTGCAGGAAGGCACTCCTCAATTTCATCCCGAGCGAGAACTGCAAACCTTCATTGCAGCCCTTCAACACATTTTTGAAGGAACAGAACGCCCCAAAGGCAAGGTGATTTTAGCGTACCGAAAAGAATATTTTGCAGAAATCAAATTGGCTTTTGAAACGGCAAAAATGGCTTATACGGAAGTTTTTTTGGAGCGACTCAAACGAGACGACATCATTCAAGCCGTTGAAGGAATCACCGAACGACCTCGCCCCAAAGCTCAGTACAAATTGAGCATTGAAGTCTTGGCGAATGAAGAAGAATCTTTGGCGGCGCAGATAGCGGACGACCTACTGAAAGACCCCGAATCACCGATTGCCCCCGTACTGCAAATTTTACTCTCTCGGCTGTGGGAAATGGCACAGGCTGAAAATGCCGAAAAACCTGTGTTTAGATGGGCGATGTATCGGCAATTGACCAATGAAGGCTTGTGGATGGACAGTTTTTTGCGGATGCAATTGAAGAAAATTGAGGCACTGAAAGAAGCCGCAATGACGGAAGCCCGAAAAAGTGGTTTGATTTTGGATTTGTTGGCGAGTCATGTCACCGATTTGGGAACGGCAACGAGCCAACAACGCAAGGAATTGATGCTGCTTTATGCCCACAAAAGTCATTTGCTTCCTCAATTGCTCAACAAACTACAAGAATTTTACCTCCTCATTGACCCCAATCAAAACACCGACAAAGCCCGACAAAAAACTCGATTGGCGCACGACACCTTGGCAAAATGGGTGGTACACACCTATAATAGCTCGAATACGCTTGGGCAACAAGCTCGCCGAGTTCTACGCAATCAACTCGACTTCAATCAGTTCAGTCTCGAAATGCGTCCACTCAATCTACAAGACATTCAATTGGTGGAAAAAGGACGGTCGGGTATGAGAAAATGGACTCCAGACGAATTGCATTTGATGTTGTGTTCCAAGGCTTTGTCAGGTATGCTGCAAGACCAAACGGTTGCCTATCGTTTGGCGGAATATGCACACACGCAATTGCAGGCAAATGCGCTGAGCAAACGAGCCTTTTTTCAGACATTCTACAAAGCTCCCTTGTACCAAAAATTGAAGAATGTGAATGGCGCAAAGGACTTGGTTTTTAGCCCAAAAGAGGAAGCAGTTTTGGTGATGAAGGGTCACGCAAAGGCACAATTGTACAATTCTGAAGGCAAGGTAAAGGCGACTTTGCAGGATTCGGAACAAATGGCAATGGCTTGTTTTTCGAGCGATGGTAAGATTGCGGCTTTGGATACGTCTCTCCAATTGAAGCTGTGGAAAACCAATGGTCAGCAATTGATGAAGGTGAGTATTGCGGAAGCAAATACGGACTCGACTGAGCGTAGATTCAGAAGCAAGCGGTTTGCAAAGGTCGCCAAAGGTAAAGAAGAAGGCAAATGTTGGAATCAACCTTTGCTGCATTACCTCGACATTCAGTTTTCGGCTGACAATCAACAGATTCACCTATTGAAGCGCAATGCAATTGTTGAAGTTTTTGACCTTTCGGGAACTGCGCTGCAAACTTTCGGTGAAGAACAGGAAAGTCTGGAAGTAGCGGCTTTTCGACCTCATGCTGAGGGGCTGCAAGTGCTGTATGTGCAGGACAAAGCTTTGTTTTTGTGGGAGATAAATTCAGACAAACCTCCTCTGAAACTCTCTGTTTCTTTTGAAGTCGAGGCTTTGCGTTTTGATGAAAGCGACAATATAGTGGCTTTGTGGGGCGGCAAAACGCTGCAATTGGTGAATCTGGAAACATTGGAAGAAATCGGCAGCAAGGTTTTTGACGAAGAATTGACGACTTTGGCGGTCTGCAATAAGCACGAAAAGGAACTGCAAATCGTGGCATCGTTTGGTTATGCGAATTTGAAATGGCTAAACGAAAAACTGGAGGAGGTGGTGGATTTATCGGGCGATATGCAGCGCATCAACCGACTTATGTGGAGTCGTGATCGTCGGCGAATTTGGGCTTTGGCAAATGGACAAGTCTATCAATGGCGTTTGGAGGTGAATTTTTGGGAGGAAATGACTTGGGAAAAAGAGGTCATTCAGGATTTGGTGATTCATCCAAAAACCAAGACTCTGTTGATGGCACAGCCTCAACGATTGGCTTTGAAGGACTTGGAGAACAACAGCGTCCAAAGTTATTCGTTTGAAGAAACCAATTTCAGAGAGCGTTTTGCAGAAATCGTGGCTTTTTCACCCGATGGAAATACCTTTGCTACGGCGGGCGATAGCACACCTATTCGACTTTGGAACAAGAGCTTGGAAGAAATCACTCCTTCTGCTGCAAAAAATACGATGCGTAGCATCTCGCTCGCTCAACTGCAAGACGAGGCAATGCAAAACTTTTTTTCGCTGACTGCAAAGGAACAGCAAGACAAAATGAAAGAACTCGAAGAGCAGGTTTTGGCAGAAGTCGGTCACAAGGCAGTTGTGACGGATTTGGCGTTTTCACCCGATGGCAAACGCTTGGCAAGTGCATCGGAGGATGGCAGTGTGAAGGTTTGGCGAGTAGCGGATGGTCAGCGTATTTTGAACGTGGAAGGAAAAAAAATCGAAGAATTGGTGGCTCAATTGATGCGTGAATTCGACCCAAAACGCCAAGACCAATACATCGAACAATCGGAAGAGGCTTATTCTAACCCTGCAAGTCCCAGAGAAACCCCTACTTTGCCCCCCTCAACCGATTCTACTCCTTTGGGTGCAAAGGGACACGATAAAACGGTTTGGTCGGTGGCTTGGTCGGCAGATGGTATACATCTATTGACCGCCTCGGAAGACGCAACGGCTCGTGTGTGGAATGTGAAGGGCCAAGAGATTTTGCGTTTGTCTTCTACTAACGGCAACCCTATTCTTCAAGCGGCTTTTGTGGGTGAATCCTTGCAATCGGGCTTTTTGACTGCCGATACAAGGGGTTTTCTCACTTTTTGGGATGGAAAGGGGCAAATTCTTTGGCAAAAAGAGGCGCATCGAGGAGCTATCAACTGTCTCCGTCTGTCTCCCGACCGTACCCATTTTTTGACGGCTTCGGATGATTTCGGAGTGAAGATTTGGAGTTTGGAAGGGGAATTATTGGCGGAATTGGAAGGGCATCGGGCGGCAGTGATTTCGGCTGATTTTGCAGCAGAGGATGGTAGTTTGGTGTATTCGGCTTCTAAGGATGGTTGTGTTCGCAAATGGTTGGTGGATATGGATGCAATTGTGGAACGGGCGGGGAAATTGTATGAATTGGGGAAGGAGGAAAGACGGGAGTTTGGGATTTGAAATTCAGCTGCATTTTATTTTGGAAAAATATCTTTCAATGTAATCTCCAATCCTTCAAACGCTTTGGAGGTCAAAGCATCTTCGTCAGTCAAAGCAGCCATGGGAATATCTGAAACAAATTTTTTCGTGGTATCGTCCAAATGATAAGCAAAAGCCAAATTGTGTTCGGGGTCTATCACCCAATATTCCAATACACCCGCTTCTTGATACAATTCAAATTTGTCTTTCATCTCCTTCTTTGAATTGCCAGGTGACAAAATTTCCACCACCAAATCTGGTGCGCCTACACAACCCTGTGTGTCTAATTTGTCCTCGTCGCAAACTACACATAAATCTGGCTGAACCACGGTATCTATTTTGTTTCCCTTGATTTTAGATTTGGGAAGTGGTAATCGAACATCGAAAGGGGCTGCAAAAACATCGCATTTTTTTCCGAAAAAATGATTGTATAGTCTTGCCTGTAGGTTGCTGGAAATACGCTGATGCTTCACATTTGGAGCAGCCATAGGCAACAACCGCCCCTTCAATAATTCTACTCTTTCTTTGAATTGCCAAAGAAGATAATCTGCATAGGTGTAACGCTTGTTCAAATCCAATTGGCTAAGAGAAGTAATCATTTTTTCTTTTGTTTTTGTATGCTCGGAAATGTTTTGAAGAAAACAATATAAGGGAAACAAAAGTTTCTGATGACTTTAAAAATAGCGAGAACTTTGGCAACAGTTGAAGCGGTGACGAACATTTCCCGTTCCAATCGTTAACAAACCTTTCAGGTGTTGTCAAGATTTCCACTCGCTCCGTCGAGAAAATCAAACAACGAAAACTTTGGCAACAGTTGAAGTGAAGTAAGGTCGCCCCTCCGTTCAACTGTCGACAAAGTTTTCAAGCCTTGTCGAAGTTTCTCTATTTTGGAACGATTTCAAACAAATCCCTGTTCCCTTAAAACAATTTCACCATCTTCTAAAGTCATGCAAAGCCGAAAATACAGCCGAACCTATCATTTCCCTTTCTCCAAAGGTACGACCTCTGACGACCGAATTCAGCAGAATTGGGAGGCGATATTGCAGCACGAAATCGTCATCACGGAAAAGCTGGATGGGGAAAATACCTGCTTAAAAAAATCGGGTGTGTATGCCCGTTCTCATGCTGCACCAACCCGCAATCCGTGGGCAAAAAACATGAATCAAATTTGGGCACGGGTTCAAAATGATTTGGGAGAATTGGAGTTTTTTGGAGAAAATCTGTATGGTGTTCATAGCATTGAATACACCGAATTAAAGTCCTATTTTTATGTCTTTGCAGTACGAGAAGGCGATGTTTGGTTGTCGTGGAAAGACGTTTGTTTTTACGCTGCAATGATTGATTTACCAACAGTTCCTATTCTTCAAAAGGAACATTTCACTGCCGATTCTCTTCAAACTGCAATTGCTGAAGGAATGGCGAAAGGCAGCGCTTTGGGAGGGGAATGTGAGGGGTTTGTTTGCCGCAATTCGGGAAGTTTTGGAGTGGATGAATTTAGTAAAAATGTATTGAAGTATGTCCGAAAAAATCACGTTAAGACCGATGAACATTGGACCCGCAACTGGCGCAGGGCAAGGTTATGGCATGAGCGCTCTATTGCAAAATAACCAATTCCAATGGCAAGTTTTGGAGGAGTTTGAGTGGATTGAAGCGATGAAGAAATGCCCACAAGAACCTGCTTTTCATGCGGAAGGAGATGTGTATGTGCATACGCTAATGGTCCTTGAGGAATTGCTGCAATTGAAGGAGTTTCAAACATTGGAGCAAGACGAAAAACAGATTTTACTTTTTGCTGCCCTATTACACGATGTCGCCAAACCTGTATGTACAACTTTGGTCGATGGGGTGATTCGTGCGCCCAAACACGCGTTGGTGGGTGAAAAAATCGCTCGGCAATTGTTATGGGACAGCGACTTTGAAGTTCGGGAACAGATATGTGCTTTGGTACGATTGCATGGTCTGCCGATTTGGTGTTTGGAGAAACAATTTCCGAATAAGTCCGTCATTGCAGCGAGTCTGAGAGTGCCAAATGAGTGGATTTATCTATTGGCGAAAGCGGATGTTTTGGGGCGTATCAGTGAAGACCAAGACGATTATTTGTACCGAATAGAATTGTTCAAAGAATTGTGTTTGGAAAACGATTGTTTTACTCAGTCCAAGCCATTCTTCAACGACCATAGTCGTGTGCAGTATTTTCAGTCTGATAGTGACTATCTTGCCGAACTATACGATGAAACCGAATTTGAAGTGATTTTGATGGCTGGGATTGCAGGAAGTGGTAAGGACACTTACATCGAAAAGTATGGTAAAGGTTTACCTGTCATTAGTTTGGATGCTGTTCGTGAAGAATTGAACATCCGTTTTTCGGACAAGGATGGGCAGGGTAAGGTGGTGCAATACGCCTATGAGTTGGCGAAAGAATATTGCAGAAAAAAACAGCCTTTTATTTGGAACAGCACCAATTTAAGCCCCCGCATTCGTGAGAAATTGGTTCGCACTTTGTTGGTTTACAAACCCAAAATCAAAATCGTCTATGTCGAAACGAGCCTCGCTAATATTTACGCAAGACGCAAAACACAAATCAAAGCCAAAAGCATGACCTCGATGCTTCGGATATTGGATATGCCACAATTGACGGAGGTGCATGAGGTGGAGTATTTGCGGAATTAAAAAACTCAAATTCAAAATTTCCCTTACCTAATCAAGGTAAAATTTCCCTGTTTCAAAATAGTGTTGCCTTCGTTATCAATGGCTTGAATATAGTAGGCATAGACTCCAATATCTTGAAGTTGATTTTTGTAGATTCCATTCCACCCTTCAATGGAGTTGTCAGTCGTAAAGACGAGGTTTCCAAAACGGTTGTAAATGGAGAACTCTACGATTTCGATGTCTTTGGTATGCCAAATTCTCATGGCATCGTTAATGCCATCTTCGTTGGGAGAAAAAGCACTTGGAACGACTATTTTTTGAGGATTGTCTGAATCGGGCTCTTCTTCCTCTCCTTCACTGCAATCCTCTGTTATTACTGTAATGGAATCAATAGCCGAAACAAATACGGAATTACAGCTATTTGACACCGTTACTTTGTAGTTTCCAGCTTCTACGATGGTCAAAAAATTCTGTGTGCTTCCATCTGACCAAAGATAGCTGTCAAAACCTTCCTCTATTTGTAAAACTACTGTTGAATCTTGGCAAATTGTGAGTACATCTACGCCTAAGTCAAAAACAGGAGGTTCAGCGGAAAACTCGATTACCTCTGTATTTCCAACTCCTGTGCAGTCGTTGGTGTCTGTAACTGTCAATGAATAAGTTCCCGACTCACTTATGGTTAAAGCTGGATTACTTGAACCATCTTCCCACAAATAATTGTCGAAAGTTTGATTTTGTAAAGCCAATTCAATGGTTTCTCCTTCACAGATATTCATGGTAGAAGGCAAATTTGGAGCGGGTAAAGAGTGTACAATAACCTCAGTAACGGTATTTGCAGTACATCCGTTCTCATCCGTAATGGTTACAGAATAGAATCCTCCTTCATTGACCTCTAAAGTTGAATTCATTGAACCATCTTCCCACAAATAAGCTGCAAAAGTTTGATTTCCAAAACTCAGTTCTGTACTTTCACCTTCACATAAAATAGATGGAGGAATAATGTTAAAACTTGGACGAGGATTTACTACAACTTCTGTACTTGCAGTACCAGTACATTCATTTTCAGTAGAAACAGTTACGTGATAAATGGTTGTTATCGAGGGAGAAGCAGTCGGATTAGCAGAATTTGAGTTGTCCAAACTTTGGGCAGGACTCCAAACATAAAGTTGTCCTCCGCTTGCGGATAGAGCAGCATTTTCGCCTTTACAAATAGTGGTCTTTCCGTTAATTTCGGCAGTGATATTGCAGCAAATTTCTGTTTCCAATAAATTTATATCTTCACCATCTAAAAATAAATTGCTGATACTAACATTTACCTCTATTACTTGTAAAGTGATAGCTGAATTGTTCAATGAGCAAGGTGTTTCAAAAGTGTTTATAGATTTTATATTGCAGTCTAAATTTGTGGCAAAATCATCTTGAATAATTTGAATATCTTTTCCTCCTTGTCCATATGATTCAGTATAAATAGGCAGCACAAAACCATTATTTCCCCAAGTAGTAATACCATTAGATGGCCCCCAAAATGGACGGTCGTTTTCTTGACCCCCATATATTTTGTTATTCAGTACAATTCCGTTGTCATTTATCTCAATTATTTCTAAATCAATTTTATCATTTTGAATGGTATTGACAAAATAACTGCTTAATAAATAAGCATCTTGTGGCGTTTTTGTAATAGATATTCCCTTGTCATCCAAACCTTCTCCATAGGTATAACTCCATGTGGTTTCACCAGTATCATTTATCTTGATAGCGATATTATTGTAGTCTGAGCTGCAAGAAAGTGTATGCCCATAAAGTACGAAATCTCCATCTGAATTTGCATAGATAGCATCAATATGGTCGTTTCCAGAACCGTCTAAGCTTCTCGTCCAAATAGGATTTCCGTCTTGATCTATTTTTAAAGCCAATATACCAAAACCTTGAGCAAGACTGGTTTCAACTCCTACAATTACAAAAGCATTGTCGTCAGTCATTGTGAAATCAGTACTTGCTTCATCCAGTTGATTTCCATACGTTTTAGACCAAATCAATTCACCGTTTTCTGTAATTTTCACGACTAACAAATCCCTCAATCCAGCTCCATAACTATGAGTATCACCAATCAATACAAAACTTCCATCTGTATTTTGAAGAATACTAAAACCTCTCTCAGAATTCCCCCCTCCAATGCTTTTCGACCAAAGGACATTTCCCATTCGATCGGTTTTTAATACTAGTATATTTTCGCCAGTTTCTCCAATACTTACAAATCCTCCATCTATCGTTTTAATGGTAGTCCGCAGAAAATCATCTATTGTTGTACCATATTTTTTTGTCCAAATTGGAGTTCCTTGACTATCAATTTCCATCATTAATAAATCTAAATCGCCTTCCCCATCACTATCTGTAAAACCACTAATCACGTAACTATCTGAAAATTTTAGAATAGAACTCCCTACATCGTCACCTTCTAAACCAAAAGTTCTTTGAAAACTTTGAGCCATTATTGACGAACTGAGACTCAAAACTATGTAAATTAGCATAAATAATTTTAGCTTCATTTCTCTATTTTTACTATACTTTTTAAAAAAAATACAATAATAACAAAAACTATGACAATTTTCACAATAAATTGAGAATCAAACGCCTTTTCAAAGCTAATCATAACCCATTATAAGTCAAAAGTCTTTTTTACTCCTACTAACCAAATTTTCAAAGAACCTTTTTATTTAAAAATCAAATACACATTATTTTTCTACCAACTCCCACTTCAAAGCCGTTGCAGCCTCCACATCTTCTGCCACTTTCTTCCCCAAAACCTCTTCCAAATATTGTGGATGCAAACCATAGGCAGGACGAACCGAGCGCACATTTTCGTGCGTAAATACATCCCCTTTTTTCATGTCTTGAGTGATATAGAGTGAACGAGCCGACACTTTAGCACGTTTGCCTTTTTCGGAAAGGAAATAGTCTTTTCGCCCCAATGCTTTTTCTACATTTCGGATGCTGTCCACCATTTCTTTAAACTCAATCGCATCCAATGAAAAAGCAGAATCTACGCCTCCCAAATTGCGGTCTAAAATAAAATGCTTTTCCACAATTCTTGCACCCAAAGCGACTGCTGTAATCGGTACGATTGTGCCCAAAGTATGGTCAGATAACCCAACTACTGTTTTGTATTTGGATTGAAGGAAAGGAATGTTTTGAAGGTGAGCATCCTCCAAAGGTGTAGGGTAAGCAGAAGTGCATTTCAACAATGCAATTTGATGATTCCCAACGCTGTGACAAGCTGCAATTGCCAAATCTATATCTGCAATATCGGCTATACCTGTGGACATGATGATGGGTTTCCCTTTTGAAGCAGCGTACTTGATGAGGGGAATATCGGTAATTTCGAAGGAAGCAATTTTGTAGGCAGGAACGTTCATTTGCTCCAAAAAATCAACCGATGTTGGGTCGAAAGGGGAACTAAAACAGTGCATTCCCAAGTCATTTGCCAACTGCTTCAACTTGGGCTGCCATTCCCAGGGTGTGTAAGCGACTTGATACAAATCGTGTAATTTTTGTCCTGCCCAAAGACTGTCTGCACGGGTTTTGAAGTCGGGTTTTTCGCTGTTGAGGGTGATGGTATCTGCCGTATAGGTTTGCAGTTTGACCGCATCCGCACCCGCTTCCTTCATAGCATAAACGGTTTTGACTGCCAAATCAAAATCTTGGTTGTGATTGCCCGATAGTTCTGCAATGATGTAGGTAGGATATTCTTCGCCTATTTTTTTGTCTTTTATCTGAATGTTCATTCTATTCTGTTTTTGTAGAGACGTTTTACTAAAACGTCTGTGTATTTCAGCAATTCTAAAAGTAGGCTATTATAGTGAAAATAAGATATTTTTGCAAGAAAAACCGATGCAAAAAAAACCATTAAGTTTCGACAAATTAGTAGGTGATTTGGGCAATCATATGAGCCAAATA
>JAUHXA010000149.1 GCA_030427245.1 Bacteroidia bacterium | reverse complement strand
ATGGACATTATCCCAATACCAACCAAACACATCAATCAGCAACAGAAGATATGACATCATTTCAAAAGGAGATGCTCGAAAATCTCCAAAAGGCAATGACGCAGTTCCAAACGCAACAAAGCCAAAATACTCAATTCATCCAGCAATACTTGCAAGAACAAACCAAAACTTCACAAGCCTTCATAGACTTGATGAATCGACAAGTTACTATTTTGGAGGAAGGGAGTACGAATGGTCAGGTGTCAGTTCAGCCACTTCAACCGTTGTCAAAGTCTCCGACTGTTGACAAGGTGAGTGAAAACTTTGACGACGGTTCTCAACCTCGTCAACAGTTGAACGGTGGAGGCAGCTTTGAACAGAAATTGGAAATAGAAAGAAGTAGCTCGCATAATACAGTGAGTACTCCAACACCCGTACAAAAAAACGTAAACACCCAAACACCTAAATACATAAACACAATTTTGGAGATAGTAGCCGAAAAGACAGGCTACCCAACGGAAATGTTGGAGTTGGAAATGGACATGGAAGCGGATTTGGGAATTGACAGCATCAAACGTGTGGAAATTTTTGGCGCAGTCCAAGAAGCGCATCCAAACATTGAAGGCATCGAACCAAACGAATTGGCGGAGTTGCGAACGCTTCAAGAAGTGGTAGATTACATTGCTGCAAAAGCGGGAAATTTAGGAAGCAAGAAGCGAGAAGCAAGAAGCGAGACAAAAGTGAGCGAACAACTTGCCGACACCCAAAGGGTTCGGCAACGTTTGAGCGGTGACAATGGTGCACAACTCAAAATTCTCACAGATTCCCTCCTTGAAGTAGTAGCCGAAAAGACAGGCTACCCAACCGAAATGTTGGAGTTGGAAATGGACATGGAAGCGGATTTGGGAATTGACAGCATCAAGCGTGTGGAAATTTTTGGCGCAGTACAAGAAGCCCATCCAAACATTGAAGGCATCGAACCTAACGAATTGGCAGAATTACGAACACTTCAAGAAGTAGTGGATTATATTGCTGCAAAAGCGGGAAATTTAGGAGACGAGAAGCAAGAAAGCTTGCCCCGAAATCTCGGGGTGAGAAGCGAGACAAATGTTAGCGAACAACTTGCCGACACCCAAAGGGTTCGGCAACGTTTGAGCGGTGACAATGGTGCACAACTCAAAATTCTCACAGATTCCCTCCTTGAAGTAGTCGCCGAAAAGACAGGCTACCCAACCGAAATGTTGGAATTGGAAATGGACATGGAAGCGGATTTGGGAATTGACAGCATCAAACGTGTTGAAATTTTTGGTGCAGTACAAGAAGCCTACCCAAATATTGAAGGAATCGAACCTAACGAATTGGCAGAATTACGAACACTTCAAGAAGTAGTGGATTATATTGCTGCAAAAGCGGGAAATTTAGGAGACGAGAAGCAAGAAAGCTTGCCCCGAAATCTCGGGGTGAGAAGCGAGACAAATGTTAGCGAACAACTTGCCGACACCCAAAGGGTTCGGCAACGTTTGAGCGGTGACAATGGTGCACAACTCAAAATTCTCACAGATTCCCTCCTTGAAGTAGTCGCCGAAAAGACAGGCTACCCAACCGAAATGTTGGAATTGGAAATGGACATGGAAGCGGATTTGGGAATTGACAGCATCAAACGTGTTGAAATTTTTGGTGCAGTACAAGAAGCCTACCCAAATATTGAAGGAATCGAACCCAACGAATTGGCAGAATTGCGAACGCTTCAAGAAGTCGTGGATTACATTGCTGCAAAAGCGGGAAATTTAGGAAGCGAGAAGCAAGAAAGCTTGCCCCGAAATCTCGGGGTGAGAAGCGAGACAAAAGTGAGCGAACAACTTGCCGACACCCAAGGGGTTCGTGATGACAATTCACAACAACTTGAAGTCTTGACATCTTCTTTATTGGAGGTAGTAGCCGAAAAGACAGGTTATCCAACCGAAATGTTGGAATTGGAAATGGACATGGAAGCGGATTTGGGAATTGACAGTATCAAACGTGTTGAAATTTTTGGCGCAGTCCAAGAAGCACATCCAAATATTGAAGGAATAGAGCCGAATGAATTGGCGGAGTTGAGAACACTTCAAGAAGTGGTTGATTACATTGCAGAGAAAGCGAGTGGCGTTGCAGTAAAAAAAAAAGTGATGGTGTAGGGCTAAGTCGTAACAAGGTAGCCGTTGCTATCGAGCCTTCAATTATTGAAGCAAAAACAACGGCTTTCAACACCATAATGTTACCTCCAAACTCCAATGAAGGAGTCCAAAGGGCAACCGTTGAATTGGGGTATTTGCCACAACCCGATTACTTGGAAACCACCTTTCCTTCAACGCATACGACAATCGTTGTAGAAGAAGGAACAGAGCTAACTGCAAAAGTCGTGGCAGCTTTGTTGAAAGAAGATAGAAAGGTGGCAGTTTTGAGCTTGCCAAATTCAGTGATAGCCGCAAAAGCAAAATTACCTAATGGTGTTGAACGTTTTACATTGGAGGAAACAAGCGATACCAATATCCAATCAACCCTCCAAAACATTGTTAAAGCACAAGGCGAAATTGGTGCATTCATCCATTTGCATCCACATTTGCGATTCAGTGGCGGCAATTTCGCCCAACATTTTGCAGCCGAAAAAGCCATCGTCAAAACGGTCTTTTTCGCTGCCAAACACATTGCTAAAAGCCTTCAAACACTCGGCAAAACCTACCATAGAGCGAGCTTCCTCACCGTTACACAATTAGATGGCGCACTCGGCACACAAAACGATGGCAAAACCTCGATTGTTGGAGGTGGATTGTTTGGTATGACCAAATCTTTGAACATTGAATGGTCATCTGTTTTTTGTAGAGCAGTGGATTTGTCGCCCAATTTTGAA
Organism: Bacteroidia bacterium; assembly: GCA_030427245.1. Lineage (GTDB taxonomy): Bacteria > Bacteroidota > Bacteroidia > Chitinophagales > UBA2359 > JAUHXA01. Next base: position 3,670 of record JAUHXA010000149.1, on the reverse strand, counting down.
GCTGAAACAGCAGCGAAATTGGTCATGAGTGAAATGCACGACCCCGATGCCACAATTGTAGAAGTTTGCCACAACGACAAAGGACGCTTTACCCTCACGACCGTTCCTACCGAGATTCCCTCCAATGAAAACTTAGCGACAGAAATCACCAAAGATTCGGTCTTTTTGGTCAGCGGTGGCGCAAAAGGTGTGACGGCTACTTGCGTGAAAAAACTGGCAGAATTGCACCAATGCAAATTCATTTTGTTGGGACGTTCATCAGTTGAAGGGGACGAACCCGCAGCCTTCAAAGGCGTAACGGATGCGATGCAATTGAAACGCCTCATCATGCAAGAGTTGAAGGCAAAAGGTGAAAAACCAACTCCTGCCAAAGTAGGCAAAATCTTCAACGGGTTGGCTTCCAAACGAGAAATCAAACAAACCTTAACGGATATTGAAGCTTATGGCGGACAGGCAGTTTACTTGGCAGTCAATGTGTTGAATGTTGGAGAATTGAAGTCAGCCGTAGCAAAAGCCGAACAGCAATTGGGCAAAATAACAGGTGTAATTCATGGGGCTGGTCGTTTGGCGGATAAGTTGATTGAAAACAAAACAGAGTGGGATTTTGAAGCAGTCTATTCAGTAAAAACGGAAGGGCTTTTGGCTTTGCTGCAATGTGTGAATCCGATGACTTTGGAGCATTTGGTTTTGTTTTCTTCGGTCGCTGGTTTTTACGGCAACAATGGACAAACGGACTATGCAATCGCCAACGAAATCCTCAACAAATCAGCACATTTGTTCCAAAAGAACCATCCAAATTGCCATGTTGTCTCGATTGATTGGGGCGCATGGGATGGTGGAATGGTGAGTCCTGGCTTGAAGAAAATGTTTGAAGCACATGGTGTTCAGTTGATTCCACAAGATGCGGGCGCATGGTTGATGGCATATGAATTGTCGAAAGCCAACAAATCAGAAGCACAAGTCGTCGTAGGTAGCGTTCTACCTTTGGCGCAAAGTCATATTGGCGAACACCTACAAGCTCACCGCATTCACCGAAAATTGACGGTGGAGGCGAATCCGTTTTTGCAGCATCATGTGATTGGCGGAAATCCTGTTTTGCCGATTGTGAATGCGATTAGTTGGATTGCAAACAGTTGTGAACAATTGTATCCCGATTACAAAATTGCGAGAGTAGAAAATACGAGATTGTTTAAAGGGATTGTTTTTGATGGGAATCAGGCAACGGATTATGTGGTGGATGTAAAGGAATTGGAGAAAGGTAAGGATGAGATTCGTTTTGAAGGAACGGTTTGGAGTCAAGGAGCGAATGGGCGACCAACGTTTCATTACAGAGCCAACGTAGTCGTCAGAAAGGGACGTTTTGAACAAGAACTGCTAGATGGAAAGGAACTTGCTCGTATAGCGCAGAACTCGGCTGCTACTGCAATGGATGGGAAACGGTTTTATGGGGATGGAACTTTGTTTCACGATGCTTATTTTCAGGGAGTTGAGAGTATCTTGGAGATTGATGAGCAGGGTTTGGTGATGCAGTGTTATTTGCCGAAAGTGAGTGCGGAGGCGCAAGGACAGTTTCCTGTGAGGAGTGTGAATTCGTTTTTGACAGATATTCAGTACCAAGCGATGTTGATTTGGGTGAAGCATTTTCACGATGCAGCGAGTTTGCCTTTGAATACGAAATTGGTGGAGGTGTTTGAGGCTTTGCCTTTTGATACTCCGTTTAAGGTGGCTTTGGAGGTGAAAAGTAGTACGCCGTTTAAGATGTTGTGTGATATTTCGGCTTTTGATGATAGAGGGAAGGTGTTTATGCGGTCGGAAGGGGCTGAAGTGACGGTGAGTAAGGGGTTGAAGTGGTAGATGCTTGACAGCACAAGTTTTGGGGTTTCGGAGGAATAAGGGAAACTTTGGCAACGGTTTTCAACCTTGCCAACAGTTGAACGAGTGGGAGGCACAGGTACATTTTTCAAGTGTCATTCTGAAAGAATCTTGTTGAAGGATTTGGCTGCTATAGGTTGAAACAAGAAATTTTGGAGAGAAATTGAAATCGTTGAAGTACCTCACAAGATATTTACAATATGACAAATCACTCAAAACAAGTGGAAATAACAAACTGCCAAAATTAAAACAAGGAATTATTAATTTATGCAACATAAAATAGCCATCATCGGCATTTCAGGTCTTTTTCCAGGCTCCAAAAATATGGAGGAGCTTTGGCAAAATCTTATCAACAAAAAGGATGTCACAACGACAGCTACCGAAACGGATTTTGGAGCTGATACGAAGCATTTTTACCATCCCGAAAAAGGGAAGGTCGATAAATGCTATTCGCTGAAAGGTGGGTTTATTCGGAATTTTGAATTTGCGGCAGAAGAATACGACTTGAAGGAAGGACTACTGGGGTGTTTGGATGATATTCACAAATGGTCGCTGTATGTGGCGAAGGAGGCATTGAAGGACAGTGGGTATTGGAGGACTGAAAAAGGACTGAAAGATTGTGGGCTGATTTTGGGGAATTTGTCTTTTCCAACAAGGAAGTCGCATGACCATCTTTCGGAGTTTTATACAGGGACTTTGGAGAAGGGGTTGCAGGAGTTGGTGACCGGTCAAACGTCGCCTAAGACATCCCCCTACCCCCTTCAAAGGGGGAATTCGGGTGTCAGCGAGTTTTCCCTGCAAAGTTTGAAGTTGGATGCTACGACTGCGAGTTCGCCTGCTTCGATTGTGGCGGATGTGTTGGGATTGGAGGAAGCGCATTTTGCGTTGGATGCGGCGTGTGCTTCGTCTTTGTATGCGATTAAGTTTGCGTGTGATTATTTGCAGACGGGAAAGGCGAACATGATGTTGGCGGGGGCGGTGAGTTGTGCCGACCCTTTGTTTATTCACATGGGCTTTTCGATTTTCCGAGCCTACTCCAAAGAAGGGGATAAATTTGCGCCTTTGGATAAGGATTCGGGAGGACTGATTTCGTCGGAAGGGGCTGGAATGTTGGTCTTGAAGCGGTATGAGGATGCAGTGCGGGATGGAGACAAGATTCATGCTTTGATTAGTGGTGTGGGTTTGTCGAATGATGGAAAAGGGAAATTTTTGTTGAGTCCAAATCCTAAGGGGCAGTTGTTGGCTTTGGAGCGTGCGTATCAAAATAGCGAAATTGAACCACATCAAATTGAGTATTTGGAGTGTCATGCTACGGGTACGCCTTTGGGGGATAAAACGGAAGTGAATACAATTGATAGTTTTTGGGGACAGCCGAATGACGCACTCGTTGCAAACGAGCGCGAGGATATAAAAAATGATGTGCCTTTGTTAGGTTCGGTGAAGTCGAATATGGGGCATTTGTTGACGGCGGCTGGAATGTCGGGGATTATTAAGGTGATTTTGGCGATGCACAAGGGGATTCTTCCTGCGAGTATTCACTTGGAGGAGTCGCTTGTTTCGCAAAATGGCTTGGTAGATAAGAGTAAGATTGTGACGGAACATTTGCTGAAAGAGGTTGATTTTGCGGGGGTGAATTCTTTTGGTTTTGGAGGGACGAATGGGCATATTGTTTTGGAGAGGTGGACGGGTGGTTTTGAACAGGAACTGCTAGATGGAAAGGAACTTTCTGGTGGTTCGCAAGGGCAACAAGAATTTGGGGTTTTGGAGGAATCACTTGGGAATGGGAAAGTCGATGGAC
>JAUHXA010000069.1 GCA_030427245.1 Bacteroidia bacterium | reverse complement strand
ATAAATAAAGAATTAATAAAAATAAATTTGAATAAACAGGCAGCAAAAAAGGATTTTATATAGACTATCAAGGGTAAGACAATCCCAGAGTAGAATTTGAGCATTCTCAAAACTGTTGTGAAAAGAATTTGTATTAGTGCTCCTTTCGAGTCATGTGGAAAAAAGGCAAAAGGATGAGCATAGACAGACACGCCAAAACTCCCCTTGAATATAAACCACTCCTCTTTTTCACCATAGTAACAATGAAAAAATACTTGTCCATTATTCGGTTGCAGGCAGAATGGAATTGTCCGTTCTTTGCAGTAAATAATCAGACAATACAAAACAATGCAAATTCAAAACACAAGCGACATCCAAAAATACTACCAAGCACTGGTAGAACGAAACGAACAGTTTATCGGCATTTTTTATGCAGGCGTGAAAACCACAGGCATTTTCTGTATTCCCACTTGCCGAGCTAGGAAACCCAAGCTGGCGAATGTAGAATTTTACACAGAAGTCAAAGAACTCCTTCAAAACGGCTATCGCCCCTGCAAAATCTGCAAACCTACCGAAAACGCTGATCAAGCTCCCGAGGAAGTTGTGAAAGCCATTCAAATGGTGACGAATAGCCCCAAAGAAAAAATCACCGACTATGTACTGCGCCAAAACGGTTTGAGTCCAGAATTTTTGAGGCGGTGGTTCAACAAACACTATGGAATCACCTTTCATGCCTATCAGCGAATGATTCGCATCAACATCGCATTTCAGGAAGTCAAAAACGGCAAAAGCGTCACTCACTCGGCTTTCGATACAGGCTACGAATCCCTCAGCGGTTTTGCCTACACCTTCAAGAAAGTAGTGGGCAAATCCCCAAAACAGAGTGCTGACCAAAACATTATTTACATACACCGATTGACCACCCCGCTCGGTCCTATGTTTGCTTGTGCAACGAATCAAGGTTTGTGCTTACTCGAATTTGTGGAACGAAAAATGCTCGAAACCGAATTTAGAGACCTCCAAAAACGCCTAAACGCCACCATTCTCGTTGGAGAAAACGAACACATTCGCCAAGTCAAACGAGAATTGACCGAATATTTTGAAGGAACTCGCCAAAGTTTTGAAGTGCCGCTACACACGCCTGGTACAGAATTTCAACAAGCCGTTTGGCAACGTCTCTTAGATATTCCCTATGGAAAAACCTTTTCCTACCAACAACCACTTTTTTGATTAGAGATGTTTTGGAACAAGAATCAGACTATTCTCAAGCCGTTCAGCGGTTGAGTCAAACACCGATTGCTTCTGACTGCCTATTGATGATGGTTGGTAAAAATAACGGTGAATTACGAGTAATTGAACGAACACCTACCCAATATTCTATTCGATTGGTCAAAGACAATTTTTTGGTTGTCGCTAATGACTATAAGCAGTTGGAAGGAGAAAAAGAAACAGGCGATGTATTGCAGGCTACTTCCTGTTCTCGATACGACAGAGCAGTGACTTTATTACAGAAATCCCTTCCTCAAAATAATCATGCTGCCTTTCGCATTTTGGAAGACGAAAAGGTGAAAATGAACATTACAGTTCAGCAAATATCAAATGGGCCGCAAAATCTACCAATCTCTTGTCTTGAAATTAATCAATGGAATGTCCACTGCCAAAAATGCGTGAAGGCGATAATTCAGCTTGTTGTTAAAAATCGCTTTCGGCTCCAGCCCTTCTTCCCCACGAATTGTCCGCAACATGGGACCGGCCTGAATGCCCACACCCCACGACAAAGGGGAGTTGGCAAAGCCTTTGACGATGTGAAGTCCAGGAGCTAAGATGTTTTCCAGTCTCAGTTCGGGTAATACCTCCGTACTGTCATCATCAATTCTGAAAGCGGTCACTGCTCCAATGTCCAATACCGATAGAAACAAAGACCATGAACCTCTGGATTGATACATCTTTTTCTTTCCAACAATCCGTTGTAAACTATCTCTTTCTTCAGGGGACAACAAACTCTTTTCCTGCTTTTTAAGTAATGTTTTTAAGCTATCTCCCTCACTCTCAGACAGAGAACCTTTTTCCTGTTTTTTAAGCAAATCTTCCAAGCCTTTCCTTTCGTCTTTAGACAACAAACCTTTATCCCCTGTTTGAAGCCACTTTTCTAAGCGGTCTCTTTTGTAGGGCAACAATGTACCTTTGTCCACCTTTTTGGTCAATCTGTCTCGGTTTCCCCAACTAAAAGCCACTCCAACAGGTGCGTAAATGCCAATTGAGCCTTTCCATTCACCTAAATCCGACAAGTATTCTCCTCCTCCAAAAGCTCCCAAATAAGCGTTCAAGGATACATTGTTTTTGTTATCTCGTTTGACACGAGCACTTCCCACAGGCATTACCGTTCCTTCCAAAACGACCTTAGCTGCATCTGCATTTTCGGCTTCTGCCAAAGATGCCATGAAAGAACCGTACTTCAAAAACTGCTTTCGGAATTTGGAAGATTTAAAAGTATTGGAACTATCTACTATACTTTTATCCAACAACATAATTGTATTTAAGACCGCAGTATTAAAATGTTTGGTATGAAGATCGAAGTAAATCTCGCCACACAAGTCCGCCATATCCAAAAAATGGTCGGCTTTTTTTGAACTATTAAGATCGGGGACATATTCGCCCAAAAAGTCGTCAAAATCAAAGAAATGCTGCACCAAATCCAGAACGGAATTGTAGTAGGTGTAATAATCTCGGTAAGAAAATTCTTCATTTGCCCGTTTTTTGGCTTCAATATTACCGAGGTGCATATCAATTGCATTTGTTCTTTTTACGAAAGTAGTCACATACTCTTCAATCGGATTGATGTTTTCAGCAAACTCTCCCAAAATATCTCGGAGGCTCACTTCCTTACCCTTTATCATAAAGTAGATTTCTTCTGCTTCTTTTTGTTGATACAACAAACCCATAAAAATTCGAAAAGTGGTCCTATCTATTTTTTTCCACTCCTCTTTCGACACCCACAAACGTTCTTTTTCCTCGATTTCTCGGGGAGAGTCATTTTCTCCATATCCTTCTTTTTCCTTGTCCTCTGCTTTTTCTGCTTTAGCCTTTGGTTCGTAAGATTCCCGTTCCTCGTGACGCAAATTGTTGGAAAAGAACTCCACCATTTTCATACCGTTCACAAAGTTTTTCGCCAAACCGTCAAAATCTTCCAATTCCTCGAAATCATCATGATTGTTGAGTATTTCCATCATTTCTACGGGATTCGCCCCTTCAATGAGTTGATTCAAAAGGATGTTGGTTGCAATAAAAAACTTACTCTCGTCTTTTGAAAAGAAATCTTGGTATTCTTTCATTCTCTTTCGGCAAACATCGTTGCTATATGGGCAATCCGCAGGGCTTAAATGCTTCAATCGGAGGAGGTGATTCGGAAGATTTTCGAGGTCTTTTTTGAAGCCTTCTCGCACCACAGGAATCATTTCCTTGTATTGATAGGACTGAAACAAAGCCACAAAATCGTGTACTTGTGGCATCAATTCTTCAAATTCGGGGTATTCCTTGAAGGTTTCTTGCAGCTTTTTGAAGTAAGAAACATACAATTCTTCTTGCGACCGTTCAATGAGAAACTGCGCCAATCCATCCACAAAACGATTGACTTTTAATCCTCCGATTTGGGAGAAGATGGAGTTTTTCTTACCTTCCTTTACTTTCTTGTTTTCAATTAGAGTTTCGTCGCTACTTTCTGTTCTCCATGTTGGTAACAAAGGTTTGAGAAATACATTGGGAGTATCAGCCCTATCATAAGGTTCAAAATATGAATATAAATAACAATCTACTACATCTCGATTCGTTAGTTTTTGAATAGGAATGGAGTCTTCAATTGGAACCAAGTATTTGCTCAATATTCCAATCCATTTTTTCATCTTTACAGAATCTTTTCGTTCAAAACTTCCTGTCTCATCAATATATTTGCTAAGTTCTAAAGCATCTTTAAAAGCGTTTTGAGCGTTGAGTGAATTGTAGGAAGCAAAAAAGAACAAAAGACAAAAAACAGCAAGGTATAAAGAAAAATCGCTCTGCTTTTGTGCGTGTAGTAATCTCATATTATGTGTTATTTGTTATGTTGGATTTAAGGGATTGAAGAGCAACATAAGGGGCAATGAGTTTTTTTGTTCCTAAACTCGTATCAACATCTGTAGCCGTATCTATAAGTAGTTGAAAACAATCTGAAAGAGAAAGTTCTTTTTTCTTCTCATTTGCAAAACTCTTTAATAAAGCGCAAACTCCTACCGTATAAGCTGCTGCCATACTTGAACCACTGAGTGTTTCATATGAGGTTTCCTTATATGCGGATTCAATTTTAATGCCTGGAGCGAGTAGGGATACCGATTTAAAAATACGGAACCTTGCATTCATTTCACCATTTTCTCCAATATCTGCTATTCCAAAACATCCATCATAAGAAGCTGGGTATCGATAGTTCCTCGCTGCTCCAATACACAAGACCTTAGATTTGATATCTTTAAGATATTCTTCAAGTTTTTCGTTTTTATCAACATCGCTAAAACTCATTAATACAATATCGGCTTTTACCAATTCCACAGCCCACTTTAAAGCCTTCAAAACGGGAGGTTTATCCGACTCCCAATCCGCATCAGTTATTTTAGCTACAAAAAGTTCTACATCAGGAGCAATTCCCTTCACCTTCCCGCTGTTTTTTGCACAAACAATTCCTGCACAATGCGTTCCATGTCCAGTATTGTCTTCTGTATCATGTGGGTCGTTCCCTACAAAACTCCTCGAGTCTATACATTCCAAATCGGGATGACTATGTGAAATCCCCGAATCCAATATCGCCACCTTCACCCCTTTACCCTTCGTTTCTTTCCACATCTCATTGATGTAGTATTTTCCGATATGCCAAGGAAGCGATTCATCTACGACCATTATAGGCACCTCTTCACTTTCTTCAAAGCTTTCAGAGGTATCTTCTGATCCCGCAGCTTCTGCCGTATCTTCTTCTGCTTCATCCTCTTCATCAGTTCCTACTTCTTCAAGCTCATCTGCTTCATCCTCTTCATCAGTTCCTACTTCTTCAAGCTCATCTGTTCCATCTTCTTCATCAGTTGTCGCTCCTTCAAGCTCATCTGTTCCATCTCCTTCATCAGTTGTCGCCCCTTCCAGCTCATCAGTTTCTTCTTCCTCATCCCAATCATCCCCTCCCAGACCTCTACCAGGCAACTCCTCATCCAAGTCTTCCTCTGTCATTAACTCATCTTCTTCCTCCATTCCCTCAATAACAGGCTTGGGTTCACCAATAAAATCATCAAAATCTTCTTCCTCAAAAGCCACATCACGAGAGTCCTTATTTTTCCATACTTGCCACAAGGCATAACCCATTGCAGCCAACAGTGCGTTGATAATTATGTATCTAATTTTGCTCATAACTTTTTTTTAAAGATTCTATATATCCCTCAAAATAGTGTTTTTTCTTTACTCATCAAAGTTTATTTTTCAAAACCTTGATACGTTGATAAGCTTCATCAATTCTTTTCTCTGATATTTTTCCTTCCATCACCAGTTTTTTGAGTGCGTCAAAGGCCTTTTGTGGCAAGTTCGGATCATAGACCTCGCTGTTGTTGCCAAAGCACAAAATATCCACTCCTGCATTGACCGCCAATTCTATGCCTTTCTCAAAACCATAGTGTTGGGTAATTGCTCCCATATTCATATCATCCGAAATTACGACTCCATCGTATTTCATATCTATTCTCAATGCACCCTCAATCACTTTCCTCGAAAGCGTTGCAGGATAGAGACTGTCCAAGTTCGCATTGAAAACATGTGCGGTCATGATTGCATCTACCAAGTTGGCATTGATTAGATTTTGATAGGGCAAGACCTCGACCAATGTCCAAGTTTTGGATATATCCACAAGCCCTAAATGAGAATCTGCCTTAGAGCTGCCATGCCCCGGAAAATGCTTCAAACAGGTCAAGACATGCTGTTTTTTGTGGGCGTTGATGTAGTAAAAAGCGTGCTTGAAGACTTCCGCAGGATCGCTCGAAAAACTACGCTCCAATTTGCCGATAATCGGATTGTCGGGATTGACATTCAGGTCGACCACTGGAGCTAAGTTCATATTGAAGCCCAATTTTTTGAGGGCAGCAGCCAAAATCGTGGTATGCTGAAAAGTGCTGTCTGTATTGTTTAGCTCACCCAAATATTGATGTGAAACCGTTTTGGGGAAACCATTTTTTTCCTTCAATCTTCGGATGATTCCGCCTTCTTGATCAACTGTTACCAAAAGTGGAATCTCTGCAAAAGACTGTAAATCTTCAATGAGTTTTTTGACCTGTATAGGTGACTCAATATTACGGAGAGGCTCGGTTTTGCGGGTTGGTACATGCAAATCAAACAACACGACTCCGCCCAGATGCAGATTTTGGATGGCTTTTGCGATGGGTGATTCTTTGGTCGCTTCTGTTCCTCGAAAGCCCATAATGAGCATTTGTCCGAGTTTAATGTCTAAAGAGTCCGTGCTTTGCTTTGAATTTTCTTCTTGTAGTTGGTCTGCTTGTGGTTGTTGGTCTTCGTTTGGAGGAGTATTTTGGCAACTTTGGAGTAAGGTGAAGCTGACAAATAAGAGGGTAAGTAAGTATTTCATCTGTCTATTTTATTTTTTTAAAGGTCAGGTGGAACTTACCATGAACTAAATAATCATTAAAACACGAAGGGAAATAATTATTTAATCATGGACGTTTCATCGTGCAATTATCGTTTGGTGAAAAGGAGAAAGTAAAGATAGGTAAAAACACAAAAAAGGCATTTGAAGCCGATTACTTCAAATGCCTTTCTTTATCTTTATTCTTCAAATGGCCTAAACCACAAGGTTTTCCCTTTTAAGAAATCAATTTGCCCTCAATGTTAAGGTAATGATGATGTCCAAGTTGATAAATTCATCATAGCCTTCCAGACCTTCTACCTCCGCTAAATCTTCTTCATCCAAATCATCCATCAATGATTGTTTGACCAACAATTCCAAACGGCTGCTACTGATACTACCTATCTCATAACCAAATGCATCTCCATCTACGTCCGTAATGGTCAGTGTTTTTTCATCTGCACTCAAAGTCCAAGTTCCTGCACTTCCTTCATCAGGCTCACTTGGGTCGCATTTGACACTTCCAGTTGCTTCGGTAACTGTTCCATCTGAATGGAAAAAAAGAACATTGTCTTGGTCACAGGCATCTAACCCATCCTGCAAATCCAAGTCAAAACTTTCTCTAATCAAAGCTTCATTTTGAGGTGTTTGTTGTTCAGGTGGAAACAATTGAATAAAAAGAGCTACAAAAGCATCCCCGATTTCTTCTGAATTGGAAGAAAAACCATCTATTTTCCAGCCGCCTTCAATAGTAAGAAGTTCGGTTGTAGAAGGATCGCTGTCTTTTTTGCAGGACGTTGCAAAAATGCCCAAGGTTAAAACTACGAGTAAACAAAATTTTAAATTTCGCATAGGGTTTTTAAAAATTTATAAAGTGAATTGATTAAAACTAACACAAGAGATTAACCAATTGAAGGTTCAAAAAGTTCCTAAAAAGCGAGCCAATGATTCAATTTAAACTCTACAAAATGAGCCAAAACCAATTGCCGTAACAACAATCTTTTGTAAGCAGCCGATCCCCTTGCATCGCTGATAGGCGAAACTTCTGAATCCAAAACCTCCGAAAAAGTTTTCCACGTAGCATCATCCATTTTTTTGCCCTTCAAAAAAGCAGAAGATTTGTCTAAATATTTGGGAATAGCGGCAACGCCTCCCGCCGAAATATGAGCTTGCAGAATCGCTCCATCTTTGGCTACCTTCAATTGGCAAGCCGAATTGACGCTTGCAATATCCAAATGAGTGCGTTTGCTGACTTTTTCAAAATTGAAGTAAGTCGCATTGTCAGGCACTTCAAATTGAAGTGATTCAATGTATTCCGTATCTGTTTTATCTAACTTTTTGTAGTCCAAAAACAAGTCCTTTAAGGGCAGAGTGCGGCTGTTTTGGGTGAGAGCATCTTTCAGGATTACCTGGCTGTTCAGTGCCAAGAAAAAAATAGTCATATCGCCTATTGGCGAAGCATTGATGATGTTGCCGCCCATTGTTGCCATATTCCTGATGGGGGTGGAAGAAACCAATTTTAGATATTTGGAAAGGTCTGGAAACATTTTTTGGATTTCGGGAGAATCTTCAAATTCAGTGACGGTAGTAGAAGCACCGACTCGACATAGGTTTCCTTCAATATGTATGCCCTTCAATTGGGTGTCGTCCAAAAAGTTGGTCGTACTGGAGGTACGAATGATTGCTGGTTTTTGAACCATCAAATCTGTACCTCCACCTATAAAAAAATCGGTTTTTTGTCCATTGTCATTGAAGGTAGAGTCCTGATTGAGTTTTTGTTGAAGAGACTGCAATTTTGCGGGGATGTTTTGAAGGTAATCAGGAACAAAACCTTGTTCTACCAACCAAGAAAGGGGCTTTTTTGCAGGTCTTTCTGCAAGCGTTTCACACAATCCCTTTGCAGCTCTTTCGATGGATTTGTAGCCTGTGCATCTGCAAATGTTTCCATCTATTGCTTTGATGACATTCGCATAAGTGGGATTTTCTTTGGATAAAACAACGCCTGTCAAAGACATCACAAAACCAATGGTGCAAAACCCACATTGTGTTCCATTGTTCACAATCATTAATTCTTGGACGGGCGAAAGTTGGCGGTTGGACAGATTGATGCCTTCAACGGTAAGGACGTGTTTGGCGTGTACATTGCTCAAGGGAGTGAGGCAAGAGGTCATGGTTTGATAGGTTATTTCTTCTCCTACCAATGTTCCAACCAACACATTACAAGCGCCACAGTCTCCTTCTCGGCAGCCGATTTTGGTGCCTACGAGTTGTTTTTCGTAACGAACAAAATCGAGTAGTGTGCTGCCTGACGGCAAGCCGGTTTTGACTACTTGGTTGTTTAGAATGAATGAAATCACGGTTGAATAAAAATTAAAATGAACATTAGAAGACAGAATAGAGAAATTTGATTTAATACTCGACCTTATCCGCTTTTGCAGCCCAAGCTTCAAAAACTTTATTGGCTTCTTCACTCATGATTTGTCGGGTTTCGATGGAGCGATTTTCGATTTCGACATTGATTTCTTGATAGATAAAATCGTCGTCAAAGCCAATCCTTGCGGCATCTTTTTTGGAACATGCATAAAATATTTTGTCGGGTCTTGCCCAATAAATGGCTCCCAAACACATAGGACAGGGTTCGCAGGAAGTGTAAACAATGCAACCTTCTAACTGAAAGGAATTGAGGTTTTTACAGGCATTTCGGATGGCGACTACTTCGGCGTGTGCAGTTGGGTCATTGGAGGAGGTAACTTGATTGTTGCCTTCTCCCACGATTTCACCATCTTTCACCACTATTGCCCCAAATGGACCACCTTCGTTGGATTCCATTCCTTTGCGGGAAAGTTCAATGGCACGCTGCATGAATTGTTTGTCTTGTTCGGTCATAAGTTTTGGGGTTTGTTTGTCTAAGCATTTACTGAGCAAACACTGAATAATATATCAATGTTTATTTAGTGGAAGAAACCAATAGAAATTCAATATTGAGTTTGAATTTGATGCTTGTATTTGAATTTTGTTAAATCAATTCTAACAACTCCTCCGAATACGCCATCACCTGCTCTCTTGACCAAAGCATTGGACGCAATTGGCCACTCAACCACATTTCGATTTGGTCGCTATAATGCTCTGTATCAATATGACCCGACTGACCGGGAGGCATGACCGCCAGTGAGTTTTCAAAATTGCCCATGTCGAGAATCATGCGGTAAGAAGAACTATTGAGCGAATCATTTTCGATTTCGCCGTTCACATTACCGACCTGCCAGGGCGTATCACCGTCGCCACCAATCGCAAAAGGGCCGATATTGAAGACGGTGTCCAAAGGTTTGCGGATTCCAAGCGAATGGGCAAAGGTCAATTGCCGCACCGAGCCCCATTGCCAATTCGAGATTTTGCTGCCGAGGTGGTCTTCGAGCCATTTCATCGCCTGTTGAAGGCTGCGAAGAAGTAAGTCCGCTTTGCCGCCTGCTTGTTGAATCCACCAATTATCCTCTTGTTCCAACATTCGCAAAATGGTGGTCGCATCGTGCCCAAAGTATTCATTGCCTGTATTCAATGGTGGATTGATGCCCCTACCCAAAATGTTTTTGGTGAGTTTTTCGCCTACAGCTTCTTCGAGAATATTGCGGGACAAGAAGTAGCGGGTGATTTTGTAGATGCAGCCACCAATACTTTCTTTGGTGAGGTAACCATCCCAATGCGCCAAAAGGTAGAGGGCTTTCGGAAAAGTTGCTTCTTTGACTTGCAGTTCGTTGTAGAGTTTTTTGTAGATGTCTGCAAAAGCCTTTCCTGGGATGCAGTACAAATCCATTTGCAGTTGTCGGCAGTCATTTACCGAGACCTTGCTTTTTTCTTCTATAAGATTTTCCAATCGCTTCGCTCGGTAGCCGTTCATCCACGCATCACCCAAGTAGTGGGGATAATCATCGCCCACCACCTTGTTGTTGGCAGTCAGTACATAACCCTTTGCAGGATTGAGGCTGTGTGGCATTTCGGAGAACGGAACAATGCCTACCCAATCGCCTTCACCTGTCCATCCTACAATCGGTAGTTTGCCATTACCGCTTTTGCGAATCGGCACTTTGCCTGTCAGCCAATAGCCCACATTTCCTTTAGTATCGGCATAAGTAAGGTTGAATTGGGGAGCATCCAAAAAGCTGACCCCATGCACAAAATCTGTCCAATTTCGAGCCGTATTGATTTGCCACCAAGCCTGCATGAGTTGGGCGGGTTGCTGCAATGCCATAGATTGAAGGGCAACTCGCTGCTCCGTTTTTTCGAGCATATTGGAGATAATCGGGCCATGTCGGGTGATGATGACTTTCTCGACATGTACTTCTTCTTCGCCTTTTACCCGAATTTTCTCTTTTTTCACCTTCGCTTTTTTCCAATCCTTGCCAACTTGATATTTATAGCTACCGTCGTTTTTGAATTTTTCGATGAACAAATCTTCGCAATCCGTAAAAGCCAAGGTGATACCCCAACCTACGTGTTCGTTGTGTCCAATGACCACCAATGGAAAGCCCGCTACGGAAATGCCTGTGGCGTGGTATTCGGGGCAGTACAAGTGGTTTTCGTACCAAATAGCGGGTGCGGTCAAGCCCAAATGTGGGTCATTGCAGAGAAGGGCGTGGTTGGTGGTGGATTTTTGGGGTGAAATGGCCCAAGAATTGCTGCCGCCATTTTGCTGCAAAAAAGGATGTTGGGTAGCATTGAAAATAGTGCTTTTGTCCAAATTATTGACTTCAATGCCTTTAGGAACGATGCTCGGATTGTCTTTGGAGTAGTGAATGTCCAATTCTGCGGCCCGTTCTTCACCGATTTTTTCGACGATTTGCTGCCGAACCCAAGTGCTGTGCCAACCATGCGACATTTGCCAAGCCATCAAACGGCTGTACGCCATGCTGTCTTCCAATGTCCATTTTTTGGGTGTGACTTGGGTGAGGGTAAATTCGATGGGGAGTTGGTCTTTGTATTGTTTGAGGTAAGCATTGATGCCTGCAATGTGTGCTTCCATCAATTGGCGGGTTTTGGGGCTGAGTAGTGGTATGTCTTTTTTGCCTACTCGCTTGAAACCCAATGTGCGGGAGGTGATATCCAAATCCAAGGCATCTCTGCCAAAGGCTTCGCTGAGCGTTCCCGTAGCGGTTCGGCGACTCAATTCCATTTGCCAAAATCGGTCTTGTGCATGGACAAATCCTTGTGCAAAAAGCAAATCATCCAAGTTGTTGGCATAAATATGTGGAATGCCCCAATGGTCTCGGTAGATTTTGACAGTTTCCTTTAAGCCCTTCAATTGGAGGCTGCCGCTTGTTTGGGGAAGTGCTTTTTTGCTGAGTTGGTGGATTCCGAGTTTGCCGACCTTGCTGATGAAATTGTAGAATAGAGACATTGGATTCTTAGCGTTTTTTAGATTGCTTGAGAGGGCAAAGTTAAGAAAGGAATTGCTGTATTGTAGGTGAATCTGATGGATGTTGTGCAAATTTCTGTGAAGCCATGGATATAGTGAGTTCCTTTCTATTTAGGAGTTCCTGTTCGTGAGGCAAAGAAAGCCCTATTTACATCGAAGGAATGTAGGTAGGCTTTTGTTTCAAGAACCTTGGAAGTTTAAAAAGGACACTCTCAATAAACAACCAAACTTTTTTTTTAAACAAACTGCTTAAAGCCGAATATTTCAAAATTAGTGCTTTACTTTTTCCAAAATCGTTACTTTTGCAAAAAAAATAAAAGATATATATACTAGATAAAACTATTAAGTTACTTAATCTTACTTCTAAAAAAAATACAATAAATGCCCCCACTAAATTCACTAATATTTAATTTTAATTTACTATGCAATTTTTTTTTAAAATGTTCAATTTCAGCAATAAGGCTCAACAGTCTATACTGACTTTTAAATGGGGACATGCTTTGTTGTTTTTAATTTTTCTTCTCTTTTCTTCTACTGACGCCATTGCTCAATGCACAGTGTCTGCACGTACTGGCGGTGACAATGTAGGAGACAATCATCCTTATGTGGGTCAAACTTTCTTGGCTTGCCAAGACGGAGAAATTACAAGCATCAGTGTGAGCGCATCTGGTCAACTTAGCAAACCAACAGTGGCAAGTACTTATCATTTATATTTAGAAGCAGAGCCAGGTTCAGGTACAGCCATCAACACTACTTCACTGGCGAATGTTGTGCTTCCTTTTGCTTTATCTAATGAAGAGGAAATAATATTTGATTTAAACACACCCTTTCCTGTAGTTAACGGAACAACATATAGATTTGTGGTCGCTTTTGAAGCTGGAGGACAGATACGGCTTTCGTACAATAGTGGAGGGAATCAATATACAGATGGACATTATGTTCAGGGAAACCCTACGTATCAAAATCAATATTGGGCAGGTGGAGACCTTGATTTTCAAGTCACGATTGAACCTCCTGCTCAATGTACGGTGTCTGCACGTACTGGTGGAGATAATGTTGGGGATGGTCATACGACAGTTGGACAAACTTTCTTGGCTTGTAATGATGGAGAAATTACAAGCATCAGTGTAAGTGCCTCCGGTCAGAGTGGCAAACCAACAGCTGCGAGTACTTATCATTTATACTTAGAATTGGAGCCTGGTTCAGGTACTCCTATTAACACCACCTCTTTGGCGAGCGTTATCATTCCTGCTCCGTTATCTGGTGAAGAGGAAATAATGTTTAACCTAAATACTCCATTTCCTGTAATTGATGGAACGGAATATAGATTCGTAGTGGCCTTTGAAGCGGGTGGGCAGATACGGCTTTCGTATAATAGTGGAGGAAATGAATATACGGATGGGCATTTTGTTGAAGGAGATAGTGATTATTGGACAAATGGAGACCTCGACTTTCAAGTCATGATTGGCCCTTCTACCAATGTTGTTGTTACCGATGAATGTACCATATCTGCACTTACAGGCGGAGATAATGTTGGGGATGGTCATACGACAGTTGGACAAACTTTCTTGGCTTGCCAAGATGGAGAAATTACAAGCGTCAGTGTGAGTGCATCTGGTCAGGGGGGCAAACCAACAGCTGCGAGTACTTATCATTTATACTTAGAATTGGAGCCAGGTTCAGGTACTCCTATTAACACCACCTCTTTGGCGAGCGTTATCATTCCTGCTCCTTTATCTAGTGAAGAGGAAATAATGTTTAACTTAAATACTCCGTTTCCTGTAGATGATGGAACAGCATATAGATTTGTAGTAGCCTTTGAAGCTGGAGGACAGATACGGCTTTCGTATAATAGCGGTGGAAATGAATATACGGACGGCCATTTTGTTGAAGGAGATAGTGACTATTGGACAAATGGAGACCTCGACTTCCAAGTCAATATTGGCCCTTCTACTAGTACTGAATGTACAGTATCTGCACGTACTGGTGGGGATAATGTGGGGGATAATCACCCTTATGTCGGGCAAACTTTCTTGGCTTGCCTAGATGGAGAGATTACCTGTATCAGTGTGAGTGCATCTGGTCAGAGTGGTAAACCAACTGCTGCAAGCACTTATCATTTATACTTAGAAGCGGAACCAGGTAATGGCTTTCCTATTAACACTACATCCTTGGCAAGCGTTGTCATTCCTGTTCCATTATCTGGCGAAGAAGAAATAAAGTTTAATTTAGATACTCCCTTTCCCGTAGTTAAAGGAATGCTCTATAGATTTGTGGTAGCCTTCGAAGCGGGAGGACAGATACGACTTTCATACAATAGCGGCGGAGATGAATATACAGATGGGCATTATGTCCAAGGAAATCCTTCATATCAAAATCAATATTGGATGAATGGAGATCTTGACTTCCAAGTTGCTATCCAATCTCCTGCCAATCCCTCTGTCCCCACCCTCTCTGAATGGGGCTTAATCATCCTCGCCTTATCTTTCATGACTTTGGGGACTTTGTATTTGGTGCAGCCGAGTGTGCGGAGTAGCCTCGAATAAAAAGCGTGATTCTTTTTTATATGAGGGTCATGTTTAGGATATAATAAATTTGAAAACTCTATCTTCATTTCTTTAATGTAGGTAGGGTTTTTTGTGTTCAGTCAGGGTAAAAAATACTTCCCTTTTTTGTGGGGTTTTCGATTAGGAACGCTGAAAAATAATTTTATATTTCATTTTTGTAAAATATTGACTTTTAATATTTTGTCATTCGATGTTTAACGTTTTTCATTCAAAATTCCTTATTTCTTTCGTGAGCGGTCATGTGGTTTCTTTATCAATTTTGATTATTTTTGTTTTGGCAATTCATAGATCCTAAAAAAAACTCCTTCGAATGACCTTCCTAATCTACGCTGCTTACATTTTAATAAGTATGGCAATCAGTACATACCTTTATAGTTGGGTAGCGACCTTCAAAGAAATGTCAGAATTTTCGGAAGAAGATTGGGACACCATAACAGAAGAGGTAAATGAATCAGGAAAAGAAGTGGAGCACCTAAGTGAGGCTCAAAAGAAAACCATGAGGTACGTCAATAAGGTTGTCTTTCTCACAATAGGATGTTTGGTTTGGATATTTATGGGAATCACCATAGGTAGAATTGCTTCAGAAGTAACCGAACACAGCATTTGGAAGTGGGTGGTTTACATAGGAATGTATTTTCTCTTTTTGCGCATCCCTTTTGGAGTGACAAGTAGGCTGATTCAGTCCGTTCAAAAATTCAAGCAGTTTCCCGAAAAAGCCCTCTTTTCCATTCTTATGATTGGTTTTTATATCTTGTCCATCTGTTGCTACAATGCCCTTCCTGGTTTTTTGAAGTGGCATTTGGCTTTCTTACCCTAAATAAATTTCACAATAAAACATACAATGACATCTATCAAACTAAGCATCCCAAACAAAAATAAATCAGCTTTATTTGCAGAACTCAAAACGGCAAATGTAGCCTTTGACAAGCTCTATTCGGGCGACCGTTCTGACCGGCAACCAGTGCATACGGTATATGGCGGAGCGAATTTGTTCAAGTACAATTTGACCGACAAATTGGGAAAATCTGCATTAAAAACCTTCAAAACGTATGCTCCAAATCCTGCAATTTTTGGAGAGGTGTTTGACATGGAAGCGGATTTGGCTGCAAAGGTGTATGTAAAAGTGCAGCAGAAATTGGAGAGAGAGGCAGTCGAAGATTTTCGGATTGATTTTGAAGATGGTTTCGGGAATCGCTCGAATCATGAGGAGGACGAAACCGCCAAACGAACTGCTTTGGAAACTGCAAAAGGTATGGAAGAAGGCACATTGCCGCCCTTTATCGGCATCCGAATCAAACCTTTTACCGAAGAAATGAAGGAAAGAGGTTTGCGAACTTTGGATATATTTATCAGCACTTTAGCAGAAGCAACAGGTGGAAAATTACCAAACAATTTTGTGGTAATGTTGCCTAAAGTGAGTATTCCCGAACAGGTAAGCGCTTTGGTGGGCTTTTTCGAAATATTGGAGGAGGTGTTGTCTTTGCCGAAGAACAGCTTGAAGATGGAACTGATGGTCGAAACGACTCAGGCGGTTATGGACATTGAAGGAACGAATCCTTTGTATCGCTTTATCAAGGCGAGCAAAGGCAGGTGCATTGCTACGCATTTTGGCACTTATGACTATACGGCTTCTTGTGGCATCACCGCCAAATACCAAGAAATGAATCATCCTGTTTGTGATTTTGCCCATCACATGACCAAAGTAGCATTGGCGCATACAGGCATTTGGTTGTCGGATGGTGCAACGAACACAATGCCGATTGGTCCTCATCGAGGTGAAAACTTGACCGAAGCCCAAAAACAAGAAAACACCGAAACGGTTCATCGGGCTTGGAAAAAAGGATATGACCACATTCGACATTCGCTTTGGAATGGCTACTATCAAGGCTGGGACTTGAATCCCGCCCAATTGCCGATGCGATATGCGGCAGTGTATGCTTTCTTTTTGGAGGATTTGGATGCAACGATTGAACGCCTCAAAACCTTTGTTGATAAAGCGGCAAGGGCTACCTTGATTGGCGATGTATTTGACGATGCTGCAACGGGTCAAGGTTTGCTGAATTACTTTTTAAAGGGCGTGAATTGTGGAGCAATTAGCGAGGAGGAAGCATTGCAGACGGGGCTGACATTGAAGGAAATAAGGAGTCGGTCGTTTAAGAAGATTTTGGAGAATCGGAGTTGATTGTAGAGACGTTTTATTAAAACGTCTTTACGTGTTTATGTTTAAAAAAAGGGTAAATCACGAATCAAAAATCATCTATCATAAATCCTATATCCACCAGTTTTCTACTGATAAGCTCACTATATTTGGATGTAGGATTTAAGATTACATGATTTGAGATGTTAGATATTTCATTAGCCTACAACTTCAAATGAAATGACTTCACCCTCGTCAAAGCATCATATCCCAAACCCGATAAAGTACAGCCTCTACCCGAATTTTTCACGCCTGTCCACGCCAAAGCAGGGTCGAGGTAGTCGCAGCGATTCATAAAACAAGTCCCCGTTTGTAGTTGATTGCCAATGTTTATTGCAGATTCCATGTCTGAAGTCCAAATAGAAGCGGTCAAACCATATTGACTGTCATTCATCAACTGAATGGCTTTGGCATCACCTTTTACCGACATGATTCCGACAACAGGCGCAAAGGTTTCTTCCGTCATGACTTGCATCGAATGGTCGACATTGACCAATATTTGCGGAGCCATGTAGGGCGTATTCGCTTGGTGAGCGGGGAAAAGTTTGGGGTTAATCAAGGCTTTCGCGCCTTTTTGAAGGGCTTCTTCGATTTGGCTTTGAGCGAATTGTGCTGCTGAAGTGCGAACCATTGGTCCCAAAGTCGTTTCGGGTAAAAGTGGATTGCCAAGTTTGTATTGTTTGGTGAGTTCTACAAAGCCTTCAATGAAATTTTTGTAGAGATTTTCATGGACATAAATCCGTTCAACACCACAACAGGATTGCCCCGAATTGAAGTAAGCACCATCCACCAGATTTTCGATGGCATTCTCCAAATTTGCATCTGCCCGCACATAAGCAGGGTCTTTACCGCCCAACTCCAAACCCGCCACAATGAACCGTTCTCCTATCGCCTTTTGAACTGCTTTTCCGCCATTGACCGAACCTGTAAACGCCACATAATCAATCCGATTGTCTCCAATCACTTCGGCTACTTGCTCATGAGTTATATGCAAATACTGAAAAACCCCTTCTGGTAAATCGGCAAATTCAAAAGCCGCAGCATACCTTTCGGCACATAACGGTGTTTGTTGAGCGTGCTTCAAAATTACCGTATTGCCTGCCATGATTGCAGGAATGATGACATTGACAGAAGTGAGGTAGGGATAGTTCCAAGGAGCTAAAACCAAAACCGTTCCCAAAGGTTCTTTGCGAATAAAACGGTGAAAACCTTCTTTTTGGGCTACTTCAATATCTGCCAAAGCCTGTTCTGCAATGTCAATCATGTATTCTGCTCGTTCTCTAAAACCTTTGGTCATCTCAAAAGGCGTGTAGCGAATCGGTCGTCCCATTTGCCAAGTTATCTCCTTCCCAATTTCTTCGGCATGACTCAAAAAATATTCCACTGCCTTTCGACACATTGCAGCTCGTTGACTTATTGAAGTAGTTCGCCAATATTTCTGCGCTTTTTTTGCCTTTGTTAAGGTATTTTCAATTTCCTTTGCAGTGGCTAAAGGTTTTTCTACATAAACAGATTGGTCAACGGGAGAAATGACTTTAAAAGTAGCAGACATAAGAGAATCTTCTTTTTTTAAATAAAGAAAAATAATATTTATTTGCGGATGTTATCAGTGACCAAGTTAAGAAGTCTAAGTCTAAATATACAGTCAAAAATTCATAAAATATTTTTTTCAAATAAATTTTACAAACATGAAATCATTATACAGTTTGCTCATTTTACTTGCTTTTTTTGCTGTAACGGATTGTTTTGCACAGGGAGAATTCAGAAAAGATGTGGCATATATCATTGACGAAGAGGGGAAAATGGTTGAAACCTATCGCCCTGTATTAGCGTTTCTTCCGAGTAGTTCCTATGATTTTGGAACGGTAGAAGAAGGGGCGGTCGTCGAACATGAATTTGAAATCATCAATACAGGTAAAATGCCTTTGATCATCAATGATGTGCGAGGCACTTGCCAATGTACAGCGGCTGATTGGACAAAAACCCCTATTTTACCCAACGAAAAAGGCATGATTAAATTGGTTTTCAAAACCAAAGGGAAATCAGGTAAGGTAGCAAGTTCGGTGAATATTTATTCTAATAGCTTCTACCAAGAGGAACAAGCTTTTGTGAGAGGAACGGTTGTCAAGGCGGTAAAGGAATAGTCCCCTAAAGACAAGTATTAAGACCCATACATAGTAGACATTTTGGTAAAGCGCCTCTACTTACAGCGAATCGTCAGAGGAGGTGTTTGCATCACATTGCTTTTGTGACCTGCCCTGTCCATGACATATACATCAAAAACCACCTCATTGGTTTCGATACGTACATCATTGAAAGGACAAGCCGCCGAACCTCCTTCGTTGAAGCAGCACACATCCGTAACAGTCACTCGAATAGTGCCGTCAATGGTTTGATTACCTCCAGATGGAGTGAGGGTTTCTACCGAAAATTGGCGTAAGAAAACAGAATCCAAACCGATGTTGATTCGATTATCCACAATGAATACATTGTCAGAGGCTGCTGGACTATCTCCACCTGAATCAGGAATCGCTCCCAAATCTCCATCTCCATCTTCAAAATCAATGGAAATCACAAAAGATTCCACAAAATTATCTATTACTGTCTTATCAATTGTTACATTTGTAATGTTTGGTTCTATGGGATACTCTGGGCCTTTCAAACAAGATGAAAATCCTATTACTACCAAAAGGCACAAACCAATCACTATTCTGAAAACTTTTTGCATATCAACTAGGAATTTTAATTTTTACTAAAACGACTGCCATTTACCGAATGTTCTCTACGGATACCTTCAAAAAAAAAATACTTGACCTAAAAGCTGCTGATTTCGAAAAAACTGCTTTAGAGTTATTTCGTTATCAAGCCACTGCAAATCCAGTTTATCACCAATACCTTCAAAACCTATCCATTGATAGTGAAAGCATCACGACTATTGAAGACATTCCTTTTCTTCCTATCGAATTGTTCAAAAAACACTTAATCCTCAGTGGAAAAGGAAAGATTCAGCAAACCTTTAGCAGTAGTGGAACAACAGGCAGTCAAACAAGCCAACACCATCTTTTAGACCTTTCCATTTATGAACAAAGTTTCTTCAAAGGATTTGAATATTTTTATGGTTCTCCTCAAAACTACTGCTTCCTTGCATTACTTCCTGCCTATTTAGAACGACAAGGTTCATCGCTTGTCTATATGGCACATCATTTGATTAAACGAAGCCGACACCCCAAAAGTGGCTTTTACCTCTACAATTATAGTGCGCTTGCTGACACTATTCACCAATTAGAAAAAGTCGGGCAACCCACCATTTTATTAGGCGTATCGTTTGCCCTTTGGGATTTGGCAGAACAATATCCGATGCCTTTGAAGTCCACGACCGTCATGGAAACAGGAGGCATGAAAGGCAAACGAAAGGAAGTGATTAGAGAAGAATTGCATGGCATTTACCAAACAGCTTTTAAGGTAGAAAACATTCATTCCGAATACGGTATGACCGAATTGCTTTCACAAGCTTACTCCAAAGGAAAAGGCATTTTTCATTGCCCACCATGGATGCGAGTGATGGCAAGGGAAGTCACAGATCCTTTTCAAATCGTGCCTCCAAATCGAACAGGCGTATTGAATATCATTGACCTCGCTAATATTCATTCATGTGCTTTTTTGGCGACTGCTGATTTGGGCAAATGTTTTGATGACGGCACTTTTGAAGTATTGGGACGTATGGATGAAAGCGACATTAGGGGTTGTAATTTATTGATTTAGTGCTCTGTAAATAAACAACCCTTATTCTGAAACTTATACGAACAAATTTTTAAGACTAAATAAATCAGTACAAAAAAATGGCTAAGTATCTCTTTTTTTCATTCCTTATTGCGTTCTTTGCACCTTCAATTTTAAATGCTCAAAATCAAAAGAACAAAATGGATTCAATCAGTTACAGTGTAGGTGTTTTGATGGCACAAAACTTAAAAGACTTTGAAGGTTTGGACGTAAAACAAATTACCAAAGGAATGAAAGATGTTTTGAATGGAAAAGAACTCCGAATTGACGTAGAAGATGCCCAAGAAATTTATCAAAAATATGCTGTGGAAATGAAAGCCAAAAAAAATGAGGCTCTTACTAAAGGAGGCATAGAGTTTTTGGCAAAAAATGCAAAACGCCAAGAAGTCACTACGCTACCAAGCGGACTTCAATATGAGGTGTTGAAGGCAGGAGAAGGAGTGAAACCTACTGCAACGAGCAAAGTCACTGTTCATTACACAGGTATGCTTATCAACGGAGAAGTTTTTGATAGTTCGGTAAAAAGGGGGGAACCTGCTACTTTTGGAGTAAATCAAGTGATTAGCGGTTGGACCGAAGCACTTCAATTGATGCCTGAAGGCTCTAAGTGGAAACTATTCATCCCCTACAACTTGGGATATGGAGATAGAGGCGCTGGTCAATCTATTCCTCCTTATGCGACTTTGATTTTTGAAGTGGAGTTATTGAAGGTAAACTAAATTCGCTGTCAGAAGAAAGATGATTAATTTTGTGATGATCAAAATGATTACTTCACATCAAACACCTGACAGCTTTTGGGGAATCATTTAAAATATCAGTAAAAACAAAAAGCCCGATTGAAAAATTTCTTCAATCGGGCTTTTTAATTTGAGTCTAAGTATTGAATTTCAGGTTTTTAAGATTGTTCATCCGCCGAAGGTCCATAAGTAGCAGGCACTGATTCTCCCATCAAACGAAGGTAAACACCCAACTGCGCTCTATGATGTGGCAATTGTCCTATTCCTCCCGTTCTCAAAGCCATGTATTTTGGCAGTTCCATCAAAGTTTGTTCGCCAGCCGTCATTTTCCAAATTTTGGAATAATCTTCATCCGAAGCCCGCTGCAAAGATTCAATAGCTTGTTGTCCATTTTCCTTCAAAACTGCAATCGCATCTTGAGGGCTGTCGACAGAAGGAGGCTGATACGTTCCCATATCCAGAGCATCCATATCCATCGTCACAGGAACCCATCCTGGTATTTCTGCGATGTGACTTATCAATTGTCTCACGGTCATAGATTTTTCGTGAGGTTGCCAGTCCATTTTGTCGGCTGGGACACGACCAAGAAATTTTTCGGTCACGTCTAATTCGTATTGAAGTTCAGAAACTAAGAAATCACTGATTGCCATTGTTGTAAAAAATTTTAGGTTAAAAAGAATGAAATTGTTTTGGTAAAAATAATGTTTTTTTGCTCAAAAAAATAGTTTTTAACTAAAAATAACGTTTCCGTCTCTATTCATCGAATTCCACAATCGCAAAATATCCACAACATCTATCAAGCATCTCTAAAAATCACCTCCCAAAATCATCCTGCAAGCGCACAATGTCGTTCTCATCCGAAGGGTTCTCAGAATCGGTATGTTGCCAAATTTCTGCCACAAAACCAAACTCCTCCAAACCCACCAAACGATGCCTTTCTCCTTTCTTCAAAACCACCAAATCCCCTTCCTTCAATTCTTCCAATTTACCCTGTTCATCCGTCTCACTTCGCACAAGCCCAACACTTCCCCCAACTACTCGCCACACTTCCGAACGGCGGTGATGATATTGCCACGACAAACGTTTTTCGGGAGCAACTATCAAAATCTTAGGGCTCACCTTTCTTTCTCCTATCAAATCTCCAGTATCAGAATCAGGAAAATACAATTTCACAAATTTTGAAGATTGTGCCTCTTCAACCACAAAAAAACCACCCCACGGACGGTTGAAATCTTTACGTTCAATCACAAAACCCTGACTCAGCAAAATAGCTTCCATTGCTCTGAAAACCTGCTTTTTAACATTTACTTCAATTTTTATAAAATCTATCATAATTGTCGACTTTGATTTATGCCATTTATTACCAAAAAATCACACCAAAAATACAAAAATAAGACAGTATAGAAATCTTGTCTCTACACAAGCCATGAAATTTAATTCAAGACATCTAAATACCCAACTACAGCTATCAACCTAAACACATAAATACACCTACACTTTGGCACAATTTTAGTCAAGTATATTGTCACAGCACTGTCAATAAAGCCTTACCTGTATCCTTTAAGCAAGCTATCCACCTATAAGCTTCAAATAACAAGCATCTTACAAGACAAATTAATTTTTGACGTATATTAACCAAAATAATGAATCACACTACTTCATCACATATATCCTTTCCAAATCATCTATCGATTCCTCAACTTTTTGAAGAAATCGTTGTCGAAAATCCAAAAAAAACGGCACTCATTTCCTCCAATGGTGAATCGCTTTCCTACGCAGACTTCAATGCCAAAGCCAACCAACTGGCGCAACACCTTCAATCGCAAGGCATCGGCAAAGAAGACTTTGTAGCACTCTGTTTAGACCGTTCCATTGACCTTCTCATCGGCATTTTTGCCATCCTCAAAGCAGGAGGAGCTTATGTGCCCGTAGATGTTGATTACCCAACACAGCGACTACAATTCATGCTCGAAGATGCCCAAGCCAAGGTCATTCTCACCGAACAAAAACACCTTCACCGAATACCCCAAACCAATGCCCACATTTTCACAATGGACAAAGATTGGCAAACAGTCGAATCTTACAGCAAAGGCAATGATTATATTCCCATCGCCCAACCCGAAGATTTGGCATACTGTATTTACACTTCTGGTTCAACAGGCAAACCCAAGGGTGTAATGCTCACCCACGAAAATGTGATGAACCAGCTCGAAGGACAACAAGAGATCGCACCCACGCCAATAGACAAAATGTTGCTCACTTGTTCCATTTCCTTCGATGTATCTGTCCTCACCATTTTTTGGACATTGCTACAAGGCAGCACATTGGTTTTACCAGAGCAAGGCGAAGAAAAAGACATACAACGATTGGCAAACATTGTCGAACGCCACCAAGTCACACACATTCTAACTTTACCTTCTTTACATACTTTAATACTCGAACAAGCTCCACCCCACAAACTCCGCAGCCTTCAATTGGTCAATGTATCAGGCGAAGTCTGTCCCACTGCAATGGCACAAAAACACGAACAAACCTTGCCCCATTGCCAACTCTACAACCTCTACGGTCCGACAGAGGCCACTGTCAATTGTACCTTTTTTACCATCCCAAAAGGATTCAACGATGAAAAAGTACCCATCGGAATCCCCATCAAACACTACGAAATTTTCATCCTGAATGAGGATTTACAACCCGTTGGAGATGGAGAAGTAGGTGAAATATACATTGGAGGGACAAAAGAAATTTTGGCAAGGGGCTATTGGAACCGCCCCGAACTCAGCGCCGAAAGATTCATCCAAAATCCATTTTACAACACAAATACACCACTTCACGGCAAACAGCAA
The DNA here is from genome assembly GCA_030427245.1 of Bacteroidia bacterium. Lineage (GTDB taxonomy): Bacteria > Bacteroidota > Bacteroidia > Chitinophagales > UBA2359 > JAUHXA01. The sequence goes on along the minus strand of JAUHXA010000069.1, from coordinate 11,295 downwards.
CAGGAATTTATGGATTCGGAAGAATCAACTACCGAGAACCATCATCATCCACAAGAATCCAAAGTATCCACCGAGCATCCACTAAGCATCAACAGCATCCACCAAGTATCTACCAAGTATCCATCAAGCATCCAAAGAACCCCAACCCTCTACAAAACAGGCGACCTTGCCCGATGGATGCCCGATGGCAATGTAGAATTTTTAGGACGTATCGACTACCAAGTAAAATTCAGAGGCTTCCGCATTGAGTTAGGAGAAATTGAAGTCGCCATAGGACTACACCCAGCCGTCAAAGAAACCGTCGTAGTCCTTCAAAACCAGCATCAAGTCAACCAACAAAAATTGGTTGCCTATCTATGTCTACACCCCGATTCTTCCCTAAACGTCTCCCAAATCAGAGCATTCTTAGAGGAAAAGCTACCCGAATACATGCTGCCCACAGCTTTTGTATTCCTCCCACAAATGCCTCTAACCACCAACGGTAAAATTGATAGAAAAGCCCTACCCGAACCCACCAAATTGCGCCCCGTTTTGGAGCAAGCCTTCATCGCTCCAACAGGCGAGCTGGAAAAACACTTAGCGAAAATTTGGGGAAGACTTTTGGAAATCAATCCCATTGGTCGCCACGACAAATTTTTTGAACTCGGCGGCAATTCTATACAAGCGGCACAATTTATTGGAGAGCTGCAAGAGGAGTTGAAATCGGTCATTTTTATCACTACTATTTTCGACAACCCAACTATTGCAGAATATGCGGTGATGTTGGAGGAAAATTACAAGGAAGAGCTATCATCATTTCAACCGTTGTCAAATACATCCCCCAACCCCCTTCAAAGGGGGAATTCGACCGTTGACAAGGTAAGCGAAAACTCCCGAGAAATCGGGACAAGTTTTGACAACGGTTGTAAACCTTGTCAACAGTTGAGCGACACACAAATAAAAACCTTCCTCCAATACCTCCACACCAACTCAATACTACAACCATACAGCAATTCAACCATACAGCAATTCAACCATCCCCCAATTTTCATCATTGCCCCACCACGTTCAGGTACAAGCCTACTGCGGGTCATGTTAGCAGGGCATCCCGAAATATTTGGAGCAAATGAATTGCAGTTATTGCACTTCAACACATTGGAGGAAAGAAGCCAAGCATACAGCGGCAAATTCAGTTTGTGGTTGGAAGGATTGGTGAGAGCAGTCATGGAGTTGAAGAGCTGCGATGCTGACACTGCCAAAGGCATTTTGCAGAAATTGGAGCAAAAAGAATACAGCACCAGCCAAGTATTCCAAGAATTGCAGCAATGGGCAGGCGACCACCATCTACTCGATAAATCACCATCCTATGCCCTCGACAGCAACACATTGAAGCGAGCCGAGCAAATTTTCGACCAAAAAGCGATTTACATACATTTGGTGCGCCATCCCTATTCGATGGTCAAATCTTTCGAGAAATACCACTTCGACCAAGTATTGCACATCAAGAAACACCCCTTCAATACCCAAGAACTTGGCGAATTGGTTTGGCTTCAAAGCCATAAAAACACAACCGATTTCCTCCAAAACATCCCTCAAAACCGTCAATTCAGGCTGCAATACGAGGAATTGGTCGCAGAACCTGAAAAACTCATGCGTCAAATGTGCGCTCAAATCGGCTTGGATTACCACCCCAATCTCATTGCGCCCTACCAAGACCTCGACCAAAAAATGGTGGATGGTATTTACAAAGATTCTCGCTCTATGAGTGACGATAAATTGTTGAAACAAAAGGGCATCAATCCGAAATTGGCGGAAACTTGGAAGAAGGTGAAGGAGGATAATTTCTTGAGTGGAGAGACTTGGGAATTGGCGGAAGATTTGGGTTATCAATCACTCCAATCGTCGCCAAACCTTTCAGGTGTTGGCGAGATTTCCGTTCAATCGAGCGAAAAACTTGACGACACTCGCAGAGTTCGTCAACGTTCGAGCGACAAACGGCAACAAAGCTTGCCCCGAAACCTCGGGGAATTTATGGATTCGGAAGAATCAAAAGTGTCTATCAAGCATCACCAACATCAATCAAGCATCCACCAAGCATCCACTAAGCATCAACAGCATCCAGAAGAATCAGCGATAGCGATTATTGGCATTGCCGTCCGTCTTCCAGGTGCCAACACTCCCCACGAATTGTGGATGAATTTGGTCAATGGCACAGAAGTCGGCAAGCAAGTCACCGCAGAAGACCTATTAAAAGCAGGTTTAGACCCCAATATGTTGGACGACCCTAATTTCGTAGGGCGACACTACACCTTAGACCATCCCGACTGTTTCGATGCAAAATTCTTTGGATACCATCCCAAAGAAGCCAAAATGATGGACCCCCAACACAGGGTTTTCTTAGAAACTGCCTATTCTGCGCTTCAAAATGCAGGCTACAATCCCGAAAACTACGAAGGTAAAATCGGCATCTTTGGAGGAGTCGCACAGAATACCTACTTCACCCACAACATCGCCACACATCCAGATTTGCTGCAATCATCAGGTGAATACACCAGCGCAATTGGCAGCGAAAAAAGCTTTTCCATCACCAGAGTTGCCTACAAACTCAACCTCAAAGGACCAGCCGTCAATGTTCAAACGGCTTGCTCCACTTCGGGCGTAGGCGTGCATTTGGCTTGTCAAAGTTTGTTGAATGGCGACAGCGATATGGTCATGGTAGGCGGCGGACGCATTCAAGCACCTTTGGCAGCGGGTTACGAATACACCGAAGGCGGACCACTTTCGCCACAAGGCACTTGCAAAGCTTTTGATGCAGATGCAAAAGGAATGGTGCGTGGAAATGGAATCAATGTCATTGTCCTCAAAAAGTTGGACAAAGCCATCGAAGATGGCGACTATATTTATGCGGTCATCAAAGGAACGGCTATCAACAACGACGGCTCCGACAAAATCGGCTTTACTGCCCCAAGCGTCAAAGGGCAAGCGGCTTGTATTGAAGCAGCACAGAAAAAGGCAGGCATCACCGCAAACGACATTCAGTACATTGAAACACACGGAACAGGCACACGTTTGGGCGACCCTATCGAGTTGGCTGCACTGAGTCAAGCCTTCCGCAAAACGACCGATAAAAAACAATTTTGTGCCATCAGCTCCATCAAAACCAATATTGGACACTTGGATTCAGGGGCTTGTGTGGCTGGCATCATCAAAACAGCTTTGTCGCTTTGCTACGAATTGATGCCCCCAACCATGCACTTCAAATCTCCCAATCCACAAATTCCTTTTGAACAATCACCATTTTATGTAAACCAACGTTTGCAGCGATGGAAACGAAGTGAGACTCCAAGAAGGGCAGGGGTAAGCTCTTTTGGATTGGGCGGAACGAATGCACATGTGATATTGGAGGAAGCACCATTACCGTTACAACCGTTGTCAAAGTCTTCGACTGTTGACAAGGTTAGTGAAAACTTTGACAACGGTCGCAGACCTTGTCAACAGTTGAAACGGCATCAACTTTTCCTACTCTCTGCAAAAACAGAAAAGGCACTTCAAGAAAGCACAAAAAACCTAAGCACTTTCCTCCAAAGAAAGCCAGAATCAGAATTGAGTTTGACAGATGCAACTTACACTTTAGCAGTTGGTCGCCAACATTTTCAACATCGTAGGGTGGTTATTGCTCAAAATCATGAAGAAGCCATTGCAGCTTTGGAGAATGTGAAAAATCCAAATACGGTTTCGGGTTTGCAGGAAGGGGCAGTTCCTTCAATGGTCTTTTTGTTTGCAGGAGGTGGAGCGCAGTATGTGGATATGGCGAAGGATTTGTATGTAGAAAATAAGGTATTTAGAGGATTCGTTGAGGAATGTTTGGAGATATTGGAGCGAAAATTTGGACTGGAGGTAAGGAAATTTATTACAGGTAAAAATTCCCCCTTTGAAGGGGGCAAGGGGGATGTTAATGGCAACGTTTCGATCGGTGGCAGTCAGATGTCGGCGAAAACCTCCCCCAATCCTCCCGAAGTATCGGGACAGGCTCTCCAAAGGGGGAATTTAGGTGTCGCAGAATCTTCCAAAGTAGCGAAAAACTCGCCAACACCTGAAAGGTTTGGCGACGTTTGTAGCGGTAGCGACGAAGAACTCGCCACCCAACTCCGCCGCCCCTCTCTCGCCCTCCCAAGCCTTTTCACCATCCAATACGCTTTAGCCAAATTGTGGCAATCTTGGGGAATCACACCCACCGAAATGATTGGTCACAGTATGGGAGAATACGCAGCAGCTTGTATTGCAGGAGTTTTCACCATCGAAGAAGCCTTAGCATTGGTTTATACAAGAGGTAAATTGTTTGAAAGTTTGAAGGTAGAAGGAGGGATGTTGAGTGTGCCGATGACCGAATTGGAGGCCAGAAAGTATATGCAGGATGATTTGAGCTTTGCAGCCATCAACAAACCGAACAATTGTGTGATTTCGGGAACGGTTGCAGCGATTGACGCATTGCAGCAGCGATTGGTATCAGAAAACATTGATGCCAAACGGATTCACATCAAAGTAGCCGCACATTCTCCGCAAGTTGCACCCATCATGGGGCAATTCCACGATTTCTTGCAAAGCATTGATTTCAAAGAACCTCAGATTCCTTTTGTGTCCAACGTGACAGGAACTTGGGCAAATCCAGAAGAGGTAATGACTCCCGAATATTGGGTAAGTCATTTGCGAAATACCGTCCGCTTTTCGGATGGATTGGAAACGATTTTTGCTTTGCCAAATCGGGCTTTATTGGAGGTAGGTCCTGGTCAAACGCTCTCGACTTTTGCCCGTCAGCATCCTGCCAAAAATTCTAAGCAGTTGATTTTGGCTTCACTTCGCCATCCAAAAGAACCCAAGAACGATGTGGAATTTCTCTACAAAACCGTTGCGAAACTTTGGTTGGCAGGAGTCGAATTGGATTGGAAGGCTTTTTATGCGAACCAAAATGCGAAACGGACACCTTTGCCGACTTATCCTTTTGAGCGGAAACGCTATTGGATTGAGCCTTTTGACGGTAGACGGCAGACGACAGACGATAAACGGAATGTTGAACGGAGAGGCGGAGAGATGGAGAGAAATCAGCAGATTGAACAGAGAGGCACAGAGACGCAGAGTTTTAATTATGCTCAATCGCTTCAATATCCGATTACACAAACACTTGAACACAATTATCAACCTAAATACTTGAATACCCAAATCCAAACTAACATGAATACCCAAACACAAACACCATCACAACCAAGAAAAGAACGCATTACAACGAAAATAAAGGATGTTTTGTTTGAACTGAGTGGTTTAGAACCCGAAGAAATGGAGGATGAAGCGACTTTTTTAGAATTGGGTTTTGACTCTTTGTTTTTGACACAAGCATTGACAGACCTTAATCGTCAATTTGAGTTGCAATTAACTTTCCGCCAATTGTTTGAGGAAGCTCCAACGATTGATGCGCTTTCGGACTATATTGATGGGAATATTCCTGAGGAGATGTTTCAAGAGGAAGCGGAATCACTTCAACCGTTGTCAAAGTCTGCGACTGTACCGATTACCTCGGCATCTTTGATTGACAAGGTTAGCGAAAACTTTGACAACGGTTCTCGAACCTCCGAGTTCTCGGAGCAGGCTTTGTCAACAGTTGAAGCGGAAACATCCCCCAACCCCCTTCAAAGGGGGAATTTACATCCTCAACCTCCAATATCGAATATTCAATATCCAACACCAAATATCCAACAACCAACTACCAACGGCTCTGCAATTGAAAACATTCTTAGCCAACAAATGGCATTGATGCAGCAGCAGTTGGCGTTATTGCAAGGGCAACATATTCAGCAAAGACCTTCAATAATTCAACCCTCTAATCAACAACCTACTTCAACTTTTGACGAGGTTCATGCTGATAAGCATCCAAACCGTCGTCAAAAGTTTAGCTCGAATGGACAAGCCCAAAAGAATGGAGTTTCAAAACATAAACACCCAAAGACCCAAACACTCGAACACTCGAACACCCAAACGCCTAAACACAAAACCGAAGAAACACAAGAAAGAAAAGCTTTCGGTCCGTGGAAACCTGTGAGCAAAAGCACAGCTGAAATCACTGAATTTCAGCAGCGAATGTTGCAAGAATTCATGGCGAACTACAATGAGCGAACCAAAAGCTCCAAAGCATTGGCACAGGGACAACGCAAACATTTGTCCGACCCTCGCTCGATTCAATCCTTCAACAAGTTGTGGAAAGAAGGGATTTATCAGATTGCTTCTTCGCACTCTAAAGGCGCAAAAATTTACGATTTGGACGGCAATGAGTATGTGGACTTTATGATGAGTTTTGGGATTGCATTGTTTGGGCATACGCCTGATTTTGTGCAAGAAGCAGTAGCGGAACAATTGTCGAAAGGAATAGAATTGACGGTTCAAACACCGTTGGCTAAACAGGTAGCGAATTTAGTATGTGAGATTACGGGAACGGAACGGGCAACGATGGTGAACACAGGTTCAGAGTCACTATCAGCGGCAGTTCGGGCGGCAAGAACGGTGACGGGCAAAACTCGAATTGCTTATTTTGAAGGGGATTACCACGGTATCACCGATGAAATGTTGGGGCGACCTGTTACGATTAGGGGCAAATTGAAGACTTTGCCTGTTGCGCCTGGAATTCCAAAGGCTTCGGTGGAGAATGTATTGATTTTGAAGAAAGAAGACCCCAATGTGTTGAACATCATTCGGGAATATGCCCACGATTTGGCGGCAATTTTGGTAGAACCTGTTCAGACACAACAACCACATTTGCAGCAATTTGAGTTGATGAAAGAATTGCGGAAGGTGACGGAAGAAAGCAATATTGCCTTGATTTTTGACGAGATGGTGAACGGTTTTAGGTTGCATCAGCGTGGGGCGCAAGCTTGGTACAATATTGAAGTGGATATTTGCTGCTATGGTAAGATTGCGAGTGGCGGTTTGCCGATGGCGATTGTAGCAGGCAAAGCGAAATATTTGGATGCCTTTGATGGTGGTCAGTGGCAGTTTGGAGATGATTCATTTCCAGAGGCTTTGGTGACTTTCTATGGCGGTACATTTGTGAAACATCCTCTTTGCTTGGCTTCGGCTTTGGCGACTTTGAAGCAAATCAAAGCGGGTGGTCCTCAATTGCAGGAAGAACTGAATGAGCGTGGGGCAGCTTTTGCAGCACGACTTCGGGATTTGTTTTTGGAGACAAAAGCACCTTTAGCAATTAAATCAACTTCTTCGGTTTTGGCGGTGAAAATTATTGATGGAAATCCACTTTCTGATTTGTTCTTTCATGCTTTGCGCTATCATGGTGTGCATCAAACGGAACGTTCTGGTTTTGTTTCTACAGCGCATACGGATGAGGATTTGGAGTTTGCTTATCAGGCGTATAAGGTGGCGATTCAGGAGATGTTTGATAGGGGATTTTTTGAGCCTTATGTTGGTGAGGATTTGAATTTGATTGTTGGTACTCCTAAACATCTTGGTGGTAGTGGAAACTTTGACAACGGTTCTCGAACCTTGTCAATCAAGGATGCCGAGGTAATCGGTACAGTTGAAACGAAAACATCCCCCAACCCCCTTCAAAGGGGGAATAAACCACTTCAACCGTTGTCAAGGTCTTCGACCGTTGACAAGGTTTTCGTTCCTTTGACGGAAGGGCAAACCGAAATTTGGTTGAGCAATCAGTTGGGAAACGGAGCGTCAATGGCGTACAATTTGTCGAGTCAGATTCGATTGGAGGGGGACTTGAATGAGCTTGCGCTGAAACGTGCGATTGGAAAATTGGTGGAACGGCATGAGGCTTTGAGAACGACTTTTAGTGAGGATGGGCAGGTGCAGATTGTTCATTCTTCAATGGAGATGAATGTGCCGTTTTTGGATTTGACGGGATTGAGTGCGGAAGAATTGGAGGAGAGATTGAAGGAATTGCATGAGTTGGAGGCGGAAACGGCTTTTGATTTGAGTGAAGGACCTTTGGTGAGGTTTAAGTTGATAAAGGTTAGTGAAAACTTTGACAACGGTTCGATTCTTACAGAACAAGCCTTGCCAACAGTTGAAGCGGAAACATCCCCCAACCCCCTTCAAAGGGGGAATAAATCACTTCAACCGTTGTCAAAGTCTGCGACTGTTGACAAGGTTTCCGTTCACCTACTCTTCCTAACTGTACACCACATTGTTTCGGATGGCTGGTCGTTGGGCATTCTCATCAACGATTTGGGTGAATTGTATGCTCAAAGTGTGGGGATGAATGCGAAAGTAATGAAGCAGCCCAAGCAGTTGAGTGGCTATGTATTGGAGGAAGAAAAGGCGAAGAAGGGTGAGGCTTTTCAGAAAGCGGAGGCGTATTGGGTGAAGCAATTTGAAGGAGAAATTCCTGTGTTGGAATTGCCGACGGATAGGGTGCGACCGCCTTTTAAGACTTTTACTTCTGCAATGGAAACGCTGCATTTGACGAAGCAAGAATACCTCCAATTGAAGAAGGCGGGAGCGAAACAGGGAACGACTTTTTATGTGATGATGTATGCTGCTTTCCAAACTTTTTTGCACCGTTTGTCGGGACAGGATGATTTTGTGTTGGGGGTTGTGGCTGCTGGTCAAGCGATTGCAGGGAATCAAGATTTGGTGGCACATTGTGTGAGTGTGTTGCCTGTCAGGATGCAATTGGAAGGAAAGAGTAGTTTTAAGGCACATTTGAAGCGGGTGCGTAGTACGATTTTGGATGCTTTTGACCATCAAAATTATACGCTTGGTGCTTTGGTAAAGAAATTGAAAGTGGCGAGGGATGTGAGTCGGCAGCCGATTGTCTCGGTATTGTTTAATATGGACAGCGATGCAGGCGAATTGAACTATGCGAATTTAACGGCAAGTACAAGTCCGATTCCAAGAAATTATGAAACATTTGACATTTTTATCAATATCAAAGTTGTAGAAAATGGGCTTGATTTTGAGTGGATTTACAATACGGATTTGTGGGATGCGAGTACGATTCAGAGTCGTTTGGCGGAGTTGAAGGTGTTGTTGGAGGGAATTGTGGCGGATATGGATGTGCCTTTGGCGACTTTGCCTTTGTTGCCTGAAAGTGAAAAGGAGCAGTTGATTCGGTGGAATGATAATCGGGTGAATTTTCCTGTTGGGGAGTGTGTGCATGAGTTGTTTGAGAAGCAGGTGGAGAGGAGTGGTGATTTGGTGGCGTTGGTGTTTCCACTTCAACCGTTGTCAAGGTCTGCGACCGTTGACAAGGTTTTAGGGAAGGTCAGTTATACTTACCGAGAATTGAATGAAAAATGCAATCAGTGGGCGCATTATTTTAGGAGTCAGGGTTTGCAGTCGGGTGATGTTGTGGGGATTTATGTGGATAGGTCGGCGGAGATGTTGATGGCGATTTTGGCGGTGTTGAAGGCTGGTGGTACGTATTTGCCGATTGACCCGATTAATCCTAAGGAGCGTGTAGTGTTGATGTTGGAGGATGCAGGTGCGAAATGGGTGATTAGTGAGAAGAGCTTGGAGGCGAATATTGCGGATTGTCGAACTTGTGAAAAATGGGTTTTGGAGGATTTTACTTCAAAAACTACTGCAATGCCAACTGCAAATCCAAGATGGGTGATTCCTTCAAAGGGTTTGGCGTACATTATTTATACTTCTGGTTCGACTGGAAAACCGAAGGGCGTGGAGATTTCGCACGATGCGGTGGTGGACTTTATGTATGGAATGCGTCAGATATTGGAGGTGAAGGAAAAAGAGGTGGTTTTGTCGGTGATTTCGATGAGTTTTGACCCTTCGATTCAGGATTATTTCTTGACGCTGATGAGTGGGGCGACTTTGGTTTTGGCGGATAAACGGACGGTGAAGGATGGATTTTTGTTGAAGGATATGATTGAGACTTTGCAGCCTTCGATGATGCAGGCGACTCCTTCGACTTGGCAGTTGTTGCAGGCTGCGGGTTGGAAAGGTGATGCGGATTTGCGGGTTGTGAGTGGTGGTGAAGGTTTGCCTTATGGTGTTGCTCGTTTTTTGGTGGATGGTTGTCGTGAGGTTTGGAATGTGTATGGACCGACGGAGGCAATCATTTGGGTAACAACGCAAAAGGTGACGACTGAATTATTGGACAGCCAAAAAGATGTGCCATACATTAGTATTGGTCATGCGATGCCGAATATTGATTTGTATGTCTTGGATGAGCAGTTGCAGGTGGTTCCGATTGGGGCTTTTGGAGAGTTGCACATTGGAGGGAGATTGGCGGATGGTTATCACGGACGGGCTGAATTGACGGCGGAACGTTTTATTCCGCATCCTTTTAAGCGAAATGAAAAATTGTATAAAACGGGTGATTTGGTGCGCCGATTGCGGAATGGTGATATTGTATATTTGAATCGTATTGACCATCAGGTGAAAATCAGAGGACATCGAATTGAGTTGGGCGAGATTGAAGCGGTGATTTCGGAGGTCGCTGGTGTGCATAAGAATGTGGTGGTGGTTCGGAAGGACTCGAATGGTTTTCAGCAGTTGGTGGCGTATTTGGTGATGGAAGCGGAGCAAACGATGGACATTGCAGTTCTTCAACAGCATTTGCGAGCGCAATTGCCTTCGTATATGTTGCCGAATTTTTATGTGGAGTTGGAGTGTTTTCCATTGAGTACGGCGGGGAAGGTGAATCGGAAGGCTTTGCCTGCGCCTGCGGAGAAAGCAAAGATGAGTACAACGGTTTCAACGGCAACGAATTTTGATGCGCCGAAAACGGAGATGCAGAAGATGTTGGCGGATTTTTGGCGAAAATTGTTGAATGTGCAACAGGTGGGGGTTCATGATAACTTTTTTGAGTTGGGTGGTCATTCGCTGTTGGCGGTTCAGTTGATTTATATGATTCGAGAGGCTACTGGGCAGCAGTTGACTTTGATGGCTTTGTTGGAGAATGCGACGATTGTGAAAATTGAGCAGTTGTTGGGAGGAGGTGATGATGATTCGCCGAATGATGGTGGTGGAAATGAGCCGAATCCTGATGGTGGAGGAGGTGAATCTGTTGAAAATGAGCCACTCCAATTGTCGCCAAGTTTGGAAAACGTTGGCGAAATTTCCGTTCAGATTGAAGGAGACGAGTCACTTCAACCGTTGTCAAAGTCTGCGACTGTTGACAAGGTTAGCGAAAACTTTGGCAACGGTTGTAAAACCTTGCCAACAGTTGAAGCGGGTACAAGTGAACCACTCCAACTGTTGCCAAAATTGGAAATTGTTGGCAAAGTTTCCGTTGGTGATGGTGAACCACTCCAATTGTCGCCGAACCTTTCAGGTGTTGGC
>JAUHXA010000002.1 GCA_030427245.1 Bacteroidia bacterium | reverse complement strand
AGCTGCGTACATTGAGTTTTTGAGTGTCAAACTAAGCCAAATTGATTTATTAGCTAAAGAAGCGTCAGATGCAAGATAGAGTAACCTACGAATATGCCGTTATTAGATTGGTTCCCAAAGTAGAACGAGAAGAATTTTTGAATATTGGTGTCATACTTTACTCCAAACGAAAAAAATATCTTGGAATCAAATACAAGATTGATGAAAATCGAATCAAATCTTTTTCGCAGGAAGTGGATATCCCTTCAATTAGCAAATATATTGAAGCTTGGGAGTTAATTTGTCAAGGCGCGCCTCATGGAGGAAGTATTGGAAAGCTGGAACTATCTTCAAGGTATCGGTGGTTAACAGCTACAAGAAGCACTATTATTCAAAGTTCCAAAACGCATATTGGCTTGTGTAAGGATCCAGAAAAAGTTCTTGAAGCCATCTTCAAGCGATATGTTTTATAAGCAATTTCATATATAGAAAACAGGTTTGACGAAACAAAAAATAGTAAGCTCCATCTGACCTTCAAAAAGAAAATAAACAGATGAAATTTTTGCCATTTGAAAACATCACCTTTAAGACGAAAGTAGATTCTGAAGAAATCTTAAATAGAATTAGAGAAAATATTGAACCTCCAAAATTAAATTCCTCAATCCAAAGTGGAAGATTTGATCCTACAATGCTAATCCCCTTGGGAATGATAGTGTTCCTATATGTTTTGACTACTGGTGCTTTTAAATATGAAAGCGTCAAATCAATAGACTATTTAGCTCAACTTTTTGAAGCTGAAATTGAATAAAAAAAATTGACAGACATTGTGAAAAAAACAGACAAAAAAGAATTGACAACCGAACAACGAGAAGAACTACTCAAAGTACTAAAAGACCGTTTTGAGAAAAACAGCACTCGTCATGTAGGTATTGAATGGACGCAAGTACAAACAAGGCTCGAAGGCAATACCGAAAAACTGTGGTCACTCAGTGAAATGGAAAAAACAGGCGGCGAGCCCGATGTAGTGGGGCAGGATGAAAAAACAGGTGCGTACATCTTTTACGATTGTTCGGCAGAAAGCCCAAAAGGTCGCAGAAGTATTTGCTACGACCGTGAAGCCTTGGAGTCCAGGAAAACCCATAAACCCAAAAACAACGCTATGGATATGGTGGCTGCAATGGGCATTGAGCTTCTTTCCGAAGAACAATATCGAGCCTTGCAGGAATTGGGAGAGTTCGACACCAAAACATCGAGCTGGATAAAAACACCTTCTGATATTAGAAAGCTGGGTGGTGCAATCTTTGCCGATTTCCGCTACGGCAAAGTCTTTGTGTATCACAACGGCGCATCTTCTTATTATGCTGCAAGAGGATTTCGGGGATGTTTGAGGGTTTGATTAAAACATCTGTTTGGGTTGAGCAGAACTCCATCCCGATGGTCAACCTCTAAATTATCTTCTAAATGTCAATAATTCATGGACTAAGTATAGAATTGACAATCACATTGTTGCACTATCCCAAATAAAGTACTATTTTAGTAGCCGAAACGCAATAAAGTGAGAATTTGCTTGATGGAACATTCCAATAAATCGGAACATCCAAAGGATTCAGCAATGTTTGAACAAAATCTTACCACACCCATGAACACCAGCAATGTAAAAGGCAATGCCAACATCGTCATTCAAGATGTCAGCGACAGCACAATTACCATCAATGTCGATGGACAAATACAAGAATTGGCAAAACGCTTAGATGTTTTGGTCGAATTGATGAACAAACAACAAAGCCAATCCTTCCAAACTGCCGACAAAACCTACAACATCGGCAGCATTGGAGAAGCCAACTTCAATTTTTTGCTCGACCAAATTACCCACGACAAACAACTGCCTGAGGAATTAGCCGAAGACTTGATTACGGACGATACGATTTGGGTAAAAAGTTTGAAGCGGGAATTTTTGCGGCATGGCGTTTCGGTGAAGGACAGACCTTCAGCTATCTTTCAACACTATGGTTGGCTGATAGAAACCTTTCTGCAAAAGATGAATACACCCGTTGGCAAAAAACGCAGCCTTCGCCGCTTGTCCTTTATGGCAGAAGCCTTTCAGAGCAGTGTGCGCTATCTGTGCTACATACAATTGGCGCAAGTGCTGATAAATCAACAACAAACCACCGCACCTGCCATTGCTGCCTTCTTCAAAATGAGCGAAACAGAATTGGCGCATTTCGATTGGCTGAATTTCTTGATTAGTACCAACAGCTTATTGACAAAAAATGGGAGTTTTATGGCGGAAATCTCCGATTTTGTAGCAGAGCTAACCGACAATGAAAGCGATTTGTATGGGGCAGCTTTGTTTCTCGAAAAGAACCGCAGCAAACTTCTAAAAGGCGATATTTTGGAAGATGAGGATTTAGACCAACTGCTGAATGAATACCTGACCGCTTTGGTGTTTTGGCTGCGAAACATCGCTTTTTTGGCAAAATACCGTTTGGTCTCCATCAAAGACATCAACCTCAACTACCGCTTGGGTTCTACCAAAAACTTTGTGCATCTATACGGTGAATTGCACGGCATGTACAGCGAAGTATATGGCGAACAGGGCGATTTTATGACCCATTCCATCCAAGACTTTTTCACCTTCAACAAAAGCGTCTTGCTATTCAAGGGCAGAGACATCGAGAACTGCCTCAACAACATCAACGACCACAACAGCTACTTGTCCCTGTCTCCCTTGATTATTGACCAAAGCGTTTTTGCCGAAAAGGAAACCCAAACGCCCGAAATATACTACTACATCGGCAAGGACAAACGCCGCTATTATTTTGCCCAATACAAAAACGAATTGGTCTATGGAAACGCAAAAGAAAGCAGTTCCAATAAAACCCTCAAAGTGAAAATGCAAAACAACAATCAACCTAAGTTGGACGAGTTGTTTGAGCAGATGGAGCAGGTAGTTGCACCTTTTTGTTCTTCAATGTAACTGGTACAGCAGCCTTGAACAGGAATCTGCTACGAAAAAGAATCTCGTACAACGCAGCGTAAAGTACATCAAGTGCGGGATATTCCTTTCAATAGAAGGTTCCTATTCAAGGCTTATCCAGTGAGGAAAATTCCTTTCAATAGTAGATTCATGTTCAAAGCTTACAATAAATTCAGAAATGAAACAACAAAGCCCCTTCAAATTCTTAGATGCCTACCAACAAGCCGACAAAGACGTGTTTTTCGGGCGAGAGCAAGAAACCAACGATTTGAACGATGCGCTGAGTGGGGTCAAACACCTGTTGGTGTATGGACCTTCTGGGGCGGGCAAAACGAGTTTGATAGAATGTGGCTTGCGGAATCAGTTTTCCGATGCCGATTGGTTTGCGCTGAGTATTCGACGGGGCGAGAACATCAATGCTTCGGTATTTGCCCGCATCAACGAAGCATTGGAGGAAAAAATCGCTTTGAATGCCGAAACCCAACTGCCCGAAGCAGCAGACATCAGCTTTGGCGAATTGATAGAGCAGTTGTTTGAAGAGCGATTTCAACCCGTTTACCTCCTCTTTGACCAATTCGAGGAACTCCTCATTTTGGGCAACGATGCCGAAAAAAAGGAATTTTTCACCCGCCTCAATCAACTGATACGCTACAAAGTGCCTTGTCGCATTCTACTCATCATGCGAGAGGAATTCATTGGGCATTTGTCGGAATTTGAAGCCCTTTGTCCGAGTATTTTCAAGCATCGCTTCCGCTTGGAAAAAATGCGAAAGGAAAAGGTGCGAGGCGTTATCAACGAGATGTTGGAGGCGGAGGAATACGAAGATTTTTATGAAGTTCGAGACAGTACTGCCTTAGCCAATGCCATACTCGCCAAACTGCCCGACCAAAAAAAGGAGATAGAACTGACCCACGTTCAGGTGTTTTTGAGTGAGCTATGGGACAGAGCCAAACAACAAATTAATGCTGAGGAACTTCCTCTATTGCAGCCCAGTTTGGTGACGAAAGAGGATGATTTGGAGGGCGTGCTGAACAGTTTTTTGAAGAAACAACTGCAAGAACTCAATGCTTCTGCTTATGGCGAAAATACGGCATTGGAGATTTTGGCGTCAATGATTTCCGAACGCCATACCAAGCTGCAAATCAGCCAAAATGCCATCCGAAAAGATTTGGAAAGCAAAAAAGTCAAGATTCCTACAAGCTTACCGCAACTGCTGCAAGACTTGGAAAAACGCCGCTTGATTCGCTCCCAAAAAGCGGGTGAACAAACCCAATACGAAATCAGTCACGACCTATTGGCTTTGGCTGTTGGGCAGAATCTGACCGAAGAAATGCAGATGCGCCAAAAAGCGGGGGAGGTGTATGCGGTCTATGCGGAGCGACAAGGCTATTTCAGTCAAGAGGACTTGGATTTTATACGCCCCTATCATGCCTACAAAGCCTATCCAACTGCTTTGGAGGGGAAAATACGAGAGAGTGAGGTGTTTTTGAAGGAAAAGCAGGAACGTGAACTGCAAGCAGCACGAAATCAAAGCAGAAGATTGGGGGGATTGTTGGTAGCGGCTGTATTGGCATTGGGTTTTGCAGGGTGGCAATATTGGGAGGCGGATCAGGCACAAAAGGAAACTTTGCTGGAGAAAGAACGAGCTGTCAATGCCTTGATTTTGGCAGAACAAAAGGCTTGGGAAACAGAAGATGAAGCAGAAGAAGGTCATTTTCAAAAAATAAGTGCAGAGTATCAGCAATACCTGGCGGTGCAAAGCGAGGCATTGGCGGTAACTGCTGAAAAAAAGGCAATTGCTGCATTGGCGGATGTGGAAAAGCAAAAACAGGCTACGGAAATCGAAAAAGAAAAAGCTTTAGAAGCAAAAGAGGAAGCAGAGAAAGCGAATCAACAAGCTCAGGAAA
The DNA here is from genome assembly GCA_030427245.1 of Bacteroidia bacterium. Classification (GTDB taxonomy): domain Bacteria; phylum Bacteroidota; class Bacteroidia; order Chitinophagales; family UBA2359; genus JAUHXA01. The sequence continues at coordinate 243,464 of JAUHXA010000002.1, read as the reverse complement.
ATTTGGAGTTGGCAAAAACCAATGAACAGAAAGCAATTGTTGCATTGGCGGATGTGGAAAAACAAAAAAAGGCTACGGAAGCGGAGAAGGAAAAGGCAGTAGCAGCAAGAGATGAGGCAGTAGCAGCGAGAGCAGAAGCAGAACAACAAAAGCAAATAGCCGAAGACAACCTTCAAAAAGTACAGGAAAAAAACAAGGAAATCGCAGTAATTCAATTGAAGAAGGCAGAACAGGCGATATTGGCATTGGACTATAAAACGGCATTGCAGAAAATAGAGGCTGGAGCGAAATTGGAGGTAGGAAGTATGAGAATGGAAGTAGTGAAAGCGTATATGGAACTTGCGTTTTGGTATGCAGAAACGCATCAATATGCCAAAGCAGAGGAAATACTGCAAACTGCTTTGGAGCATCAACCCAATGCAGAGGCTCAAAATTGGCTACAAAAAACGATACAAGTAGGGAGTGCAAGAACAAATCTTCAAGAGGCTTTAAAAACATTAGGTGAGAACAAGTATAAAGAACTGCAAGAACGCTACTATCCGAAAATGATGGAAGTGGAAGGTGGAATTGTAGAAATGGGAGTAGGAGAAAATTTTAAAGTGAAGTTGAGCGATTTTAAAATCGCTCAAACAGAAACTACGGTGTTTCAGTTTGCTTTGTATTGTGCTGTGACTAAACTGGCTATTGATGATTTTTTAGAGGCTTCTTGGAGTAAGGAGGGTATTGGTTTGAATCCTATTATCAATGTGAGTTGGTATCAAGCAGTGGAATATAGTAATTGGTTGAGCAATCAAAAAGGGAGAAAAACAGCTTATGTGATTGATAAAATCAATAAAGACCCCGATAATAAGAGTGAAAATGATAATGCAAAATGGACGGTAGAAGTAGATATAGCTATAAAAAATGCTTATCGCCTACCAACAGAAGCAGAATGGGAATATGCAGCAAAAGGTGGAAGAAGGGGAAAAAATACAATGTATTCGGGTAGTGATGACCCTAAAAAAGTAGCTGTTTATAAGAGGAATACAAATCAACCGAGAACACATTCTGTTGCTACTTTGAAACCCAATGAATTGGGTTTATATGATATGAGTGGCAATGTTTGGGAATGGTGCTTTGATTGGTCTAAAGAATACCCATCAGATATAATGCTGATAAATTACTTTGTTAATAAAAGTGGCTCACATCGTGTGTTTCGAGGCGGCGGTTGGTATAGCCCATGGGAAGACTGTTGCGTTGCTTATCGGGGAAAAATCCACCCACTCCACCGCGGTAAAAGCACTGGCTTCCGTGTTGCCTATAGTTTATAGCGGTTCATCCGTCCTACTTTTGAGCGAACCTTCTTCTTGGGCTGGTTTTTGAACATAGTTTGTTCCGAGAACTCGGAAAACTTTTAGATGGAAAGGAACTTACTTATAGGGGTGTGGAATAAAGGTAGCAAAAACTTGGCGACACCCAACGGGTTCGCAAACGTTTGAAGCGCGCTTAATCAAACAAATCATCCATCCTCACCTCATTCCTTACCAACAAATTAGCATATTTATTTTTCTCCACGCCATAAGTGGTAATCATGGTCAGAAATTCAGATTTTTTACTTTGAAGAATCCTGTCTAACTTTTCTATCTCTTTTTTTCTACCTATAATTGAGTTGTCCATTATCAGCCAATTTTAGTATTAAAACAACAGTTTTGGCTGGTAAGTTCTGTTCTTGCAGCCAGAAATGTGTTTTTTGTATTGGTTTTGGCTGATTGATGTTTATAGTTCGGTTGGTGTTACTAAAGTTTGCCCTGAATACTCGGTATTCCTTCGGACGTTGAGTGAACCCTTGTCTGTCTAGCGAAAAACGTTGTTGACACCTGCAAGGTTCAGCGACGTTTGAAGCGGAGAACCCTGAAAACCTTTATAGGAAAGATACTTGTTTGTATGGAGGAAATGCAAAACAGAAATTCAGAAAACCCAAACAATTTGTTCACAAGCATTTGTTTGAATTTTGAATTTGTCTAATTACTTCGCCACCACCAATTTTTTTGTCACTTGACTCTCTCCATTCACGACTTGCACCCAATACATTCCTTGTGGCAAATCCATCAAGTCCAGAGTCACTCTTTCATCATTGCGAATCGCTTTTTGTTGGCTGAGTACCAACTGACCTGTGAGGTTGTATAAGTTGATTTCGGTAATGCTTGTCTGTGGTTGATAGTCTTTGAAGTCTAAGTAAACAAGCCTGTTAGCAGGGTTTGGAGACATATTCAAATGCATGAAAGTATCGTCCACATCATCAATGCCTGTTGCCAATTGTTCGGCAATGATGAAGGTGCGTTTACTACTCTTCAATTGTAGTTTGCTTCCATCTGCTCGTGTCATGACTACATTTTTCAGAGTCAAGTTGATGGGGATTTCTCTTGCTCCCGCAGATTTGAGGCTACCAATGACCATCACACAACCCAAATTGCAGAGTACACCATAACTTGTTTTATCAACGTGATTGTTTCTTGAAAGAGCTACATCCCATTTCAAGGTATTGATCATCACTGTATCCATTGCAATCATATCTACACCATGTTCACCCAACCAAGAATTACCAAAACCAGCCATAGGAGCGTTTAACTGAATAGTATCGTTTTCGCCCACTTTTGCTAGGGTAAATTCCGCAGTAAAGGCAATGCCATAAATGTCTTCGGCGGGTTGGTTTTCTGTTCCCAAATTAACCGAAAAAACATGTTCGTAACCTGGAATAATCGTATCAGTTGCTTCCACATAGAGTGCCATTTCGCTCTCCGCAAAAGCTGCTTTTTTGGCAGCTATTTGGTGGTAATTGGCTTTGATAGCGGTGAGGTCGTCACTGTTTACCACGCCATCCCCATTACAGTCGGAGTGTTTGACATTCAAAGTGTTTCCTGAAGTTCCACCATTCCCATCTTCGGCGATTTCCGCATCCCAATCAAACGAAGGCTGACCATCCCAATTGTAAATGTCGGATTCTTCTCGAACAGTTCCCTCGTAATTATAAGCCAAACCAATCGAAAGCAAATCATACATATTAGCAGTTCCATCGTAGTTCGCATCACCAGGATAGACCAAATCATTAGGATAGACCTTGAAGGTCTTTTCGACATTGCAGCCCAAATCGTCTATGATATTGACAGTGTAAATACCTTGTTCTGTAATGTCAAGCGTATTTCCATCACTACCATCTGACCATTCAAAGATGTAGTTTTCGTCCAAGTCTGTCAAGTTCAACTGTGCGGTATTATTGTCGTCCAGAATAACTACTTCATCAATCGTTGCTACTGTTTCTGCCATATCACAGTTTCCTTCAATTTGAAGCGTTTTTTTGCTATAGTTGTTGTCCTCGCAGTTTTCGCTTACTTTGTCTTTTTGATCTAAGACTACACTGATTTCATTGATACCATCTCCCTCAAAAACATCGTTTTGAACATTGATGTAATAGACTTTTTGGTAAGAAGGACCAATTATTTTTTTGCTTGACAAAGTAATTTGTTCACCATTCGATAAGGTTCTGACCACATTCATTTCTATGGAATCGTGAGAAGCTTTGCCCAAATTGGAAACCAAAATTTCTACCACAAACTCTGACATGAATGGCGTTACTTTATCGAGTATTTCACCTGTGTTGGGATTGATAATCTGAATATCGTCTTCTTCTACTACATAATCTGATTTGTCTCCTGCAAATAAGCATATTGAAGGATCTCCCACATAGGTTAGGTGCTGTCCGATAAGTTTCAGGTATGGTTCATCCTCTATTGAAGCAGTAGTGTAATTTTCTTCAAACAATTGATGTAGAGAAAGCCCTACCGACTTCCCATAGTTTTCGTTGGAAAGTAAATCGTAAAAGCGAATATGAAAATCTTTGGTTTGGTCAAAGTCTTCATAAAAAGATACTCCGCCCAAATAGCCAATCGCTCCTGCGCTTCTCTCTAATACATATTCTTCGGCTTGTGATTGCGTGCTAGCGCCAGTCATTCGTTTATGAATCTGACCTGAATGATCACAGATAGGCGCAAAAAACGGAAACCTTCCAGTGCTGTCGTATTCCGAGGGTTTCCATATATTGAACTGCCACCAGTTGTTGGCATCCAAATGTCCCCAATAAGTAACCAAAGCAGCCCCTTTTTCTACCTGATGGTTGAATTCGGTTGTTACATTGTTTTGACTATCAAGGCCAATTTGTGCAAAACGCTTAGATTGTGCGCCGTAGGTACTATTTTCGATTTTTTGCTTGAGAGGATTGATAATATTGTTCACTACATAAATTCGTTCATCGTCATTGGAAACTTGAAAAGGGTGCAAGACTCTTTTCATCCACAATCTTTCCTCCTTTGTACAAGCTGGAGTTCTTTGTTGTGCTTCATGGACAATCACCTTGTTCATGTAGTTGTAGGTTTCTCCTGCCGTTCGAGCAGGAATCCGACCTATCTTCAATTGTGGTAAATAACTGCTCGCATCTCTGGCAGTCAGCATATTATCAGAAGATGGAGACCCATAGGAAGGAATCAAACATTCGTGAGCATTGTTGAGGGGATCCAAGGCAATGTCTCGATAATCAATAGATTTTCCCACCAAAAGCATGTACTCGGGAGAGATATTCCAATGGTCAATTGCATAGTTTACAAAGTTGCGTATACTCAGAGGATGTGTTTGAATGCCATAAGCAAATTGGTCGTAAAGTTCTTCAATAGAAACAGAGACAACCGTATGAGATCCTCCTTCTTCAGAGCTTCTATATTGGGCATAACCGCCAATTGGGTCCAAAGCAGGGAATACCAATTGAGGGTGATAAACCAAAATGTAATTTCCTTGATTGGTCGCTTCCTGAAAGTTGGTAAAGGTTACCTTTTCAATGGTTTCCTTTACTTCAATGACTATGTCGCCTCCGTTCAAATCATTAAAAACGGTTTCGGTGGCGCTGATAACTAATTTTCGGTTGGTAGTAATATCAGATCCCCCGGGCAAAGCAATACGGTACTTGCCGTTTTTGATATTGGGAATCAATCGAAAACCATTGGTTAAGTCATATACAACTGGAAAACCACCTCCACTGAAACCTTCAATTTCGATATAGGCGGTATTATTGTGGTTTAGTTCAAATTCAAACTGATTGGAGTTGATAAAATCGTTGTCCAAATATGGTTTGAAGTCAAAAGTACGTGGGTAACGCAATTTCAAGTAAGCAACGGATTGCCAATCATCTTCAGGAGACTTCAATAAATCTCCTACCGATTCTACCACAATTTGAGTGATTTTTGAGTCAATTTCGTGATGAGGTATGGGAAATATGTAGTCAGGTGTTTCGTATCCGTCAAAAGCAGCATCCAAATATGGGGTATTGTTTACATTCACCCGAATATGGTGATCAGGATTCACTTCCTCATCATCGTTTCTACCCACTATTTTGACCTCCAGCTCTGCCATAGGAGCATCTATACCATTAAAAAGGGCAGGAGTTGCCATTCCATATTTGCGGAAGCTGTTGTCTATGATGGAATCCACCAAGCCTTCTCCTCTTTCAAAATCTGCAAAATTATAGGCTGATAATATTTCCTGTTGTTCTGATAGTGTGCGGTTGTTGCGGTATGCCAACATTGTTGGTTTGCCTCTACTAAAACGGCTCACCGATTGATTTTTCTGGTCGGGCATCAACAATACTTCGTGCATGAAATATTGTTCTTTCTCTGCAATGCCAAATGCTGATACATCATTGAATATATCTTGAATCCTTAGATTTTCAGAATTATTGTTCCAAGTGAGGAAATAAGTTGAAGTATTGTTGAACAAACTTTTGTGGGGATTCAGTTGGCCATTGTCTTCTTGGTACAGGCGACTATCAAAACTTCCATCGTTTTTTTCTCCATAAAACTCGATATAGTCTCCTTCTGTCAAGCTTCCTTGCGTACTAATATAAATAGGAACTTGTTGTCCATCACGAAACAATTGGAAACCTTTAGCAATTAGCGGAAGGTCCGTTTTTTGCAATGCATCGAAAGAAATGCGATACAAGGCATCATCTTCTACTTTGATTTTGAAGTAGGATTGATTATAATTTATCCATTCGTTTGCATAATAACCGTTGGAAGTTTGAGCTGTAATAGTGAGGGGTAATAAGAATATAAGAAAAAAACGTATATATGGTAGTTTTGAAAAGTGCATAATGATGTTTTTTTACGGCATTTAGGGTGAATAAACTAACCCTTATACTTTGTATTCGGGAGATAAAGTTAATAAGTTTTGGTTACATTCTTATATTTTTTGGGGCTAAAATTAAAATGTATTTGAAGTAATGCAAAAAATCCGCCATCTTTCGACAATCGGACAATTTAGTAAAATCAACTTCAAATTATGTAAAAATAAAGGGAGCAGAAAGGTTAATTTATTAAGTTATTTGACTCCACATCTATTACTTTTTTCACCTTTTTGCTCCCTCGAATGGTTTTCTACAATTTTACAAGGATTTTTTTACATAGACACCTATTTTGTTTTTGCAATATTGCTACAATTACTTTCCGTTTAATTACAACACAAATATACATCGAGATGATAGGTCTTGAAAGTACAAGAAACGGCAAACGTAATGATTTTTTGGGTAAAAAAACAGAAGAAAACTGAAGCTTTGTAGAGGATAAATATCTGATAGATAATTGATTAGGGTGTGGTTGTTGATACCGAAAACATACAGTTTTTATACCAAAAAAATAAGCTGAAAAAAGATTGAAAAAGCATAGCTTTGCGTAAATTTCTAAAAATGGCAACCTTTTGTTGCTTTAATTCATTTATACTAATTGGCATATTTTATCATTCATCCTACTTTATATGCAGAAAACAAAACTCGTAGAAATCATTCAGGCTTTGGACGACAAAGAAGTGAAACGCTTTGACGATTATGTGAATTCTCCTTTCTTCAATAAGAATGATAAGGTGATTGCCCTGTTGAAATTTGTACGAAAATATTATCCTGATTTTGAAAACAATCGCTTTACCAAAGAAAATGCCTACAAAGCCGTCTTTGGCAGTAAACAAAAATACAGTGTTCAAAAATTGCGAAACCTTATGTCGCAATTGGCGAAACTTTTGGAGTCTTATTTGGTTCAAATTGACAGAGAAACATCTGATATTAATTATGATGAGTTGTTATTGGTTGCATTTGATAGACGGTATATTGATAAGTATTTTGCTCAGAAATACCAAGAGTTAAAAAAGCAAGAAATAAAAACCAAGGAGAAAGCAGCAAGTTATTATTACAATATCCATCGTATTGAAGATGTAGCCTTTGACCACAGCATCAGACGAAATAACAGATTGGTGGAGACCAATATGGAGGATGCCGTCAATAATTTAGACTATTTTTACTTAGCCCTAAAGTTGCGATATTGTTGTGCGATGCTCAACAGTCAAAGTGTTATTACAGGAGAGCACAATATGCGGATGTTTGATCAAATATTGGATTATTTGTCTATCAATTCATTTGAAGAGATTCCTACCATCCACCTTTATTATCGCCTTTTGTTGCTCCTGAAAGAAGAAGAAGATCAATACTATGAAGAACTAAAGGAATTGTTAGGGAAACACAGAGAAGCACTACCTTCAATGGAAATTAGGCAGATATATATTGCTGTATTTAATTACCTCAACAAAAAACTCAAAAGCGGCCAGAGTAAGTATCTAAAGGATATTTATGAGTTGTATAAATTGATGTTTGAACGAAATATATTGATTGACAATGGGTTTATCAATAATCACATTAACTTTAGAAATGCCTTGATTGCAGGGCTTCGACTGGGTGAGTTGGAATGGGCTGAAATGTTTATTAAGAAATACAGTCCGTTGTTGATTCCTCTAAATCGGGAGAATTGGATTAATTACAGTCTAGCGGAATTGAATTTTCACAAAAAAAATTACAAAGATACGCTCAGTTACCTACTTAGTTTTGAGTTTGAAGATGCCTACAATTATGCAGAACATAAAACCTTGCTTGCCAAGACCTATTATGAGTTGGAGGAGGACGAACCTTTGTTTGCATTGACTCATGCTTTTCGTATTTACTTGCATCGAGATACCAACATTGCAGAGCATTTTCAAAAGACTTTTCACAACTTTATTCGCATTTTGAACAAGCTCGCAAAAGCCCGTTTTGACCCCGATGCAAACGTGCAAGACATACAGAAGGAACTCGAAGAGTTGCAGTATATTACCAATCGAGAATGGCTTTTGGAGAAAATAGAAGAATTGAAGTAGAAAGAAAGATGCGGGAAGCAAGAATGAATATCAAATTCTTCCTTCCTTCTGCTTCCAAAGAAATAACACATGGAACAATACATTGCAATTTTTGGAACACTTATATTGGTCGCTTTGATATGGTTGATTTATTTTCAAATCACCAATCGGCAGCCCCGTGACAGTGCTTCTATGCAGTTGATGTTGAGCCTACTACAAGACCTCAAAAAAGAAATGAATGAAACGGGGATACAAGGTCGACAAGAAATGCAAGGAAGGCTGGATAAAATGATTCAGCAAATTAGCAATCACCAACAAAGCAATACCCAACACCTTCAAAGACAACATTCTACTTCTGCAAAACTCATACAAGACATTACAGGCAAAATTGCAGAATTGGAAGGAACCAATAAGCAAGTGTTGAATTTTGCAGAGCAAATCAAGAGCTTGGAACGCATCTTGCAACACCCAAAACAAAGAGGGATTTTGGGAGAATATTTTTTAGAAACCCTTTTGGCAAATACGCTTTCACCTCAACAATACAAAATTCAATACCGCTTCAACAATGGTGAAATTGTAGATGCAGCTATTTTTTTTCGAGATACCATTATTCCAATTGATGCTAAGTTTTCGTTGGCTCGCTACAATCGTATGATACAAACAGACGACAAGGCACAAAAAGCCAAATTGGAACGGCTTTTTCGAAACGATGTGAAACAACGAATTGACGAAACCTCAAAATATGTCAGGGTAGGAGAGGATACAACAGCTTTTGCCTTTATGTTTATTCCAGCAGAAGGAGTTTATCAATATTTGCTGTCCTACAATGCGGCTGACAGTCGAGATATGGTCGAATATGCATTCAGAAAGCGAGTAGTAATCGTTTCACCTACTTCGTTTTATGCCTATCTCGAAACCATTTTGTTGGGATTGAAGGGCTTGGAGATTGAAGATTCAGTGAAGGAGGTCATCAAAAAAGTGAGCGAATTGGGTAAACATCTTTCGAGCTATGAAAGTTATTTAGAAAAAGTCGGCAAACACTTAGGAACAGCTGTGAATATGTATAATCAAGCTGCTGCCGAATTTCAGAAAATAGATAAAAACATTTACCAAATTACTGAACAAGAAGAAGGCGGAAGTTATCAGCCGACTTTGTTTGATAGACCAAAATAATACGATTTTAATCCTTTTAAAAAAAATAATATGACCGAACCACACCCCTCTATTCTCTTTGGCAATACAGAAGTAGCTTTTGCGTATAAATCAACGAATCAACTACGAAAAGCAAGATTTCTGTTTAAAACTATCAATCACGAAAAATTGGTGGATTGGGGAACGAGATTTGTAGAGATGGCGCTTCGATATCGCTTTCCCATCGTAAAAAATATTTTTAAATCAACGATTTACGAACAGTTTTGTGGTGGGGAATCCCTAGAGGAAACCCAAAAAGTGATTGATACTTTGGGTAAATATGGATTGAAAGTATTGTTGGACTATGGTGTGGAAGCCAAAGAAACGGATTATGATTTTGATGAGGCCGCTCGACAAATCGCCAAAGCCATCAAACATGCTCGAGAAGACGACCAAGTTCATGCAGTCAGCAGCAAGATTTCGGGTTTGGCACGTTTTGGACTGCTGGAAAAATTGAGTTCAGGGAGACCATTGAAGAAAAAAGAGTTGGATGAATTGGAATTGGTCAAAAAGAGGTTGAAGAAAATATGTCGAGCTGCGAACAAATATCAAGTAGCGATTTACTTTGATGCAGAAGAATCGTGGATTCAATCTGCCATTGATGCTTTTGTTTTAGAGCTGATGGAAGAATACAATGTGAATCAGTCCATTATTTTCAATACTTACCAACTTTATCGGCACGACCGTTTAGAGTTTTTAAAATCCAATCACGCTACTGCAAAAGAAAAAGGGTATAGATTGGCTGCAAAATTGGTACGAGGTGCGTATATGGAAAAGGAACGTGAACGAGCTAAAAAACTGGATTATGTTTCACCTATTCAACCAGATAAGGAAGCTACCGACCGAGATTACAATTTGGCATTGGCGTATTGTATCGAAAATTTGGACAGCATTACCTTCTGCTGTGCTTCTCACAATGAGAAAAGCAATGCTTATTTGTGTCAATTGATTGAAGAAAAAGGATTGGCACACAATCACCCCAACATTTACTTTTCACAACTGTATGGAATGAGCGACAATATTTCATTCAATTTGGCAAATAGGGACTACAATATCTTCAAGTATTTGCCTTATGGCCCTGTCAAAGAGGTGATTCCTTATTTGATTCGCCGAGCAGACGAAAATACGGCTGTTTCGGGACAGATGGGGAGAGAATTAAGCTTGATAGTAGAAGAGTTAGATAGGAGGAGACGATTGAAATAGGAGATTTGGGAGAAGAGGGAGGAGAGAAAGGTTCTTTAACAATAATATTCCACTTCTCGCATCCCTCTTCTCACATCCAATATCTAAATCAGATTCTGCAATTGCATAGCCACCATCATATCGCCCTCAATGGTCACATCGCCATTCATAACAGCCGCCATGGGGTTCAAGTCACCACTCTGCAAGGCCATAAACGTAGCCAAACTTGTGGTAATAGTACAATCCGCTTCTAAATCTTGATTAGAAACCACATTTACATCCCCTTTTCCGTCAATAAAAACAATATTATCGTCCAAAATCATCTTCAGACTTGCACCTAAAGGAGCAGTACTTGCTGCTCGTTTCTGAAATTCACTTGTGATAGCTTCTAAGCTCATTATTATAAAAGTTTATTAAATAAAGTAAATAGCTCCAACAGGGTTTGTTCTTCAATGTCAGAACTCAATAAAATGGCCGCAAAGATACAGTTATTACTTCAATACAACCTTCAATCCTTCCAAATGAGGTTAGAATAGTTCCGATTATTTGCAGACTTTTGCAGCAAAATACAATATATGGCAGTAATCGCTACCCAAAACAATCTTACCCAAGAGATTCTGAGTCAAAACATCTGGAAATTAATGTTTCGGTTGTCCGCACCTGCCATTGTAGGAATGTCTATCAATGGCATCAATGCCTTTGTAGATGCGCTTTTTGTGGGGCAATTTGTGGGACAAAACGCTGTTGCAGCCATCTCGCTTGCCTTTCCTTTGACGATGATCACCAACGGTTTTTCGGCAATGATAGGTGTAGGAGCTTCCTCCGTCTTGAGCATGGCAATTGGCTCAAACGATACGGATGCACAAAAAAAGATTTTTGGAACTCTGACGGCCTTATCCACCATCGTATCAGCAGTACTGACCTTGTTGGGAATCTATTTTGCAAGAGATTTGATAGGTTTTTTGGGTGGTAAAGGCGAAATTCTGGAAATGGGAACGCTCTATTACCGAATTACGATGATAGGCGCATTTTTCAGAGTGTATGCGGTGGCTATCAATATGGTGATTCGGGCAGAAGGCAAAATCAAGGAGGCGATGGGCTTGAGTATATTGAGTACTTTGTTGAATTTGGTTTTGAATCCCCTGTTCATCATCGTATTTGGTTGGGGAGTCGCAGGTGCAGCTTGGGCAACAGTTGCTGCAATGGGGGTTTTCACAATTTTAGGCGTTTGGTATTTTGCAAGAGGACACGCCTCTTATCCTGTAGCTTTGACCACTTTTAGCTTGGAATCCAAATTATTACGACCCATTTTAAGCATTGGAGTCTCTGCAATGATGCTACAAATCATGTTTTTTGTACAACAAACGGTAGTCTTCAAAACCTTAGCCCATTATGGAACAGATTGGGATTTGGCATTTATGGGCAGTTGTTATCGGGTATTTTTACTGGTTATACTCCCTACGATGGGTTTTGCACAGGCCATGCAGCCGATTGTAGGTATCAACTATGGTGCTAAAGACTATGACCGAGTGAAAAGAACTTTCACCATTTTTGCTTCAAGCGGAACGGTGTTTATGCTCTTTATCTGGCTACTGACCATGATTTTCCCTACAACGATATTGGGGTGGATGTTGCCCGATGCAACGTTGACCGCCAACGACTTGTTGAATTTTCGATTGATGCTGCTTCCGATTCCTACCATTCCAATATTCCTAATAGCTACTACCTTTTTTCAGTCCATCGGCAATGCGAGAGATGCAGGTTTTGTATTGATAGCAAGAGAAGTATTGTTGTATATTCCCGCTACTCTGTTGCTGCCTTTGTGGTTTGGAGTAAATGGGGTATATTATGCAGGGATTCCTGTCAATGCAGTTGTGGTAGTTGTGGTTGGGTGGATGATTTGGCGGGAGTTTGGGAAGTTGAAGGGATAGTTTTTTACTAAAAAAAACATCTTTATTCATGATATTAGTTGATTTTGCTAATAAAAGTATCTTTTACAAGAAAATTCTTGTATTTTTGGTTAACTAAAAGGTGAAGAAATGGCATCTGTAAATGGAGACTGGTTCCATTCAAGAGTAAGTTCACATTTGAGTGAACTGATTACTGTTAGAAAATTGGTTTTAGAGAGTAGAAAATCAAAATACATTGGTTTTAGATGGTCTGGTGGTAGAGAGAATAATTCCAAAATGTATGAATTTGCGAATAGTGCTGATATTACTCCTTCTCAAATGCAAACAAAGATTCGTGCAATGATTCGCTACGGATTTCTCAAAGATGGAACAGCATGTCCACTGCACTGGACTACAATGGGAGATTTATGGAATGAGTTGTATAGTGTTGGTAATGAATCTGCTGCGAAACAAATATACCAATTGGTATTGCTCCATTCATTGGCAATTTATACTTTCAGAAAAACGAATCCTCAGTATAGCTGTAATCCAACAACAGGAGAACTGCCCTTGAAAACGCTCTTCAATGTATTGGATAAGAACAATACTATTTCATTGACTGCTTTCAAAAAAATGGTGGATGGAAAGAAAACTGGAAGTGCAAGAAACTTCTCTTATTGGGCAACAGACCTTATCAATACAGGTCTGTTTAACAGCTATCAAAAAACACATTTGTTTTACAATCGTCGTTATTTAGCTTTGTTTGAAGCCATCAAAAATTTTCAGCCTAATCCGAATTTAAGTGATGCAGATTGGAAGGACATTAGAGAAAATCCCCTTTTGTCAAATGCTCCTTTTCAAGAGTTGATGAAAGAAGCATTTCTTGATATTTCAGAACAAAAAGATGAAGTTGGTGATTTATTGGAGGAGTATTTGGTAGAACCGATTATTACAACAATTGCAGCAGAAGAAGAAAACTTGATTCCTGAAATGGATGTTTTGAGTACAGGAACAAAATTTGTGCAAACCAAAAGAAGAGTTAGAAATGCAACTTGGAGCCTTAGAATCAAAAAGCAATACGCCTATAAATGCGCTGTTCCTAAATGTGATGTAGAAGGAAAGATTTTTATCGAAGCGGCTCACATCAAACCCGATAAAATAAAGGAAGGGGAAATACCACATCGAGCACATATATTGAATGGATTGTGTTTGTGTCGGCATTGCCATGTAGCTTTTGATAAAGGGTATTTTAGTTTGACGAACAATCATAAAATTATTGTAGCAGAAGAATTTAAACAGAATGTTGTTCTACAACACCTCAAAAAAGTGATTTTGGCGAGCGAAAATAGAACGATTAAAAATCGAAAAGACAATAGACTTCCTTTGATACCTTTTGTAGAATATCATAGGCACCATAAATTTAAGCACTAATCAAAAAACAATTTTTACATGAGCATAACTTCAAATACAAACCAATACATTGCAGACTTTGAAATAACGAGCTATGTCAAGGAACAACTAGTGATACCTGGTTTGTATGAAGTAGAAGTTACAGAAGGAAATAACTTAATTGAAGAACAAAAGCTACTAATCAAGCAGTTAGAAGCTCAATTTACCTTAAAAAACGGGAGCAGTTTTGGCAATCAAGTTCATTTTCAAAATGCACCTAAAACGCCCATTCAACGTTGGTTTCCCTATCGTGAAGGTTATTCTACAAAATTAGTAGAGGCATTTTTGAAAGAGTGGAAAATTAAAGGTAATGTTTTTGACCCTTTTTGTGGAAGTGGAACAACACTATTGGCTTCAAGGTGGAACAATGTGGCATCTTTTGGAGTAGATGTAAACCCTATTTCAGTATTGGTCGCAGAAGTTGAAAACAGCTTTTATACACAAAAAGACCTTGATTTTTTGCAAAAAATCATTGATGATTTGCCCAAACTTCAAATTTCCAATAAGACCTACCAAACCAATTTCACCCTTTCTGATAAAGTATTCAACACAACGATTCTCCACGCCTTGTTGCAATTGAAGGAGTATGTTGAAAGCATTGATAATTATGCCATTCAAAAAGTTTTGACGATTTCATGGTTGTCTATTGTTGAAGCGGTTTCCAATGTGAAAAAAGAAGGCAATGGCATCAAATACAAAAATCGAAAACGAACAAAAACAGGCTATATAAATATTGAACAATCGATTTGGGAGAATGCGAATTTCCCAAAAGACAAATTTCGATTTGTTATTCAAACCTTTGTAGAAAAACTTCAAATTATATGGCACGATTTGACCCATCATTATGGGAATATTCAAAAAACGCCTACTATTTTTCAAGGTGATTGCTTGCAGTTTGATACCTACTTTTCTGATGAAATTCATTTTACTTTTTTCTCGCCCCCTTACTGCAATTGCTTTGATTATTTTGAAATTCACAAAGTAGAATTGTGGTTGAGTGAATTGATACAAAATAGAGAGGAACTAAAAAAACTGCGAAAAACGGGGTTTCGCTCCAATACCAATGCAGGTATTCAACAACCTATTGAATACCAACATCCAACCTTAGAAAAATTGCTGCAATTGTTTGACCACCAAAAGCTGTGGCACAAAAAAATACCGAGAGTTGTGATGGGCTATTTTGACGATATGTACACACTGTTGAAGAAACTATACCAACAAACTGCAAAAGGAGGATATGTGGGAATTGTAGTTGGGAATTCTGCTTATACAGGGGTTATTATTCCAACTGACATTCTTATTGCAGATACTGCTCGGCAAATAGGTTTTGAAGTAAAAGATATATTGGTAACAAGACATTTAACAACCAGTTCGCAACAGAAAAGAAAACTGGAAACATTGAAATCTTATTTGAGAGAAAGCATAATTATTCTAAAAAAATGACGGCAATCAGCAATAAGGAAGTAGCAGAGTATGTGACGATTAAGGAAAAAATTCCTTTAGAGATAGAAGAAAATACCATTTTTAACATCAACACCAAAAAAGTGACGACCTTAACGCATGGTTTTCACAAATATCCTGCTAAATACATTCCACAAATTCCTCGTTGGGCGATAGAAAAATATGCAAATGATAGTGATTTTTCTCAATTGATTTTAGATCCTTTTTGTGGTTCAGGAACTACTTTGGTAGAAAGCTTGCTGCATGGTCAAAACAGCATAGGAATTGATATTGACCCGCTTTCAGTTTTGATTTCCAAAGCGAAAACAACAAAAATTGACTCAAAACTACTTGATATAATTGTTGAGTGGATACTAACCGAAATTCAGAATCGAAAAGAAGGCACATTTAAGCCTGATTGTGAAAAGATTGAACATTGGTTTACCAAAGAAGCGATTCATAAATTATCCATTATCAGAACCATTATTGACGAACTCCCTGCAAAGTTTGGGCTAAACAAAGAAGTTAAAGATATTCAAGATTTGATGTTGATTTGTTTTTCTTCTATTATCAGAAAAGCCTCCAATGCTGACAATCAATCGCAAAAAACGTATGTTTCACATACCAAGATAAAAACGCCAGAAGAACCCAATGCTTTGTTTTTGAGGAAAATACGATTGTTTCAAGAGAGAATTGTAGCTTTTTCGAGCAAAATTAATAAATCACAAAAAAGTACTATTATTCACACCAATAGTTCTAAACCCCTTACCAATTACATTGCCCCAAATAGTATAGACTTAGCGGTTACGTCTCCCCCTTACATAAAAGCTATTGATTATATTTACAATCAAATGGCAGAGCTTTTTTGGATTGGTGATTTGTTCGATATGCAAACACAAAGCCAACAAAATCAGAAGAAAAAACGCTATATTGGAACCAAGCACATTCATAAGCCCGAATATGCAGCTTATTCTCCTTTTGAAATATTGACAAAAAACGAGCAACTGAATAAAAATCTTCAAAAAATTTATTCTTCTGACCCCAAAAATGGACACAAACACGCCTATCTAACCTACCGTTATTTTTTGGAAATGCGGCAACATTTTCAACAAATGCATACGATTTTGAAGCAGCAAAGTCATTATGTGATGGTTGTAGGAAACAGTTCTGTTAGCAATGTTTTTATTGATACAGCTAAAATTTTGATAGAAATTGCAGAAAGTGAAGGGTTTAAGTTGGTGAACAAATGGGGCTACAAAATCAAACACCGTTATATGCGTTTTGACAGAAAGGGACGAGGAGGAATCATAAAGATTGATTGGGTGATGGATTTTGTGAAAATTAATTAAGCATTACCCCAAAGTTTTCCAAATAGTTTCAGCTAAATCTATGACCAATACAACCCACACCGAAAAACTCCACCAAGCCTATCACCTCCTTCAAGAAAATCACCACGATGAAAGAGGCGAAGAACTCTACAAGGAAGTTGAATCCAGCAAATTGCAGACTCCCAATGACCTGCAAGTATATGGTTATTTGGCATTGGAGTTTGGAGAAATTCACAAGGCGGTCAAGGCATTGCAGCAATCGACTCGAAAAGACAAAAAAGATGCACAAACCTTTTTATTGTTAGGTATTGCCCATCGAAGATTGAAGGAATACACCAAAGCTATTGAGGCTTTTCGGCAATCCTTAAAACTCCAACCGCAAACCATTGATGCGATTTACAATTTGGGCATCACGCTTGATGATGCTCAAAAATATGAAGCAGCGATTGACGTATTGGAAAAAGGCTTGGACATAGCTCCCGAAGATACCGACCTTTTGAACGCCATTGCAGGGGCTTCGGCTTCGGCGGGTTATACCGAAGATGCAATAGAATATTACCGCCAAGCCATTGCCTTAGAGCCTGATTTTGCGCCCTTTCAATACAATCTGTCGCAAGTGCTTTTGCAGATAGGAGAATGGGAAAAAGGGTGGAAATTATTTGACAGTCGTTTGGCTTTTAGGAATCAATCCTTGAATCCTAAAACAGATGCACCCTTTTGGAAAGGAGAAGATTTGGAGGGGAAAAGTATTTTGGTGTGGAACGAACAGGGCTTTGGGGATAGCCTTCAATTTGTTCGCTATGTACCCTTATTGCAGCAAAAAGGGGCGAAGGTGTTTTTGAGAATACAGCCTGCATTGAAGCGATTGATAGAAATAAATTTTGCAGAAATCGAAAGAGTTTTTACTCCAAAAGAAGAATTGCCTTCAACAGATTTCCAAATCCCGATTATGAGCCTACCCCAATTTTTTGGTGAATATCCTATCACACTTCAAAAATCCATTATCAAAGTTGTTCCTTCAATAGAATCAAACTTCAAAAATCAAACTTCAAAAATCCAAACCAAGTTACCCAAAGTAGGGCTTGTATGGTCTGGCAATCCCAATCACCCTGATGATCAAAAACGTTCAATTCCCGCCCGTTTTTTTACCCGTCTTTTGAAACTCAAAAACTTTGAATGGTATTCACTTCAAATCGGAAGAGCTTCCAAAGATTTGCAGCAACCTCAATTGACAGATTTGTCAACTTTTATTGAAGATTTTGCAGATACAGCAGCACATATTGACGCCTTGGATTTGGTGATAAGCGTAGATACAGCCATAGCACATTTGGCAGGTTCGATGAACAAAAAGGTTTGGTTATTATTGGATTATGCTCCCGATTGGCGTTGGGGAATTGAAGAGCCTGCCCCAAAATCTCGGGGGAACGAAACGGTTTGGTATCCTTCAATGAGGATTTTTAGGCAGTTGAAAGTAGGAGATTGGAATGGGGTGATGAATGAGGTTTGGAAGGAGTTGAAGAAAATGAAGTAATAACAAAAGAAATTATCTTCCAGATAGGGGTAACATTTTTTTATCCTCTTGATAAATCCAATATCAAACTTCATTACTGCTAAATCTGGTATTCTATAAACGAAGATTCCATGTTAGATTTTTGAAGTTTGATATTGGATACTAAAAAAAACTAAATTATTTCTTCTTATTGTAGCGGTTCGTTTTACTCACAATCTCAACAGGTTTTCGGGCTTCCCAACTCGAAGGAACAACTTCAACATTTCGATCTTCGATGGTCATTATGCCTTTCAAAATATCCCGACGACTTACCTGGCCTACCAATCTTCCATTATCCACTACAGGAAAACGGCGGTAGTTACAGTGTAAAAACTCATAGGCAGCTTCTGTTACCGAAAGATTGGCATCAATCGTTTTGACCTCATGTGACATGTAATCGCCTACTTTTGAAGTAGCGGCAGGCTCATTGTAATAGGTTCTATTGACAATGACTTTCATGCAGTCTTTTTCCGAAATAATTCCGATTAATTTTCCTTCATTATTCAATACAGGTGCACCAGAAACACCACTTTTAAATAAAATCCCCATGGCTTCCCGAATATCGGTATCAGGAGTAAATGTAATCAAATTGGTTGCCATGTAGGTTTTAATCGACTCGTAAGGGTTCATATATTTTTAGAATTTAGTAATGAAATTAGGCTTTTTTTGCGAATACTGCAAAAAAAAATTACCATGACCATTTAAACACCAGTTGTGGCGCACTTGTTTTGACCAAATCGTTTTTATGAATGTACCAATCACAACCAACTTGCACTTTTCCTACGGATTCTTTTGAGAAGCAATTACCTATATCCCACAGCAGTTTGGGTTCGGTGATAAAGTCGGTGCCATAAAAATCATTTCCCGATAAATCAAAATACCCATCAAAAGAAAAACGTGCTTTGCCAATCGGAATAGGAATTTGCCAGATAGTCGTCATTTGCAGCGTTTCAGTTCCAAAATTGTCATTTTTATAGAAAGTATTGACATCAAGTACGTTAAACCCCTTAATATTGAAAGTAAAACCCAAACCCAATAGCGTTGCATGAAAATTACTGCTTCCTTGATTGAACTGTGCTGCCAGCAATACATCTTTTATCACCCCTTCTGAAGTTTTATTGTTCAGAATCCTACAAATACTGAATCGGGCAGTGTATTCACCATACATTCGATAACGTTCATTGGTCGGGTTTCCAGCAAAATCCAAAAATTCTCCTTTGAAAAATTGTACAAAAAAATAGTGGTCTCCATATTTCCAAGTGCCATAATGCTCCAATTGGAAATTGAACATATCACCATCTTTGGTATTGTAGCCAAAGAGCGGATCATCGAAATCAAAACCGTAAAATAATTGTAGGTTGGTAGTAGAAAAGTTCTGTGCTTGTAAAGGAATCACAGTCAAAAACATCAAAACAATCAGACATTTTTTCATTATTCAGGAAGGTTGAAGGGTTAAAATATAGTTGCAATTCTCCTTAATTTTAGTTATTTTGTAAAAAAAGATGCAAACTAAAAATAAGCAATAAATAGTCATTTATCTAATTTATTTTCAATTTAACCCCTTACTCTATTTTTATTTTAACCTTTAAAATTCTGTTCTATGAAATCTTTAACAAAGCTTTTGTTAGTGCTGGTAAGCACAACGATAGTAATTGGTCTTCAGTCTTTTAAGTTGTCTAACAACAATATTGATAAAATAAAGGCAGATATTGTCAAAATAGATTTGGAAACCTCTCCTAAAAAATTGAAAAAAATGGCATTAAGAGGAGAGCAACCGATTGGTATTGAAGCACTCGATTACTATGCAAAAATAAAGAAAAGTAGTTTTGATGAGAAAATCGCTTTCAGCAACGGTTGGATCAAAAGTCATGTCGATTATTTTGATAAAACAAGAGACAAAAAATACAAACAGTATATGAGCGAATCCATTGAAGGCGGAGGACCAGAAAAAGGCCTAGGTATGAGAGGCTGGATTTCTGATCCCAAAAACGTGGCAAGATGGGATAAAGATGTTGCAAATACTATCGGAGAAGATGGCTATACTCGTTTGATTGCCTTAAATGCTGCTTTCAAGCCAGGTAGTGACTCTCACTTCAAAATGATTTATGGAGGCGAAAGGTTATATGACAAACGAAACAATCAGTTTCTAATGAACAAACAGGTGATGAAAGAAGCAAAGTTGAGAAAAGACTATGTCCAATTCAAAAGCCGTCAACCTTCTTACGAAGAAATGTTCAAAACTTTGTTGGTTTTTGCTGATAAAATCAGAGAACAAACCTTCAATTTTTACACCGATTACCGTGCAGGTAAGGTATCAGACAAACAAGTAGAAGCTTTCAACAAAGCGTATGTAGTCGTAGGCGGATGTGCGATGGCCAGTACCGATGTACTGAACGACATCAAAGGGCTTCGCTATTTGAAAGGTTTGAACTATATGGCAGCAACCTTGAATGAATTGGGGTATTCTGTTAATTAGTTGTTGAAACAGTGAAATAAGAATGTTAAAGCTTGGAGTTGCCCCATTTTACAAGCATAAAAAAACGCAGTAGAAAATCTACTGCGTTTTTGTTTTTGTGTTGCGATTACATTTATTTTAAAACCCCATCAACCACTCACTATACTACCTACAAATCTCCACAAAGCCTGTTTTTTGACGAGGCACAACAATTTCTGTATCAATTAATTGATAAGTAAAAATGTAAAAATAAGTACCATCAGGCACATCCTCACCATTTTCCTGCCAAGTACCATTCCATGCCATCGTATTATCATAACCTTCTACTTGATAAACTGCATCTCCCCAACGATTGAAAATGAGCAAGCTTGAAGGAAACTCTTCATTAAAGCAAGCTGCTGAACCTTCAATTTCAAAAAGGTCGTTTACCCCATCATTATTGGGTGAAAAAGCAGTGGCAAACTTTGGAATACAATTGCTATTTTGCACATCAATGACCACCAAAGCCGTATCACAAGCCACCGAATCATTGATAAAGGTGACACACAACTCGTAGCGGAAACTGTCAATACCCACAAAATCAAGGTCAGGAACATAAAGTACACTCGTGTCTCCCGCCATTGCCGTTCCTGACAATGCGGGCGATACAATACGAATATCTATGCTCGTCACCAAAGAATCGGCAGGGATAAAATCGTTTTCCAAAACGGGAATCACTACTTCAATACTCTCTGTAGTAGTTGCGGAATCGTCTATTGCAGCAACTTCACCTTCAATCGGTGGGTTGACAATCGTTGTATCAATTGTGATGAATACCCAAGCCGTATCAGTACGTCCAGTAGGATCGGTAATCAAATACTGAAAGGAATCTGTGCCAATAAAATCCGTTGCAGGAACATAGTTTACATTCAACAAGCCAAAATCAACCGTTGCAGTCGCCCCTTCTACAAAAGGTCCGTCAATAATCACCACACCTGTAATGGCATCGCCATCAGGATCACTGTCGTTCTCCAATACTTCAATGACAATCGGTGTATTAACCAGCGTACTCACTATATCATCTACTGCAATGGGCGGATCGGGAACAGGCGTGACTTCAATATTGATATTGACAGGAATACAACTACTTTGAGCATTACAAACATCAACGGTAAAAGTATCCTCTCCTGTAAAATCCAAATCGGGGTCATAAATAACACAATTGGCGTTTTCAGAACTGCCTGCTGTTCCGTTATCGGGTTGAGTGACGATTACTACTGAGCCAATTTCAAAGGCATCAATATAGTCTTCCAGACAAATCTCCACAGGTGTTTCTTCTTCGGTTAAGGTGTCAATCGTTGCGACATTCCCTGTCACTGCAATAGTGACATAAGCTGTATCACAAAGAGGAGGTTCTCCTTGATCGCAGATGATGTAGGTAAAAAAGTCGGTGCCTGTAAAACCAGGATCAGGCGTATAAGTCACAATGCCATCACTGTTTTCATCCTTTGCAGTACCACCTGTGGGTTGGGTAATCAAAACGATAATCAAATCGCTGTTATCGCCATCAGGGTCAAAATCATTGTCCAAAACAGGCACATTAATTGGCTTGCCTAAATCTGTTGTCGCTTCATCATCTACTGCAATAGGGGCTTGATTACTGACTGTCACAGAAACATCACTCACCGTAACGACCACCAACCCCGTATCGCACATCACTGGCGTACCATTGTCACAAATCACATAAATAAAACTATCTACATACGCTTCATTGGTGTCATTCGGTGTATAAGTTACCGTACCATTTCCGAAGTCAGCTTCCAACATTCCTTCTGTAAAAGAATGGGTACTTGTCAAAGAAATAATATCGCCCCCAAAAGGGTCGTTATCGTTCCCCAATACATCAATCACCACAGGCGTATTCAAAGTAGTAGCTGCAATGTCATTCACTGCATTGGGAGGCAAATTGGTAACACCCGCTTCCAGTACAATAATGGTGACAATCGTTATGTCACAATCGCCCTTGTCGTCACAAATTTGATATTCAAAATAATCTGTTCCCACAAATCCATTTGCAGGCGTGTAAGTAATGATATCGGTGCCAGGTGTGACCGTTATCGTACCATTTGAAGGATTACTCACAATGTCGGTGACATGGATTTCTGTTCCTTTATCGTTTTCCAATACGGCAATGTCAATCGGGGTATTGATAGAAGTGAAAACGATGTCGGGTTCGGCATTCAAGCCCGAAGGTAAAACGGTAATCGTGGCATAAGCCGTATCGCAAAGTACTGGTATGCCATCGTCACAGACTACATACATGAAGTAGTCCAAGCCTACAAAGCCATTGTTGGGAATGTAGGTAAAGCCTGTAGAACCAATCGGTACAACGATTCCGTTGGCTGGATTTGACAACAAACTGGCCGTTAAAATTTGATTGTTGTTGGGATCTGCATCTTCGTTTTCAGGGTCTGTATCATTGTCCAATACCGCAATTTCTATGGGCGTACTCTGAAAAGTTATGGCTTCGTCGTCTACTGCAACAGGAGGATGCACACAAGCATCTGTTCCAACAGTAATGGATACAATCCCAATATCACACAAACCTCCCTCGTCACATACATTGTAAGCGAATGCATCACAACCTACAAAATCGTCATTGGGCGTGTAAGTAATAGTACCATCAACTTCAATAAAAACACTCCCGTTGTTAGGTGATTGAATTATATCGGTTATCCGCAAAGAATCGTTATTGGGGTCAGTATCATTACTCACAGCGTCAATATTCACAGGCGCATTGACCTCTGTTGCAGCCACATCGTTGTTGGCGTTAGGCGGCAAATTATCACCATTTCCTTGCACCTCAATCGTTACCAAAGTGGTATCGCATACACCTACATTGTTGCAGATTTGATAAATAAAATAATCTGTGCCTACAAAATCGGTGTTCGGCAAATAGGTAATAGTACCATTTGCAGGATCTATATTGACGATGATACCCGAAGTAGGAGAGGAGATGATTTGAGTGATTTCGATGTTGTCGCCTAGGTCGTTTGCCAATACAGGAATGACGACTGATTCATTGACGATTGTGTAAGCCAAATCGGGTTCGGCATCAACGAAGTCATTTGTGGGATTGTTTTCATTGACTATAACGGTGACAGTTGCTTCGTCACATAGTCCATCAGGGTCGCAGATTTGATAAATGAAAGTATCTGTTCCTGTAAAACCTTCATTGGGTGTGTAGGTAAAGGCATTTTCCCCTGTTGGAGTCACCGTACCGTTGGAGGGGTTGCTCATCAGCGTGAGTATCAATTCGGTGATGTCGTGGTCGGCATCGCTATCATTGTCTAAGACAAATACCAAAACAGCTTGTCCTTCATTGGTAGTCACTTGGTCGTCTGCTGCAATGGGCGGCAAATTTTCATTTCCATTTGAAGTGACTGTAATCGCCACATTTGCCGTATCACACATCGGACCATCATCACAATCATTACAAGCGATATACGTCACCATATCGGTTCCTTCAAAACCTGCATTGGAGCTATAAGTCAATATCCCATCTTCGTTGATAGTAGAAGTTCCATTGGAAGATTGGGTAATGATTGCAGGATTTAATTCCCCTCCACAAGGGTCGTGGTCATTGTCCAAAATACCAATATTGACCATTTCGCCACTTAGTACTTCGCCCACATCGTCTTCTGCAATCGGTTCAATACAGCCGCTGTGTGCCAACACAACAATCGTATCACAAACGCCTTCAGAGTTGCACCCTACAATGTCCAACACATCCGTTCCAAAATAACCAGGAAGCGGAATGTAGGTAAAACAAGTGTCATTCAATATTTCGATACTACATTCAAAAAGAGGATGCACATCTTGTACGGCCGCTCCTTCTAAATCACAAAATTGAATACAGATTTCGATTTTCTGCAAAGGTTCTAAACAATATTCATCTTGGAAACTGCAATCGTCCATTGTCTCAACGGTTACAAATACCGTAGCCGTAGCACAGAAACCCGTGGGGTCGCAAACTTCATACACAATGGATTGATTGGCATTGCAGTTATTACCAACTATATAAACAATGTTGTTTCCTTCAATCGTAGCTGTACCACAATTGGGAGGCGTGAGAATATTGGTCAATGTCAGGGTTTGTCCATCGGGTTCGCTGTCGTTGTCCAATACACTTATGGTCACCGTTTCCCCCGTTGAGGTAGTCACAAAATCGTCCATTGCAGTAGGAGGTTTTGTGCCACAATCTGGTTCTATGCTGATGTTTACGAAAGTGGTGTCACACAAACCCCCAGCATTGCAGGCGATGAAAGTGGCAATCGTTTCGGAAGTAGGTGTTGCAGCAGGGGTATAAGTGAAGCAGTTGCCGTTTTGACTCAAAGTTCCTTCAGGTACACTCGCATCAATCGTGACAACTTCTGCCAATGGGATTTCACAATATTCGGGACACAATTCTACTGTATCTGACATCGCCAAACAAGTCGAGAAATCTTCATTGCAGGAAGTGGAGGCGGTAACATCTATCGTAACGGTTGCTGTTTCGCATTTAGGGCAGTCGTTGCAGACCGTATATTCGAGTACATCTTGCCCGCTGAATCCTTCGTTTGGTTGGTAGGTCACTTGCCCTAAAACCACGTTTGCCGTTCCATTACTGGGCGGGCTGCTGATTTCTGTCACCAGCAAATCGTCGTTGCAGGGGTCGCTGTCATTGGCAGTTACGCCAATCATTGCACCTTGTAGAGCTGTATTGGTTTCGGTTGTCACACCGTTGATTGTGAGAGAAGTAGCTGTTATTTGTACTTGGTCGTTTTCGGGAATTGGAGCTTCGCAGCCAATTGTCACATAGACTTCTGATGTGCTGCAAAGTGGCGGTATTTCATCGTCGCACTGTATAACATAGACGGTATCTGTTCCTGTCATACCTGGTAGAGGAATGTACTGGAAACAAGAATCGTTTAAGAAAGTCAAACTGCAATTGAACAAGGTATGGGTTTCTTCCTCATCAATCGAAACGGAGTCGCCATCAGGGTCATTGCTTTCCATGCAGATAATGACAGGTGTAAGGGGTTGAGTGCAAGTAGAAATTTGTTCGACAATCGGAGGCGATTGTGCGAATACAGGAGCAGTCAATGTCCCTACTAAGGTAAAACCAATGCTGTATAAAAAGAGTAAAAAAAATGTCGTAAAGTTTTTGGTTGCATACCATAATGGGTATTTTGCTTTCATGTTTGGTGGTATTTTGATGGTCGCTGCAATAGCGGCAAATTCATTGGAATTGGATGATTATTCAAGGCCTTGTTTTCAACTGGAGAAGTGGTTCGTGGGAAAGGCTATGCCAATTTTTGTTCGTTGATAAAACTTGCATAGTTCTTCGATAGTGATTTATCCAAAAATCTTGCCACAAAAAATTACAGGCGATGTAGGGAGAGTGACAGTAGCTTTGTGAGAATGTAAATTTACATTCTTGTGACATAATCAATCGTTTAAATCAATGTGTTTTACAAAATGAATAATAATCAGAAAACCCACCTCAACATCGAAATCAAGGCTCGATGTTCCAATCCTAAGAAAATCAAATCTATCCTTCAACAGCATCAAGCTGATTTCAAAGGAATCGACCACCAAATCGACACCTACTTCAATTGCACAACTGGACGACTCAAACTGAGAGAGGGAAATATAGAAAACTCCCTAATTCACTACAATCGTCCTGATGGCAAACAACCAAAGGCTTCTATCGTGACTTTGGAGAAAATCGCCCAGAACTCCAATATCAAAGCGGTATTGACAAATGCTTTGGGAGTCAAAATTGTAGTTGATAAACAGCGTGGAATTTATTTTATTGAAAATGTGAAGTTTCACCTTGATGAAGTGAAGGGTTTGGGGAGTTTTGTGGAGATTGAAGCGATTGATGTGGACGGCTCGATTGGGGAAGCCAAATTGAAGGAGCAGTGTGCTTTTTATATGGACTTGTTTGAGATTGAAGAAGGAGATTTGGTAAGGGTGAGTTATAGTGATCTTATCTCACATTCATCTGTTGATTCACCCGTTCCTGCTCCATGATTCTTCGATTCAGTATATTGATGTACTCTTTGGCTTTGCCGTTCCCAAATTCAGTATAGGACTTCTCCGCCCAATCAAGGGCAGAACTTAATTTTCCCTCGACCTCATTTGCCACAGCCATATTGTAAGCTGCCTTACCCGCCAATTTGTGATCAGGAGAATTGATCAACACTTGCCACTGAGCCGCAGCCGTTTTCCATTTTCCCGCTTTCACAAAACGATTGGCCTTTTCCATTTGAGGTGAATTTTTGTGGTCTTTGAAGTAAGTTCGTTCCACATTGATCCAAACAGGTGCAATCCTCATTCCATAAGAAGTTCCTGCTACACTACTCGTCTCATTGACCGTAAATTGACGGTGAGGCAAAAGGTCAATTGCGCCATCATGTGTGTCGGCACTTTCCTCCCAATCCAAGCCTTCTGCAACGGAAAATTCGTCAATAATTTGCTGATTTTGGGGATCATACATGCGCCAAGCGAGTTTCACGTCCGTACTAAGGTGGGCATCGTAGCGGGTTTCGATGACGGTATTGCCTTCCTTATCCTTGCTTTTGATCTCTCTTGGATTGCAGTTTTGAAGCACATCCGTATCATACGCCTCCAACGCCACCAAAGCATCTGCTTTGTATTGTTTGCAAATTCTATCTACCTCATTCCAGTCTAAGGGAATGGGTAAGCTCCTATTGCCGCTTCCTTCCATTTCAATTCCAGATTGCTTGACATCAAATCTGGGTGTTTGGGTCAGCGCATGTGTCAATGCGTTCAAAGCATTTCTCGCTCCTTCTTTGTCTTGTCCAATGTTTTCGCCTGTAATAGCTCCTTCTACGGTGTTCCAAAATTTTTTTGGAGGAATACTTCGATTGATTGTGACAACCGTTTCGATGTGATCTGGAATAGTAAATGCAGCAGGTTGAAGGACTTGTATTTGAGTAGTGGGATTGCAGCTTGTGGCAAGGAGCAGCAACAGGACTGCCAAAAAGTAAGCCCAAAGATAGGTGCGGTTGAGGTACCGTTGATTGTATGTATTCATGGTACTGAGTTTTGTGTAAAAAAAGTGTACAGTTCGGTTATTAATGACTCAGGGAAAGAAATTGTAACAAATATAATAAAAAAAAACCATATCGAAGAAAATATTTACTTTTTTTTCACTTCTTCAATTAACTCTTTTAGTTTCCAAGCATTTTTTACATTATATTCTCCAATATGTGTTCGGCAAAGGGCAGACAAATATCCTCCATTATTGAGGGCTTTTCCAAAGTCATGGGCAATGCTTCTGATATAAGTGCCTTTGCCGCATTTGATTCTAAAATGAACATCAGGTAATTGTATGTGAGTGATTTCAAATTCGTTTATCTCTACCGTTCGGGGTTTTACTTCAATGTGCTTTCCTTTTCTTGCAGACTCATATAGTCGTTTGCCATCCACTTTTATTGCCGAAAAAATGGGGGGAAACTGTTCAATGACTCCAATAAAAGATTCCGTTGCCTTCAAAACATCTTGCTCTGTTAGTTTGCTGATGTCAAAAGTTTGGTCAATTTCGGTTTCCATATCATAAGAAGGACGGGTAGCACCTAAGGTAATCGTACCTGTATATTCTTTGGTCAAAGCTTGAACTTCACTAATTTTCTTGGTGTTTTTGCCTGTACAAAGAATCAACAACCCTGTGGCCAAAGGATCCAAAGTTCCTGCATGACCTACTTTGATTTTCTTCTTAGGTTGTTGAGTTTTAGAAATTGCAATACGAAGTTTGTTGACCACATCAAAAGAAGTCCAGTGTAATGGCTTGTCAATCAATAAAGTTTCTCCTCCCCAAAAGTCAAACGGTTTTGATAAAGTTGGCATTTCGGTTTCAATAGTTTATAAAAAAGAGCGCAAAGGTAATTCTTTGCCTGAAAAAACAAAACACCCTTAAAGCAATCAAGCATTAAGGGTGTTTTCGTATATTAGTTTGAAGAATTGTTGATTTGTGATGTAGAGGATTATGCAATGAGCCAATTCTCTGCCGCACTTACCAACAAATAAACCAATTTGCTATTAATGAATCACAACAATTTTTTGAGTAGAAAGCACTGTATTTCCTTTGCTCAATTGGTAAAGATAAGTACCTTCTGTTAATCCGTTGGTTTTTACGTCAATTTGAGTTGTACCACTTTCGATACTACGAGTCATGATTAGACGACCCGCCAAATCTCTTACCTGCAGTTGTAAATCTTCGGTGATGTTTACCAATTCGATAACCATGTATTGATCCGCAGGATTTGGATAAGCTCTCGATAAAGTAGGTTGGTCAAGGTCTTCAATACTTGTCACAAAATCAACCGTTACATCTACATTAGCTACACATCCATTTGCGCCGGTAATCTCAACAGAGTAGTCACCAATCTCGCTTACTTCAATTGTTGGAGTAGTAGCACCTGTCGACCAAAGGTAAGTAGCACCCTCATTAGTCGCATCCAAAACGGTGCTTTCGCCTTCTACAATAGAAACAATCTCTCCAAAGTTCACAGTAGGTCCAGCAGTAGTTGTCACGACCAATTCTCTTAGAGGACCTTCACACAAACCATTTACCGAAGTTGCATAAAACTTATGTTCACCTTCCGAACCATTGTCAATGTATTTAGCAGGGTAGAACATATCTACATTCTCGTTTGTACCTTCATATACCAAGTTGTTGTCTTCGTCATATACATTGAAAGTCAACACACAGCTACAGAAAGCAGGAATACCCTTCAATTCGATACCTGTATCTTCATCACTTGCACAGATAGAAATGCTCGGTGTCGTAACAATAGTTGCAGCAGGTTCTTTGTAAACGGTGATGTTTTTGGTAACAGATGCCCCACAACCTTCGTGAGTAACAACATATACACCATTAGGAACACTTCCCACACTTGCAGAGAATAAAATGCCTTCTTCTGTCACTTCCACATCACTATTGCCAGTGCTTGTCCAAGTGCCATTATCATTGTTGACCATCAATTGAAGTGGTAAATCACTTTGGCAAAATTCCAATGTACCCGTAGCGGTCTCCCATTCTGCATCAATTGGGTCCAATACTTCTACTTGTCTCTCAAGAGTATTGACGCAGTCCCCTGCATCAATAGAATAAGAAACCGTGTAAATACCTGCTTTTTCAGGATTCCATTCATTTCCTTCAATGGCTTCGCCATCTACTGCAAATGTACCTCCTTCGAGGCCTATAATATCAAACGCCAATTTACCATCTTCGATACAAAACTGTTCAGGAGCCTCAAAACGTACATCAGGTCCTTCGCCTATACCTACTTCAACAGAATATTGTTCTTGAGTTCCGACAGCATCAATAACCGTGAAAGTATAGATACCTGGAGCCAAATCATTAATAGTATTGTCTGTGCTGGAAATATCCTCCCAGACAACCGCAAAAACCCCCTCTGTTTGAATGGCGTCTACTGTGATAGAACCATCTTCACTTCCTGGACAAATTTCATCTTCTACCGCAACCGTAACACCCAAGCCAATACCACCTCTTAAGTTGCTTTCAACATTAGTACCTGTCTGATTAGTAGAGTTGAAGCCTTGTAATACTTGCTTTGTAGCATTGTTTTGTACAAATACAACTGTTCTTAATTGAGAAGGATGCACAAATTCTGGGTATTCATAAGAAAAACTTAATTCGTTGACCAAGCCTTCTGTTTGAGGAGGAAGGGGAGTTCCCGCAGAACCTGGGAGCATTTTACGCATTACTTGTGGAAAATCTTGTTCACCATTACTGCCTGGAGGAGAATCGTATTCTACCATTTCCTCTACTACGACCACATGGGCCACCAAATTGTCGCTTGAAATATCTCCTTTAGAAGTAATCTTCACATTGATGTTTGCACCAGTTTGAGTCAGGTTCATACTTTCATCCAGTTCAATGACAAATTGCGTAGCTTCCTGACTCAATGCCAAAACTTCACTTTCATCATCAGGAGTAATGGCAGCCTCAGTCGCTCCATTCAAAAAAGCACTAGGAACACCAGAAACACCATAGTAACCCACACGGTCACTAGGTTCTGAAGGATTCTCATTGTACATAGGGTCAAATCCAGGCCATGAAGTATGGTATTTAATCGGAGCAACTCTTGCACGATTGGATGCCAACATTCCATCAAAGGCAGGGTTTCTTGTAGCACAAGGACCGCAAGATGCCTGTGTAAAGTGTTCTACTATCACATCGTTTTCTGTAATTTGCTGTTCAACATTCAGAACTTTGCTGACCATGTTGTTATTTGGATCTGCATCCGCAAAACCATTTACTTTAGATATCCAAACATTCAAATCGTGTGCGCCAATAAGAGCAGACCACTTAGTAAGATGTTCAAAATCAATTTCTTCAAAAGTGAAGGGCTCAATATTCAATCCATCCATTGTTTGTTTGTACACATTACCTCCATCCATTTGCCAGTTTACCACAACAGAATTAACGGTAGTTGTACCTACGTTTTGAAATTTACCTGTAATTTTGGTAGGACCTTCTACCAAATAATCAGCATTTCCTGTAGTGATAGAACGCATGGCTACATCTGTTCTTGAATCAATGCCAACAGGCTTGAAAGTATGTGACATAGAGTTACCAAATGAACCTCCTATTACTGGAGGATCTGCACCTAAGATTTCGTAAGAACCTTCACCAAAAGCGCAGCAGATACCGTCACCATAGTCATCGTAAATGTTAAAAGTGACTTCCAATCCTGAAGGTATGCAAATAGACTCTACATAAGTACCCGTTGCATATAGCCCTTCACAGTCAGCTAAGCCATTTTGAATACGTTCACCACCAGGTTTGATGTCTTCACAACCCCCTGAAGCAATAACGAAACCTTGAAGTTCTACTTCCCAGTAAACTTCAAAACCGTAGCTATCGGTGTCTAAAATCAAAATTACCTCTGTTTCAAGATCACTGCATTGAGCAGATACCTGAAGGGAAGTTCCTAAACCCAAAAATAAGAAAAGGACAAATAACTGTAATAATTTCTTCATTCGTTTCATGTTTAAAATTTGCTATATAAAAATGTTTTGTTCCCCTGTGTCGCCAAAAATACCAAAAAAGATTAGACAATGAACAAATGCTAGTTGTATCTCTATTAATTTTGTCGTTGTATTGACTAACTAAACGAAATTAATCCTTATTCTCATATCATTTCAAAAATCCTTGTTTTATATGAAAAACGTATTACCCATTATTTTTTTATTATTTTCTGCAACCCTTATAGTAAATGCACAAGGGGCGCATAAATATGTTCTTTTTGAGCATTTCACGCAAGCTTCCTGTGGTCCCTGTGCCACCCAAAATCCAGCTTTTCAGCGGTTATACTTGCAAAATGAATCACAAGTACATCACATTGCTTATCATACATCTTGGCCAGGATATGATCCAATGTATGAAGAGAATCCAAGTGAATCTACAAGTCGAGTAGGTTATTACAGTGTGAGTGGTGTGCCAGATATGTTGACCAATGGAGGAGATAGCAAAAGTCCTGCAAATGTAACACAAGCAGACATTGACGCAATTGTATCGGAGACAAGTCCTATAAGCATATCTGTTGAGGAAGAACGAACAACGGATACCGAAGGAACTGTTAATATTTCGGTAACAACACATGGAATCGTTCCAAGTGGCAATTGGGTTATTCGCGTTGCAGTGATAGAAAAAGATATTGTCTATGCTTCTGCACCTGGTTCTAATGGTGAGAAAGAATTTCCCAATGTTTTTCGTAAGATGCTGACAAGTATGGGCGGCGAAAGCTTTACGGCTGCTGCAATGGGTGAATCAACCGATTTTTCTTATACTTTCCCAATTCAAGAGGGTTGGAATCCAGAACAGTTGTATGTACTGGCATTTGTGCAAAACGAAAGTACGAAGGAAGTCTTGAACTCTGGATCGAGTATAGACATTCCTGTTCAGCACACTTCTTTTGAATGGGCGAATATCAAACAAGTTAATGCAGGCGAAACCGCTTCTTTTGCAGGTTCTATGGAAACGCTTTTCAAATCATCTCAAACGCTTCTATTCAGTCTAACCACAGATGCGCCTGAAGATTGGAGTGCTTCAATGGTAATTGGCGAATTTGACCTACCTATTGATTATGCACAACTGCCTTTTGGAGGTGGAGA
This sequence comes from Bacteroidia bacterium, assembly GCA_030427245.1. GTDB lineage: Bacteria > Bacteroidota > Bacteroidia > Chitinophagales > UBA2359 > JAUHXA01. Next base: position 210,557 of record JAUHXA010000002.1, on the reverse strand, counting down.
ATTGGCAAATTTAGGAATCAATGTTGTTCCTGGCGAATCAAAAGCTCTCGCTCGATACGAGTTGACAGTGACATTGGCAGATGCTCCACTCGTTTATCCCATGAAGCTCACTTATTTTGTGAACAATGGAGTCAAAGATGTAATAGTGGATAATGCTACGAATCCAGATTGGGGACATCAGTTCACAGATGGTTTGGCTTTTGCAGGAAGCGAAGGATATGGTCGAATCAGCAAAAAGGCTTTCGTTGATGGAGTGGATTTTCAGGTCTTGAACGGAGTGGAGAATGTGTATTACAATGTAGGATGGACTTTCCCTTCTTTAGACGACCAGTTTTTGTTTAGAATGATGAATAAAATGGATGCGGGTGTAAATTTATTGATTATGGGACAAGACATTGGATGGGAAGTAGAAGGAGACAACTCAACTTATAGCACACCGCTTTCTCGCTCTTTCTATCGAAACTATATGCACGCTGAATACGTAGCTGATGGAAATGCTTCTAACTCTATTCTGACGGCTGTTTCAACAGATGATGATTTTGGGCATCTTATCAATACTTCAATCATTGATTATTACGGAGGTAGTTTCTTTCCCGACCAAATCATTCCTGATCCAAGCAGCGAATATGCAACTCCTATTTTGAATTACAACAATTCTTCTCGAATTGCAGGAATCAAAGCCAATACAGGTCAATACAAACTTGTATATGTTGGAATTGGATTGGAAATGATGGGGACCGAAGACAGCCGTAATTTATTTATGAAAGCTACCTACGATTGGTTTCATGACATGACTACCGACATAGAGTTTGACAATGCAATGGCAAACATTGGTATGGCACAAAATCACCCCAACCCTAGTGACCAATTGACCCGAATCGATTTGGCAAATATTAGTCACAATGCAGTTTTTACACTGATGGATGCAGCAGGCAGAAAAGTCATGGAACAAACAGTTTTGGCTGGAAGTACTCAAATCGAACTAAACACAGCCTACCTTCAAAGCGGTATTTACGTTTACCAACTCAAAGCTGATGATGCAGTATTGGCAACTAAAAAATTGGTGGTAGCCCATTAAGTGAAACGTTCATGATTAAATCATCATTAAAACACAAAAGGAAATGATTATTTCATTCATTGTAAGTTCCATCTGAATTTCAAAAAACGAAAATAAACAGATGAAACTTTCTTTGTAAAAAGAAGTCTAAATATAAGGGAGTAATCCATAAAACATTTTTGCACTTCCCTGACAACGATGTGCAAAAATGTTTTATTTCTGTCATGTTTTGGTTTTTTTGAAAAAAAATGAACTTTTTGGAAAAAAAATTGTGATAAAGAGGATGCATTTCATTATATTCCCTCAACTTTTCACCAAAAAAAATATTATTTTATAACACAATAAATACTATAGCTGATGAACAAAAAAATACTTACTATTTTATTTGCTATTTTTTTAACAATTGGTTCGCTACCAATTGCCGCTCAAGTTCTCACAGGATCTCCAGATGTAGTCGTCGAAGCGGGAGACTACTTGACCGAATTTGAAATCATTGCTCATTCTACTATACACAACAATTCCTCTGAAAGAATTGAAGTGAAATGGGCTAGAATAGAAAACACCATTCCAAATGGCTGGAATAGTCAAGTGTGTGATCCTATAAGCTGTTGGGCACCTTTTGTGAACGCAAATCCTCAACCTTTAGAGATTGCAGCAGGAGGTTCGATGTTATTGGATTTACACTTTCAGCCAGCCGAAATTGAAGGTACAGGAACGTCTGTCATTCATGTTTGGTCGGTAGCTGATAGTGCAAATGTCAACATTACCATGACTTATTCTGCTGATGCTTATACTGTTGGGATTGAAGATGACCCAATTAGCCAAATCAAAGTCTATCCAAATCCTGTAAGGGATAATTTGACTATTGACGTTGGCGTTGATACCCACGTACGTTATGTAGAGGTATATAATTTGATCGGTCGCAAGATGGCACATTACTCCATACCTTATAATGTAGGTAAATACCGAATCAATGCCTCTGCCTTGCCAGAAGGCCTTTATTTTGTGAAAATGCTCAATGATAATTATGAGCAACTTACGACAAGGTCTTTCGCAAAGGACTGAAAATTAAATTCAAATATTGCTCACGGCAGTAACATTATATAGAACTCAGCCATAGTGAAACCTCAAAATGTCCAGACATTTTGAGGTTTTTTTTATTACTTTGCGTTTTGGTTTTTAGTGAATATTTTGACCACCAACTATTGATGAAATTTATGAGAAGATTTGCAATTTCCGACATTCATGGATGTAAGGCTACTTTTGAAAAAATGCTGACCGAAGTGATTCAACTCCAAAAAGAAGATACGCTGTATTTATTGGGAGATTACATAGATAGAGGACCTGATAGCAAGGGAGTGTTTGATGTCATAATGAATTTACAATCTGAAGGCTATCAAGTACATTGCTTGATGGGGAATCATGAAGATATGCTTCTACGAGCGTTTCAGTCAGAAATGACTGCCGATAGCTGGATAATGGCAGGAGGTGATGCTACCCTAGATAGTTTTGGGGTAAAACATTGGAAAGACATCCCTCAAAAGTACCTTGATTTTATGGAAAATCTTCACCTCTATTTTGAGTTGGACGATTATTTATTGGTACACGCAGGGTTCAATTTTCGATATGCACAAGAATTGTCTGATCTATATAGAGATGAATTTGCAATGTTATGGCTTCGATATTGGTATAACGATATCGTACCTGAACTCGTGGAAGGTAAGACAATTGTTCATGGTCATACGCCTATACACAAAGAATTGATTGAAGAAAACTTAAATTTTGAGCTGCCTTTAGACATTGATGCAGGATGTGTCTATGAAGGACATGGAATGGGGCATTTGTGTGCTTTGAATATGGACGACAGGACTTTGCATTTTTTAGCCTATTGTGGATAATATTCAAGAATATTTATTGTGTGATTCCCCAAAATGTTTACTCTAAATATTTTGAGGCTTTTTAACACTTTATTTTAGTCTAATGACAAACTTTATTAAGGGCAGCTTGTTACGTACAGGCATTTAAAACGTCAAACAATCAGGCAATTGTAGGTTGCCATTTAATCTCTACACCTGAAAAAGAGTCTATTTTTCTACATCAGAACAAGTTGAAAAATTATTTTCTTTTTTATATTTTTTTTCATTCTAAAAAAAATAAATAGATGAAGTCAAGTAATGTAAATGGAAATGGAAAAAACGTCCACTCCAACGGATTTAGTTTATATGGAAAATACATCAATGGCAGTTGTCAGTGTGAGCACCCAACTGTTGAAGAAGGCGAGGATTCGGAGCTGGAACTAATGGGAGATAATCATATTTTTACCTCTCTAAATACACCTCTACGTGTGGACGCATTTGAAATGAGTGATGCTGAAAAAATTGCACAAATCGAGATACACTTCAAAGAGATTATGCAAACGCTAGGCTTGGATTTGACTGATGATAGTCTCAAAGGTACTCCTCGACGAGTCGCAAAAATGTATGTAAAAGAGATATTTAGCGGCTTGAATCCTGCCAATAAGCCCGCTTATACTCTCTTTGAAAACAAATACAATTATGATGAAATGTTGGTAGAACGTGACATCACTTTTCACTCCAATTGTGAGCATCATTTTGTCCCCATCATTGGCAAAGCACATGTTGCCTATATCCCTGGAAAGAAGGTAATTGGTTTGTCCAAAATCAACCGAATAGTGCAGTATTTTGCCAAACGACCACAAGTACAAGAGCGATTGACAATGCAGATAGCAAATGAACTGCGAGAAGCATTGCAGACCGACGATGTAGCTGTATTATTGGAAGCCGACCATGCTTGTGTGATTACGAGAGGAGTAGGAGATGTGAGCAGCAGTACGGTGACATCGAAATACTACGGAAAGTTTGAAGAATCCGATACTCGTAAGGAGTTTTTGCAGTTGATTCGGAAAGCTTAAGAAAATTCATAGGATAAATCAAAAAGGCAATCAGTGTACACTGATTGCCTTTTTGATTTGTAAGAAAGTGTTTTTTATTGGTTTAATCACATCCATCTCCCTTCAAAACATACTCATCACCATTTCGAATATAAGTAAAGCCAAAATAATCTGCAATTTCCTTCAATATGGCTTCAATGCTTTGATTATCAAACTCACTTGTATATTTGCAATGTGAAATGTCACTGGATGGGTCAATAAGTATTTTTATACCATAATGATGGTACGTTGTCGCAAATATGCTTGATAAAGTTTGATTTTTGAATTCCAATATTCCCGTTTTCCACGATAAGAAATTGGGATCGGTATTCTTATCCTTTCTAACCACATTGTTTTCAAAAAGCCCTTTTTCACCTTTCTCCAAAACCACCATTTCCTTATCATCTTCCTTACTATAAAACTGCACTTTCCCGCTAGCCACCGTCACTTCAATATGTTCTTGATTGGCACTATTTACATTGAAGGAAGTACCCAAAACTTTTATATTTGTAGCTCCAGCTTCAATGATGAAAGGCTTTGCCCGATTTTCAGCAACTTCAAAAAAAGCCTCACCAGTTAGGATTACTTTTCGGTTTTCGGAAGAAAAAGTAGTAGGATATTTCAGTGTACTGTATTGATTGAGAGAAACAACCGAACCATCTGATAACGGAATTTTTAGTAAGCTATCTTTACTCTCTACCGTTTTATAAGTCAATGTGTTACCTGAATTATCGTTAGATAAAAGGGCGTAAAACAAGAATCCAACCATTAAGAAAACTAAAAAGCCAGCCGCTATTTGCAGAACAAAAGAACGGTTTGATTTGGAAGAATTTTGATTGGGTAATGGAATTCGTTTGGCAGTAGGCTTTGAGTTTGAAGAGGCTTCTGGAACCAAAATAATGGGTTGAATTTTGTTCCAAGCAGCGTTCGTGTCATAAGATTGGTAATCAGAAAGTTGTTCACTTGTTTCCCATAGTTTTTTCAACCGTTCAAACTCTTCCTGATGAGATTTTTTTTCGGCAATCCAATTCTTCACAGCCCTAATTTCGCTCTGTGAAGCAGTATTATTCAGGTATTTTAAAATTGTATATTCGTCCATAATCAAATGAAATCTTGCTATTTTATCCACTCAATAGATGCACCAAAATAGCTTTACCCCTATTTTTTGAACCAAAAATCTCCTATCAAGCTTCAAAAATCTTACATCGCAGATGGATCTGTCGAAATCACTTTGAAGTATTTAAAATTCTAACTTATAAGTAACAAAAGGCAATCGAGGTAATAAATTGACTTCGTAGAGTCCTAAGATATTAGGTTCTTCAGTGGAGCTATCTGTATTACTGTTGCTTTCATACTGATTGATATAGACAGGATTTTCACGATTGTATAAGTTGTAGAAACCCGCTTTTAGTATTCCCTTCCAATCGTTTAGTATCGGGATAGAGTGTTCCCAATTAATCGAAATATCCAGTCGGTGATACGGTGGTAAACGATAGTTGTTGCGCTCCAAATCACTGTTGAAGTCCTCATGGGATAGCGTAGTTTTGTTTGTTCCATCTATGACCAATTGACTGCTCGATTCGTCAATTGTGAGCGTTGTAACATTGCCTGTTGCAAATACCCAAACTCCTCCGATACTTACATTTGGAGACAATTGTTGGGTCAATGCCACGCTAATGTCGTGTCGTCGGTCGTATTCATAAGGAAATTTTTCGCCATTATTGAGGCTTTCAAATTGTCGTTCCGTCTTTGCGAGTGTGTAGGCAATCCAACCTGTAGTTTGTCCCACTTTCCGCTCCAACAAGACTTCAATGCCAGATGCCTTGCCACCTCCACGCTCCAATTCTTGCTGCCAATTGGGTAATCGTTGGCGCATCCAAAGATTGGGATTGTGGCTAAATGTCAGCAAGTTCTCAAATTTTTTGTGATAAGCTTCAATGTTCAGGTCGAAAAGTTCTGGAAAACGATGTACATAACCCACTGCATATTGATTGGCATTTTTGGGTTTAAGTGTACTCGAACTCGGTACCCATAAGTCGGAAGGCATTCCCAACCAAGGTGTATTGATCAGATGTACAAATTGGGTCATTCGAGCAAAAGAAGCTTTCAGTGCTGAAAACTCACTCAGTAAATAACGAGTAGAAAGACGAGGCTGTAGAGAGAGGTAATTGGTTTGGTCTGCAGCAAAACCCGCCAAATGGAGTCCGAAATTGACGCTCCATTTTTTATTTAGTTGTCTATTTTCTTCAAAGTAAACATAATAGTCATCTGCTGGAATTTTCTCTAAGCCAATCTCTTGTGTGAATTCAAATTCCATCTCGACATCTTTGTTGTCTCGAAAACGGGCAATGCCGGGGGTGAAGGCATGGTTGGTATATCCTATTCCCCACTTCAAATGATGGCCGTGAGTAGGATAGAAGTCGAAATCAGCTTTGACGGTCACATCTCTGATATCAGATGTGGCTTTCAGCACAATGTCATTGGTGTTTTGATTGTTGTAGGAAAGCGTATTGGAGATATAATGATTACCAAATTTGTACTTATAATCGCTGTAATACATAGAAAAGTTGGCAAACAATTTGGCATTCAGTATTTGATTCCATCTAAGTGCACCCACAGTATTGTTCCACTCCAAATCGGTTTTCCAAAATGGCTGAATTTCATGATAGTTACCATAACTATCGCTGACATGAAAATAAGGAGTAGCCTCTGTATAAAATCTATCCTTACCTCTGTAACCGCTCAGAAAAAGACGAGATTTTGGCGAGATCCGAAAGTTGACTTTGCCGTAGAGGTCATAAAAACCATAATCCAGATGACTGTCTTCTCCCACATCTACGAGAGTTTTAGCCAAGTCATTGTTAGTCAAGCTGCTTCTCCCTGAAAAATGAAAAGACGACTTATCTTTAGAAAAAGGACCTTCAATGGTTGCCTTTGCAGAAAAAAGTCCTATCGTTGCGCCAGCATGAAAAGATTGATAATTGCCCTCCTTCAGCCTCACATCTAAGATAGAGGAGAGTCTGCCACCATGTTCGGCAGGAAATCCACCTTTGATGAGTTCGATACTGTTGATTGCATCTCCATCAAAAATAGAGACGAAACCAAAAAGGTGATTACTGTCATAAATCGTTACTCCATCCAAAAGCATTAGATTTTGATCGGGACCACCACCTCGAACATACAATCCATTCGTATTTTCATTGACTGACTGAACGCCAGGCAACAATTGGATAGATTTTACAACATCTGCTTCTCCCATCAAGACGGGTAGTTGTTTGATTTTTTTTGAGTACAACTTATTGCTACTCATTTGCTCCAATTCCTGAATTTGTTCACTTTCAGATGCTTTTACGACCACTTCTTGCAGTTCTGTATTGCTTTTTAAAAAAATATCTTGTTGCTTATTTTTATTCAATTCAAAAGGTAAACTATTAGAAGCATAGCCAACATAGGACACCATCAAAACAGGATTTGGGTTAGAGAGTGTAAGGCTGTAAAATCCGTAGACATTGGTACTCGTTCCTTTTTTGCTTTCCGAATCATAGACCGTTGCGCCAATCAAGACTTCGCCGCTTTCTGAATCTTTGATATAACCACTTATAGTATATTTTTGAGTAGAAGAGGATGAGCGAGGTTTTGTTATATGTTCAGTATTGATGGGGCTTTTCTCTTTTTTTCGTTGCGGAACCAGCAAAATTTTGCGTTTCCGTTCTACAATACGGATAGGCACAAAATCGGCAATTCTTTGAAGGTATTCGCCCAAAGTGTTTTCAGTTCCGATTAATTGGATTTGTTTTTGAAGCGAAATCTGATTGGAGCTGTAGGCAATCGGGGTATTGACTTCTTTGCTAATTAAATCCAAAATTTGTTGGACACTTCCTTGCTTTATAGATATTTTGACTTTTTGATCCAATAAACTGCCCTCTTGCGCCCACAAAATTTCGGTAAGCAGCAATAAGAAAAACAGTATGTAAGAAATGTATTTCAATTGTTCTCGCAATATTTTCAGGGCTTTGCTCATTTGATTTTCTACAGTTTTAACAGAAATGCTTAGGTCGCTCGCAATTTCCTTGTAAGTTAAGCCACTCAATTTACTCATTTTGAAGATTTGCTGACATTTAGGAGGCAAAGTTTGAATTGCTTGAAAAATCTTCTCCTTTAGCAGCAGTTGTTCTTCTGCATCTTGTGTATCATCCTCATAGATTATAGGCGCACGTTGCTGAATATGTTCGACATACTTCGATTCATATTGTTGACGACGAAGAACCATCAAAGCGTTGTTTTTGGTCGCTGAAAACAAATAGCTGGAGAGTTTGCTTTGGATTTCGATTGATGTTCGTTTTTTCCAAAGATTGATAAATACCGCTTGTACCACATCTTCTGCCTCATCTCTGTCTTTCACAAAGGAGTAAGCAAAATTACACAAGGGTTGGTAATATTCTTCAAACGCTTGTTGGTATTCTTGTATGGTTTGTGGTACTTGATTCAATGTTTGGGATTTCAAAACAATTCCTTATACGGCTTCCTTTCTTCAAAAAACGTATTAGAACATCATTTGTTGAAATTATTCAGCGAATTGCTAAAATAGAAAATATCAAGCGTTTTGTTGTGATGTTTTTGAAAATTAAGTGATGGGAGAGAGGCAAATAGAAGGCATCAAAGGTTTTGGTGGTAATTTCTAGCTAGAAGTATTGAAGGAATTGCTGATACTGTCTAAGTATTGGTGATATCTGCTGGCACCTAAATAATGAATGACTTCATCTACATTTTCTATAAAACTGGATAGGTTTTTGGGAGTCACTCTTTTTAGGTTGCTATTGACCTCTTCATTGGGAAGTTCTAAAAAATCTGTTACCATTTCAATCGTTACCGACTGTTGTTCGGGGATACTCAAATCCTCTTCATACACTACGTGAAGGTGAGGTAGGACTTCTACCATTTTTTTCTCAAAAACCTTCAATTTTTCAATACCGTCCATCCAATCTCGAAGAGCAACAGGGTCAATCTTCATTTTGCTGGCATCAACGTCTTGTCCTTTTTTGACATGCCATTGGTCTCGGTGATAAGCATACATAACAGAAAGTGCTTGACGAAGGATGTTTTTTCGTTCTAAATAAATGATTTGAAAACCATCTTCTACCAAATTTTGGAGAAATCTATTTTTGTCTTTGACGCTTGTTTGAAGTTCTTGTAGTTGATAGGACAAGAGTTTGAAGCCAAAAACAGAACTGTTGGATACTTGGCTAGTTCTCTTAATATAAGCATAAGGGTTTAACATTTTTCGCCTCAATATTTCTCCTTCACATTGAATCAGTGAATGATTGTCCAACAATTTTACCAAAAGTGTACTCCCAGCCCGACCACTACTAAACAAAACAAATTTCTTGTCAGGGGTTTGTTTTGCAATAAATGGAAAGGAGATAAAACTCAATGCCTCAACACCGTAGCCAACTATCGAATGATTTACAAATTGTTTTAGATGATTTAGGTCCATGTTTGACAAAAATTTAATGCGTAAGATTATTGTTTTAGCTGTATAAGAACGTGGGGAAGTTGGAAAAAGAGGGCTGCCAGAATAATTGCAATAATCGTGCTATAAGATACCCTTTATTTCGAGCTTGATTAAACGCTGGAACGTTTTTTGAATGAAGAAGTTTTTATGCAAAGTGCAAAGTGATAATTATGAGATAACTACGAAAATTGAAAATAATGTATTCTAATTTTTGTGCTCTCAACAAACAAGAATTGACTATTGAGTTAACTATAATAAAATGTTAAGAGTATTTTATTTTATTTGATTGAATCCTTTATGTGTATATTTAGCTTGTTTTGAGTTGTTTAGGGTGATTTTTCGTAAAGGATAGCATCAAGTTTTTCTATATTACAATACTATGACAAATATGGCATGATATTGGAAAAGTAATGATTGTAATTAGTTAGCATATTGTACTTCAATGAAAAGTATTTTTTGTTCCCTCATCAAATCTTTTGAGTGCATGCTGCTAAGATTCACTCTAACAATTTAAATTATTTTACTATGGTTATGTTAAAAAAGCTGAAAAACTTAACAGCAAAAGATGTCCTTAATAAAAAGGAATGTAGCTTTATCAAAGGCGGCATGTGGCTCGAAAGAGAAAAAGGTAAAAGCCACGGATACCCTCCACCATTCGACGAACAGTAAGATTGGTGAAATGTATTTAACGTTTTTATTCTCTATTTTTTCAATTATTCAAGAAAATTTCGACTCATGAAAAATTTTAATAAAATCAAACAACTTAAGTCTACGAAAATCATCACCACAGACAAAGCAAGTACTCTCAAAGGTGGAGGTGGTATTGGATGCGGAAATGGCTACCCACCCCCATTTGGTGAAGAAGGAGCAACATTGGGTTCATTATTGGAATCTATTTGGAATAGCCTTTTTGGAAATGACAATGATTAATAAGCTAAGCATAAAAACAGTAGGTGCGTCTCTTTGTAAAGTTAAATAGGCATTTGATGTACACACTGTAAAAAGCTATGTTTCCTTCTGATTATGTCTAATTTTCAATTAAATTGCAAAAATCCAATATATTATGTTTAAAATTAAATTAAAAAAACGATTAGCTAATTATTTGCTTACCCAAAAGGAATCCAACCTTGTAAAAGGCGGCAGATTTGCGAGATTATACAAAGGCAAAAGCCATGGATATCCACCTCCATTCGATGAAGTATAAATCGGGTTACATTCATACTGAAATTCTCATTAATTATAAAAAAAGTTTCGACTCATGAAAAGTTTTAATAAAATCAAACATCTTAAGTCGGTGAAAATCATTATTCCAGACAAAGCAGATTCCTTCAAAGGCGGAGGCGGCACTGGAAATGGAAATGGTTATCCCCCGCCATTTGGTGAAGGAGAAATTCCTTTACCTCCACTTGCCCCAGTTCCTCCAATCTTATAGATTTAAAAAGGAATAAAACAATCTAATAGGGGGTAAGGGGCTCTCATAAAAAGTAGACGCTTTGCTCTCTATAAATTCACTCTAATCTAATAAATTTAATATTATGTTTACATTTAAAAAACTGAAAGCAAAATTTAGCAAATATTTGCTTTCTTCAAAAGAATTCACTTTTGTAAAAGGGGGTAGAGGAAACCTTTTATACAAAGGCAAAAGTCATGGTTATCCTCCCCCATTTGATGAGGAATAAATCCCATTGATTTTTAACTTTAGTATAAACAAAATTATTAATTTAAATACTCTATCTCATGAACAAGTTTAGTAAATTCAAGTATATAGATTCTGTAAAAGTCATTGATTTAAATAAGTTACATACCTTGAAAGGCGGTGGAGGCACTGGTAATGGCAATGGTTATCCTCCTCCATTTGGTGAAGAAAATGGTGCTGGAAATGGCAATAGTGCTGGAAATGGCAATAGTGCTGGAAATGGCAATAGTGCTGGTCATGGCAATGGTAATGGTAATACTCCATAGTCAGCATATATTATTTTAACAATTATAGAATCAAAAACAGGCAATGTATTTATTTAATGTGTTGCCTGTATTAGTTCTTTCAACTTAATTTTTACTCTATTGAGGTAAAATTTTTTTATACCCATGAAGACCAAACAACTAAACCATATCATTATTAAAGGGATTTTTACCTTGTTGTATTTTTCCTACATGCCTATCTCTGCAATGAATGTAGATAGTTTGTGTAGTCAAATAGAAATCTTAAAGACACAGCAGAATTACCAAAAAGTTTCACAATCTTATTCGGAAATGGGAGACTTTTATTTCGATAATCGGGATTATGCTTATGCAAAGAAAAATTATGAGGATGCTCTGAAATATACTGAAAAATCTGGTCATAAAGATATTCAGTTGTATTTTCATTTGGGAAGCACTTATCACAAACTAAATGAGTTTGATAGAGCTCTTGACAATTACTTTTTGTTCTTGGAAACCAAAGGAGTGCAGTTAGACATAGACAAAAAAGCAAAGTCTTTGGGGAGCGTGGCAAAGATTTATCAGGAAATGGGAAACTTCAAGTTGGCCTATAATTACCGTCTTCAAGCACTGCAAATCTACGAAGAGATTCCCGATTCAATGGGCGTAGCACGCTCTGTATATGAAATTGGAAATATTTATTTTTATCAATTTCGATTCGAGAGTGCCCTTCAATATTTTACCAGAACCCTCAAAATTGCAGAAAAAATAGGGAACCAGACAGCAACTTATGCAAGTTTAGGCGCCATCGGAAGTACGTATGAACGTCTAAATAGAATAGAAGAATCCTTAAAGTACAATTTGAGGGCCTTGGAGTTGGCAGAAGAAATGGACTATGTTTTGGGAATAGCCTATGCGACACACAATGTTGGCTCAAACTACTTCAATATTGGAGAATGTGATTTGGCATTGAAGTATCTTACCAAATCTTGGGAATTGAAGCAAGAATTGGGCGACAAATGGGGAGAAGTAGAAAGTTTAAGGGCAATTGGAAATTTGCATGTAGATTTAGATAAGTTTTCAAAAGCACTTCAATATTTCAATGAAGCCTTAAACATCGCTCAATCTATCGGGTCTCGTCCCCGAATCATAGAAGTATATGAGTCTATGGGAGAAGCCTATAGAAAAAATGGAGACATCGCCAACGCTTACAAATACCAATCTGCCTACCTTAATCTAAAGGATTCTCTACTGAACGAGAACACTTTGCAGGAAATGAATCAAGCAAAGATCAATTATGAAATGTATAAAAAAGAACGTGAAATCAGATTCCTGAAGAAAGAAAACGAACTACTCCAAACACAACAGGAAATCAAATTTTACCAAAATGCTTCTTTGATGGGCATCGCATTTTTTGCTATTTTCACCACAGCACTATTCCTATACTACCGAAAACTTCGTCAATACAACGAGATATTGGAAACCAAAAACGAGCAAATTCAACAACAAAACCAAGAACTCGAATCCAGTAATCACCAACAAATAGAACTCAATAAGCTGCTTGCCAATAAAAATGAGCAGATACAGGAACAAAACCAACAGCTCGAAAACTCCAACCTCGAACTTCGCCAATTTGCCTACATTGCTTCTCATGACCTCAAAGAACCTCTCCGAACCATTAGCTCTTACACATCCTTATTAGACAGACGTTACAAAAAAGAATTGGATCAAGATGCCCAAGAATTTATGGGTTTTGTTACTGATGCAGTGAAGCGGATGTATGCACTATTAGACGATTTGTTGGCGTATTCCAGAGTAGGTTCACAGGATCAGACCAAAAAATGGATCAATACCAAAGAAGTTGTAGATTCGGTAGTGGGAATCTTACAACCTGCTATTCACCAAAAAAACGCCAAAATACACGTTCAATTTTTGCCTACCATCAAGGCAAGTCAAGTACAAATGCAACAACTCTTCCAAAATCTTATCAGCAATGGACTGAAATTCCAAAGAACAGAATTTCCAGAAGTGTGGGTCAATTGCCAGAAAAAAGATAAGTCTTATGTGTTCTCTGTTAAGGACAATGGTATTGGAATCGAGTTGGATTATCAACAAAAAATATTTGAAATGTTCCGAAGACTCCACACCAAAGAGGAGTACGAAGGCACAGGCATTGGTTTGGCTACCTGCAAAAAAATTGTAGAACAACATGGGGGACAAATCTGGGTAGAATCGGCAGTAGGAGAAGGAAGTACTTTCTTTTTTACGTTACCAATCGAACAAACTGAAAAAAATGGAGTAGCTGTAGAGAGGATGGAATTGGTGTAGTAAGTATATTTCAACCGAGTCATCAATCACTGTTTACCAGTCACGATACAACTAGTTTCGATAAAAGAAAAATCCCCACAAAACATACCAGCGCACCAATATTATGTAATAAGCCTTTGCAGCTTGTCCCTTTAGTAAAAAAAACAAACCCAAAACAAAACTTGCTCCGAGCTTGAAGACATACTCTAAGAACTTCAATGCCAAAGTCCCCAAATTAGGTGAAAGTCTTTCCCGTTCACCAGCCCCAACCAACTGACTCACTTTTACCACACTGGCTTTCGACATCCTCTTTTCGTCAATATTGTGGTAGGCAATCGCTTGCGGAAGGTAATAAATGGTCTGTTTGTTTTTCTTCAAATTCAAAAACACAAACTTTTCATCACTTCGATATTTCACATTCGTATTGAAACTGCCCATCTCCTGCAATACCGACTTCTTAAAAGACATATTGCAGCCCACAGGGAATTTCTTTTCAAAAAGATGCACTTTTTCGCCCCTGTCAATCAGCGAAAAAACGCCTTCAATATAATGACTCAACCAGTTGGGTTCTTTACCCGTTGGGTAAGCTCCCAATACCTTTCCACCTGCCGCAACAGCGTCTTTTTTGTCTTGATAAATTTGTAAATGCCGCTCCAAAAATACCTCATTTGCAGTCGCATCATCGTCAATAAACACCACTATCGGAGCCTTACTCGCTTCAATACCACAATTCCTCGCAAAAGACAATCCCGCTTGCTTTTCCAGTTGATACTGAATGTTTAAGTGACTATTGTATTTGATAAACCCCTGTGAAATGGCAGGAACACTATCCGTTGAATTATTGTCGACAATCACAATTTCATAGTCTTCTGGCTTCAATGTTTGTTCCGCCAAAGATTGAAGTGTTTTTAGCAGGTATTTTTCACCATTGTAGGTGCAAATGATGGCTGATATTTTTGGAGTTTGTGTCAATACAAGGTATTATTTTAATTCAAAAGGTCATCTAAAATCCTACTTCAAAAATCATGTAATATTAAATCGTACGTCTTTGTCCAGTCACCAGTCCACCAATCACGATTCCACCACATCACCAGCCACCACATTCTCCCTAAACCACTGAACCACTGCTGCAATCACCAATAAGATAATAATCGCCGAAGCCCCAAAAGAAATCATACTACCCGAATAAAAACTCTGTGGCTCAAACTTGAACTCAATCTTGTGCTGTCCAGCAGGCACTTTCAAGGCTCTCAAAATATAATCTGCCCGAATATGCGGTGTTTTTTCACCATCAATGTAGGCATTCCAGCCTTTGTTGTCATTGTAGTAAATTTCCGAAAAAACCGCCAAATTAGGGCTGCTACTATTGCTCGAATAGGTCAAATGATTCGGTTTGTATTCGGTCAATTGAATCGTTGCGCCTGTGTCCATCACCGCATTGAAACCCTCCAAATAGTCCGCAAAACGCTTATCAACTACCGCAGTTTGGGCAGGATTGAAGTCGGTCAAAGCCGCACTTTCTTCATCCGCATTGTTCACCATTTTTACCTGACTCACAAACCAAGAATTGCCCATAGCTTGTGGATTTGGCTGAGCCACAGGCTGTCCACCTTCTCCTTGTCGGATGACATATTTGGTATTCAACATACTCATTACATTGAGATTACCCTGCGTCAAATGCTCGTCAATCAAATCTTGGTAACGAGCCAATTTTGCGCCATGATAACCACCAATAGATTTGTGGTGATAAGACGTTACTCCATCATTGAAGGGACTACGGGTCATATTGAAGACTCGGTAATGAGGGTCAGGGTCTTGTAGAATTTGTTTATCGGCTGGTGTTGCGGTGAAATAACTGTCTTCTTTTTTTGCATTTACAAAATCATCCGTATCCAAATATCGCTTGTCCACTGTCCACAAATCCACCAACACCAACACGCCAATTGCAGCCGCTGCATAGGTCCATTTGACTTTTTCAATCATGGTCAAATAAATCGCTCCAACCGCCAAAAGTATGAAACCCAAAGAACGAAGCGCATCCATTCGCAACATACTCGCTCTATCTGCCTCCAATGCTCTCACCAAACTTTCGGGATAACCGCTATCGCCTGCTGCCGAAAAATCAAACAACGAGCCGCCTAACAAAATGAAAAACAACAAAATACCTCCCACAACACCCAAGCTTATCTTCAATGCCTTCATCAATTCATCCTTCGGCATTTTACCTGTAAACACCTTTTGCAGAGCAAAAATGCCCAACATCGGAACGGTTAACTGTACCATTATCAATGACATCGAAACCACTCGAAACTTGTTGTACATCGGGAAGTAATCAAAAATCAGCATATTGAAGGCTTCAAAATGTTTTCCCCATGCCAAGATAATCGACAGCGCAGTAGCTATCACCAGCCACCACTTCAATGGACCTGGTACAATCACACAACCCAACACAAACAAAAAGCAAATAATCGCTCCCAAATAAAATGGACCGCCCGTAAAAGGAGACTCACCCCAATACATCGGCCCGACTTCCGAACGACTGCCCAGTTTTCGCAAAGCCTTGTAAGTCTGTGAGTCTTTGGATATTTTTTCACCAGAAGCACCACCCATAAAACGAGGAATCAACAAGGTCATGGTTTCCATTTTGCCATAACTCCACGAAAAAGCATAGTCGGCTTGCAGTCCATCTTCTGCCCCTTTTTTGGTCAGTTCCGAACCTCCACGCATGGTTTCCTTACTGAATTCGTAGGTCGTCGCCATTCGCACATAATCCGTTGCAGTAGCGACCACAAACACCAAACCCATAATGACTGACGCTTTCGCAAAATCTGCTACTTTCTTGTTTTTAACCGCTTCAATCAAATACACAATACCAAACACCAAGAGAATCAACATCATGTAATAGGTAATCTGGTAGTGTGCCGCTACAATACTAAAGGCAAATCCAACGCCTCCCAAAGCTGCACCAATCAAATACCGACCCCGAAAAGCCAATAAGACCCCAGCTATGACCAGCGGAGCATGGGACATCGACAGGGCTTTGATGATGTGTCCTGCTTCCAGAATCAACATATTGTAAGTCATCAAGCCATAAGCCATTCCGCCGATTGCGCCCAATATGGGATGTACCCCCATAACCATCATCAGAATGTAAAAAGCCACCATACAAAAAAGAATGATATTGGCGGGTTTGGGTATGATTTTCAACATGATGTTCCGAATCTTGTTGACCACATTTCCTTTGGGTCTCATGCTGATTTGGTAGGCAGGCATTCCACCAAACATGGAGTTGGTCCAAAGGGCTTCTTCACCCGTTTTGTCTCGAAAATCATCCACTTCCTTTGCAGAGCCTTTCCATTGGACAATATCCGATTGTACCAATATTTTGCCACTCAATAAAGGGCTAAAGTACACAATCGCAACAATGAGAAGCACACCAAAGGCGGCTAAATGAGGAATCGCTGATTTGAGAAGCTGGTTTTTATTCATTATAAAAATGTATTAATTCAATTGAAGGTGCAATTTACCGAATATTGCCAACAAAGAAAAACAGGTAATGTGAAACAATCAAAATTAAAATGAAAACAAAAACCTCAAAAAAAGTGCTTGATATTTCGCAATTTTGGGCTTCAATTGACAAAGGCTGCCATCCGCTTCTATGATTGAGACCAATTAGAACCATTGCAGCTGCAAATTTGAACCTCCAACAAGGTTTGGAGTACTTTATTTTTTATGAAATTGTACAACTATAAATAAATTATGTTCACATTAAACGGAAAATCTATATTAATAACGGGTGGAACGGGTTCTTTTGGAAAAAAATTCGTAGAAATCGTTTTGGAGCGTTATCCAGATGTAAAACGTTTGGTTGTCTATTCTAGAGATGAATTGAAACAATTTGAAATGGCGCAGATTTTTCCAAAACACAAGTACAATGCTATGCGCTACTTTATCGGAGATGTGCGAGATTTGGCACGCTTCAAAAGGGCTTGTGAAGGTATTGACATCATCGTTCATGCGGCTGCAATGAAGCAAGTACCTGCGGCGGAATACAATCCGATGGAGTGCATCAAAACCAATGTTTTGGGAGCAGAAAACATCATCGAAGCGGCATTGGATGCGGGCATCAAAAAGGTCGTAGCTCTTTCTACCGACAAAGCGGCTGCGCCCATCAATTTGTATGGTGCGACCAAATTGTGTTCGGATAAATTGTTCATTGCAGCCAACAATATGAAAGGCTCAAGAGACATTGCTTTTTCGGTGGTTCGCTATGGCAATGTGATTGGTTCGAGGGGTTCGGTGATTCCTTTCTTTATGAAAAAACGCAAAGAGGGGATACTTCCTATCACCCATCCCGACATGACCCGCTTCAATATCACGCTGACCGAAGGTGTTGAGTTGGTGTTGTTTGCATTGGAACATGCTTGGGGTGGAGAGCTTTTTGTACCCAAAATTCCTTCTTACCGCATTACGGATGTAGCGACTGCGATTGCGCCCAATTGTGAACAAAAAGTGGTCGGTATTCGCCCTGGTGAAAAGCTACACGAAGACTTGATTACCGAAACGGATTCGCTCAACACCGTAGAATTGAAGGAGTATTATGTGATTTGCCCTGCTACTTCTCGGTGGAGCAAAGAAGAATATGCCAAAGCCAAAAATGGGGAAATTCTGCCTTTTGGCTTTCGCTACAATTCGGGAACGAATGATGAATGGCTATCGGTAGAAGAATTGCGAGAGCAGATTAAAAACCATGTGGATAGTAGCTTTGAAGTGATGTAAAAAATAAAATAAAAGCATGGATTATATCCAATTAATGTACTTACACTTAGCTACGGTTGTTCCTTGTTTTGCCATTGGAACGGTCTTGCTATTGATTAAAAAAGGAACTGCGATTCACAAAAATATGGGGCGTGTTTATATGGTATTGATGCTCTTTACCGCTACCGTCACTTTATTCATGTCCGCACAAGTTGGACCAAAAATCTTGAATCATTTTGGTTGGATTCATAGCTTTAGCTTTTTGACCCTTTATACTATCCCCGCCGCTTATTTTGCTATAAAAAGAGGAGACGTAAAGTCGCATAAACGAGCAATGGTTTTGTTGTATTTTGGAGCAATTATCATTGCAGGTGGCTTTACTTTTGTGCCAGGTAGGTATTTGTATGAATTGTTTTTTGGATAATTTTTGGTCTTAGGGAATGTGTAGAATATTACAGAAGAGCAAAAGCAATAGTGTTGGGCATCGCCTACAATCGTCAATCTAAGAGTAATTGCCCTGAAAGGGCATCAGCAATAGCTGGGGCATCGTCCTACGAAGAAAAAAGACAATATTAGCCATGAAAGGGCGAAAGTAAATTAAAGTAAGCATGAAAAAATTTGAGCAGTTACAAAAGATAAAAGACATCTATGCCCAGGGCGGAAACATCATTCAATACCTCAAAAGCATTGGCGATAATGATAAGAATACGATTGAAGACATATTGATTAGCTACGATTTTCAGGCGGGGTCTTATGTCAAAGGCTTTGCCAAAAACCAAACCTACAATCGCAATTACTGCGGTGCTTTGGCTCAGTTGATTGACCGCATTGAAGGGGTAGAATCTTTGATGGAAGTCGGCGTTGGTGAGGCAACGACTTTGAATACTGTCGTACGAAATTTGAAGCAAAAGCCTGCCGAAATATTGGGTTTTGACATTTCTTGGTCGAGATTGAAGTTTGCCAAAGAACTCCTTCAAGACCTTGGCATTGAAGGTGTGCGTTTGTTCACCGCCAACCTTTTTGAAACGCCCCTTTTGGACAGTTCTATTGACGTAGTTTATACTTCTCATTCCATCGAACCCAATGGCGGCAAAGAAGAAGAAGCTTTGAAGGAATTGTATCGAATCACCAAAAAATACTTGATACTACTCGAACCTTCTTTTGAATTTGCAAGTAGTGAGGGAAAAGCCAGAATGAAAAAACATGGATATGTGACCCGACTCCATGAAGTCGCTAAGAATTTGGGCTTCAATATTGTAGAACATCGACTGTTTGATTATTGCTCCAACCCATTGAATCCCACAGGATTGATGATTATCAAAAAGGACGCAGCTTCCACAAATACTTCAAAACTCGTCTGCCCGATGTCACATACCGATTTGACTCCACACACCGACTGTTTGCTGTATTCTAAAGACAGCTTTTTGGCTTACCCCATTTTGGACAAGATTCCTTGTTTATTGAAGGAAAATTCTATTTTGGCGACTCATTTACAGACAGACTATCAAGAGTATAAGAAGAAAAATGATATTGTTTTTAGTGTATAGTTATTGTTTGTGTTTTGAATAGATTTTGTATATTTGTTTAAAAATTATATTTTTCTAAAAACGCTTCAATTCATTGTATTTATGAGACAACTATTCATTCTCTTCTTTTTTGTTTCTCTATTTCCTCAATCCATAATCGCACAGTCTTTCCAAAAAACCTACGGTAATTCGGAAAGTGATGGTGCGAATACAGTTATTGTAGTAGATGATGGCTATTTGATGGCGGGTTTTACAACCAATAAAGGAAACAAAGATGCCTTACTTTTGAAAACTGACATTCAAGGAAACACAATATGGGCGAATAGTTATGGAGAAGTCGGTGAAGATTTTTTGCGCTCAGTTATTTCGACAAATGATGGTGGATTTATTGCAGTGGGTGAGGTAGACGAAGATATATTGGTGATAAAAACCGATGAGAACGGAAACTTAGAGTGGTCAAAGGCTTTTGGTGGAAACCAAAACGATAGAGGTTTCAGCATATTGCAAAACGGAGACAATAGCTATATCGTAGCAGGTTCTACAATGAGTTATGGAGAAGGGCATTTCGACATTTTCATCACCAAACTCTCCGAAAATGGGGATTTGATGTGGTCAAAAGTTTATGGTGGTTTTGCAAATGACAGTGCTTTCGATATACAACACAGTACAGACAACGGCTATATCGTTTCGGGTGTATTGGACAGCACATCAGGAGATGTGGACATTTTGCTGATGAAAATAGATGCAGAAGGAGAGCCTTTTTGGATTCGGTCCATTGGAGACAATGCCGAAACGCATGGACGTTCGGTCATCAATACTTCCGATGGCGGTTATTTGGTGTTGGGGCATACGCTTTCTTGCAGCAATAGTACCTATCGAAGTATTGCGGTCAAACTAAATGGACAAGGGGAAACAGAATGGTCGAATGTGTATGAAGACGGTTTTGCAGTCAATACTTTGGAGTTGCCACAAGGTGGTTATTTGTTGATGGATTATTTTAGAGACGCATCAAATGGCAATAGACGGAACAATCGTTTGACTCGAATAGATGCCAATGGCGCAGTTTTGACCAGTACCATCTATGGCGGAGAAGGAGATGATGCAGCCCCCTTTGCGCCCTCTAATGGACTTCAATTGGTGAACGAACAAGAAGTGGTTTTTGCAGTGCAAACGAGTTCTTATGGCGCAGGTGAAGAAGACGCTC
Source organism: Bacteroidia bacterium (assembly GCA_030427245.1). GTDB lineage: Bacteria > Bacteroidota > Bacteroidia > Chitinophagales > UBA2359 > JAUHXA01. The sequence continues at coordinate 189,326 of JAUHXA010000002.1, read as the reverse complement.
AACTCATTATTGACAATATATTTTCACCCCAAAACTGTACAATGGAATCAACCAATTCGACTCCCTCCAATTGCCCTGTTGACAATGAATTGACGAACCTGTTGGTTTCAACTATTACTCCTTCCACCACTTCAATGGATATAAGTGCAGTAGCTCTTTCCTTTGCGACCGAAGACATTTGTTGTCCATCAACTTCTCTTATGGGCGAAGTAGATAATGAACTTCAAATCATTTGTGGCGATGATGCCAGTACTGCCGACAATATTAATCACACAGGCTTTACACTGAACGACGAAGATGTAGGAGCTTTTGTTTTGCACACCAACTCTGACGATGTATTGGGTACAATCTTGGCAATGAATTTTAACGGTAATTTTTCGCTTACTGACAACGAAAATATCAGCCCCAACACGATTTACTACCTTTCGCCCATTGTAGGCATAGAAAACGATACGACAGGTTTACCAAATGTAGAAGACGATTGTATAAGGCTTGCAGCAGGAACTCCAATTGTATTTTTAGCTCCAATCACTTTTGCCCTTGACGAAATTTGTGATGTCAATACGGGCGATTATTTGGTGAGTGTGCAGTTGACAGGCGGCTACCCTGCTTATGACAACACTTTGAGTTATGAAGTATCAGGCGATTTTGAAGCGGCAATTGGCTTCAATGAAGTTTTCACTGTTGTATTTGCCGGCGGCAGCAATAATGATGGTTTTACATTCAATATTGCAGATGATTGTGGTGAGGCATTGATACAAGGCGAACCATTTGATTGTACCAAAAATGCGGTCACTTTATTGGAGTTTCAAGGTGAAATACAAGCCAATGGAAACCTCCTTCAATGGATGACTGCCAGCGAATCCAACAGCAAATACTTCACCCTTTCTCGCTCACAAGACGGGAAAAATTACGAAAAAATAGGTGAAGTCAATAGCATCGGAGACAGTCAAGACCTGCAAACTTATACTTACTTAGATACTGCGCCCACAAACGGATTGACCTACTACCAGCTCCAAGAAACTGACCTCAATGGCTTAGTCGAAACATTGGCAAGCATCAGTTTGCAAAGAAATATGCAAGACGGACTTCGCATCCAAAAAGTTTATCCTGTTCCCTCCAAACGAAACGTGACGCTTCAATTTGTGGCCACCAATACTGATTTACTTCAATTGGAAATCGTGAATACAAATGGTCAATTGGTTTACCGAGAAAAAAGAACCCCTCAAAACGATGGCTTCAATGAGTGGACAATTGATGTAAGTGAATGGAAAAGCGGGGTTTATGTTCTGAAATTGCAGTCGGGTGAAGAAGTAGTAGTGAGCGAATTTATCGTAGAATAACAAATGATAGTACACATCGGATACCACAAAACAGGAACAACGTTTCTTCAAAAAAATGTTTTCCCAAAAATAAGAGGCTTGAAGTACTACAATTATGAGACTTGTGCCAAATACTTCAAGCCTCTTGTCTCTCAAACGACTTTAGAGTTTGATGCCAAACCTTTTATCGAACAATTAGACAATAGCGAAAAGGCACTTTATTCTTACGAAGCATTGGTTGGGAAAATGGGCATAGGCACTTACAATGTCGAAATTGCTCAAAGGTTGGCAGACATAGGCTTCAAAAAAATTGTCGTCTCTATCAAGAATCAAGGGCAAATGTTGGAGTCGATTTATCGGCAATACATTCAACAAGGAGGCGTACTGAAACCGAACGATTTTTTTGAAGAAAAGTATAGTTTGTTTCGTTGGTCTTATCTTGATTATCATTCCTTAATCGCTCAATATGTCAAGCTTTTCGGAAAAGAAAATGTACTCGTTTTCCTTCAAGAAGAATTGAAAACCAATCAAACTGTGGTTATCAAGCAACTTTGCGACTTTTTGGAAGTTGAACAAATAAAAGAAGTACCGACATTAACAACCAACCGTTCTCTTTCTTCTACCTCTATCAAACTGTTGAGAATCATTAATCATTTCACCTTCAATCACTATCGCCCGTCGAACCTGTTGTCCAACAAAATCACTACTTGGAAATTTCGTAATGTGCTTCAAAGCAAAATTGACCCAGTGATTTTTTCCAAATTGTTTAAAAACAAACCATTTGTCCCCAAAAGGATTGCAGTTCAAATTGAAGAGAGATGTGGAGAAGGAAATCGGGAACTGCAACGAGAATTTGGATTGAACTTGGAGAAGTTTGGGGATGTTTGATAAATATTCTTGTCAATGACAATCCCAATTATACAGCACCTTGCTAAAATCTCGCTTCACCAAATCTTCATATCGCATAAAAAAGTTCGCCACTCCAACATCGCCCCACATGATTTTTTCACCTTCAGAATCTATCTGTAAGAGAAGTTGGTAATCGTGTAAATCTTCATGATAGCTTCGTACTTCGGCTTGAGTGTAGTACGGAAAACCACCTATTTTATGTCCCATACCTCGTTCACTACCAATGTATAAATCCTCCACCAAATCTTTGGCATCCTCATCTGTAATTTGCTCAAAAATGGGTTGAACACCACGCTCGTATTCCAGCGCAGGAAAACTAGGGTAGTCTTTCAACACTTCAAACTCCAAACCCAAAGGAGTTTTCTGCAAAGGAGCGTATTTCCAATCATTCGGATACAGGTCTGCTAAGTCCTTACGAGCTTCAAAATCAAGCGTATCAAAAAACAAGACTCGCCAATTTTCTTGCTTTGTAGGGTGGTCAAAGTCCAAACCATGTAGGTCGTCTTCTTCTGCAATGTAAAACTGTAGTAACCCCTCTGATGGATAAGGCGACAAATAAGGAATTTCCCCGAAATTCAACTGTGCCAATAAACGCATAGGCTTTCCATCCGTACTTGTAGGAAAAGGCTGGCTAATAGGAAAAAAAGGCAATCCACCAAATTTGCTGTTTTCTAATTTGAGTGTTGTAGAGATGTGGGTTTTGATGCGAATACAGTTTGCAGAAACGGCTTCAATTTGGGGTTGAAGATTGTCCAAAAGCTCTTTTGGGTCAGATTTTGCTTTATCTTTACCCTTATTTGAGGTAAGTTGATCGAGGAGTTTTTGAAAAAAATCAAACATGATTTTTGATTTAGTGTAATTCAAATTTACACATTTTATTCATCACTACCTATTTGAACGCAAAAACTTTCAAAGACTTCATGAATGACATCAAAAAAAATATTGAATAGGGAGTCTTATTTATTGCAGTAAAGAAATTTTGTAATTAACTGAATATTAATAGTGCTTTCGTTTTCGTTCTTATTTTTATTTTGATTTACTACTTATTCCACAAAAAAATAAGCAATTACCCTACATCATTTACCATTCCTTAGTAGATTTGTAGGTAGAAAAAAAATACCAACTATGGCAAAAATACCTTCGAATCAAATCGAAAAACTGATAGCTGACCACTTCAATAAAGATGAATTGCAGGTCAATCGCTTTTATACAGTAGGAAAAGTTCCTCCACTCGCTATTATACGAATGTCGCAGCAGTTCCCAGGATTGAACTTGGCAAGAGAAGAAATATTTTTGTTTTACGACAACAATTTGGGAACGACAAATGGTGGTTTTATACTGACCGATAGCAATATACACTTCAATAAGGGCTACCTATCTATTGACGATATTCACAAATTGTTTGACGAATCGGGTAGTTTGAAATTGCCGCTTTTGGATTTGAAGGACGATATGAAAGAAAAGCTGCAAAAGCTGTTTTTGGCAATTGCAGCCTATGACGAAGAAAGCAATTTAAATATCGTGATATTTGGCAAAAGCGAGAAGGTAAAAGAATACAAAGAAAGCGGAGGTGCGGCTCCAAAAGATAAAGTCTCGCCCGAACAAGCAATAGAGCAAGACATTGTAGATGATTCTTATTTGCAGATGTTGCGGCACGAAGGCGAAATCTATCTCGATATCTGCAAGCGATTGGACAAGGACAAGGTATTTAAGGAAACGATTCGCAAAATGGCAAACGACTCCGATATCATTGTCAATGACCCTGATACAAAAGAGTTGTTTGTGCAAGACATCATCCGAATTTACAACCTTTGCACGGCAGTTGAATCGGTCAATTCTCGCAGAGTACAGTTTGCATTGGTGTATATGTATGAGAGATTGTTGGGAAAAGGAGATATGGGCGAGGCGATTAAGTTAAGCCGTATCAATGATATGCTTCAAAATCCCAACTTTGGCGAAAAAATCCAACTCCTTCAAGACTTCAAAATCTTCAATGTCAAAGGTCAGTTTCCGAATGAAATGTTACTTCCTGTAATATTGTCCAAATTGGGGCATGAACTCTTTGAAGAAGTATCAAGTCATTTGTACCGATTTGCGTCCATCATTGTGAAGGCGGATGGCAAGGTCAGCAAAGAAGAGGAAAAGATATTGCAGAAGATTGTGAAAATGTCGCAGGAGCCCAAAAAAGCGATTCCCAATGTCAAACAAGTAGAGGTGGACGAAGACGAATCTTTGGATGATGTGATTGCTGAATTGAACGAATTGATTGGTTTGCGAAACATCAAGGAAGAAATCAAAACGCTGATTAACTTCCTCAAAATCCAAAAACTCAGAGAAGAAAAAGGATTGGCAAGTTCAAGCCGAGGTTTACACATGGTCTTTATGGGCCCTCCAGGTACAGGTAAAACCACGATTGCACGATTGATTTCTCGCATCTTCAAACATCTGGAAATTTTGGAGCGAGGGCATTTGGTCGAAACCGATAGAGCAGGTTTGGTGGCAGGATATATTGGACAGACCGCATTGAAGGTTGATGAAGTGGTCAAGGCTGCTTTGGATGGAGTTTTGTTTATTGACGAAGCTTATGCACTGGCAAGAGGTGGAGGAGACAAACGTGATTTTGGCTCGGAAGCTGTTGAAGCTTTGTTGAAACGTATGGAGGATTACCGCAAACGTTTGGTGGTTATTGTGGCAGGTTATCCTGATGAAATGGAGGACTTTATCAAATCCAATCCAGGTTTCCAGTCTCGCTTCAATCGCTACTACAAGTTCGACCATTATAAACCACAAGAACTGATGGACATCTTCAATATTTTTGCTAACAAAGCGGACTTCACCGTGTCAGAAGATGGCGAAGAAAAGTTGATGTTTATTTTTGAGGAACTCTACGAAAAACGCAATTCATCGTTTGGTAACGCAAGGGTAGCTCGAAATCTATTTGGCGAATGTGTTGAACGTCAAGCAAATCGCTTGGTAAAGATTGCGCCTTTGACCAAAGAAATATTGATGACCCTCACCGAAGAGGATGTGCCACCTGTCAAAGAAACAGTGGAACGTATATTGGTTTTTGACCCTCAAAAAAAAAGTAAATCCGTGAGTCAAGATGGTCAATCACCAGAAGCCAATGAGCAGACCATGAAGCAGTTGGGGCATTTGATGAATATGGCGGACAAGGATACGGAGTATTATGATGCAGAACCGATAGATGATGGTTCGGGGGATGAGGAAGTAGAAGAAAAGGAAGAAAAGACGGAGTAAAATTTAACTTTAAGGCTCAAGTTCAAATGTAAAACGTGTTTGGACTTGGGCTTTTCTCCAACCGCCAAACCAAAATTCATACATCTTAAATCCAGATTGTACGAGGGTAGATTTTCGATGTAGGATTACATGATTTTTGAGGTGCGATTTGAAGCTAAAACTATCCTTTTGAAATTTCTCTATTGATTTTTTGAACCATCCCTGGTCCTTCATAAATCAGCCCCGTATAAACCTGCAATAAACTCGCTCCCGCCTCCAATTTCTCGATCGCATCTTGCGGCGTATAAATACCTCCAACGCCAATAATCGGAAAAGCACGATTTGATTTTTTTGACAAATAACGAATCACCTCCGTAGAACGATTCGTCAAAGGTCGTCCACTCAATCCTCCATTTCCTATCGCTTCAATTTTTTCCTTTTTTGCCTTCAATCCCTGTCTCTCAATCGTTGTATTGGTTGCAATCACCCCATCAATTTTCGTAATCGCCACAATGTCAATAATATCGTCCAACTGTTCGTTGGTCAAATCGGGCGCAATCTTCAACAAAATCGGTTTGCGTTTCGGCTTTTGACTATTGAGGTCTTGAAGGTGCTGCAATAATTCGGTCAGTGGTTTTCTGTCCTGCAATGCCCGAAGATTGGGCGTATTCGGAGAACTCACATTGACCACAAAATAATCCACCACTTCAAATAAGGCTTCAAAGCATTTTTCGTAATCTGTAATAGCTTCTTCATTGGGGGTGACTTTGTTTTTGCCGATGTTGCCGCCAATGATGATGTTTGATTTCCGCTTTTGCAGCCGTTTCTTCAATGCCACAACTCCTTCATTGTTGAAGCCCATTCGATTGATCAAACCTTCATCTTTAGATAAGCGAAACAAACGAGGTGCAGGATTACCCGATTGCGGCAAAGGCGTAGTCGTTCCCACTTCAATAAAGCCAAAACCCAAACATTCCATCGCTTCAATGTGCTTTCCGTCCTTGTCAAAACCTGCCGCCAAACCTATCGGATTCGGAAAGGTCAAGCCAAATAATTGCCGCTGCAATTTGGGGTTTTTGACTGTATAGTAAGATTTTAGAAGCCTTTGAAGAAAGGGGATTTTTAGCAATACTTCAAAGGAGAAAAGCGTAAAAGTGTGGGCTTTTTCAGGAGGAAGTAGAAAGAGAATTTTGCGGAGAATAGTTTTGTAGAGCATCTTATTTGAATAAAACCCTTGAACAGGAAAAATTAATTGAAAGGAATCTTATGCAGCGCAGAGTATGTAATATTAATATAAATAAAGTGTGCTTCTTTTCGATTATACCTTCCTGTTCAAGGCTGTGGTGACCTATATGCCACAAAATTACTCCTTTTTAGAAAGACTATTTTCAAAAAGCCCAAAAGTCATTCGTCTAAATGGAAAACAACTTTTAGATTTTTCAAAACCTTTAAACCTCAAAAAAATGAAAGCACTAAACATCATTATCCTCCTAACCCTCACATTGTTCACACAAGCACTTCAAAGCCAAACAACTGCGGCTTCTCAATCTTGGAAAACAGGCCGAAACGATGTCACCATTGAAGTAGAAAATGCCAAACGACATTTCATCGTTTCTGTTCCACAAAGCTATACTGACAAAGAAAAAGTACCTGTTGTATTCATGTTTCACGGCACGAGTGGAACAGGCGAAAAATTCTACAATATTTCGGGATGGAAAGAAAAAGGTGAAAGAGAAGGCTTTATCAGCATTTTTCCTACTGCCTTGAAATACTGCTATATAGACAGCGATGGAAAACAAAAGAACCTTACCAAATGGAACGATGGCAAGTTGCCAACCTATGTTTGTACAGGCGTAACTCCAAAAGACGATGTGCTATTTGTGCGAGAGATTTTGGCACAAGTACGAGCCCATTTAAGCATTGACGACAGACGTATTTATGCTTCTGGTTTTTCGAATGGAGCTGGTTTTGTGAGTCGTTTGGCAGTCGAATTGTCGAATGAATTGGCCGCAGTCGTTGCAGTTGCAGGCGGATTGCAGTCACAGATTACCACTACTCCCCAAGAATTTATTCCCATTTATTTAATGTCGGGTCATCAGGACGACGGTGTGATTGAAAAGAATGGGGGACAACCGCTTCCAGCCAATGCTGCTGACTTGATGCAAAATTCGGTCTTTAGAGGTTACATTGACGTTTTCCTCAACAAGTTTGAATTAAGTAATCAATATACCGACACCCAACGCCCACATCACCTTAGCCTAAAATTTGAAGATCATACCAACCCTGCAAACGACAATCTGATTATTTTTTCTTTGGTCAAAGGATTGAAGCACAACTATCCGAATGGCAAAAATCATTCTTTGAGAGGTGTGAAAGTCTTCTGGGATTTTTTCAAACAGTATTCTAAGAATTGAGTTTTCTATGTAAAATGCGTAGTCATCTAAGAAAAATACTTACTTGACTACGCAAAATACATGTCAAAAAATATCCTAATAAAATTGTTTCCAAAATAGATTTTAAATCGTCTTCAAAAAAAAACAAAAAAAATATTTTAAGGTATTCTATTGATTATCAGTTAAATTATATTTTCTTCTAAAAAAATAGTGGTCAAGAAACGAAACTTTTTTTGAAACCATCAGTAGTAGGCATCTTTTTTGTCTAAGTATGGGTGACTGTGAAATTGAAAAACATACTGAACACCGAACAAAAGCAAGACCCAACAAGATGAAATATTTTAGACTGAACATATTGAGCCTGCTGATAATGATGACTGCGATGGTTTTGGAGATGAACGCTCAAACCATGAATACAGAAAAAGGCATTGAATTTTTTGAAGGAACATTAGAAGAACTATTGGCACACGCCAAACAAACGGACAAAGCGATTTTTATTGATGCTTACACTCCTTGGTGTGGCCCTTGCAAGGTAATGGAAAAGAAAGTTTTTGTACTACCTGAAGTAAGCGATTTCTACAACAACTTCTACATCAGCTACAAACTAAACATGGAAAGCAGCGAAGGAGTTGCATTCGCCAAACAACATGGTGTAAATGTATATCCTACTTACTTGTACTTAAATGCAAGTGGCGAAGAAAAGAAAAGAGCAATTGGTGCACGTCAGCCCAACAAATTTGTTGCAGAAGCAAGAGAAGCCTTGATTGACGAAGAAAAAATGGCTGCAATGGCAGTAGAATACTTAGAAGGGAGAAGTGACCAAGCGTTTTTGGCTTCTTATATGCAGCAATTGTGGATTGCAGATGCATCAGAATACAATCAAGTAGCAATGACCTACTTCAATACTTTGAGTGTTACAGATTTGAACAACGAAAACAATTTGGAGCTGGTTTATGCCTTGGCAAACGACATCACGATGAAAGGCTTTGAAGTATTTGCAGAAAACAGTCCTTTATTTGTAGAAAAATTTGGAGATAAAAGTGTAGCAGACAAGATGGTAGTAGCAGCTTTCAACAGCTTAGATGCTGCAATTGGTAACAACGATTACTCTTTGTTTGACCAAATCATCCACACCATCAAATCTTCTGGCAGTGATAAAACACAGGCTTACATTTACAGAGCATCTTTGAAGTTTTATGAAGGCGTAGGAGCGTGGAAAAAATACACAGTAGTAGCCGACGAAATGTTGTCAAACACTGAAATGGACAAATCGGAATCGGCTTATATCAACAACATCGCTTGGAATGTATATGAAAACGCAGGCGACAAAAACATGTTGAAAAAAGCAGTGAAATGGACAAAACAATCCATCGAACTCGAAAGCACTTACTATAACAACGATACTTTGGCTTCTTTGTATTACAAATTAGGACAATACGACGATGCTAAAGAAGCTGCTCAAAATGCGGTAAACATTGCAGAAGCAAGAGGCATGAGCGCAAAAGGGGCTAAGAAAATGTTGATTAAAATTGACATGAAAACAGCTTCAAAATAAGAAGCGAGATGTGGGAAAAAATAAATGAGACTTACCCGCATTTATTAATAACTCAATAGACATTAGGCTGTTAGGTGAAACTCTTCCAATAATTCAAATGAAAGGAATTTTACAATTCTGCAACTACAAACTTTGAATTTGAGTTTTCCAAATGACTTCCTGCAAAAACATCAAACGAAACTTCTACTTAGACACACTCTTACCGAATTTCAAATGTCACTTGTTACGGATATTTGAACTGAACCTGTCTTACTCTTTGAAATTTCACTTGCAACATAGGATAGTCCATGAAAAAGACGATAAAGGCTTTCGCTAACGAGTGAAGGCCTTTTTGTTGTTTAATATTTCTGAACTTCTACAATTTCGATTTTAAGTTCCAAATGAATCTATTTGGTCAAAAGGTATCGGATACCTTGACTTAAGGCAAATTCAAATTAAAAACTCAAATGCAAATTCAAACAATACTTTGTAAGCGAGCAAAGTAAATTGCAGAAATGCCTAATTTAATATTTTAGTTTGCTTAAAGTGAATCCGAATCAAAAATTCAAAATCATAATTTTAGAACTTGGGTATCCGATACCTAAGTTCTCCAAACCAAATGAAATCATCGAGAGCCCGATTTTTTGTGCCTAACTGCAAAATATTGGAGAACTGACCTTCAAAATATACAGAATCGTTCAAAAAATAGTATTTTTACAAGCATAAATAATGCAATCTTCGCTCCTCCAAAGCAGACTAAGTAAAAAAGAAAAAATAACTCATCGACCAATATTCCCCTTTTGAAAGGGGATGGGGTATGTTAGCAAAAGAAAACGAGGAGTTATTTTTTTACCCTTACTAAAAAGTCATATACTAAATCCCCTATTTTTACCATTTTTATAATCATTTTTTCCAATGAAGCGATTTGTAATCCTATTATTAATAGTTATGAGTATCAGCCATTCTTGTGTTCCCTCTCCTGCACAAGCACAAACTGTTCAAATATCGGGTAAAATAGATGAGGCTGTGGGTATTATGGAACACAATGTTTTTCGTCAGTCCACCATCGTTTTTTACTTAGACGACCTACTTCGCAGCACGAAATACGAAGTAACACCCAATGAAATTGGTAATTTTCAATTGAAAATCCCTCTTGAAAAACCGACTCCCGCTTATTTTGAATACGATGGCAAAAAAGCACAAATGTTTTTAAGCCCTGGTGAAATTGTTAAAGTTAAATTTAATAATACCTTGTTTGACAGTAGTTTGAGGTTTGAAGGAGGTGGCGAAATCCACAACAACTACTGCAAAGAATATCGCAAAAGATTCAATGAAGGAAATATAGAATACGATTTGACACAAAGGCGTACAGTAATGAGTGCAGGGACTTTTAGTAATCACTGCCAAGAACTTAGAATGAAGGAAAATGTGTTTTTAAGAAATTATTTAGAACAAAACGCAGAGACCTCTTTAGCCTTCAGAACCTGGGCACAATCAGCCATAGACTACCGAACAGCTAACCGAACGACCAGTTATTTCTACAAAACATCGGATAAATTCAATGACGGATACATAGATTTTGCACTTCAATTCAGTCTTACAAATCCTGAAGCATTGGTGGCAAGCGAATATTTGAAATTTTTGGAAAACCACCTCCGACAACTCTGTATGCGAGACCCTATCCAAATGCAAGAACAACGAAAAGAACGAGGTGAACCTTGGCTTGTAAGAGCTTCACAAATTGCCCCAAAAGCTTTCAACGGGAAGGTTCTGGATCATATTCAAGCTCACTTAGCATTGGTCTTGATAGATGCTGAGTCGAGTTATGCCAATGGTTTGTACGACCAATTTATGAAAACGGGAAAAGACCCTAAATTGAAGCACTTGTTGAAAAAACGATTTCATAAGTTCAATACCGAAATGAGTGCCATTAAACCCCCTGTTGATGCCCGCCTGTTTATTGTCAATCAAGAATCTCCACTTACTTTTGATCAGTTGTTGTCACAATATAGAGGCAAAGTCGTTTATGTGGATTTTTGGGCAAGTTGGTGCAAACCTTGCATGGAAGAAATGATCCATGCCCCCCAATTGAAGGAGTATTTTCACGACAAAGAAGTGGCATTTATTTATTTGTCCTCAGATGATTCGGATGGTCAATGGAGAAAAAACATTGCCAAACTGCAAGTCGGCGGCGATCACTATTTGATGGACGAAAACCTCAAGGATTCTGCTTATACCAGATTGTTGGTGACAGGATTGCCCCGTTATGCACTTATTGACAAAGAAGGTGAAATTGCAGATGGAGATGCCAAACGACCAAGCAATGGCTCGCTGAAATATGATATCAGTCGGCTATTGGATGAAGAGTAAAATGGAAATTATTGGAGTGGATTACATTTGTCTTTCACATCTATTAAATTTCCATCTTGCTTCGCCAAATACCTCTAAAAATCCTACCTTTGCACTTCAAAATTTAAAACAAACAAACCCAAAAAACAATGAATTTTAAACTTACCGAAGAGCATTTGATGATTCGAGATGCAGCTAGAGATTTTGCTCAAAATGAGTGCAAACCAGGTGTAATCGAACGTGATACGAATAAAACCTATCCAACCGAACAAGTAAAAAGAATGGGAGAGTTGGGTTTTTTGGGTATGATGGTTGATCCCAAATACGGAGGGAGTGGATTGGATACGATATCGTATGTTTTGGCAATGGAGGAAATTTCTAAAGTAGATTCTTCTTGTTCGGTCATTATGTCGGTCAACAACTCACTCGTATGTTGGGGCTTGGAAACCTTTGGTACAGACGAGCAAAAAGATAAATATTTGCCGCCTTTGGCAAAAGGTGAAATGGTAGGAGCGTTCTGTTTGTCCGAGCCTGAAGCAGGTTCAGATGCGACTCAACAGCGCACAACGGCAATAGACATGGGCGACCATTATATACTGAATGGCACCAAAAACTGGATTACAAGCGGTGGTACTGCTGGAGTTTATTTGGTAATTGCTCAAACAGATGTTGAAAAAAAACACCGAGGAATCAACGCCTTTATTGTCGAAAAAGGATGGGAAGGAGTCAGTCAAGGAGCCAAAGAAGACAAATTGGGTATTAGAGCTTCCGACACTCATTCGGTGATGTTTCAGGATGTGAAAGTACCGAAAGCCAATCGAATTGGAGAAGATGGCTTTGGCTTCAAGTTCGCTATGAAAACTCTTTCGGGCGGTAGAATCGGTATTGCCTCTCAAGCTTTGGGCATTGCTTCGGGAGCTTACGAATTGGCATTGGCTTACTCCAAAGAGCGAAAAGCATTTGGCAAACCCATCAGTCATCACCAAGCGATTGCCTTCAAATTGGCAGACATGGCAACCGAAATTGAAGCGGCTCGCCTTCTTTGCCTCAAAGCAGCTTATCTAAAAGACACACACCAAAACTATGACTTGGCTTCTTCAATGGCAAAGGTCTTTTCTTCGGAGGTTGCCATGAAAACTACAACAGAGGCCGTACAAGTACATGGCGGTTATGGATTTGTGAAAGAATATCATGTGGAGCGTTTGATGAGAGATGCCAAGATTACCCAAATCTATGAAGGTACTTCGGAGATTCAACGAGTGGTGATTTCGAGGACTATTTTGAAGGACTAAGAAAAATTCAAATACAACTTCAAGGCTCAAATTCAACTAACTTTAATTCATCAAAATACCATGTCAAAAGTAAATCCTAAAATTGAAGCAAGTTGGCTGACTGCCTTAGAATCCGAATTTCAGGAGCCTTATTTTGCAGCCATCAAACAGTTTTTAGTGAAGGAAAAACAAGCGGGTAAAATTATATATCCTCCCGGTTCACTTATTTTCAATGCCTTCAACAAGGTACCTTTTGACAAAGTAAAAGTGGTGATTTTGGGACAAGACCCTTACAAAAATCCAGGCGAGGCAATGGGTTTGTCTTTTTCTGTTCCCAAAGGTGTAAGAGTACCTCCTTCTCTGCGAAATGTCTACAAAGAATTGGCAACGGACATTGAAGGTTTTGTCGCTCCCAAACATGGTGACTTGACCGAATGGGCAGAGCAGGGGGTGTTACTCTTAAATGCTACTTTAACATTGGAACACAGAAAATCCAATTCCCACAGTTCTATTGGTTGGCAGCGATTTACAGATGCGGTCATTAAGAAACTATCAGATGAGCGTTCAGGAGTGGTGTTTATGCTTTGGGGAAATTTTGCCAAAAGTAAAGCCGCTTTGATTGATGGTAGCAAACATTTGGTGTTGACCGCAGCACACCCTTCTCCAATGGCGGGCGGTGCATTTTTTGGTAACAAACATTTTTCGCAAGCCAATGCCTACTTGGAGGATCAGAATCAGGAAGCTATTGATTGGAAGTTGAATTAAGGCATCCAGTTTTTGAGAAAAAAAAACTTCAATATTACGGTGGTTTGTCATCACTCAACTTCAATGCAAACTAAAATTTTAAATTAGTTATTATTGAAACATAATATACTTGCTTATGAAGTATTGCTTGAATTTTTACTTTGCCTAAGTAGAAGCAATCTGATGCATTGATGGTTGTAACCTAATAAGCTGAAGGTAAATTTTTGCATGAAATTTAGTTATATTTGGCAGCATCTTAGCCCAAATCCTACATGATTAGTTTACTTTTCTTCAATTGAAAAAACAACATCGTAATTAGATGAAAATCAAAATTTTACTCTTTGCCATTCTTATTACCATTAGTAGTTTCCTATCCTCCCCTGTCACTACCTCCTCTGCCAAAAACAATACAGACACAATAAACCAATCCCTCCAAAAATTCCAAAACGACCCCGACCTTCAAAACGCTTCTTGGGGATTCTATGCCAAGTCGGTGAAAACGGGCAAAGTGGTAGCGCAATACAATGCTCGAAAAAGCCTTACACCAGCTTCGGCATTGAAGGTCATCACAACTGCAACGGCATTGGAGATATTGGGCAAAGACTTCAAATTTGAAACCGTATTGGAGTACGATGGACAAATAGATGCAAGCGGCACATTGAAGGGCAATGTCTATATACGGGGTGGGGGAGACCCAACTTTAGGCGCACCGAGGGATGGTTTGGGCAAAGATTACGAAGCCATTTTGCAGCAGTGGGTGACAGCGATTCGCAAAGCGGGAATCAAAAAAATTGAAGGATATGTGGTGGGGGATGCCCGTATTTTTGAAGAAGAGAGTGTGCCTCCGATGTGGTTGTGGGAAGATATGGGGAATTACTATGGTGCGGGGTCAAGCGGTTTGACTTTTCATGAAAACCAATATTTTGCCTACTTCAATTCGGAATCGAAAACAGGCAGTGAAACGAAATTGACCAAAATCATTCCCTCTGTTCCCAACTTCAAAATGGTGAATCGGGTGACGGCCGGAGCAAAAGGAACGGGCGATAATGCCTACATTTTTGCAGCTCCTTATAGCAATGTGGCTTATGTAAGAGGCACTATTCCGCCTGCTCGACAGGGTTTTAGAATAAAGGGCAGTATTGCGAATCCTGCGCTTTTTTGTGCCTTTCAATTGCAGCAAGAACTGGAAAAGGTGGGTGTTGAAGCTCAAAAAGATTATTCTACAATTCGGATATTGCAGGATGAAGGCAAATATGTGCCTCGAAAAAAGACTTTTTTAGACAAAGTGATTTCACCTCCGCTTTCCAAGATTGTGTATTGGACGAACAAAAAAAGCATCAACTTGTATGCAGAACACTTATTGAAGATGTTGGGTAAGCACCGATTTGGAAAAGGAACACGTGAAAATGGCGTTCGTTTGGTGGAAGAATATTTGAAGACCTGCAATGTGGACACCAAAGGTTTTTTTATGGAAGACGGGAGTGGTTTGTCGCCCATGAATGGGGTAACGGCAGAACAGTTTGGAGATTTGTTGTATGTCTATCGAAATGAAACGCATTACCCCACTTTGTTTGAATCGCTGTCTATTGCAGGGAATGTGAGTGATGTAGGTGGATTGAAGTCTTTTTTGAAGGGAACGAGTGCGGCGAACAAGGTTTTTGCCAAAAGTGGTTATATTCAGCGTGTTCGGGCGTATACAGGTTATGTAAATACAGCTTCGGGCGACCAAATTGCTTTCGCTTTGATGGTCAATAACTATACTTGTTCCAACTCAGAAATGCGTAGGAAAATGGGAGAATTGATTGCAGAGTTGCTTCATTCAAAAACATAAACCTGTGCACAATATTGTTGGCTGCAATATTGATGTTAGTAAATTATTTTTTTCTCTAATCGTTTCATCAAGCTTTTATACACATTTTTTGATTTTAATCACTGTTTATTAATGACTTATAGAGGAGGAGAGAGGTTTGATAAATAATTCATGACACAAAAATGACTTTTCTGTAACATTCTTTTGAAACTCTCCGTAAAATCAAACAGAAACTATCGCAAAAACAATTTCCCATTTTTTAAGCCCAATAGTCATGAAAAATTTTATCCTTAATATCATCACAACTTTCATTTTCGCTCTTTGTATCACGACTACTATTTTTGCAGGAGTTGGAATCGGTCATTCAGCAGAAGAAATCATTGATTTGAATATAGTTGCCGAGACAAGTGCTGCTTTTTTGGATAAAGCCCCTATTTATGACAAAGAAGTGTGTGACTTAGATATGTTGTTTGACTTGGAAATTGAAGGTTTGACCGTTAGCTTCAAAAACAAAGCAGTGGGTGAATTTTCGAGAGTAGAATGGACATTTGGTGACGGCGCAACTGCTGAGGACCTAACAGATGCAGCTCACACTTACGAAAAAGCAGGCATTTACTACTTCACTGCTATCATTCACAATCCAGAAACGGGCTGTGTGGATTTTGTAGGCGGAAACTACTACATCCAAAACAATAAACTACAAAAAGTAACTCAAGAAGATGTTAATAGTACAAAAGTTGTAAATCTGTTTGAATAAGAATTGTGCGCTACTGAAAATGTTGAAAGGTAATCCATCCTTTTCAAATCAAGTAATCCACCCTGCTCAAATCAAATACAAACGAACATTCATCCTAAAAATTAATCCCCCATTTCTCTAAATAAAACTCTGAAAAAAGAAAAATACTTAGATTTAACTATTTAAAAAGGCTTGTAAAGACTCCACCCAGTCTGAACAAGCCTTTTTTGTTTCATCAAGCTTTTGATGTCTTTCTCCTTCTAACTATACTATTATCAGCTAATTAATTCTGTTTTTGCAGGCAGCTTAAAGGTTTCGTGACATAAAAATGACTTTTCTGCAACATTCTTTTGAAACCCTTCGTACAACTAAACAGAAACAATGCAAAAACATTTTTTTTTAAAGCCCAACAGTCATGAAAAATTTTATCCTCAATATCATCACCGCTTTCACTTTCACGCTTTTGATTACTGCTACTTCTTTTGCAGGGGTAGGCATCAACAATGCAGCAGAAGAAATCATTGATTTGAATATCGTTGCCGAAACAAGCACTGCCTTTTTGGATAAAGCTCCTATTTACAACAAAGAAATTTGTGATTTGGATATGTTGTTTGATTTGGAAATTGAAGGTTTGACTGTTAGCTTCAAAAATAAAGCAGTGGGTGAATTTTCGAGAGTAGAATGGACATTTGGTGATGGCGCAACTGCTGAGGACCTAATAGATGCAGCTCACACTTACGAAAAAGCAGGCATTTACTATTTCACTGCTATCATTCACAATCCAGAAACAGGCTGTGTGGATTTTGTAGGCGGAAATTACTATATTCAAAACAACAAACTACAAAAAGTAACTCAAGAAGATGTTAATAGCACAAAAGTTGTAAACCTGTTTGAGTAAGAATTGTGCGCAACTGAGAATTTTAATAACAATCCATCCTTTTTTAAAAGTATTTTAGCTGAAAGATTTTTTTTTAAAGGCTTGCAGAATTACCCCTCTGCAAGCCTTTTATATTTTCACTTAGTAAAAAAGAAAAAATAACTCATCGACCAATATTCCCCTTTTGAAAAGCCTGCCCCGATTTCTCGGTGGGGGATGGGGTATGTTAGCAAAAGAAAACGAGGAGTTATTTTTTTACCCTTACTTACTTCAAATACACCGTTTTTTTGTTCACAAATTCCATGATTCCATCCTCCGACAATTCTCGGCCATAGCCCGAAATTTTTGTGCCGCCAAACGGCAAACGAGGGTCGGACTTCACCAATTCGTTTACAAACACTGCACCTCCCTCAAAGTGTGGAATCAACTTTTTGGCACGTTCCATATTGCTTGTGAAAAGCGTATCACCCAAACCAAAGTTGGTAGCATTTGCCAATGTTACGGCTTCTTCATCGGTTTTGACCGTAAAGACAGAAGCCACAGGGCCAAAGAGTTCTTCGCTATAAGCAGGCGTTCCTTCTTTGATATTGGTAAGAATTGTTGGGGTAAATTTAGCATTGGTTCGGCTTCCTCCTACCAACACTTTTGCACCTTTGTCAATCGATTCTTGCATTTGTTTTTCTAATTCTTCTGCAAGGTTGACACGAGCCATTGGCCCAATTTTCGTGTTCTCATCTAGAGGGTTCTCTACCTTCATTTCTTCAAATTTGGCTTTGAAGCCTTCCATAAACTGTTCTGCAATGTTTTCTTGCAAAATGAAACGTTTGGCGGCAATGCAGCTTTGCCCCGTATTTTGAAGTCTTGCCCAATAACCCACTTCAATGGCTTTGTCTATATCTGCATCGTCCAATACCACAAAAGCATTACTTCCGCCCAACTCCAAAACCGATTTTTTGATGTGTTCGCCTGCTTTTGAAGCCACTGCCGAACCTGCGCCTTCGCTGCCTGTAATCGTAACGGCTTTCACTCGGCTGTCCTCTAAGATTCCTGCAACTTTCTCACTCGAAATAGTTAGGTTTTGAAAAACGCCTTCTGGAAAATGGGCTTCCAAAAAGAGTTCTTCCATCTGTGTTGCACAACCAAAAACGTTGGAAGCGTGTTTGAGGATGCCCACATTGCCTGCCATAATGGTCGGTGCAGCGTATCGGAAAAACTGCCAAAAAGGATAATTCCAGGGCATAATTGCCATCACACAGCCAATCGGCTCGTAACTGACCCAACTTTCGGTGGCATCCGTTTGGATGTGTTTGTCCTTCAAAAACTTAGCGGCGTTTTCGGCATAATACTCACAAACCCACGCACATTTTTCGATTTCGGCACGAGCTTGTTCGATGGGTTTGCCCATTTCGGCTGTGATGGTTCGAGCATATCGGTCGGTTTCGTTTTTGAGTAGATGGGCTATGTTGAGCATCCATTCCCCACGTTTGTCAAAACTCGTTCGAGACCAATGTTTATAAGCGTCCTCTGCTTTTTGTAGTTTGTTTTGGATTTGCTGATCACTCAGTTCTTCATATTCTGCAATAGTTACAAGATTGAAGGGGTTTGTGCTTTTGAAGATTTTGGTTGACATAAAATTAGGAACGTTTTATTTAGTTTTTACTATTCCAATATAAAACTTAAATTCGCAAAAGAAGTTCAATCTTTATCTTCTTATTCCACCACAATTTTCTGCTGATACAATACCTCTTCACCCACAATTTGCAGCAAATAGATGCCTTCCGCTAATGAGCGAGTATCAATCCTTTCTGTGCCGCTTTGTAAGGCTTGTTGATGCACCAATTGTCCCGTAATCGCATAGATTTGAAGCGTAGAGTTGGCTTTGAAATTTTCGCCAAAATAGCGAACGTTCAAGGTTTCATTGGTAGGATTTGGATAAGTCAACCAATCATTTTGTTCCACTGCAAAATCTTCAATAGCTGTTGTCAATTCCGTATCGTATAGGGCAATATCATCAATCATAGCTTCGACCAAACTCACTCCATCATAAGGCTCTCCACCACCAATTGGGTCAATTTGAGGTACTTTATCCTCTGCCACAAATCGCAGTTGAACCATTGCAGAAGGTTCTACATAGTCTCGCACCCGTACTGCTACAAATCGCCAGCTTCTATCACCTGTAAGCGTATTTTCCACCAATTTCCAAGTTTCGCCATCATTCGTGATATACACTTTCCAAGACTCCGTATTTGGATTCACCCCTTGATGATTCGTAAACCAACGGTAATACGAAAACGCAGGTTCTTCAAATCCAGTCAAGTCGTAAATAGGTGAGGTAATCGAAGTTTTGCCACCCCAAACTCCTGTTCGGTTTTCGTCCAAACTATAATCCTGAAATTCAGTATTCAGTCCTGTCACCGCACATTGATTGTCGTCACTTTTAGAATAATCCAAACCCGACTGAACCAGTTCATTCGAAAACAAACGAGTGGCCGTAGGCGAACCAATCTCCCATACACCTGCATTTGCATCATCTTGAGGCGTTCCAATCGTCCACAAATCAGCCGAACCCGAAAAATCGTCATTTTCGAGCAGGTTGTAACCCACCAAGAGTTGATAAGGATGGTTTGGTAGGTTCTCGTTGGTCACACCATAAGGGAAAGTAATTGGAGGTAAACTAGCGCCGCCATTGTCTTGCAGTTCAAAGTAAAAATTGACCACTGTTCCTTTTTCAAAAGGCAACATAAATGCGGTATAGTTGTTGTCACCTGTCAAACTGATTACGTCAATGTCTTTAAAATTTGCTGCACGTTGGTCTTTGTACTTCAATCGGATACGCTCTAAATAAGGCAAATAATTGAAATCGATATCTAACTCCACAGGTACTTCAATAACCGTATTGGCAGGAACATTTTGTATTTCTTCAAAGGTAATATCTGCATCCACTTGCAAGAAAATTCCGTGGTCGCCAAACGCCTTGAAAATCTCCTGACTGTGAGGTGTGCCATTCGCCAAATCGCCATCATCATCGTCTGCAATCAAGGCTTCAAAAAGGACATCGGAATACAAACGTCCTTCTTGACCATTCGGACGCATTGGAGCATTTGCTTGACTTTGTACAAACAATTCAAATGCCGTCTCAAAACCGATTGCAGCCTGCAAATCTATCCACGATCCTGCAATGATTTCCCCATTGTTGTGCTGCAAGCCATTCACCCAATTTTGAGGAAAACGCTTTTTTGAACCATTATAGCGACGAATAAACGAATTGGGGTTACTCGTCATATAGCCTCCTGCCAAAATCTTATCTTGCGTTATTCCCAAAGCCCAAACATCTGCATAGCCTTCATTGATAGAACTGTTCGACATCGAACCACCATAATATTCATACACTCGGTGATTGATGCCATGACCATATTCGTGAAAAACCACATCCGCAAATTCTGCCAGAGTATAACACCCGCCCCCTTCTTCATAGAAGTTGATGCCATTCCAGTTGTAAAAAGCATTACAACTCCCATCGGTGCGTTGTACTCTTGTTGGCATCGAATAATCCAACAAAGTAAATTCTTGAGGCATCCAAAGCTTCATAAAATCATGCACCCGATTGGTATGGTAAAAAACCGAAGATTCCCACAGTTTTGCCGTATCGGGTAGGTGTACTTCATTGCTATTCACAGGAATCACAATCGGATAAGAAGGCACATTTTCGCCCTCTTCGCCAATCAAAACCCGACAATAAGGACCTTCTAAATAGGCAATGCCCTCCAATCGGGTATCGGTCGTGAATGGAATTCGACCTTCTGAATCGGTGATAAATTCCTCTTCTCCAATCACCACCCGCATATTTGGCAAAGCCCTCGATTCACTCTCCAAATTAGAATTGTCCGTCACTACTCCCATCATATAAGGATTGTCAGCCATTTCTTCTACATGGTAAGTCGCTATTCGATTGCTGCGGTAATACGCTTTCCCTGTATGCACATCTATCAGCGCATAATAGTTAAACGGCTCATTGTGTTCGCCTTCTCCTACAATATCTGCTTCATAAACTGTCTTAAACTCGTACTTATTCTTTGAAAAAGGAATCGGTAAAATTTTTGTGGTTGGATTTATCGAAATAGAAGCTACTGTTCCTTCAATGTCTTTTTTTGACAACTGCTTCAATACCTGCAAAGGCAAAGCTGCTTGTTCACTCACTTCAATCTCTTTGAAAAGGTCTAAGGTGAATGCAACCACTTTGTTATCATTCGTCATTCGCACCGAAGCATTGCTGTTCAAAACCTCCATTCCTTTGTGAAACTGCT
The DNA here is from genome assembly GCA_030427245.1 of Bacteroidia bacterium. Classification (GTDB taxonomy): domain Bacteria; phylum Bacteroidota; class Bacteroidia; order Chitinophagales; family UBA2359; genus JAUHXA01. Next base: position 167,840 of record JAUHXA010000002.1, on the reverse strand, counting down.
TGAACTGAACAAAATCGTATTTGGGAGTTTTGTTGGTTTGTTGGAACTGCAATTCTGCAATCGGCAATTGAAAATCACCCAATTCTCGCTGCAAAAAAAACATGGCTTTTTGTTGAACGGTTCCTTCCATGCCTACTTCAATGCCTTTGCCTGCTGCCCGCATTGGCAATTCGGTAATCGTATTGAAGCTCGCAAACCAAGAACCATGCTTAGCTTCAAATTGATTCCACGTTTCAGAGTTTTGGAGTCGCTGTTGTTCGACAGGATTTTCTATTTCAATGTGTAACCTATCCGCAAAAACCGAAACTTCATTGAGGTCTATTTCGTGTTCGTGACGATCCTGAGCTTGTGTCTGAAGAGATAAACCAATGAAAATCAATGATATGAGAAAAAGTTTGTTCATTTTTGATGTTTGTAAATGATGGATGTAGAATATTGCTATAAAAAAGTCTGCAATATTACTGCTTTGTTTTGGTTTGGAGTGTGGGCTAAGCGACAAGTGGTTTTTTTAGAGATTGTTTCAATATCCCTATCACAATCAGGAACTGTCCCAAGCAATAAGTTGACATAATCCAAAAACTTGGAGCTGCAATAGGCGCATAAAATTTATTGATCGCAATCAAGGAATCCGAAACCAAAAAAGAAATCGCCCCTATCATCACCCACCAAAAACTTGAATTTGATACCTTACCATAGCGACTAACCGCCATGATGTTCATCACAATGATGGTGGTAGAATAGACAATCACGGGAATCAGCATCTCTCCCAACCCTTCTTTGAGAAAGCTAATGGAACCCACGCCAATCAAAATATAAACGGGAACTGCTACCACTAAAACTTTGCTTGAACCTTTTGCAGACTTCGGAGTTTTGGTAAAAGCAAATATATAAAAGAGGTGAGCAATCAAAAAACTCACCAAACCCAACAGAAAAAAGATGGATTTGTATTCTTGAAACATCAACAACACATCACCCAACCAAGAAAAGAACAGCGCAAAAAGTGTAATTTTGCTGAGTGTGGCAAGCGGTTTGGGAGCATTTTGGTAGAAAAAAATACCCAAAACAAGCATTAACATGGGCTTGGTTAGATAAGCCAAGAAAGTTGTTTCAACGCTCACTGCAATATGTGCAGCAGTCAATAGACTGAAAAATATACTAAAGGGGATGATTTTTTGTGTTTTCATCTGCCAATATAAAAATAATTAACCACCAATTTAAGAGATATATGAAGATTGTTGTGATTTCGGGAAGCGTTCGGATAGGACGAGAAACCCATCGTGTAGCGGAGTATTTGACCACAAAATTGAACGAATATCAAACAGCCGATATTCACCTAATAGATTTGATGAACTACCCGCTTCCGATTATGGAAGAAACCTACGGCAGCCTCGAAACTCTGCCACAGGGCCTAACCGAACTACAAGGACTACTTCACCAAGCCGATGCAATGGTTTGGGTGTCACCCGAATATCATGGTACTTGCACTGGCGCACTCAAAAACATGCTGGATTATTTTTGGGTAGAATTTCACCGCAAACCCATTGGTGTAGCAGCGGCTGCAACAGGCAGAATGGGTGGTATCAATGCCTCAACTTCTATGCAACAGTTGGTGCTTTCGATAGGAGGATATGCGATGCCTTTGAAGCTCATTGTGCCTTATGTAGACGTAGCTTTTGATGTTGACGGAGTGCCTGTTGAAGCAGATGTAGAACAAGGATTTGTGGATTTTGCCGGAGAATTTTTGTGGTTTGCGGAGGCGATAGTGGCGAAGAAAAGGAAGCCGTTAGTCGAGATGTAAATTATATAAAATCTTCAAGATTCAATTCTTGTATTTCAATGTTTTCAATGGGTTTGGTAGAGGCCAAATATCCCTCATATCCTTCCACTAAATCCAATGGTTTTAGAAAAAATATTTGGTCTTCTACTTTGGCCGTCAAACCATCAATGTGAACCTGTGGTAATGGAATACTCAATCCCCGACCATCTACCTTGATAATGGCCTCTTTCTGGCACCAACGTTTAAAGAAAGCCTTTTCGGTATTGTCTGCATCGTACATTTCCTGCAATTCTGTTTTGGAAAACTGCTGTGTAAAATGGTAAATTTTGATGGGGCGAATGTGTTCTATGTCAATGCCTATACGTTGTTTCTTACTAAGAACACAAGCTGCTACAAAGCCAGAATGAGTGATATTGAAGTCTAATCGGATGCCCAGATTCTTGGGCAAAAAAGGACGTTGGTAGGAAGTATATTGAAGGTGAGGAATTAGGTTTTTACCATAGCCCATATCTTCCAAACCTTTCATCAGTAAGAGTTTTCCCCACAAACCAGCCTGTTGGTCTTTCCAACGTCGGTATCTGCGAATTTTTTCTCGAATAGGCATAGGAAGCTCTTTGAGATAGGTATCAAGGGCTCTTTCATTGAGTTGGTGAGGGTGATGGATGTAGAGGATTTTCATAGACGCTTGACTTACCTTTTCCATTCCTCTTTCTATAGGTGATTTTTCCATAATTTTGAAAGATATGTTGGGTGTTAGGGTGTTTACAACTTCTACCAAATATAGGAAGAAAATGTTAAGCACTTGAGGAAAAAGCATTTTCCATCTGTTTATTTTTCCTATTTGAAGGTCAGATGGAACTTACCATGAACTAAATAATCATTTCCCTTTGTGTTTTAATGATTATTTGATCATGGACGTTTCATCTTTTATTTATTTTTGCGGCAAAAGAGTAAGCAAGACTTCAATTTAATTGAGGAACTTACTGTTATTTTGTTTGGCAAAAGTAAACTTGACGAGAGGTCAGTCACGATAATATTCAATTTTTGGTAAGTTCCATCTGACCTTTAAAAAATATACAGATGAAAAAATGGATACTAATAATTTGCAGCTTTTTGATTACGAATGGATTGTACGCACAGTTTCAGACCATTTTTCAGGGAACGTATGGTGGAGGCAATACAGGTGATTTTGGCGAATCGGTGATAGAAACCGCTGATGGAAACTTGGTTTTTGTGGGAACGACTGCCAATTTTGGAGCAGGAGGCTATGACATTTATTTGGTGAAAACCGACCCAGATGGTAACGAGATTTGGTCAGGAGCCTACGGAACGGGAGCCAACGAAGTAGGAATTAGCGTGCGAGAATTGGCAGACGGAAGTTTGATTTGTGTTGGGAATACCAATTTTTTGCCCAATAATCCACAGATTTTTGCAGTGAAAACAGATGCCGATGGAAATGAAATGTGGGCAACAGCAGTTGGCGATCTCAATACGATAGCAGCAGATGTGACTCGAACCGAAGGCGATGGAATTGTGATTGCAGGAGATAGAGACGGCAATCCTTATTTACTCAAAATAGATTCGGAAGGTGCATTGCAGTGGGACAATACCTTAGGTTTTGGGGCAATTATGAGTTTGGAATCTGTACAAGAAACTTTTGATAGAGGCTTTATTGTAGTGGCATCTGCTACGGCGAACAATGGCCAGGAATTGATTCTCATAAAAACAGATCCGGAAGGAGACTTTCAGTGGTCAAGTACGATTGAAGAAGAGGCAGATTTTAGCCGTTTAGAGGCTCGGGACGTAGTACAGACACAGGATGGTGGCTATGTATCTATGGCAGGAGTAGGTGGAGGTTTAGGTGCTGTTTTTGTGCACAAGACAAATGGCTTGGGCGATAGCATTTGGACGTATTTACACCCTGTTCTAGGCGACAATATCGAACCGATGCGAATGGTCGAAATGGCAGACAGCAGTTTGTGGATAGTAGGAGAGGGCTTGAAGGACAATGCCGATGCGGGAACGGATATTTTTGTATTGAAGTTGGACAAAGAGGGAAAGTTCATCTTTGAAAAAAACTTCAGCTACGGCAATTATGAAAACGGCAACGACATCATTGTTCATTCTTCCAATAAGTTGATCATTGCAGGTACTGCAAATAGCTTCAATGGGTCGGGAGACGATGTTTTGGCAATTCACCTAGACGAAAATGGGGAAGAAATTTCCCATCAAAGCTATGGTGAAATGGGCAATGCAGACTTTGATCAAAGCTATGGCGTACTGCAAACTCAGGATGGGGGTTATCTATTGAGTGGTCATTCGGAGAGCTTCAATGAACGAGGAGACTTGGATATTTACCTCATTCAGCTTTCGGATGATGGAGAGGTACTTTGGACAAAAACTCTGGACTTTTTCAATGGCAGGGATGTTTGTTACAACATTGCACAAGCAAGCGATGGTGGTTATGCGATTTATGGAATCAGTGCCGATGAAGGAGGGGTATTATTGCCTCAACTGACTCGAACCGACGATGAAGGGAATGTGATTTGGACTCGACGATTCGACCAACTATTGTCCGTCTTCACCAAAGGAGTAGATGCCTTGGCCGATGGCAGCATAGTCGTGTGTGGACGATTGTTGGCAGGTGGCGTATATCTCGCCAAAATAGACGCAATGGGGGAAATCGTTTGGGAAAACAGCTATCCAGGCAATGTTGCCTATAATATTCACCCAACAAGTGATGGCGGCTACATCTTGGCTGGACGAGCAAACTTTCAGCAAGACCCCGAAACGGGCGTTTTTTACACCCCTTCACAAGTGGTCAAAACCGACGAAAACGGTGAGGTCGTTTGGGAGCGTTTGATGGGAAGTAGTGTGTCTTTGATAACAAGGGCTTTCGATGTGACCGAAACCATTGGAGGTAGTTTTGTGGCAATCGGTTCACAAACAGGCGAAACGTCTTTAACTTCCAACTTGCTCATGACCAAACTGGACGATTTGGGCAATGTCTTATGGGAACGAGAAATGCTGACCGAAGATTACAGCTACAACAATTATGTAATAGAGCAAACGAGTGACAATGGTTTCATGTTGGTCGGCAATGTAGGAGAATCTGGGGATGCCCAAAGACGTGGCTTTTTGTTGAAAACAGATGGATTTGGCTTCGAAAAATGGACTCGTTTGTTTGGAGAAGATGTGGGCAGTTTTCCCGCTTTTTACGATGGACTGCAAACGGAAGACGGTGGCTATGCTTTGACTGGAGCAGTCACTGTAAACAATTCGGTGGATGTTTATTTTGTAAAAGCAGATGAATTGGGTTTTACCGAAATTGTAGGTATTTTTTCGCCAGATGTTCGCTTATTGCTGCAATTGGCGCCGAATCCAAACGATGGACGCTTCCAAATGACCTTTGAAGGTGAGCATATTGGAGCAGTTGAATTGACTATTTTTGATACAATGGGGCGAGAGGTTTTCACTCATTCGAGCTTCAAAGACAAACCCTTATTTCAGCAAGAACTCGACCTGAGTGACTTGAACAGTGGTGTGTATATTTTGGAAATGCTCAGCGGAGGAAAACATTATTCGCAACAGGTGGTGATTAGGTAGAACATAAGTAAGAATTCTTAAATTTGCCGATTGTTTATTGACCAATCACCGAGCATGAAAAAAATCCTATTTTTAGGTGCAGCTGCCTTTCAGCTTCCTCCAATTCAATACGCTATCAGTCGAGGATATCGAATCATCACGACCGACAACAATCCCAACAATCCCTGCCATCAATATGCAGAAACTGCCTACAATATGAGTACGGTTGATAAAGAAGGGATTCTAAAAATCGCAAAAAAGGAAAAAATAGATGGGATTATGACCTTTGCGTCAGATGTATCTATGCCTGCGGTGGCTTACGTTGCCGAAAAATTGAAGCTGCCTGGGACGAGTTATCAAACGGCTTTGACGCTGACAGACAAAGCCAAGTTTCGTCAATTTCTTCAAGAAGAGGAACTGCAAACCCAATTCTTTCAAAATTTTGGATTAGAAGACAAACAAACGGCGATTGCCTATATTCGTTTAGCGAAACTACCTGTCATTGTCAAGCCTGTCGACCGCTCGGGCAGTAGGGGAGTAGGGATAGTGCGGACATTGGAGGAGGCTGAAAAGCGGGTAGAAGAAGCCTTTGAAGTGTCTATCAAAAAGGAAATTATTGTCGAAGAGTACATCGAAAAACAGGGGCGGCAAGTTTGTGGAGATGGTTATATGGAAATGGGCAGGTTGGTATTTGTCGCTTTTGGTGACGGACATTTTCATGCAGATTCTCGATTTATGGCACCTTACGCCGAAACCTTTCCGAGTGAACACTCGATTCCATTGTTGAAAAAGGCGGCTGAAAAATTGGAACGAATTCTTCTAAAAGCAGGGTATTTTCAAGGGCCGTTTAATTTAGATGTGTTGATAACCAAAGAAGGAGAGGTGTTTGTGAATGAAATCGGGCCTCGATGTGGCGGCAATTACATTCCTATGTTGATTCAATTGACCTATGGGGTGAATTTGGTAGCGGCTGCGGTTGAAGGGTGTTTGAATGTTCAATATCAGCTTACCTCTCCAAGATTTTTTTCACCAGAAGGTTACTATGCTTCCTATATGCTTCATTCTTTGGAGTCAGGCACTTTGAAGGCTATACAATTGGATAACAGCCTGAAAGACAAGATTCATGCCCATCATCCTTATGTAGACAAAACCCATAAAGTCAGTGCTTTTTATCAATCAGGTGCTGCACTCGGCAACATTGTTTTTCGGTTTGATACCTACAAAGAAATGCACCAAAACATGGATAAAATCAATAAGTTGGTACGAGTAGTAGTAGAGTAGATTTTATTCACGAAGAGGCCCAGACAAAGCCTACTTTAGGTGCGAGGAAATTTTTGATTCAAAAGCTACTATCCATCAAAATCCATCACAAATTGCGGCGATTGTAAATCCTGAACATTTTTGTAAATTTCCGCCATTAGCACTTCAATACCAAGGCTATACAACTTCACCGACTTATCCAAACCAATTGTAGAACTCATTTTCCAATAAGACGCATCATGCCTACACATCGTATCAACAACGGCTTGGTCTTGGTCTATCAACATGTATTCTTTGAAGGAAGGCAAAGAACAGTATTTCCGAAATTTTTCTCCTCTATCATAAGCTCCTGTTGATTTAGACAAAACCTCTACAATCAAAATCGGATTGGCAATAGATTCCTCATGCTCACCCACTTCAATATCTCCACATACTACAGTTACATCGGGATAGACAAACGAATTGGCTTTCTCTATATACACCTTTGCATCGCTATTGAACACCGAACATTTTTTGCCCATTTTTTCAATGATATTATCAAGAAATGTTGTGATATTTACGGTTGCTCTACTATGATTCAGAGTGCCACCAGACATAGCTCGAATAAAACCATCGAGGTATTCGTGTTTAATACCTGTACTTTCTTCTACTTCAATATATTCTTTTATAGAAACTTTGTCCTGAGATTGCTTCAATCCTGCCATATTCAAAGATAAAAAGGTTTGTCAATAATATTGGGAACAAAGATGGGCAAAGTTTGGTTTCTAAGAAGAAGTATTTCTCCAGTTGAGTAGTTCCTTTCTATCTAGCCATTCCTGTTCAAAAAACCATTATTCCACATGAAACTCTGCATCGCCGAAAAACCCAGTGTCGCCAAAGAAATCGCCTTCATCTTGAACGCCAAAACTAGAAGAGACGGATATTTTGAAGGAAACGGCTATGCGGTCACATGGACATTTGGGCATTTCTGCACCCTCAAAACACCCGACGATTACCAAACCGAATGGAAACAATGGCGCTTAGAAACCCTCCCGATGCTGCCCGAAAAATTCGACATCAAACTCATCAACAATCCTGGTGCTAAAAAACAATTCAAAACCATCAAACAACTGTTGAAGCAGTGCGATTCGGTTATCAACTGTGGGGATGCAGGACAAGAGGGAGAACTGATTCAACGTTGGGTATTGAAGCACGCCAAATACAAGGGACGAGTTGAGCGATTGTGGATTTCGTCTTTGACCCCAGAAGCCATTCGTGCGGGTTTCAACAATTTGAAGGACGCTCGACACTTTGACCGCCTCTATTTTGCAGGCAGCGCAAGGGCGATTTGTGATTGGATTTTGGGCATGAATGCCACCCGATTATACACCTTGAAGTATGGCGGTTACAAACAGGTTTTATCCATCGGAAGGGTACAAACACCCACTTTGGCGATTTTGGTAGAACGCCACAAAGAAATCGAAAACTTTGTGCCAACGCCTTTTTGGGAACTGCAAACGGTCTATCGAGACGTGACCTTCAATTGTGAAAAAGGGCGTTTTTTGAAGAAAGAAGAAGGCGAAGTATTTTTGGAACTGGTCAAAGACAAGCCTTTTGTCATAACGGCTTTCACCAAAAAGAAAGGGCGAGAATATCCGCCCAACCTCTACGACCTAACCAGCCTACAAGTCCACTGCAACAAGCGATTTGGCTACACCGCAGATGATACGCTCAAAATCGCCCAAAAACTCTACGAAAAAAAAGTCATCACCTACCCTCGTGTCGACACCACTTATCTGCCCAACGATGTCTATCCCAAAGTGCCGCACACATTGGAGAAAATGACGGACTACGATGCGCTCATCACTTCCATTTTGGCAAAACGCCCTCTGCGAAAATCCAGAAAAGTTTTCAATGACGCCAAAGTCACCGACCACCACGCCATCATCCCGACAGGTATTCAAAAACAGTTGATGCCCAACGAACAAAATGTCTATGATGCGGTCAGTCGCCAATTTATTGCCGCCTTTTACCCCGATTGCATCGTGTCGAAAACAACGGTTTTGGGAGAAGTCGAGGGAGTAAAATTCAAGACAACGGGTAAGGAAATTTTGGAGGAAGGTTGGCGAGTCGTTTTCCCCAAACCGCCCAAAAAACAGACTGCAACGACTTCAAATAAGAACGGCAAAAAGACAGAAGAGGAGAACATCATGCCCACCTTCAAAAAAGGAGAATCGGGACTTCACAAACCCGATTTGGTCGAAAAAGTCACCCAACCTCCAAAGGTCTATTCCGAAGCGACTTTGCTGAGAGCGATGGAAACGGCAGGCAAAAAAGTGGACAATGAACAGCTTCGAGAACTCATGAAAGACAATGGAATTGGTCGCCCTTCTACTCGCGCCAACATCATCGAAACCCTCTTCAAGCGCAAGTATATCAAACGCCACAAAAAACAGGTTTTGCCGACCGAAGTTGGCATTCAACTCATCGACACCATCCAAAACGACCTCCTCAAATCTGCCGAACTCACAGGTCAATGGGAAAAACAACTGCGTGAAATAGAACAGGGTACTTACTCCGCCAAAGTATTCATCAACAACATGAAAACGATGGTGGAAAATTTGGTGCAAGAGGTAAAGGCTTCTAACCTTAAAGTGCAAATTCAAAGCTCTAATGCAAGAAGTGGCAATAATCGCAACTTCAAAAGCAGAGATACCTTCAAAGAGAAAAAGCCAACTTTAGCACCGCCAAAGAAAACTCAAATACAAGGTTCAAATACAAATTCAAAAACGAAAAAACCAAAAACTATTACTGCAAAATCTGCTGCATCGAATTCCAATTCTATTGTAGGTTTAACCTGCCCCAAATGCAACAACGGTACTTTATTGCAGGGAAAAACGGCGTATGGCTGCAATCAGTGGAAATCGGGCTGCAATTTTCGCCTGCCTTTTTCCTTCAAAAACAAAACAATTTCCGACAAGCAATTGACCCGATTGATTACCCGTGGCTATACAATTCAATTGAAGGGTTTTGTGGAGGAAAATGGAGAAAAGGTAAACGGACGTGCTTACTTTGATGATGATTTTCAGTTGCTTTTGGAGGTCAAGGAAAACGCAAAACCAAAGGTAAGTTCAAAGCCTAAACTCAAAGTGGGTGAAGGTTCTCTTGTCAAATCTTTGCCGAAACCCAAGCCGCCTACCAAAGAAGTTCCCGACCAAATTGCTTGCCCAAAATGTGGACAAGGTAAGGTGATTAAGGGTAAGATGGCCTACGGTTGTAGTCGTTGGCGAGAAGGATGTGATTTTCGCTTTGCTTTTTCGGAGGTGCGACATCAGGCGAACGGAAAGCAATTGACGAAGGGTTTGGTTTGGAGGATATTGAATGGGTTTTGAAGTTTAGATTTAGAGTAAAGGCGACAACATACTCGCACATCTTTCCTTGATTTTGTGCATATAAGAGCGATTTGCATGTACTTCCAGCAGTACTTCCTCGCTGTCTTGTAGGTCTTCTTCAAAAGACTTTTTCAATTCCGCTACAATTGTTTTATCGTAGAGTAGTGCATTTACCTCCAGATTTTGGTCAAAACTGCGGATATCCATATTAGCCGTTCCTACCGAACCAAACACATCATCAATCATCATAACCTTACTGTGTATGAACCCTTTGGTGTAGTAATAAACCCTCACTCCAGCCTCCAATAATGGGGCAACATAATAGCGCGTTCCCCACTTCACTACCGAAGAATCCGACTCTTTGGGCAATATGATGCGTACATCTACTCCGCTCAAAGCCGACACGCTGAGAGCCGTCAAAATACTTTCGGTCGGAATAAAATAAGGGGTAGCGATGTAAACATAGTTTTTAGCAGTTGATATAGCTGCAAAAAAGGCATGTAAGGTACTCGACCACTCCGAATCAGGACCACTTGCAGCAATTTGCACCCATTGTTTGTCCTCGACAGGATGTACCTTCAAATATTTTTTGGGGTCAATATCTTCTTTGCTTGCATGACACCAATCATTCAAAAAGATGGCTTGAAGGCTTTGGGCTGCCTCTCCTTCAATTTGTAGATGTGTGTCCCGCCAAAATCCCAATTTAGGATCTTCGATGTAGTTGTCTCCAATATTGATTCCTCCCACAAAAGCTATTTTTCCATCCATCACAGCTATTTTTCGATGGTTACGAAAGTTGATTTTTGTAGCAAAAATGAGCCAAGAAACCGATCGAAAAGTGGTCATTTTCACCCCTGCTTTCTTCAATTGTCTTTTGAACTTTCTACCTATTCCTGAGCTTCCTAATCCATCATAAATCACCCTTACCTCCAATCCTTCGTTTGCCTTCTGAATCAGTGCATCTTTTATCTTGTTCCCAATATTGTCGTTTTCGATGATGTAATATTCTAAGTGTATGTGCTCTTTCGCTTCTTTGATGGCTTTCAATAGCGCATCGTAAGTTGTTTTTCCATTGTTCAACAAAGTGAGGCGATTGTGATTTGTCAAAAGGGCTTTGCAATTATTAGACAACATTCTCACAATGTTTATTTTTTCATGAATCACCTCTTCTTTTGCAATTGCTCCTTTTTTTGCAGAATAGTCATTTTCCATAACACCCATACGGGTAAGACGATCCAGATCCGAGTTTGATTTTTGCGACAATTTTCTGCCCAACCAATATTCACGACTGAGGTATAGATTGCCAATTAGACCTACAATGGGAAAAGTAATCAGCATAAAAATCCACGCCAGTATGGTACTCACATTATCATATTTGAAGAATATAAAGCCTATGGTTATCATTACTATTGCAAATACAAGTAGGTTTATCCATTTACCAAATGAATCTTGAAAGTGATGATAAATTCCTCCCGCTCCTTCAATGTAACCAAACTGGGCAGCTGCAAAATATCCTATCAATCCAAACATGACCAAGGCAAGTATGATTACTGCAATATCTTTCATCTGTTTCTTTTCGTTTTTTGAAGGTTAAATGGAACTTACCATGAATTAAATAATCATTTCCCTTTTGTTTAAATAATTATCTAATCATGGACGTTTCATCTATTGAGTTATTTACCAAATAAAGGTTAAAAATACATATTTGTTTAACGAATTTTATTAATTAAATCAAGTCGCACTGTTATTGCAGTAGAACTCGACTAACTGAGCATGACTACTCATTGCCTACTTCATAATTCACAACTTTTTCTACCTATCCTTTAAGTTGCAGATTTGAGGGAGAGGTTAAGTTTTTCAGAGAAAAGAAATTTTGTTTCTTTTTTTGAGTAGATCATTAAAAACCTGAGCGATAATGAATCTAAGTTGTATAAGTTTGTGGAAGACGAGAGAGAAGAAATAGCATGAGATTGATTTACCAAAAATAGACTAAAACAAATGACCAACTGGCTCACCCCAATCACTCTAAAAGGACAAAAAGTGGATTTAATTCCCTTAGACATTTCTCATCGAGAAGCACTTTTGAAGGCTGCAAGCGATGGAAATTTATGGGATTTGTGGTACACTTCAGTCCCTTTTGTCGAAACCATAGATAGCTATCTGAACTTTGCTTTTGAAGAACAAGCCAATCAAAGAGCCTTGCCCTTTGTAGTAATAGACAAAACTACAGGCCAAATAGTCGGCACAACAAGGTACTGCAATGCAACGCCAGAACACAAAAGGCTGGAAATTGGATATACTTGGTATGCAAAGACTTACCAACGAACGGTAATCAATACAGAGTGTAAATTTTTGCTGCTTCGACATGCCTTTGAAAATTTGGATTGTATGGCTGTTGAGTTTAGAACGCATTGGCACAATCACCGTTCGAGAAATGCCATACTAAGATTGGGGGCAAAACAAGATGGTGTTCTACGCAGTCATAGAATCGACAAAGATGGAAGTTTACGGGACACAGTGGTGTTTTCGATTATTGAAGCAGAGTGGAAAACGGTGAAAAAATCGCTTCGATTTAAAATGGGGCAGTATTGAAAATATGAATTCTAAATTCTATTAGTTTACCTTCAAATCACAAATGCAAAAAAATCCAAAAAAAATCCAAACATTCTAATCATTATAAGGCTAAAATCAGTTCAAAGATAAATTAAACAACCAAATACCTATCCTATGTGGCAAGAACAAAACAACAAACTCGTTAGAGAATTTCAATTCGATGATTTCATCACCGCCTTTGCTTTTTTGACCAAAGTAGCCATCTTAGCCGAAAAGCACAACCATCATCCCGAAATCTTCAATGTCTATAATAAAGTAAAATTAAGCCTCAGTACACACGATGCAGGAGATATTGTTACCGAAAAAGACCGTAAATTAGCGGCTGCGATTGATAAATTGTAAAATCAAAACCTCATGCAACAAACCAAATGGATTACCCGAAAATTCACCTTTGACCACCAAGAAAATATCTTTCCTTCAATCATAGAACGTTTGGAAGGAACTCCTATTAGACTGTAACACAAAATTTGAACCTGTCCGAAAACAAACAGTTCGCTCACTTCAATTATTGACCGAAGCCGATATTTTTCAAACAAGCCATGCACCCAAGATTGGAAATCCCGATGCGGATGATGCATTTCTTTTTGTTTGTTGCGGAGCATGATGACCATAATCTGAATAGGATTGCTTTTTTGCAGAATGTGCTTTGAAGGATTTTGATTTAGTAAAAAAGAAAAAATAACTCATCGACCAATATTCCCCTTTTGAAAGGGGATGGGGTATGTTAGCAAAAGAAAACGAGGAGTTATTTTTTTACCCTTACTTAGAGGTACTATGCAGTATAAACCACGTACTTCACCTTCTTTTTTTCGGATTCTCTTACTTCTTTCTCTGTTAAAATTTCTTCTTCGATTTCTTTCTGCATCAGTTTCCACCAATAAATAGCAGGAATAAGATTGCCACTATGTTGCTCCAAACGGTAGGCAATTTTTTTTCCTATTTTTTCTTTTCCTTTCAATATTCTGTTCAATCTGGAAGGGTGGATATGGATATCTTCTGCAAACTCTTTTTGATTCCTTCCAGCTACTCCAATATATCTTTCCAAAAATCTACCAAAGCTATTGAAAGGATTGAAGTCACTGCTTTGGACATAACGTTTAATCTGATATTTAATGCTCAATACAGCAGCTAATATCTGCTCTTGCGGAGACCTATTTTTTCTTCTTTCCAGCCTCCATTTCACAAAATCGGCTCTTTCTTTTTCCGCATCAGCTGTATTAGCATCAGAAGGAATCATAGCAAAATCTACAATTTCTTCATCTGTATAAGTCTTCTTGAGTTCCTCGTATATTTTATTATAATCGTTCATTTTCTAAATATTTTTTAATTAATTCTTCAGAATTACTAAGCTCCGTATAAAGATATTTTCCCATTTCTCTAAAGCCATATTTCTCTTTATAAAGAGGTATTAGTTTGGTTTTAGGTTCTAATGAAACAAAACCATCATATTCTTTATCAAAAGCTAACTCGCAGGTATGTGCAAGTAAACAACCTGCTATATAGTCATGTTCTTTGTTTTTTCCTTTATTGGAATTACTATTTTCTATCAAATGAATATGAATTCTGTATTCTCGTGGAATATCTTCAATAGAAATTAAACCCAATATCTTAGCTTCTATTTTCAAGCGAATTTTGTGGACTATTCTGTTTTTTTCCTTCTTCCAATTAAAAATGAAATCATTAGACTGTTCAATGATTTCCCAATCCTCATCCTCTACAAGCTCTATTACGGCTTCATGTAAGTTCCCTGTTTTGTGATGCAGTACCTTCATATATCAAAGATACAAAAAAATTGACTTTTTTTATCAATAATACATCACATTACTGTACCTTTATGTAGAAGAAAGTTTCATTTATATCTTTAAAAACTTAACAGCCAAATATGCAGCCTTCAAACTCCAATTCCGAAATATCGGCACAAGACATCCAACCCATTATCTCTCAACTCACCCTCGAAGAAAAAGCCGCACTTTGTTCTGGCTTAGACAATTGGCGAACCAAACCCATCGAAAGATTGGGCATCCCTTCCATTATGATGACCGATGGTCCACACGGTTTGCGGCGAGAGAAAGGCGAAGGATTTGGCAATAGCGAAAAAGCGACTTGCTTTCCGACAGCCGTGGCTTTGGCTTCAACATGGAACACCGATTTGATTCAAAAAGTAGGGGCTGCAATTGGCGAAGAATGTCAAGCACAAGATGTGCAGATTTTGTTAGGACCTGGGATTAACATCAAACGTTCGCCCCTCAATGGACGCAATTTTGAATACTATTCAGAAGACCCTATTTTGTCGGGCAAGATTGCGGCAGCTTTCATCAAAGGTGTGCAAAGTCAAGGCGTTGGCACATCTTTGAAGCATTTTGCAGTAAACAACCAAGAATTTGAGCGCATGTCTGTCAGTGCAGAAGTAGATGAACGAACCTTGCGGGAAATCTATTTGCGGGGATTTGAGATTGCTGTGAAAGAAGCCAAACCTACCACTTTGATGTGTGCTTACAATCGTATCAACAGCATTTTTGCAGCCGAACATCGCTATTTACTACATGAGATATTGAAGGAAGAGTGGGGATTTGAAGGTTTTGTGATGTCGGATTGGGGCGCAGTGAATGACAGAGTGGAAGGAGTGAAAGCAGGATTGCAGCTGGAAATGCCTGGAAATGATGGAATCAATGATAAAAAAATTGTAGCAGCAGTTCAGAGTGGAGCGTTAGAGGAAGAAAGACTGGATGAAGTAGTTGCGGATTTATTGAGGGTAATTTTGAAATTGGCAGAACAGAAAAAAACAGGCGTTACCTTCAATACCGAAGCACACCAAGAATTGGCTCAAAGAGCTGCGGCAGAAAGTATCGTTTTGTTGAAGAACGAAGACAGTATTTTACCTCTTTCTAAAAAACGCTTCAAAAGCATTGCAGTGATAGGTGATTTTGCAGAAAATCCACGTTTTCAAGGAGGTGGCAGTTCTAGGGTCAATCCTACAAAGTTGGACATACCCTTTCAGGAGATTTATCGAAACTTATCAACAGGCATGGATTTGAGTTTCTGCAATGACTCTACTAATGACGATTATTTAGACAATGAATTGATGGAAGATGCTCAACAAGCAGCTCAATTGGCGGATGTTGCCATTGTTTTTGCAGGGTTGCCGAATAGCTATGAAACAGAAGGTTATGACCGACAACATATTGATATGCCTCCAAGCCATATTCAGTTGATTGAAGCAGTGGCAAAAGTGCAACCGAATACCGTAGTTGTGTTGCAAAATGGTTCGGCTATTGCAATGCCTTGGGCGAATCAGGTGAAAGGCATTTTGGAATCTTGGTTGGGTGGTCAAGGTGGCGGTGCGGCAATCGCAAATGTGCTTTTTGGTCGGGTCAATCCTTCGGGAAAACTCACCGAAACTTTCCCGCAAAAACTGGAAGATACGCCCGCTTTCTTGAATTTTCCTGGTGAAAACCGACGGGTTTCGTATGGGGAAGGTTTGTTTGTCGGCTATCGCTACTACGACAAAAAGCAGATAGAGCCTTTGTTTCCATTTGGTTTTGGTTTGTCCTACACTACTTTCGAGTATCAAAAAATGGAATTGAGCCATGAACTGATGACCAATGAAGACACCTTAGAAGTCAGTGTAAGCGTCAAAAACACGGGCAATCGGGCTGGGCAAGAAATCGTGCAATTGTATGTAAGCAGCGATGGCAATTTTCCGAATGCTGCGATCAAAGAATTGAAGGCTTTCGCAAAAGTAGCTTTGGAGGCTGGTGAGGAGAAAACGGTGACCATGACTCTCAATTGGCGGGATTTTGCATTTTACCACACACAATACAAATCGTGGGTGACTATTTCCAATTCCTTCAATATCTTAGTCGGTAGTTCTTCACAAGACATTCACCTTCAAGAGTCTATTCACTTCCAAACGACTCAAAACCTCCCTCCCATATTTGATAAATACACCACTTTCAAGGAAATGATTGTGCATCCCAAATCAAGTGATTTGGTGAGTCCATTGATGGAACAATTGATGAACGGTATGTTTATGGATGCGGAATTTCCCGATGAACAAAGCAAAAAAGATGCTTTTGAATTTGGCAAGGCGATAGTGTTGGATTTGCCTTTGTGTAAGGCGGTGGGTTTTTCTAAGGGGAAATTTTCGGAGGAAATGGTGGAGGAGTTGTTGAATAAAATCAATACTTAAATTGATGCTTGATAGCACATTTTATCATCAATGAATACTCTTTGTCTGGTAAAGCACATTGTTGGACGATTTTCTCCAACTCCAATCTTTTAGATTCAGAAATACTTTTGTCTTGTGAAAGAAGGTATATTTTCTTGAGAAGCTCATAAGAATCTCTACGGTTTTCATCCAAAAAAGGTCAATCAAACGTTTGGTTTCCTCCTTTCCCTCTTTGAGCAACTTTTTAGGAATCTCGGTAGGTTTGAATATGCGAATCATTGGACTTTCAGTATTTCTGTCGCTTTTTTCAATGCCTCCAAAGCATCATTACTTGATTCATTACCCAAAGGCATTTCCTCCAAATGCTTGGAAATTTTCTCCAATTCTTCCATATCTTTCTCAGACAAAGTATCTTTCTCCAAAATCTCCTTCTTTCTCTGCAAATAATCATCGTATTTGGGTGGTCTCGCACTCTCTAACCCAAACAAATCGCTTGTCAATATTTGGTCGACTCGCCATCCTTTGATGATATCCTCGTCTTTGTTGTTGTAAATTTTTACACTGTCGCCTTCTCGCTTCAACAATACAATATTCGCATTTTCAGCCGATTGAACAATCAAAGGGCTATGGGCAGTAACGATAAATTGGGCGTTTTTGAAGATTTTAGTCAAAAAATCAATCACCTTTCGCTGCCATTTCGGATGCAAATGCAGGTCAATTTCATCCACCAATACAATGCAGGGTTCTTCTAAAGGATGTTCACTATCTGGATAACGCTCAAACAATCGAGCCGCCAAATCCACAACTCAAGCAATGAAGGATTGGTAACCCAAACTCAAATTTTTCATCGCCACCCAACCATAAGGCGTTTTCACTTCAATGGCAGCTTGTGTTTGAGTTTTGGTAATTTCTCTAATGCGAAAATCCTCTACATCTGGGAGCAGGTTTTGTAGTGTTTCTTTTACTTTTTTGTAGTGGTTTTGAAGGTATTTTTTGGTTTCTCCTTTGGCATTTTTAATCGCAAAATCGGTTTCCAGTAGCCATGCTTCTGCATTGATTAAACTGGCGTTTTCGTCAAATAGGGTTGCCATTGGAAAAGGATTTCGGGATTCGGTGAGTGAACCTGTTCCCATTTTTCGGGAAGCTCCGTAGGCTATGATGAAGATGTTTTTCTTTCTTACATAGTTAATTGCTCTTCCTGTACAAGATTTGCCTCTATGCTTAAAACCATAACCATCTATATATTTTTCAACAATAGAACTTAGGTTACCTATAAAAAATTTGTTTGTACTTATAGCTGATTCTCCGTTTAATCCAAGAAAAAAATTCTTTGATAACTCAGAGATTTTACCCCCTATTGGTATAATAAAATGTCTTATTACATCATCCATAATACTAATTAGTTCATCTTCTTTGGGTTGTAAAAAAGCTAAACCCTTCAACAGAGTAGTTTTTCCTGTTCCATTATCTCCCAAAATGATTGTCCATTGAGCAGGTCGCCCCTCTCCATTGGATAAATCCACTGTTTGCTTCTCTTTAAAACATCGCACATTCTCCATGACTACATCCATGAAATAAAGCGGATCTTCTATATTTTTTGGTGCTACCATAAGTTTTTTGTGTGATTTTCAGAAATAAAGATACAATGAAAAGAGCATCTTTGCAATTGTGGATATTGAGATTTTTAAACACCCTCAATAATTTTATTCAATCTTTCTTTCTTAATGAAGAAAGATTTCTTATTTTTATCTCTTCTAATAAAGATAAAAATGTCAAAACAAGCAATATTTAGGCAAATAATAGCCGATTTCATCAATCGAAAGCTTCCAAAAACTATTTCACGGGAATTGGTCTTGCCCACCAATGTTCCTAAAATTGTTTCGGTTATTGGAGCAAGACGAGTAGGTAAAACATTTATGCTGTTTGACCTTATTCAACAACTTCGCCAAGAAATACCTGTTGATAGATTGGTCTATCTCAACTTTGAAGATGACCGACTTTTTCCTCTTCAATTAACCGATTTAGATGATTTACTCCGAGCCTACTATGAATTGTATCCTTTGAACAAACAAGAAACGGTATATTTCTTTTTAGACGAAGTTCAAGAAGTTCCCAATTGGGAAAAGTTTGTCAGGCGATTAAGTGACACCGAAAATTGTAGAATATACCTAACAGGTTCTTCTTCTAAACTATTGAGTAGAGAATTGGCAACTGCTTTGCGTGGACGAACCTTATCTTATGAATCATTTCCACTTAGTTTTAAAGAATTTCTAAATTTTCAAGGGCTTCAATTCGATACCAATACCTCAGAAGGACAAGCACTTGCCAAACATCATTTGCGAAAGTACATGAAACAAGGAGGTTTCCCAGAATTGCTTGCCTTACCCGAATATTTGCACCAAAGAACCATCAACGATTATATTGACCTAATGCTATACAGAGATTTAGTAGAACGTTTCAATATCAAAAACCCAAGCCTGCTAAAGCATTTGATGAAATACTTATTCACGAACACTGCCAATTTATTAAGCACCAACAAACTGTACAATGACCTTAAATCACAAGGTTTTGCAGTTGGCAAAAATACCGTTTATGACTATATCACTTATTTAGAGGAAGCCTTTGCCATTTTCAGTGTTCAAAAATGGAGTCGTTCTCCACGAAAACAAATGATGAACCCCAATAAAATTTATACGCTTGACCCAAGCTACAAATACGCCATGAGTTTGAGTGAAGATACAGGGCGAGTGTTTGAAAATACAGTGTACTTAGCATTGAAACGACAATTCAGTGAAGTACATTATTTTGCAGAAAAACAAGAAGTGGATTTTGTATTACCTGATACTTCGCTAATCAATGCCGCCTATGATTTACCCGCCCTTACTCGACAAAGAGAAGTCAATGGTTTATTGGAGGGAATGAATTATTTTGACCAAAAAGAATCACTCTTAATTACTTGGGATACATTTGAGGATGTAATCATTGAAGGTAAAACAATACAAATCCGCCCTCTTTGGTGGTTTTTGAAATGAGTTTTATAGGAAAAATCTATTGAATCCAAAATTAGGACGACTACTTTCCTATCACCAACTTCTGGCTTCCGCTCCAATCTGTCCCAACAGCTTTTACCCAATACATACCCGTCTCCAAATCGGTCATATCCAAAGACATTTCTTGTTGAGGAGCATTGATATTTCGAATGATTTTTCCTGTAATGTCAAACAATTGAAGGTGAGTGACCGTCTTTTCAAACTTCAAAAACAAGGTGTTTTTTGCAGGATTGGGATACAGTATGAAGCCATCTGTTTGCAGTCGTTCTTCAATACTTGTCACTTCAGGCATTAAAGTTACATCTAAGCGAATGATTTGGTGTTTTTTGCTGATATTCAAATCAGCGTATTCTACAGATAGATAGTTGGGTGCCGAAAAAACAAGGTCATAAGTACCAATCCCAATCGGTCGAGCATAGTATCCTTGTGGATTGGAATAGACATCGGAATGGAAAAAATCGTGGTTGCGGATAAACATCCTGGCTCCATCAATTGGTTCACCTGTCAAGGCATCTGTCACGACACCCTGAAAACCATGCAAGGTTCGCTCCATATAATCCAATAGCGATTCTTTATTGTATTCCCAATGTTCTCCCAAATCACTGGCATTGAGTAGTTTTTGGTCGGACAATTCGATGGTGATTTCCCTTCCATATCGAAAATAGGTCATGTAATCTTGACGAGCGCCATCTACGTGATACCATTGATAACCATTGGTTACGCCATTTCCAAAACCATCAAAATAGGTACTTGGTGCAACTTCCTTCACCTTATCCACATACTCCAAAGAAATACATTCCCACCATTCATCATCCGCATGTAGCTCGGCCTGCGTATCCCATGGGTAGTTCAAAACTTCTGTTCCACCATGAAAATTTGCAGACATGACAAAATTATTGGCTTCAGCCAAATCCACAAAAAATGAAGTTTCTATTTGCATAGGACGTTGGTTCATAGGGACATTTCCTATAAGAGGGTCAGGGTAGTTTCGATTGAGGTCGTGTCCCTCACTATTGTAGCGAGTCGCACCGAATACCGTTTCATCGTCATTGGTATAAGTGCCATCAGGATTGGCGAGCGGATTGATCCAAATTTCCATATTGTCTATCATATTGGCAATGCGGTCATTGTCTCGATAACTACACAGCAAATGGTCTATCAATTGCAGCATCATTGGGTAGCCTGCGATTTCATCGCCGTGCATCGAAGAAGTGTATAAAAACTGTGGTTCTGCCTCTTTTTCATTCACATTGTCTGAAATGACCACTGCCAACAATCGGCGACCACTCGGCAATACTCCAAATTCTTCAATACGGCAAATTTCGGGATAGGCAGCTACAAAATCTTCTAATATGGTTTCGTAAGCATCGTAAGTTGGGTAAAAGTCCCAAGTATCTACACATGGCACACCACTCTTTGTTTTTGCCTTCCATTGGCTTACGTTCATCATTTTGGGATGGTGCAAGGTACTTGGAGGAGGGAGTATTTTGTAGGGTAAATCCAATTGTAGAAAGGCCTTGAATTCTCGCTCATTGGCATAAGCTCTGGCTACTTTGCCCCATTCTCCGTGATCCAAACTCACCAATTTTGCGACTTCCCCCAAATCCTTTTCCTGCGCTACTTCAAATTCAAAATAGACCTCTACTCTTTCTTCAAAAAGTTGGTCAATATTGACGACTTGTTGTGCATACGCATTGAAGTTAAGCGCAAGTACAAATAATAGGGTCATTAATTGTTTCATAGTAAAAGGATTGATTGTATTTTTTTTTTCGTAAAATAGAACCTTCAAAAAATTCAATCATCTTGAATTTTAAACAGCCCCGTTTCCTACATTCTATTTTTCACTTCTCTTGATTCGTTTCCTCGCCAAAGCCAAAACCATTGCCAATTGTTCATCACGGCTCAAATTAGAATTGTCAATTACCACTGCATCTTTCGCCTGCTTCAATGGACTGACCGAACGAGTAGAATCAATGTGATCTCGCTCGGTGACATTTTGAAGAACTTCTTCAAAAGAACGTTCCATACCGTTTTCCTTCAATTCTTTAAAACGTCTTTCTGCCCGAACCGTTGTGCTTGCAGTCAAGAAAATCTTCAATTCTGCATTGGGAAAGACCACTGTGCCAATGTCTCGACCATCCATCGTAATGCCTTTGTTTTTACCCAAAGCATGTTGTTGTTTCACCAAAAAAGTACGTACTGATTTGATAGTGCTGACAGGACTTACATGGTCTGACACCTCTTTGTCCCGAATTCGAGACTCTACTTTGATTCCATTTAGATAGGTATCTGCATTGAAAGACGTAGGATTGTATTTGAAGGTGACGTGAATCTTTTTCAGGCTTTTTTTAACTGCTTGAAGATCCGTATAGTCAATGCCATTGTCGAGCAGATACAGCGTCACGGCTCGATACATCGCTCCAGAGGTAATGTATATATAGTTCAGCTCCCTCGCCAAACCTTTTGCAAGTGTGCTTTTGCCGCAAGATGCGTGTCCATCTATGGCAATGATTATTTTATTGGAGGTCTCAGTGGACATGGAATTGTTTTATTTTCAAAGGTTTGAAAGTTCATCCGCTAAAATAACAAATTATTAACAGACAATTATGAAAAATTCTATTCAAAAACAGATTGGGTACACTGTATTACACAATTCTCCTAAATCGAAAAACCATTTTCGCTTAGTAAATTTCTCAACTCTCCTTGAATAAATTGAAGGCTTTGTTGCATGTCCTTTCGAAGCAAACGATCGCCATCATTGAAGGTTATTTTTTTGCGAAAGGCTGTAAGAACAGCTTCAATGATGTCAGAACTGCAAAGCTGAGTTTTTTGTTTGCGGAAATCTAAAGCTTGAAAGGCAGTGAGTAATTCGATGGCAAGAATGCGCTCTAAATTATTGATTACTTGATAACATTTCGTCGCTCCATTTGCACCCATACTTACATGGTCTTCTTGACCTTTGGAGGAGGTGATGGAATCTACAGAGGCAGGTGTACACAGTTGTTTGTTTTGACTCACGATAGACGCAGCCGTATATTGCGGAATCATCAGTCCCGAATTCAAGCCAGGATAAGGACTCAACACAGGCTGCAATCCCCTTTCTGCATCCAATAATTTATACGTTCTTCGCTCCGAAATACTGCCCAATTCGGCCAATGCTATTGCCATAAAATCGAGTGCCAATGCCAAAGGTTGCCCATGAAAATTACCTGCGGACAAGATGCGATCTTCGTCAGGGAAAATATTGGGATTGTCTGTCACCGCATTGATTTCTACTTCAAAAACTTTTTGAGCATATTCAATCGCATCTTTACTCGCTCCATGCACTTGCGGCGCACAACGAAAGGAATAAGGGTCTTGAACATGAACTTTGGGTTGGTCAATAATTTGACTATTGGCGATAAAATGGCGAATTTGACGAGCCGTTTTTACTTGTCCTTTATGTGGGCGAATTTGGTGACTCAATGCCAAAAAGGGTTCTATTCGACCATCAAAAGCCTCCAAAGAAACGGCTGCTGCAAAATCAGCTACAAGCGAAAGGTATTGACTTTTGAGCAAAATCCAAACGCCATAAGCTCCCATAAACTGTGTCCCGTTGATAAGTGCCAATCCTTCTTTTGCCTGCAAATCAATTGTTTCCCAGCCCATCAACTTCCACACTTCCTTACTCTCCTTTTTTTCGCCACGATACCAAACGTCCCCTTCTCCAATCAAGGGAATACTTAGGTGTGCTAAAGGTGCCAAATCGCCTGATGCGCCCAAAGAACCTTGTTGATAAATAACAGGAAGAATATTGTGATTGTACATATCTATCAATCGTTCGACCGTTTGCAGTTGAACGCCTGAATGACCATAAGAGAGGGATTGAATTTTCAAGAACAGCATCCACTTGACCACCTCCAATGGTACTACTTCACCCATTCCACAAGCATGAGAAAGCAGTAAATTTTTCTGCAAATCAGCCAATTGTGTTTTGGAAATAGACACATTGTAAAGGTTACCAAATCCCGTATTGATGCCATAAAAAGATTGGTCTGAATTGTTAATTTTATCGTCTAAGTAGTTTCGACAATAGGTGATTTTTTGGATGGCATCAGACGACAATTGAAGTTTTGAGTCGCTTTGTGCTATTTGAAGTAAATCCTTTAAAGTAAGCAATTGCCCACCAATTTTGTGAACGGTTTCGGTTTGTTTGTTTTCCATGTTGTTTGCTGCAAATATTCCTTTTCAGTAAGAGGTCAAAGATAATTGAAGGGATTGAAGGAATGAAAGAAACCCCTGTTTGTTTCGTATAGCTCATTTGAAAATCATAATTCATAAATCAATGCCTTTTTTCGGCAAAGTCTGTGATTTCACCGTTACAGATTACGTTGCAGAACTATTTTATGTGAATTGTGTTAAAACATGAATATAGGTTGTTATTATCATGTTTTAAACAAAAAATATTAAATTGTACTTATCTTTGCGGTTAAATTAGAAGAGAGAGGTGGGATGTGAGAGACGAGATTACTATTTAGGTCATTCAGTCTTACATCTCTGTTCTCGCTTCCCTTATCTAAAATATAATAAAAATATGAGTGAGCAAATAGAAAGAATCAAATGTTTGATATTGGGTACAGGTCCTGCGGGTTATACGGCTGCAATTTATGCGGCAAGGGCTGACCTAAAGCCTATTATCTATACGGGGCCACTACAAGGAGGTCAATTGATGGAAACAACGGATGTAGAAAACTATCCTGGCTATCCCGATGGTGTTGGAGGAATACCGATGATGGAAGACTTCAAAAAACAAGCGGAGCGCATGGGAACTGAAATTCGTTTTGGCTTGGCAACGTCGGTTGACTTCAATGGTGAATTGCATACGGTCACTATTGATGGGGAGAAGAAGATACATGCAGATACGGTTATCATTGCTACAGGTGCTTCTGCCAAATGGTTGGGCTTGCCTTCTGAAGAAAAATTGAGAATGAATGGTGGTGGTGTTTCGGCTTGTGCAGTGTGTGACGGTGCGTTTTATAGAGGATTAGATGTAGCGGTTGTTGGAGCAGGTGATACGGCTGCAGAAGAAGCGTTGTACCTTGCCAATCTTTGCCCTAAAGTTCACATGATTGTGCGTCGTGACGAAATGCGTGCTTCTAAGGTAATGCAGAAGCGGGTATTGACCAACAAAAACATCATCATGCACTGGAATACCGAAACCAAAGAAGTGCTTGGAGAAGAAGAAGTCGAAGGTGTTCGTGTCGTCAATAATCAAACGGGAGGCGAGTCTGTGATTCCTATTCAGGGTTTTTTCGTGGCGATTGGTCACAAACCCAACACCGACTTTTTGAAAGGTTGGTTAGACATGGACAAATTGGGTTATTTGATTACCAAACCCGACAGCACCGAAACGAATGTTGAAGGTGTATTTGCTTGTGGTGATGCCCAAGACAATATTTACCGTCAAGCAGTGACCGCAGCAGGTACGGGCTGTATGGCTGCTTTGGATGCGGAGCGTTATTTGTCGGCTAAGGAGTTTGCGGAGTCGGAAGCGGCGGAAGAAGCTGTGGAAGCATAAAAAATTCAAATTCAAGAATACGATAAAATGAAAACCTCTACACATGTTTAATTGTGTAGAGGTTTTTCTTTATTTAGGAAGTAGGGAAGTGAATTTGGTTTTCTGTTCTTTGGTCAATTGGTCTTTTGGCATACAAACGATTACAATGTTATCATCTCTCAAATATCTTGCATGATGCCGTTTGGTGCGATAAATGATAGGTGCTTTTCTGCCTTTTGGGTAAAACTTGCTTTTTTTGATGAACTTATCGGCTCTTTTGTCTTCTGAACACAAAATTCTAACACCACTTTCTACGACCATAGCAATCAAATGTGGGTCGTCAAAATCTGAATCTTGTTCTTTTCCTTCAATTTCAGCTTGGTGTCTGTCCACGTTTTGTTTCTTCAAAACCACCACTTTACCCAACTTCGCCAATTCTGCAATAAGTTTGGCATATCGCTCGACTCGTTTCAATTCCTCTGTATATTTTGAACCTCCTACCACCAACTTTCCTTTTCCTTCCAAAATCCACTTTTTAATGGGTTCAAAATCTGCAAACTTGGAATGATTCTTATCAAAAACGCCGCCCAATATATTCACATCCACAATTACACACATAATCACAAATAATTATAAACCAATATTTTGAAGTGCTTCCTGCACAAAAAAGGAACGGAAACGCTCTGTAGCTTCCGAGGTTTTGTATTCTCCATCCGCTTCAATATCAATGCAATTCAAACGGTTTCCCTCACCTTCTTTCTCAAAAAACACCACCTGTGCTTGTTCTGCCATGGTTGCAGCTTGTGGTGATTCTGCCAATTTTCTACGAAAACCGTCAATGATGAAATCACTATGCGTTTCGACAAATATTTTTTTCCCTTTTTCAAAAGCAAAAAACAAAAATTCGCCCAATGCAGACTGTGCCTTGGGATGCAAATGTACTTCGGGTTGCTGAATCATAAACCAACTGTCTTGTTGGTCTGCCAATATTTGCACAATCAAAGGCAATACTTGCGATACACCATAGCCTACGTTGGAAATACGATAAGTACCGTCTGCCAACTGAAATTGAATCTCAAAAGGGGCATTGATGGATTCGCCGTACTGTTTGACAATCATCTTTTCATACAAACCACTTTTTTTGCCAAATTCGTCGATTGCTTCAAGGATTCTCTTATTCCCCTCACTTTTGTTATTGACAATGTTTCTCAATAAATAGGGAATGTGTTTACCGTCTGCGGTGAAATTGTCAATGTATTGGTCATAGGTTCTTTGGGGTTTTGTGCGGATTGGAGCGAACCAGTAGATATTGTTCTCCTCTCTTCTATTTAATGACTTATAAATTCGAAGTGAATCTATTCCACTTAATATATAGTTGAAAGATAATAAGGAATTTTCATTGTACTCTAATATACCAAAATCGATACTTTCTAAATTTAACTTTTCAAACAGAATTTCCGCAGGTGTTTTATTGAATTGGCTATTATTAATATACACTCCAAAGGATTTATTATCTTCATGATACTCAATATATACTTCAAGGGGCGGGGAAGTGGATGGACTATCACCTAATAAGTGAAATTTCGTAATAAATGGTGCAACTCTAATACCATAGGTAAAAGACATTAATACACTATTAAATTCATAATCAGATTTTTTTGATAAAAATTTATCTCTATAAAGACCTATATTTGTAACTTCTTTACTATTATTAGTAATATCAAGATAAGTACCAAAATAATAATAATCCTCAAAGTACCATTGGTTTTCATCCCAAAACTTCTCTTGATTCAGCAAATGAATCAAAGACAAAGCAGAACTTTTGCCTGAACTATTCTCTCCAACAAAAAAATTCATTCCTTTCAATGGAAGATGTGTGTCTTTGAAGCCTCGAAAATTATCCATGTATAGTGTGAACATTGCTCGCTACTTTTTCTACAAATATAAACAAAAAAATTAGGTAGGTTGGAGCCTCTATCTTCCATCAAAATTTCACCTTTATTCTGATTTGTCGAAACAACTCACAAGATATTTACAATATGACAAAAGGAGAGATAGGCTAACTTTTAGAACATATCTTCAAACCTATCAGGTTCCACCTCACACATCATCTCATAAATCACTTCAAAGACATCCTCTGCATTCGGCTTGCTGAAATAATCACCGTCCGAACCATAAGCAGGGCGATGTGCTTTAGCGGTCAAAGTTTGAGGAGGTGAATCGAGATGGAAATAGCCTTTTTGTTTTTCGAGAACCTCTTGCAGCATATAAGCAGCCCCACCTCCTGGCACATCCTCGTCCAAGAATAGTATGCGATTTGTTTTTTGGAGAGACTGAACGATTTGATGGTCAATGTCAAAAGGTATCAAAGTTTGGACATCAATCAGTTCTACCGAGATGCCCTTTTGTTGAAGCAGTTTGATGCCAGCTTCTGCAATCCGTACACAAGAACCATAAGTCACCAAAGTTACATCTGTTCCTTCCTGCAAAACCTCTACTTGACCCAAAGGTACAGTGTATTCTCCCAAATTTTCGGGCAGTTTTTCCTTCAAACGGTAGCCATTCAAACATTCAATTACTATTGCAGGATCATCTGATTGAAGCAAAGTGTTATACATCCCAGCCGCTTGCACAAAATTTCGGGGAACGCAGATGTACATTCCTCTCAGTGAATGTAGCAACATGGCCATCGGTGAACCCGAATGCCAAATACCTTCCAAACGATGTCCTCTTGTGCGAATAATCACAGGAGCTTTTTGGATGCCATTGGTTCGGTAGGTCAGTGTTGCCAAGTCGTCGGACAAAGGTACTAAACCATAAAGCACATAGTCCAAATATTGAATTTCGGCAATGACTCGTAAGCCTCTCATAGCCATACCAATCGCCTGTCCTACAATCGTCCATTCTCGGATTCCGGTATCAAAAATCCGTTCTTCCCCATACCTATTTTGAAGCCCTGCAAAACCCTGATTGACATCTCCAATTTTGCCAACATCTTCGCCAAAAGCATACAGGTTGTTGTATTTCTGAAATACAGTGTCGAAATATTGGTTGATGATTTCGTAACCATTTTTCTGTTTGGACTCCTCAGAATAAGTGGGATAGACCACTGGAATTTTCAAAGCAGAATTGGGGAAATTGCTGTATAAATTATCGCTGTATTGGCGTTTTGCAGTGACATTGAGTTGGTCAATCCACTTTTTCAAGCCTTTTTTTGTGGGGAGGTTTTCCTCCAATTGGGTGTAATACATTCTTCGGGCATTGCTCATCAATTCGGCTCGAAAAGGATTGATGAACTTTGATAATTCGTTCACCAAAGGTTGTATTGCAATTGGGTTTTTGGATTCTTGCAGTAAGTGTTGGTAGAGGTGTTGAAGCTCTTGCAAATTTTGGTCAATCGGTTGACGGTATTTTTTCCAAGCTTTATTTTTAGCCTCTTTTACCTCTTTTTGGGCTTCGTCTTCAATTTGTTCTATTTCTTCAACTGTTGCCCATTTGTTCTTCAATATCCATTCCTTAAACCTCTTGTTACAATCGTTATCCGCTTCCCATTGCAGCCTCTTTTTGGATTTGTAACGTTCATGAGAACCCGATGTAGAATGTCCCAATGGTTGGGTTAATTCTTGGATGTGGTACAAGGCGGGGCTGTGGGTTTTTCGCATTTCTGCAATGCCTTCTTTGTAAGCTTTAACAAGGTTGGGATAATCCCAGCCTTTGATGGCGTAAATGTCCATACCCAAGTGGTTTTCGTCCGTCTCAAAGCCCTTCAATGCTTTCGAAATGCTTTCTTTAACGGTTTGATACTTAGTAGGTACGGATATTGCATAACCATCATCCCAAACCGAAACGGCAAGTGGAATTTGAAGTACACAAGCCGCATTAACTGCCTCCCAAAACACCCCTTCAGAGGTACTTCCATCTCCTATATTGCAGAAACACACCTCTTTGCCATTGTCAGAAAAAGGTGTATCGTACCGCAAGGCTTCACTTTTACGGTATTTTTTTGAAGCAAAAGCCAAACCAACGGCTCTCGCCATTTGACCTGCAGTAGTCGAAATATCGGAGGTGATATTGTAGCGGTTTTTCAAGTCCAACCATTTGCCATTCTCATCTATCAAAGGTGTAGCGTGATGATTGACCATCTGGCGACCCGACGAGAATGGATCATTATCAGGATCAGCATATAATTGGGCAAAAAAGTCTTCCACTTTTGCCAAACCCAATGCCAATAAAAGGGTATTGCCTCTATAATATTCTGCCCGAAAATCTCCTTTTCGATAGGCATGTGCCATCGCTACTTGCAGAACCTCTTTGCCATCATCTGACACACCAAACTTTGCTTTGCCTGTCAAGACTTCTCTTCGTATTTGAATACTCACTTCTCGACTAATGCAGCAGGTTCGATAATCCTGTAAAATGGTCTTTCTATCTAAATTTGGAGAGGAATTTTGCCCAACGGGTAGCTTTTGAAGGTCTATCGTTAATTCGGAGTCCATAGTGGTGTTAATTGAACAAAATTTACTTAAAAAGGCAATCGCCTGATAATATGCGCTTTAAATTAAAAAATCACGATTAATTGCTAAAATGAATCAAAAAACTTGGCGCAAAGGTACGCTTTTTACACCTAAAAATACAAGCCCAAAAAATCAAAAAAGCATTTTGAAGAACCTTCAATTATGTTTATAGACTGTCAAAACAAGCTTACAAACTATAATGTTCTATAAAAAAACATAACTTTGTAAGTTAGCAACCAGAATATCGAGCCTTTTTATCCAATAAATTGAATATGATAGACGTTTTAACAGCCAACAATATCCACCCAAAAACTACTGCAAACCAGCAAACGGCATTGCCATTGATGGAACAATTTTATACCGTTCAGGGAGAAGGGTTTCACCAAGGTAAAGCGGCTTATTTTATCCGTTTGGCGGGTTGTGATGTTGGCTGTCATTGGTGTGACGTGAAAGAATCTTGGAATGTAAATGAGCATGGTTTTCAGAATATTGAAGATATTGTTTCAGGAGCTATTAAACATCCATCCGAAATAGTAGTTATAACAGGGGGCGAACCTCTGATGCACAATTTAGACGAACTGTGTTGGCAGTTGCAGCGAGCAGGCAAACAGACGCATATCGAAACTTCTGGTGCACATCCGCTTTCTGGCTCTTGGGATTGGATTTGTCTTTCTCCAAAGAAGTTCAAATTTCCTCTTCCCGAAGTGGTTGCAGCGGCTAATGAATTGAAGGTGGTCGTTTTCAACAAAAGTGACCTCAAGTGGGCTGAACAATATGCTGCTGAGGTGTCCTCTGATTGTCGCTTATTTTTGCAGCCTGAATGGAGCAAAACACATCAAATGATGCCCTTAATCGTTGACTATATAAAGCAACATCCTGAATGGCAGGTTTCTTTGCAAATTCATAAATACATGGACATACCATAATGAATAGACTGATTTTCACCATATTCTTTTCCATTACATGCTTGAGCTTTGGCTTTCCACAGGAAAGTGATATACCCAAAAAAGCCCAAAAGTATTATCAAAAAAGCCAAGAAAGCTATCTGTACCAACAGTATCAGGAGGCAAAAGAATTGCTTCAAAAAGCGATTGACAAATATCCTACCTACACAAAGGCGTATGTGCGTCTTGCCGAAATTCATATAGAATTGAAGGAATTTGAACTTGCCAAAAAGACTTTTCTGAAAATATTAAAATTTGAAGAAAGCCCTAAGAGTCAATATCAAGTGTATTATACCGTAGGAGGGATTGATATGGAAATGGAGAATTATGAAGAGGCGATTGCCAACTATGAAAAGGCACAAGCAGTCGAGAAAAAATCTAAGAGAATGGAGGAAATGGTGGCCCGAAAGTTGGAGGAGAGTCGTTTTGCCTTTCATGCGGTGAACCATCCTGTGGACTTCAATCCTGTTCGCCTGGACTCAACCGTCAATTCTACTTATGATGAGTATCTACCTGTGGTGACTGCAGATGAAGAAATGATGGTTTTTACCCGCCGTTTCAACAATGATACTACTCCGAATGAGGACTTTTTTCTGAGTATGAAAGTGAAAGATACGCTGCAATGGAAAATGGCACTGGACTTGGCTGAACCCATCAACTCCAAAGAAAATGAAGGTGCAATTTGTTTGTCGCCCGATGGCAAACGAATGTTCTTTGCAGCGAAAAATCGCCCCGATGCCATTGGAGGTTTTGACCTGTTTTATTGTATCAAAGTCGGCAATGATTGGCAAGGCCCTTACAATTTGGGCGAACCTGTCAATAGCTACAATTGGGATTCACAGCCTTCAATTTCTGCTGATGGTAAGTCCTTGTATTTTAGTAGTAAACGAAAAGGTGGGCATGGAGGGATTGATATTTGGGTGAGTCATTTAGAGAACAATTATTGGGGTGAACCTATCAATTTAGGTCCCAATATCAACACCGAAAGAGATGAACAAACTCCTTTTATTCACCCTGATAACCAAACGCTTTATTTTTCTTCAAATGGACACATTGGTATGGGCGACGCCGACCTCTATGTTGCTCGAAAAGATACGAAGGGCGAATGGAGCAAACCTGAAAATTTGGGCTATCCTATCAACACAAGAGGCAATGAAAACGGTTTGATAGTAACTGCTAGTGGTGAACGTGCCTATTATTCTTCTTACAATGAAGGTTACGGGTTAGATTTATACTATTTCCCTTTGCCGAAAAAAGTACAGCCTACGTATGTCACCTATGTCAAAGGAATGGTGTTTGATTCTGAAACGGAAGACAAATTGGCTGCAACAATTGAATTGATTGATTTGGATACAGGGGACACGATTTTAGAAACAATTTCTGACCGTATTTCGGGTGAATTTTTGGTGACATTGACAGTGGGCAAAAACTATATGTACAATGTTTCTAAAGAAAACTACCTCTTTTTCTCCGAAAACTTTTCTCTCAAAGAAGCTCAAGCTAACAAACCTTTTTTGCTTGACATTCCTCTGAAGAAAGCCTTTGTAGAAGAAACATTTGAATCAAATGTTGGGCAAACGGTGGTACTGAAAAACGTTTTCTTTGAAACGGCTTCTTTCGAGCTTAAACCTTCTTCTCACACCGAACTCAACAAACTGGTCGATATGCTCAATCAATATGAGCTATTGCACATCGAAATTGGGGGACATACTGATAGCATTGGTACGGACAAATACAATCTCGACCTATCCGAAAAACGAGCAGAGTCTGTCTACAAATATCTACTCGACAAAGGAATTGATTCCAAACGCCTTTCTTATCGGGGATATGGTAAATCGCAACCCATTGCAGAGAATGAAACAGAAGCAGGTAGGGCGATTAATAGGCGTACAGAGTTTAAGGTGACTAAGAAGTAAACACATAAAATTTACCCACCATACGATTTCTACTTCTATCAATCATCTGCCAATAATACACTCCTGTAGGAAACTTTTCAGCAGATTGAAAATCAATGGTATGATGAAGTGTGTTTGCAGGAATTTTGGCTTTGTAAACCTGCCCTTGATGATTTCGGACGATCAAGGTGGATGGAGAAGAGGTCGGTTCTGCAAAAGTAAAAGTCACTTCGTCTTGATAGAGGTGTTCATTTTGAGGGCTGAGTATTTGAATCCCTGTTGAAGAACTGCGGTAACTTGCCGTCAGTTGTTCTTTTATTAGGTTTTCGTACAGTGGAATTTGGACAGCATCGGCTTTGATTTGCTCCAAAAGTGCGTCAATATCGGCTAAATTGCCGCTGACAAAATAATCGCTATTGGGATTGTTGAAAAAAGGATGTTGCTCGTTGGCATCAATGGGTTCTTCTTCCATCAATTCGACAAGCATCAATATTTCGGCACTACATTCTGCACAGGAGTTGACATGTTCATATACATCATGGGGCAGCAAATCAATTTTATCTCTTTGAACCGCCTCTGTATAGAGCATTCGCCCTGCCGCATTGAGGTGTTTATCTGCTTCAAAAAATATGGGTATTTGTCCTTTTTTCATTTTTTCTCTTTTTTTCGAGGTATCGGATACCTCAAAGGTATCCGATACCTACTTACCTACTACTGAACTTTAAATCGCTCGTGTTCAGCTTTAAATCCTTCTAAACCAGAAGTATCATTCTTTGTTCTAAAGAGTTTTAGGGTAGAATTAATTGCGATTTTTGGAAAACAAGTATCCGATACTTTTACCTGTAAGTAGGTTCGATACGAAGAATATTCCCATTCTTCATAGTTCATTGCCATACGGTGGTGAATCGGGTTATGATGAACATAACAAAGAAAATGTAAAAAATCCTTTTTGTCCTTTACCAAAGTACGCCTAAATTTGGCTTTGAAAAGACCACCAAAACGATTTTCTTCCTTTGAATAAATCTTCTGTTCCTACTGCATGATTGTAAATGTGATAACATTGGTTGGGTTCTAATTTTGCCCAGTAATTGTGTTTTGCCATTTTTCTAATTTTTTTAACAAACAGGGATCGGATACCTCGAAGGTGTTGCGGAGGTATCGGATACTTTTAAAGTATCCGATACCTATGGTAAACTATCTCTCCAAAATACTCTTCTGCAAATTTCCCTACCCGTCTATCGCTGATTTTTGCCAATAGTTTTTTCTCCATTTCGGTCAATTTCTTTTGCAGTTTGCCATCAAAATTTAGGATATAGAGGATTTTAACCACCATCCAACTTCGTCGGCGAATGAACCATTTTTGAAGACCTTGTGGGCTAACATTTTTGTTTTCGAGTAGGCTGACGAACACCACCAAAATTTTCCAAATTTCCTCCTTGCTCATTTTGGAGTAGTTCTTTCCAAAATAGACGAGCAACTCTATTTTCATGGATTCCTCCAATTGAAGGAGTTTTACATCTTCGTTTTTGAGAAGCAATGCACAATTTACTTTTGCACTCAATTCAAATTTCTGGCGGTCTATTGATTTGTACAATTGCAATAGCCTGCCATACAATTCGCTTTGTCGCTCCAAATCTAATTTGCTGCTAAGTTTTCCGAAAATATTTGCATCTACTGAATGAGATTCCTTCAATTCCGCATTTTGACCAATATCTGCCTTGGAGGTGTGCAATCTTCGCAAACCGTCAATGATGGTATAGTTGATGATTTGGTAAAAATAGGTACGAAACAATGCCCTGCCTTCGGTGTATTGAAACCCTCCTTTGTCGAATTTCTTCAACAAACGCTCAAATACATATTGTGCAATGTCTTCTGCTTGGTCTTCTCGCAGTTTGTCGGTATTCACAAAGCTGTGGATTCGGGTGTAAATCAGTGGTCGGTATTTGACGACCAGTTTACTTGCTTGTTTTTGCAGCAAATCAAGGTCTTCTACATGATGGCACAACATCCGACAAGACTCGTATAAAATGGTTTTGACAATTGCATTTCTACCTTGTTTTTGATAGAGATGCTGTGCATGTTGTGGCAATCGGGTAATAACCTCCTGCAATAATTCAGAAGGGCTCAATTGGCCAAAAGCCGATTTTTTGACATGTATCCCTACGATTTTTTTAACAAGCCCTTGGTATTTTACTACAAGGTGATGGGGATATTCTTGAAGCAATTGAAGGTCAGATAGTTGAGATTGGTGATTCATGGAGTTGTTTTAAGTTTAGGAATCGGATACCTCGAAGGTATCCGATTCCTTTTGGCGAATAAAAGTAAAAAAAATAAAAAACTTTTCAAAAAAGTGTCCAAAGGAGGATTTGGCTTGCGGTTAATGGAGCAAATCAATTGATTAAACTTTTTTATTAACCTCAAACAAATTTTAAACATGAGACATTTATTTGAAATCGTAAATTTAAAAAGAACGAAGCTTAGAGTTTTTAGCAGCTTACTTTTAATGGCTTTTTGCTTATTGGTGAGTATGTCGGTATCAGCTCAAAAAGTAAATTACCACATTAAAGTAAAAACGGCAAATGAAAAAGGTGCTGCAAGTGATAACGATATTAGCCTAGATATTCACGGAGAATGGGGATCCACGGGTGCTTTCAACATAAAAGGAAATAAGACACAAGGCGGAACTGATGAATTTGTGGTAAACAAATTGGATGTTGGAAAAATCAGCAAAATTGTATTAAAGTATAAAAAAGCAATTTCTGAAAACTGGAAATGTGAATACATTCATATTACAAAAGGCTCAACGAGACATAACAGGAACACGGACAATGGATACTATGAATTTAATGAAAATAGCTGGTTTGGTGGCAAAAAATTATTGGGTACGTCTGTTTATGATATTTATCCAGACTACTCCAAACATGCTAAACCTCTCTCACGCACAAACAATATGACAACAACTCAAGTACCCTATTTAGGAAAAACAGATAGGGGAAATGGGATTACTATCTATAATTTTGAAACAATAACAAAGCCCATCGAACTATCAAAGGTAGAGCGAGGGAAAAGACAGCAGCCCCGAGTTTACTTAAACTTTGTTAGCAGTATTGGAACCTATAAAGACCAAAGGTATATCAATGTCAGTCTGGCTGGTTCTCGTGTAGCAGCAGACTTGAATGGCAATCTTTGTTATGATAGTCATGCTGAACGAGGCTATTATCTGGAAGAAGCGAATGTAGAAATCCGATGCTTAACCAACAGTTTTAATTTGCCATCCTATGGTCCTAATACAGATCAATCAGAAGGTTCAGTATCAAGCTCAAGCGGCATAGATTTACAAATGGGATCAGCTATTAGTAAAGATGGAGGAGAGTCAAGTATAAATACAGGTGTTAACTTTGGTATGACCTACTCTAGCAATTTGAAAGCATTTTCTGTTGAAGATAATACATCAGGAACGGTAGTCAAAACCAAGTACAAACTTACCAGTACCAATACTTCCGATACATGGTCAAACCCCTTAGGAGGAAATTCTCCTTATCAAGAGGCAAAAGATTTAATAAGAATGGATGCGGCAGGTCAATTTGGTGGAACTCCCCTTAATTTTTTACCTGATCTTGCGATGAGCAATCTTCCCGTAGCTTCAATGGGTACTTTTAAAGCACCTAATAATTATGCACAGAAAGCTTTGTTTGAAGTAAAAATACACCTAAGATTGATGTATATGAAACAGAAAAACATGGGTTTTTCGGTAAATTATGAGCCCGTGCCTGTGGATTATACAGTTATAGAACGATTTGAGGTCGATTTTGGAGCAATCGAGCCAACTCCTACAACATGTAATGGAACATGGAATGAGATTGCATCAGAAAATCAAACCTTACAGTTTTCGGGTTCTAAATTGGTTCGCTATGGAGCAAATGGAAAATTTGTAACCAAGGTAGTCGCCAGTGGTACAAAATGTAACAATGGAACTTTTAGTGATCCTGCCCCTGGCGTTCCTAAGAAATGTTCGATTTGTGATAATTCCAATACTCCCAAAACAAACACCATCGCCTTAAAAACAGTTTCCAATCACTATATCAGTGCTAAAGATGGAGGTGGTAGTGCCGTAGCTGCCAATAGAACGAAAGTAGGAAGGTGGGAAACGTTTACAATGGAAGAATTGGGCAATAATAAAGTCGCCTTGAAAACACATACTGGTCATTACCTATCTGCCAAAGATGGAGGTGGTAGTACGCTGGCTGCCAACAGAACAAAGATAGGGAGATGGGAAACTTTTACAAAAATAGATTTAGGAAACAACAAAATAGCTTTAAAAACCCATACTGGACACTATGTAGTTGCCGAGAATAACAATGGAAATATAGTAAATGCCAATAGAACGAGAAGAGGCTCATTGGAAACCTTTACGGTCGAAAGAAGGTAATCGCATTGAAGTTTTTCATAAAGAGAGAAAATAAATCAGGAGTTGTCTTTTTGAAAAAAGGCAGCTCCTTTTTTTATACCTTTTTTTTAAAAAAAAGTGTCTAAAGCGCATTTCTACTTTCGGTTTATAGATTAAATCAAATGATTTAAACCAATTTTTTTAACCTCAAATTAATTTTTAGCATGAGACACTTAGCCAATTTTTTATTGCTGTTTACAGGTATCATTTTCTTTAGCCTTTCTGCTAATGGACAAGACAATTGGGATCCTTATATTGTGGTTTGTGGACCTACATCCTTTCAGCCTGTTGATGAAAAATCCATTTACATCATTACTATTCCCCTCACTAATAAAGCATTGGATGTTTATGGGCAATCTAAAGAATCAAATGCTCCAATTCACCAATGGGATAGACACAATGGGCGAAGTCAGCAATTCAGATTTGAAAAAACAGAAGATGGTTATTATTTTATTCGAAATGTGAACAGCAATTTGGTCTTGGATATTCATGGAAGGTCAGAAGAAGAAAATGCCAAAGTGGTTCAAAATAATAAAAATGGTGGCTATAGCCAGCAGTTTGAGTTAATTTCAACTACTCCTGATTCTGATACTTACCTCATCAGAAATCGCAATAGTGACAAGGCATTGGGTATTTATGGTGGTTCAAGAGGCAATGGAACCAAAATCGCTCAATTCTCAAATTATGGCATGGAGAAGCCTCAAGCTTTCAGATTGGAAAAACTGTCCATTCGTCACCGCCCATTGGTGAAGGTATCTCCTCGACCTATTGAGCCTTGCGGAGAAAGATGGAAAACAATTGCTTCTGAGCGCGAAATTCTCCAATTCAAAGGTAGCCAAATGATTCGTTATGGAACCGATAAGCGTTATGTGACCAAGGAAGTAGGAGCAGGAACAAGGTGCGACAATGCTGCTTTTGGAAAAGACCCCGCTCCTGGTGTTCGTAAAAAATGCTCAATATGCGAAGAACATGCTCCTCCTCCTTGTACTTGGAAAGAAATTGCTGCCGAAAATCAAAATATGCAATTTTCTGGTTATAAAGTGATTCGCTACGGCGCAAATGGAAAATACGTAACCAAATTAGTGCCTGCTGGCTCGAGGTGTAGCAATGCTGTTTTTGGGAGCGATCCTGCTCGTGGTACTCGTAAAACATGCTCAATTTGTGAGGAGGATGCTCCGTTTTCTTGTACTTGGAAGGAAATTGCAGATGAAAACCAAAGCTTACAGCTTTATGGTTCTCAGATGGTTCGCTATGGGGCAAACGGAAGGTATGTAACCAAAGTAGTGTATGATGGTGAAAGGTGTAGCAATGCAACTTTTGGAAAAGACCCTGCTCCTGGTGTTCGTAAAAAATGCTCAATTTGCGAAGAGAATGATTCGTGGGATTGGTAAATTATTCCAAATAAAGTGTATTTTGTTCCAGCAGTTTTTCATTCACTTCAATATCAATTCACCATTACTTGAAAAAATAAAATCACTATGTCTAAAGAGAAGGATTTGAAATTGGCGGAGCAGTATTTTGAGGAGGGGAAAGCATTGGAGAAGGAGGCGAAGTATGAGGACGCAATAAAAATGTACGAACGAGCGAGTGTTTTATATGAACAATGGGAGGAGTGGGAGGAATGGGTAAAGGCGAATAATGAAATTGGGTGGGTGTATTATCTTTTAGGTGAATATGATAAGAGTATAGAGTTGGTAAAACAAGTTTTAGAAATAGGGAGAAAATATTTAGGCAAGGAGCATCCTCATGTAGCAACGAGTTTGAATAATCTGGGGATTTGTTATGAATCAAAAGGCGATAATGACCTTGCCATTAGTTATCACCAAAAAGCAGTAGCTATTCGTAAAAAAAGCTTGGGTAAGGAGGATTCTCATGTAGCAACGAGTTTAAATAATCTGGGTATTTGCTATAAGGCTAAAGGCGATAATGACCTTGCCATTAGTTATCACCAAAAAGCTTTGGCTATTCGCAAAAAAAGCTTGGGTAAGGAACATCCTGATGTAGCACAGAGTTTAAGCAATCTGGGGACTTGTTATGAATCAAAAGGCGATAATGACCTTGCCATAAATTATCACCAAAATGCTCTGGCTATTTGTAAGAAAAGCATGGGTAAGGAGCATCCTCATGTAGCAATAAGTTTAAATAATCTGGGTACATGTTATCAAGCAAAAGGTGATAATGACCTTGCCATTAGTTATCACCAAAAAGCTTTGGCTATTCGCAAAAAAAGCTTTGGTAAGGAGCATCCTCATGTAGCAATAAGTTTAAATAATCTGGGGATTTGTTATGATTCAAAAGGCGATTATGACCTTGCCATTAGTTATGACCAAAAAGCCTTGGCTATTTGGAAAAAAAACATGGGTAAGGAGCATCCTCATGTAGCAGCGAGTTTGAATAATCTGGGTACATGTTATGATTCAAAAGGCGATTATGACCTTGCCATTAGTTATCACCAAAAAGCCTTGGCTATTCGTAAAAAAAGCTTTGGTAAGGAGCATCCTTATGTAGCAATGAGTTTAGGCAATCTGGGGATTTGTTATGAATCAAAAGGCGATTATGACCTTGCCATTAGTTATGACCAAAAAGCCTTGGCTATTTGGAAAAAAAGCTTTGGTAAGGAGCATCCTTATGTAGCAGATAGTTTGAATAATCTGGGGAGTTGTTACCATTCAAAAGGGGATAATGACCTTGCCATTAGTTATCACCAAAAAGCCTTAGCTATTCGAAAAAAAGTTTCGGGCAAGGAGCATCCTCGTGTAGCAGATAGTTTGAATAATCTGGGGAGTTGTTATGAATCAAAAGGCGATTATGACCTTGCCATTAGTTATCACCAAAAAGCATTAATTGCTTTAATACCCTCTTTTAAAAAAGCGTCCATTTTTCCAAATCCAATTTTAAAAGAATATAGTAGTGGCTATAATCTATTAAGTGCTTTGAAGGGAAAAACGGAAGCTTTTTTTGCTTACTATACACACAAAACTCAAATTCTTAAAGATTTACAAGCCACGCTTGCCACAGCTCTTATCGCAGCCGAATTGGTTTCCAACATGCGCCAAAGCTACAAAACTGAAGGCTCTAAACACACCTTAGCTGAAAAAGCCGCTGACACCTATAATCTCGCCATCCAAATCACCCTCCAAACAGCCAAAGTTTACCAAGACCTTGCAGAAATCCCCCAACACCCCGAATTCACCAATATTCCGTACACCACCCAAGGCTGCAAAAACCTTGCTTTCGACTTCTCCGAACAATCCAAAGCCATTCTTCTCCTTTCCAGCCTCAAAGATTCCGAAGCCAAAGCCGCCGCCAATATCCCCACAGACTTATTGCAGAAAGAAAAACAACTCAAAATAGAACTCAATTATCTCGACAAAAGCATTGCTGCCCAAGAAGCAAAACCTGTCCTGAAAGGAACTAAAAAAGATGAAGAGTTACTCTCCAAATTTCAAAGCCAACACTTTGACTACAAGCAACAATACGACCAACTCATTGAACAATTTGAAGCAGATTACCCAGAATATTATCGCATGAAGTATGCGGTGGAGACGGCTTCTGTGGGGGAGATTCAACGCTACTTACAGACCCAAACATCCCCCTTACCCCCTTCAAAGGGGGAATTCTCTACATTGATTTCCTACCATATTGCAGAGGAAAAAGTTTACATCTTCACCATCACCTCCAATGATTACCAAATCCACACCCTCGACAAACCCTCCAATTTCCCCCAACTCATTTCCGATTTCCAAGATGCAATTGCCCTTGCAGACATTGACGAATACATGGACAGTGCCAGTATTTTGTTTGATTTATTGCTGCGACCTGTTTTGGAGGATCTACAAAATACCTCTAAACTCATCCTCATTCCACACAATGAACTTACTACTCTTTCCTTTGATGCCTTGATAGATACGAGGAAGCTAAACACAGAAAGCCGAGCCAAAATCAGTGCCGATTGTGATTTTTCGGCATTGCCTTATTTGGTCAAAGATTACGACATTAGCTACCACTATTCGGCGACTATGCTTCTACACAGTGTCGCCCAACAAGAACAAAAACCACCACAAGCTGCCAGTTTTTTAGGTTTTGCACCTGTGAATTTTGACGGTTCTGAAAATACAGAGCTTGCGCTTGCCAGTAGTAGAGGGCAAACCAAAGTCATGCGCTCCAATCGAGCGGGAGAAGCAGCTTTGTCTAAATTACCGAATACAGAAAATGAAGTGAAAGAGGTTTTCCAACTTTTTGAAGCCAAAGAATTGGATGCTCAGGCTTTTTTGTATGCTTCTGCGAATAAGGAAAATTTGTTTGAAAATGCGATGAATCACAAGTATGTTTTGATTGCGACACATGGCTATGCGCAGGATGGAAACGCTGGGCTTTCGGGGATTTATCTAGCAAGGGGTCAGGCGACAGATGATAGGAGTGTCGAGGTATCCGATACCTATTCAAATTACCTCCTACACACCTCCGAAGCCTAT
The DNA here is from genome assembly GCA_030427245.1 of Bacteroidia bacterium. Lineage (GTDB taxonomy): Bacteria > Bacteroidota > Bacteroidia > Chitinophagales > UBA2359 > JAUHXA01. Next base: position 126,205 of record JAUHXA010000002.1, on the reverse strand, counting down.
CACCTTCAATTGAATGCCGAATTGGTCGTATTGAGCAGTTGCAGCAGTGGGGTGGGCAAATTGGTGACAGGCGAAGGAATGATGGCGATTAATCGAGGATTTTTGTATGCGGGGGCTTCCAATATCATTTTCACTCAGTTTGACATTCCCGATGAGTCGAGTGGAGAATTGGTGAAGACTTTGTTTGGTCATATCCTTGAAGGCGAGGATTATGCGATTGCTTTGCGGAAAGCGAAGTTGGCATTGATTGAGCAAAAAATGAAAACGCCAGAAGATTGGGCGGGGTATGCGTTGATTGGAGGATAAAAAACAAAGAAGATCAGGAAGTTTCAAAACTTGCTGACCTTCTTTAGTTGGATAGACAATCAAATAACTATACTACTTCTATTGGATTGTACACATCCTTCATAAAAGCTGTATATTCATTGATGTCAATGCTTTCTTTTTCGCCCGTAACATCATAGGCATAAAACATACAATAGAGTTCCTCTTCCGACATTTCGCCAGCCGTTTCCACCGAGCTAAAGTGATTGTACTATTCGTCAAAAAGGTAATCAATTACCAACTAGGGCGAGAATGATCTCTGCCCGGTGTTGGTCTTCCTGGAGTGACATTTAGAGTTCTACCCCCCATCTCTTTTTGATGCAAAGCCGAAATTGCCTCATCTGCTCCACTTGACATCTCAACAAAACCAAAACCTCTTGGTTGTCCTGTTTCTCTATCTGATACAATATTGACACTCTCAACAGCGCCATATTCACTAAATAAGTCTCTAAGTTCATCTTCTGTTGCGGTAAAAGGCAGATTGCCTACATAAATCTTCATTGACATAATAATAACATTTAAAGGTTTAAAAAAAGGGTTGAAAACGTATTCAACCTTTAAGGCAAAATTTTAATTAAATCTTTCTGTTTGCCTGATGTTTGTAATAGACGAATTGGAAAGGTCGGATTGAAGATTTTGATTGGAGTTTTTTTGAAAAAGAATTACAATTATTGGGGAAGATGGAGATTAAAACAGGAAACTATTTTATTGTCAATTGTTTATAACGAAAATTTGATTGAAGTTTTTTTTGAAAAAATATCCCTATATCACCACCTCCATTTCACCCCCAAATACACTTCCCTCCCATGAATCGGCCCATAAGCATAAGCCGTATCAAAATGCGGGCTGAAACCCGTTGGAAAATTGGGGTCATTGAAGCCAACAAGTGGGCTTTGTTGCCGCCAATCAAATAGATTTTTGATGCCCGTATAGACTTTCCACGATTGTCCAGAATCAGCATTTGAAGCTTGAAACTCTTTGGTCAATTGCAGGTTTTGGATGGTGTAGGTTTTTGAAGTAGTTGTCCGAGGAGTCGACAGCAAATTACCTGTCAGTGGCTCGACATCAAACACTTCGAGAAGGGTCATTTTGCCAGTGACCCAACCAGTATAGTCTATGCTCAAACCGATTTTTTTGATTTGGTAGGAAACCGTAAAGTTGCCACTCCAATTGGGGGCAAATTCGATTTTGGAGGTCTGCAAATCCCCTTCCGAATCTCTCTCTGTGCGGCTTGTGTGAAGCAATCCGCTGCTGATATTGAAGCTCAGAGGAAAAAAATAATAGTAAAGCGGTAACATTCGTTATAGTCTTATCATAAAGAACAGAAAAGATTGTTAATCTGAATAAACTAGGTTAACTTCGAACAAACCCTTTTTCATTTTTTCTTAAACAAACCATTTAAACCATGAAACTTTCCTTCTCCGTTTCCACATTTTTTTATGTAAGTATGCTTTTAGGGTTGTTTTTCACAAGCGACCTTCAAGCACAAAATAGAGTCAGTCAACAAAGCACAACAAGTTCGGGCAATGGTGATGATTTGAGAATCAAGGCGAGTCGCAACACCGTTCCTTCAAGCGGACACGACAAAGATTTGTTGGTTCTACGTATTTCGGGTAATCACATCACCACTCAACCTATCAAAACCGCACCCAACTTTAATCCCTCTGAGATGCAAACTCGTCAATTGAATCAAGGCAGTATATCAGGTGATGCAGCCAACTATTCGAGAAAATCTACTTCTACAATGGCCATGAGAAAAGAAGCTCCTGCCAGTTCCAATCAAGTAGCATTGACTCGATTGAAGCCGCTAAGCAAAATCATTTCATTGACTGTCTTGCAACCGATTGTGCAAGGACAAGCTAGTCTGTTGTTGAAGTCGCCTTATGAGGTGAATTTTATTTCAAATGAAGCCATGATGTATCGAAGTAGTGCTGTTGTTTCTTTTGCGGTACAAAAAGGCAAAAGTTACATTGTGACTGCTCATACTCGTATGATGCCTGATAAACGAAGTAAACAAGTTTCATTGAATTTAAACTATGCAATGGATGGGGAAAATACGGCTATCAGTCTTTCTAAACCTCCCAAAAGTAACAGTTTGGAAGTGTACGAATTTCAGGTGATTTTGGAAGCAGATGGTAATGGCTACATTAATTTGAATGTGCAAAATGAGGACAATGGTGGGAGATGGTGGTTCAATAAAATAGAAGTACAGCAGGTTGGATATTGAGGATTTCAAAGCTAAAATAAAAAAAGGGGTAGTTACCAGCTACCCCTAAAATTAACCACTAATTTACTTAACCATAAAAATCTAAAACCGTTTAGTATTATACAAACGCTGTGCCAACATCTTCCAAAAAGGAAGTCGAATCAAAACTAATAGCTCCTGTTGGGTTTTATGATATTTTTATGACATATTAAGCGCATGTTTTATATGCTCGACCAAAAGAGGGGTTTATTTTTAGGCAGCGGTGTTATTTTTGTGAACACTTGTGTAGTCATTTAAAGACTTTTGTGTGTGCCATCGCACAAACCAAGTTCGTTGGTTGTATGTTTACATCCACACCAAAACACCGTTTTAGCCTCTTCAAATTTCACCACTTTCGGGCGCATATTTGTGGGTTTGTGTGAACCATCACAAAAAGGTTGCTTGTCGCTTTTGCCGCAGGTACACCAAGCATAATTTTTATCTGCCTCAATGTCAATCTTGTAAGGGGACTTTTGGGCAATTATAGGTAGTTTCTCTTTCATCTGTTGTGTTGATTTTTAGAAATGAAAAAATAAAATGTGGCTCAAATTAGAACTTTTGATGGGTATCTACGACTATTTTTCTGAAAATTATATCCTTCCTACTGACAATTGGTTAAATTTGCGGTCTATTTAATAGAAGTGAGGTATCAAAACCTCTTAAATATACTAAATTAAAAAATTTCATCACTTAATTAAATAACAATACTATGGTCTGGGCATTTTCAACCATCGCTTTTTTGATTGTCGGTTCTTTGTTTGTCGGTATTTGGTTGGAGAAAGGAAAATAATTCCATCTTCAAATTCAATCAATTACGAGTACAATTCAAGACTTCGGAAGTTTGTTTCTTAACAAAATCAATAACTGTTTGTTAAATAGAAGAACCTTCCGAAGTCTTTCTTTATTTTACAAACAATCATTCATTGTCAGAATGAATTCAATGTTTAAAAACACGAAACCAAACATGAAAAACCTAAACGCTTTCACTCTCCTAATCACTTTTTTCCTACTTTTTTCTATCAGTTGTCGTACCACCAAAAACATCTTACCCGAAGACTACTCTACCAATACAGTAGAATTGCCTTTTGAGGTATTGTCGGTCGACATAGTTGATGCCCGAAATACGCCCTTGATGCCGATGATGTGGGGAATGAAAAAACAAGAATGGGTGGGAAATCCCATGCTAAGTTCAACTAATAGGTCTGAAATTGAAGCTATTATCCAAAAAACTTCCAAAACTGGAGGTATTGAAGCCAATTTTGAATTTAGGATTTTGAAGGGGGAGGTAAAAATTTACAACTCTGCATTGGAGTCTGTTACCTTCAAAGGTGAATTAGAAGTGACCATACCAACCGAAAAATTACCTTTCAAATCTCATGCAGAAATTCGCTATGATAACCCAACTCGAAAAACCACCGAAGCATTTACCCTTGACCTCTACAATCTGGCAGTCAGGAATGTAACCGATGCGATATTGAAGGAAATGAAAAAAGGCTTGAATGATAAGCCTTGGAAATAAGGCAAACTAAAATATTAAATTAGACATTTCTGCAATTTACTTTGCTCGCTTACAAAGTATTGTTTGAATTTGCATTTGAGTTTTTAATCCCGAGGTTTCGGGACAGGTTTTGAATTTGCCTAAGTCTTCGATTCAGGCTTTTGAAAACAGAATTTTGTTTTGAAAATACTAAGGTGTATGTCGTGCCTGTATTCTTCAATATCAAAAAGCTTTGTCCTCATTTACTAGAATTTTATGAAATTCCCCATCCGTAAAAGATACCTCTTCCTCCTTTTCTTAGCCTTTGTGATAGGTGCTTTCGTTTTAGGGCCTAAACCACAATACCCTGTTATTGAAGAAAAGGTAGAAGCTTTGACGATTCCCTTGACCGAGATAGACCAATACGTGCAAAAAAAAGAAGCTACCTTTTTATTGAAGGAAAACAATGAAGCACGAGTGATTTGGGCTGATTCTATTCCTTCAAAAACGTCTTACAGCATAGTGTTTGTACATGGTTTTTCGGCAAGTCCTATGGCTGCAACTCCCGTTATACAAGAGATTGCAGCGAAGTATGGCTTCAATTTGTATTTGGCTCGATTGTCGGGACATGGCATGGAAGGCAAAGAAAGTTTTGTGAAGTTGACTCCCAAAGATTTGATAGACAGTGTGAAAGAGGCGATTGCAATAGGCAATTTATTGGGTGAAAAAACTATTGTAATGGCTTCTTCAACGGGAGCTACACTGAGTGCGTATTTGGCTGCCTACAATCCTTCAAATGTAGATGCACTGCTATTTTATGCGCCACTTATCAGTTTAGAAGACCCTTCTGGAAAATTGCTTTCCTATCCCTGGGGCTTGCAAATTGCTCGAAAGGTTATGGGCAGCAATTATCGCAAAATCCAAACCGACCTGCCTCAAATGAAAAAATATTGGACGATGGAATATCGTTTGGAGGGATTGGTAGCCGTACAGTATTTACTCGATGAAACGATGAAAATGTCTGTTTTTGAAAAGATTCATCAACCACTTTTTGTAGGCTACTACTACAAAAACGACACGCTTCGAGACAACATTATCTCTGTTGATGCTGCAAATAATTTCTTTGAGTCGGTCTCTACACCTACAAATCAAAAAAAGTTGGTCGCTTTTCCCGATGCAAACACACACGTTTTGTTGTGTGATTTTCAAGTGAATGACTTGGATGCGGTGAAGGGGGAAACTTATCGTTTTTTGGATAAAGTGGTGACTGGTAAATGGTGATTTGTGATGAGTACAAGCTAATAAACCAATCTTTAATCACTCATCGAAATACCTATACGATGTTGTTCTTCAATGCTTTTATCACCGCCTCCGACTTCGAGTTCACCTGCAATTTTTTGTAGATATTCTTGATGTGGTAACGCACCGTATCTTGACTCACAAACAACACATCGGCAATCATCTTGTAGCTTTTTCCTTTACAGAGTTGGTCTAATACTTCCTGTTCTCGACTTGTGAGATTGTGGGAAGGATTGCGGAACGCATTGAAGGAGCCAACGACCATACGAGCAACATTGGAACTCATAGGTGCGCCACCATTTTGCACTTCCTTGATGGCTTCTAAGAGACGACTAGGAGGAGTGTTTTTAGTCAGATAACCACAAGCTCCTGCCTGCAAAGACTGAAAAACAGAATCGTCATCCGAACGAACCGTCAACATAATGATGTCAATATCAGGGGCTTTTTCTTTGATGGTTTTGACACATTCAATCCCCGACATACCAGGCAGCACAATGTCCATCAATACGACATCGGGCTTGCGTTCGACGATAGCGGGAAGTGCTGTTTCTGCATCTGGATAAGCTCCTAAACACAAAAAATCTTTGGTGCTGTCAATAATCAATCGCAATCCTTGACGAATGTCTCGGTTGTCTTCTACAAGGGCTACAGTTATGGGTTTGTACATACTATTGTGTTTTTGTGTTGGCAATTGTATTTTCAGCAATTCAGCAATTCAGCAATTCAGCAATAAAACCACATCAAAAATAATTTTTCACCTCTGCATCCAAATTACATTCCAAAACTACTGCCGTTCCTTCAGTCTGTGGATGAATCACCAAATCGGCATTGATGCGCTCAGCACGGTCTTGAATGTTGAGTAAACCATTGCCTTCGTTCACTTTCGGAATTTCAAAACCATCGCCATCATCTTTGAAGGAAATCGCCAAATGCCCATTTCCATTGTAATCAAAAGCAAGGAGGGTATTGTGGCAGTTGGCATGCTTCAAAGTGTTGTTCATCGCTTCTTTGAAAATCAACACAATATGACGTTTGTAGTGCATCGGCAATTTGCGGGTTTTTAGCAGAGGACGAATGCCTTCAGAATGGAAATTGACCCCTGTTTTGTCGAACAGTTCGTCGCCAAAATCTTTGAGCATAATCGCCAAATCGTAAATCGAATCCTTTGAAGGATCCAATGCCCACAACAAATCTTTCATCGAAAAATACAGCTCATTCGAGGTTTTAATTACCTTGTCCAAATGTGGACTGACTTCGTTGTCCACCCTGCCTGTGAGCTTGTCTTTCACAATTTCACTGAACAAAGAAATGATGGTCAATTTGTGTCCCAATTCATCGTGAAAATCGGCGGCGGCATTTTTGCGAATCTTTTCGATTTCGACTACTTTTTCGATTTTGCGCTTCACGCTTGATTTGTGCAAATACCACAATATAGCCAAAAAGGACAAGACTATCAAGGCATAAAACCAAGAGGTCATCCAGAAAGGTGGCAAAATAGCCAATTGTATCGCAGCTCCTTCTTCGTTCCAAATTCCATCTCCATTGCAGGCTTTGACCCGAAAAGTGTAATCTCCTGGTGATAAATCCGAAAAATTTACCTTCCGATTCGTCCCTGCAGGAATCCAATCTTCATGAAGTCCTTCTAGTAAGTAGGCATATTGATTTCCATGTGGGTTTGCATAGTCTATGCCCAAAAAACTTATCGAAAAGTGGCTTTTGTTGTAGGGTAGTTCGATTTTTTCAGGTGTTTGGTAGAGCAAATCCAATTGCTTGTCTTTGTTGTAGGTCAAGGAGGTAATCAACACTCTTGGAGGAATCGTATCGTATCGAATTTCTTCGGGATAAAAACGGCTGATGCCATCGATGCCTCCAAAAATCATTTCTCCATCATAGGCTCTCGTAAAAGCGCAACTATTGAATTCATTGTTTTGCAGCCCATCGTGCATGGTGTAATTGTCAAATGTTTTTTCGATGGGATTAAATTTGGTTAATCCACCATTGCTGCTCAACCAAAAATTACCCGTTTTTGGATCTTTCAACATGCCATAGACCATGTTGTTCGACAAACCATCTTTTTCGGTTAAGGCTTCAAAACGCAAATTGTCTCCTTCCTGAATGATTTTGACGATGCCGCTGCTCGTTGCAGCCCAAATATCCCCTGCATCGTCTTGCTCCAAATCCGAAACATAGCTGTCCCACAGGCTATTGGGATTGTCTTCTTCGTGGTAATAAATCTTCAATTTGGAGTGCAATTCGCAGTTTTTCCAAGCCGCTTCAAAATCTTCAATGACTATCAAACCATACAAAGTGCTTATCCACAATTTTCCTTTATCATCCTGCATAAAGTCGGTGACTTTGTAGCCTTTGCTGTGGTATGCCATTGTATCAAGTACGATTGGGCAGCCGAGCATTTCGTCTTCAATCGGGTCGAAGACACTCATTCCCGAACGAGTGCCGATATACAGCAGTCCATTGGGAGCAGGATAAATGCAGGAAGTGCTGTAATCGTCGCAGTCTATGGAGGGCAAGTATCGCTTGAATTGGAATTGATTGGGTTGTGGTTCTACCACTTTGTAGAGTCCATGATTCGCTCCAACCCAAAGATTGTCGGAATCGTCGCCCATCATCGTTGAGCAAAAATTGTACTGCAAAGCATTGGGGTTACTTTTGTCCGCAGAAAGTAATTGATGTTCTTGAGTCTTGGGATGATAGACCAAAATACCTTCCTCTGTTCCCATCCAAATTCGGTCTTGTTTATCTTTGAAGGTGCAAAAAACGGCACTGCTCATACCCCATTCATTGTAAGGAGCTTCATTCAGTTTAATGCTTTTAAAACGTTTGGTAATAGGGGTTAATTTATTCAATCCTCCTACCATCGTTCCTACCCATATCACTCCTTCGTTCCATTGGTCTTCGTAAATAACTTCTATGCTGTTAATTGATAAAGGGTTGTCTTTATTTCCAGCAGTATAATGGTCAAACTCCAGTGTTTTTGTCACTTCATTTTTGGCGGGCAGCGACCTGGCTTTGATGCGACTGACTCCGTCCCCACCTGTTCCCAACCACAAGTCACCATTTGAAGCACAAATGATGTGTGTAATTCTATTGCTCGGCAAGCCATTGGGCATTTCAGAATGGTAGTAAAATCGCTCAAAAGTATTGTTTTCCTCTAAATACCTATTCAAACCATAACCCGTTGCAATCCATAAATTCCCATTTTGATCGGTAGTAAAATCACTAATGAAAGAGGAAGAAAGTTTGTCGCTGATATTTGCAGGCTTAGGAGCATCGCTTACCTGCTGAGCTGTGTATTTGGAATATGATTTTGCGGTTTTTACGGCATCTACTTCAAAGGAAACAACGGGTGCATCACGTAGGTTTTCGCTTTTTGAAAACTCATATTTCAACAATTCATTCTTGCCCGCTACCCACAAGTCTCCTTTGGGGTCTTCGTATAATGCGTGTATGAAAAGCTTCTGTTCGCCTTTCTCAACATCGGGTTCATACAAAAATCTGTGAAAACGAACTTGATAGTTTTGGGCATTGTTTCCTTCAACTTCCATCAAGTTGAAGCCATTCGCTGTACCTATCCATATCCCCCTTTTGCCTTCGTGCATACTCCAAATTCGGCTGTTGCAGATGCTTGTGCTGTCTTCGGGGTGAGAATAAAAGCGTCGAAAATGGTCGTGAATCGGGTCATACAAATGCAAGCCGCCCCAAGAAGTTCCAACCCAAAGCTGTCCATTTTTGTCAGTCAAAACAGCGGTGATGGAGTTGTTACGCAGAGACGTGCTGTCAAATGGTTGGGGTTTATAGACCTTGAAGGTGTAGCCATCGTAGCGGTTGAGTCCGTCTTGTGTGCCAAACCACATGAACCCTTTGTGGTCTTGTGTGATGGAATACACGATGCTTTGGGAAAGCCCGTCTTCAAGAGACAAATGCTCAATTTTGTAGTCTTGTGCCCACAGATTGAAGGCAAAAAGGCTACACAAACAGATGGAAAATAATTTGGATTTCATAGAGAGTATTCATCTATAAATAACGGGAATCGTTATTTTAGTGAAAATAAGGAGAAATTTGGTCTTTTGAAAATCTAACAAATCTGCCAACTGCAAATATCCACCATTTTCATGTCGAATATAACTACACAAATAGGGGGGAGGATTAAGCTTTGCAATTCTCTGCATTCTGAAGCTAAGGTTCGCAAAGACTGTGCTAAGAAAAACCATCTCTTTTACAAAAAAATCAATTTCATATTAGGTGAATATTATAGTATTTAAATTTTTCATCATCAGTCATTAGCACTAAGTTTTCTGCAATAGCTTGGGAAATAATAAGTCTATCAAAAGGGTCTTTATGATGAAATGGTAAGGATTGCATTATTTTCAAATGCGGGATATTAATTTGCAGAATTTGTACTTCAATAGGAACAAGGTTTTCAATTGGAGCAGTGACAGTTAATTTTCCAATACTCGTTTTGATGGCTATTTCCCATAAACTAGCCATACTGAAAAAGATACTATTTGAAGGATTTTCAATTAAGTCGCTTTTTTCTCGACTCAAATTGGGGTTGTCAGTCAAGTGCCAAAGTAAAATATGCGTGTCCAAAAGTATTTCCATTATTACATATACTCGTTGAAATCATCTATAAGAGCAGTAAAATCATCTGCCATATAAGTAATCATTTTTTTTGCAGAACCTCGTTTTAATGAAACGGGTTTGAAGGATTCGATATTTTCTGTTACTCTTATGGGAGTAACAAACAAGTGATACGCTAAATTTAGTTTTGCCAAAAAACTTTCATCTTTGAGCATTGTCAATTGTTGTTGAAGCATATTGATGGTTTGCTGCATTTGCAGGTATTCAGCTTCTGGTATGGTAATGGTCTTCATACAATATAGATATTTTCATTTCCCCTAAAACACTTTTGCTTATTCAATGGTTTCAATCAAAAAAAGTTTACTTTAAATTTGTACTTTGAATTGGGAGTTTCTTCCCCCTCTCAATCATCTCCCTCTCCACCTTCTTCGCCTTCAATTCCCTGCTCATCAAATCCACTCCCGCTTCAATATCCAAAATTCCACAAGTGAAAATGTCCACCGCCGCATAGCCATATTCGGGCCATGTATGAATCGTGAGGTGACTTTCCATGATGATGATCACACCCGAAACACCGAGAGGTGAAAAGTGATGGAATCTGCTTTCCACAATTGTTGCACCCATCGTCAAAGCAGCCGTTTCCAAGATGCGTTGCACTTCAATGGGGTCGCTCAATAAGTCGGAAGGACAATCGTAGAGTTCCAAAATAATATGTTTTCCAAGAGCTTTCAAATTAAGAACAGTCGAATTTGATTTTAGTATATATTGAAGCATACTGCTGTACAAAATGATTTTTGAACCACAAAAGTCTCAAAAGGGCACAAAAGAGATGGTTGAATTTCAGTTCTTTACTTTTGTTTTCTTTGTGCCTTTTGTGGTTGAATTAAAAATGTACAGTAGTATGATATTGAAGGTTAAGTGATTTTTCGTTTTATTTCAAACGCTTATCATTAAGCTTTTGAGTTTGCATTTGTGCTTTGAATTTTCAATGTTCCTTCTTCTGCCATCTCCGCCAATCCTCCAAAAAATAGTGCATCAACACCGCATCGTCCATTCGATTAACGGCAATATCATCGGGTCGGTCAATGTCCTTTTCAAAGTAAAACATTTTTGAAACCTGTAAACTGTCCAAATATTTTGTAGGAACTTTCGCTTCAAAAACATGTGGCTGCAATTCACTGTGACTCGCTATCACAAACCCCCAATCCCCAAACGAAGGGACATAGGCATGATAGGGGTAAATATACTCAAAGCCGCTCGCTTTCAATGTTTCGTGAATGCACCAAAACGCCTTGTGCGTGTGAAAAGGACCAGTGGCTTGAGTCGCAAAAATGCCCTCTTTGGTCAAGCGACGTTGTATCAATTTATAAAATATCGTACTGTACAGTCTCGACAAGGATTCATTGGAGGGGTCGGGCAAATCCGATAAAATGACATCAAATTTTTCGTCCGTTTGCTGCAAAAACTGCATGGCATCTTCTGCAATCAACTCCACTTTTGCATTGAAGAGAGCGGCATTGTTCAAGTTGCGAATGTGCGTATTTTCCTTTGCCAAGTGAAAAACCGCCGCATCCAAATCCACAATTTTCACCGACTCTACCTCCTGAAACTTCAATACCTCCCTCGCCAATAAACCTTCACCACCTCCCAAAATCAAGACCTTTTTTTTGACAGGTGCGACATTCAAAGGCAACAAACCCAAGGCTTCATGATAGCGGTATTCGTCCAAAGATGAAAACTGTATGATGTGATTGATGTACAGGTGCAAGTCGTCTTTGTTTTTGGTCAAAACGAGGTCTTGGTAAGGTGTTTGTTTGGAGTAAATCAGTTGACTGGTGTAAAAATCATCTTCCCAATGCTTCAACAATTTTCCTGCAAAAATGCCCATCATCACAAACAGAAGCACTACTGCCATAGCTGCCCATTGCAGTCCCTGCTTACGTTTGACCGATAGTTCTTGGGTGAAAAAACGATAGATAAACAATCCCAATAACACATTCACCAAACCAAACGCTAAAGATGTTCGAAAAATTCCCACAAAGGGCAACAACAAAAAAGGAAACAGCAAGGTCGCCAACAATGCGCCAATATAATCCAAACTCAACACATAAGCCAAATTGGATTTCAATGGATAGTGTTTCTTCAAAATACGCACCAATAGAGGAATCTCGAAACCCGTCAAAGTGCCTATCACTGTGGTCAAAGCCAACATAATAAACTGATACTCAAAAGTGGTCAGATTGCCAAAAACGAAATACAATACAGGTACACTTACGCCACCCGTCAAACCCAACAGGACTTCAATCTTTACAAACCAATCCAACAAGTCGTCTTCAATGAACTGCGAAAGGTAAGATCCCAAACCCATTGCAGCCATATACACACCTATCGTGAGCGAAAATTGCGTTACACTGTCTCCCAAAAAATAGGAGGAAGTTGTGCTTATAAGTAGTTCGTAAATCAACGAACAGAGCCCTGCAATGAAAACCGTTAGGAAAAATACGAGCCGTTCTCTTGGGCTTGCTTCTTGAAGCATATGGATGTTTTTTGGGTAAAAAATTAAGCGCACAATATAACCAACTTGTGAAACTTTCTTTTCTATGTGTTGGTTCTTAGTTAAGTTGAGACTTCAAAAGTTTTTCACTTTGAATTCATTTCATTGATTGGAACTATGAAATTTTCTTTAGTTGATAGCGAACTTGTGGAGTCTCTTTTTTATTTAAAGATTTGATTTGTATGAAAAACACTATATTTGTCACACATACATCTCAGCAAACATAAATGTTTAACTTATGAAGCAAACAAAGAAAATACTCCTTTCTCGGCTGTCTTTTTTAACTGCCTTCACCTTTTTTCTTCTCACTGCATGTGGTGGTAGCGAAACGGTGACAGAGGAGGTCGTATTGCCCACAGAGGGCTTGATAACTGTCTTGCAAGAAGTCGAAAAGGATTTGTTCAAAATTGAAGACGAACAAACGATTGCAGATACTTCTCAAAGTTTGGTCGTTGCCAAGTACATGGATGCAAAAGTCGACACTTTTACCCTCGCTGAAATACGTTTGATGCAACAATCACAAGTTGGTGGGGCACACGGAGGAATCTGGACAGCAGCCTCTTATGGATTGATGGGGTATTTTATGGGACGTTCGATGGCAAGCCGACCACGAGCAAGTGCCTATACCGACCCCAAAACACATCAGCGTGTGAATCAACAAGCAGGAAACAAAATGCAGCAAACTGCGGCTCGCACCACTCGTACCCGTCCAGCTTCTGGAAAATCGGGCTTTGGTGGAGGTCGTTCAACTCGTTCATCAGGTGGATAGTAGACTCATTGCAGTGCCGCCACTTCCTCGTCACGAACTTCGCAAAGAAGGCTTGGAGTGGTTTGTAGCAGACGAAAACGAAGGGTATTTTAGTGACGATTTTGTGCGGGTCAATCGTGCTGAACTCGACAATATGCGAGCAGCGTCAGCCGAACTTTTTGGCTTGGCAATGGAAGCCGCACAGCGAATTGTGGATCGAAAGGCGTGGAAAGAAGCGGGGATTCCTCGACATGCTATTCCCTTGATTGTCTATTCACTTCAACACGAAAAGGACAACTACTTGGTAGGTCGCTTTGATTTTGCAGGGGGGATTGACAACAAGGTTCTCAAAATGTTGGAAATCAATGCGGATACTTGTTCGCTCATGCCCGAAACGGCTTTGATTCAAGAATTGTATTGGGAACTGGAAAATGAGCAGTTGAAGCATCGTCCCTTCAACTTGTTGGTTCATGGTTTGAAGCAAAAGTTCCAAAAACTATTGCAGCAAAATCCCGATAAAGCTGCCAATCTTTTGGTGACGACCTTTGGATATGAAGAGGATGTGTTGAATATGCGGGTGATTGAACGGGCGGCAAAAATGGCGGGTTTTACCCAAATAAAACACAGTGTTTTGGAGGAGGTGATTTTTTCGGAAGAGGAAGGCATTTTTATGCAGGCCAAAACGGGTGAATATACCCGTTATGATTTTTGGTACAAGTTCACGCCGTGGGACATCATCGCTTATGATGAACCTGAATTGTGGGATATTTTGGAGAAAATCGTCCGCAATCGTTTGTGTGTGATCATGAATCCTGCTTATTCGATGTTGCTGCAATCGAAAGCGATCATGAAATATATGTACGACCTGTCGCCCATACATGCCCATCTATTGAAGACCACTTTCCATGCTCACGACTTTTACAACCACAAATACGTCCGTAAACCAATTTTTGGGAGAATGGGAGAAAATGTTTCTTTCCACAATGGCTCAAAAAAACCCGAATACGAAACGGAGGGTGACTTTGGCGACCAAGATTCGGTCTATCAAGAATTGGCCGACTTCAATGAGGACCACGAAGAATACCGCTATCAACCGAGTATCTACTGGACAGGGGAGGCTTGTGCTTTGTGTTTTCGGCGACAGGATGATTTGATTATTGATGATGATGCGGAGTTTGTGGGGCATATTGTAGAGGTGGGGTGATTAAGTTATAGGTCGAAGAAATGCTTGTTAATAACCTGTTAAACCCTTTTAAAACAGTGTATCCGCGTGAATTTTTTAGCTAACTTAGTTTCACAATCAACAATCCATTAGCACCATGAAAAATCTCCAAAAAAAGCTCTTTGCATTTCTTTTATTTGCTCTTACTTGCCCTCATTTTGCTTCGTCACAAAATAGCTTAACGAATGAACTGAGTTTTGAAGTGAATAGGATTTATCCGCCTATTTCGATTACAAAAGAAAAATTGCAGAAAGCCCATACCCTGCCAAATCTCAATCCAAATTACCCATCCTCTTGGATAAGAGAATATATTTCCGTTGAGATTTTGACAATTTATAAAGGGCGGGTGAGGAAAGCGGTAGGGAAAACGGATACCCTTAGCCAAGAACAAAAAGACCAGATGAATGAGGCTGACTTAGGTACTGACATTGAAGTTAAGGTACATTACATGCCTGAGAATACATTGTCGCACAATGATGCAAAGGAAATTCGATTTACATTTACGGTCGAGCCTGAGAGTGAAGCAAAATATGTTGGTGGGCAGCAACAATTGACTCAATACTTAAAGAACAAGGCCATTGATAAAATTCCCAAGTATACTTTCAAGGGGTATGATTTAGCTGCCATAAAATTCACCATTGACGAAATAGGTCAAATAGGCAATGTGCATGTATTTGAGACCTCTAAAAATGAAAAAATAGATGCACTATTGGTAAAGGCCATCTGCAATATGCCAAATTGGAAGCCAGCAGAATATGTGAATGGCCTCAAAGTACAACAAGAATTTGTATTAACTGTTGGAAATATGGAAAATTGCGTAACCAACCTTTTGAATATTCGTCCTGTTGGAGTAGCAAAATAACTATCGTTAAATTCTCGCATACTATGCCCTCATTCACCATCCTCGGCTGCGGCGTTTCGGGTTTGACAACAGGCATCTGTCTATTGGAGGCAGGATATACTGATGTTCAAATCATTGCTGCCCAATTACCGCCCCATACAACTTCCAATAAAGCGGCTGCAATATGGTTTCCCTACAAAGTCAACCCGCAAGATTTGGTATTGAAGTGGAGCATGGAATCTTATGCCATTTACCAAGAATTGGCGAAAGATACTGCAACGGGTGTTCATTTTGTGGATTGGTTTGTTTTGGAACAATCGCTTACGGATGAAGCTCCTTGGTGGGCAGCAGAGTTACCGCCCAATGCTTACCGCAAAGCTGAACAATCGGAACTTCCCAAAGGCTATGCACAAGCTCATATTGCGAATGTTCCGATGATAGAAACGCCTATTTACATGCAGTATTTATTGCAGCGATTTAAAGAAAAAGGTGGGTTGATTGAAATAAGGCGGATAAATAGTTTTGAAGAGGTTTTGCAGGAAAATGCGGAATCTGTTTTGATAAATTGTACAGGTTTAGGTGCAAAAAATCTGTGTGAAGACATCGGGGTTTATCCCATTCAAGGACACATTGTCCAATTGGAGGCTGCTACCAATGAAGAAATCAGATATTTGGCAGACGAAGCAGGTCAGAATGCTTTGGCGTATATGATGCCTCGAAAAGACTGCATTGTTTTGGGAGGTACGGCTGAAGCGCATCAATATGATTTGGAGGTAAATGAGCAAGTGGTGGCGGATATTTTGGAGCGTTGCGAGCGATTGCAGCCCAAATTGAAGGGGCGAAAAGTGTTGGGTAGTTATGTGGGTTTGCGACCCTATCGCTCGGAGATTCGATTGGAGCGAGAATTGCACCGTCCTATTGTTCACAATTATGGACATGGTGGAAGTGGCTTTACGGTGGCGTGGGGATGTGCAAAAGAGGTGCTTGAATTGGTGCGGTGATTTGGCTTTTCAATAAATATTGGTCTTTGGACGAAAGAAGTGAATAGCGAGAGGGAGGATGTGTGAAATAAATACTTATTTTTTCTTAATGTTTTAATTGTTTGAAATGAATCTCAAAATATATTTTTTGCTTTTTATCTTCCTCGCAGCCTGTACTTCAAACCCTTCAAATACAGAGCAAACTCTTCCTTCATCCGAAAAAGAAGAATCTGAAAAAGACACGATTAGTAGAAAAATAGAGCCCGCTTTTCAGCAAATACTGGACAGCGCAGAGATGAAAGGCTCGATTTTGATTTACGATGTTGCCGCCAAAACCTATCACTCCAACGACTTCAATCGCTGCACCAAAGGTTTCCTACCTGCTTCCACCTTCAAAGTTCCCAATTCTATCATTGCGCTCGAAACAGGCGTAGTCGAAAACGACAGCACACTCTTCAAATGGGATGGCAAAAAAAGACGTTTGAAAAACTGGGAGCAAGATTTGATTTTCAGAGATGCTTTTCACTTCTCCTGTGTGCCTTGTTACCAAGAAATCGCTCGAAAAATTGGCGTAGAAAGAATGAAAGCCCACCTTCAAAAATTCGATTATGCCAATGGAAACATCTTGGTGGATTCGGCTACTATTGACCACTTTTGGCTTGAAGGCAACTCCAATATCACCCAATTTCAACAAATGGACTTTTTCACCCGATTTTACAATTCCCAACTTCCCATCACAAAAAGAACCGAAACGATTATGAAACGCCTCATGGTCATTGACGAAAATGAAGACTATAAACTAAGCGGCAAAACGGGTTGGTCTATCCGCAACGGCAACAATGTGGGTTGGTTTGTGGGATATTTGGAGGCAGAAGGAAAGGTCTATTTCTTTGCGACCAATGTGGAACCGAATGAGGCTTTTGATATGAAGATGTTCCCAAGACTTCGGAGTGAGGTGACATTGAAGGGATTTGAAACTTTGGGAGTGGTTCCTACAAAGTAAGAATTTTCACCCAAATGAATGATTATATTGAGCTACTAAAGAAATTTGGTTTTCCAGATGCAGAATCTTCTGCAAAAGAGGATTTGAGAGAGTTGTTGTTCATGGCTATTACGGACTATGAACCTCCCGAAGCAGCGTCTATATTGATGGAGTATAGAATGTCGAACAGTTTATCAGAGGGGCAAATAAGTCAAATATCTCATGATATGTTGCTGGACAAAATTTTTGAAGAATATCCAGAAATTTCATTACATCATGAGTTTTTCAATATCAATCAACTACTCTACAAAGCCTACAATGGAAAATTCCCACAGCAGAGGATATCCTATGGGAGTTAGACAAAATTGAAGGCAATTCTTATAGATTGATTACCTCTGACTATTGGTTGAGTGACGAAGACTTTACTGAGCTTGTTTTTGAAGGAACAGTTGTAGGATTTGAAGAAGAGGACTAAATAATAAACAGGCTTTTGAAGTTTGAGTGTTAAAGAATTGAGTAAGTGTGAAACAAAAGACTTTTTCAAAAGCAACAACTTTAAAAGCCCAATAACAATTTGCTTACAGACCTGAACTTGCCTTATGTGTTTACCTTTCTCTATTTTTGCGTTTATAGTAGGGATGACTTTGATAGAGTCAAATTTTAAAACTATAAATTCAAAATACGATGAGAGTTAATTTCGTTTTCTCAATTTTATTTCTTTTTACCTTCAATGCTACCGCACAAACCAACTATAAACCTGGAAGAATCTCCAATCTTCAAGGCGAAATTATTGAAGGATATATTACCTATCAATTTAATAGGCAAAGCCCAAAACAAATCTACTTCAAAAAAAGCCTTGAAGCTACGCCTAAATTATATCAACCCAAAGACCTAAAAGGATTTAGTGTAGAAGAATCTTATTATACGAGTGCAATAGTTGAAGTAGAGGAGAGTTCTCGTCTGCTTAAATCACTTGATTCCGATAAAAAACTAAACATCACAATCGATACCGTTTTTCTGGAAACGGTAATAGAAGGTAAGACGGGTAATGGCCTTTATCTCTATACAGGCAAGAATATCAACTTTTACATTTCAAAAGATGAAAACTATGAATTGCTTCAATACAAGGAGTACTTCAAAAATAACGAGACCTCTACAACAGAATTCAAAGGTTATATTTGGCAATTATTGACGTATCTTGAAGATTGTGAAGATATTCGTTTGGAATTGAACAAGACTACTTATAGAAGTAAGAGTTTGAAGAAGTTATTCAAACATTATTATGATTGTACTGATAAGGAGTTGGATTTTGAGAAAAAACCAACAAAAAAAACTTTTAATGTTGGACTGGTTGTAGGAGCTAATTTCACTTCGTTAGATATGAAAAGTGATGAATATGGATACCGAAACATTGATGGAGCAGAGTTCAACAATTCTATTCTTCCAACGTTTGGTATATCTTATAAATTTGCATTCCCTTTCAACAAAAAAAGGTGGTTTCTATATACAGACATCTTGTTTACCCGTTATTCAGTGCAAGCTAATTATGAGGAAGTCAAGACGAATGAATTCTATAGAGTAACGGATATAGAATTAGAACTCTCATACCTAAAACTAAATGCACTGCTACAATATCAAATCAAAAGTTCACCTTTCAATGTAGGTATTGGTGTGTCTAATGCAAGACGGCTCAATGAAGTCACAAATAAATACTATTATCGGGATATTTCTCAACCTGAAACAGTGACTTTTGTAAATGGTAAATTGATTGATAATCTGAGCGGATATGAATTTGGATTGCTGTGTTCAATAAGTGCTCAGATTGGAAACTTCAATATTGAAGGTAGGTATGAAAAGACAAAAGGAGTTTCAGATATAAGTACCATTTCGTCACCAACTCATAGAACCTATTTTCTTGTGAAGTATATTTTGTGATAGGAATTCAGAACCTACAGCCTCACCTCCTCCACCGTTCCCGCCAATCGACTCTTCTCCGCCACAAAACCCATGATGTGACTCTCGACCGAAGCATCAATACCCGAAGTTAGCAAATTTTTGTCTTGCTTGGCAACCGCCTGAATCCAATCCGCCACCAAATTCCAATCACCGCCACCATGACCATCCGTTTCCATTTTCCATTCGGTCTTTTCACCCGTCAAAAAATCGGTGTGGACAAACTGCGACATATCGCCCACGATGTCGCCATGACTGCCCATGATGCGGGTACGGCGACCGTGATAAGAAGTGAAAGCCTCCATGCTGAAGGATGCCGTGATACCCTCTGCAAACTGCATATTAACCACATAATGGTCGGCTTGATCGTTTTCCATCTGATAGACGCAGCGACCGTAGTTGGTGGTGCGGAGGTATTCGAGAATTGCCTCACCGTGTTTTTCCTTGTCTTCGGGCAGGTCAAAAACGTAGGTGCGTTGTCGGTCACGGTAATAAATTTTCATGGCACTGTAAGGGCATTCTTTTTCGACCTTGCAGCCGTCCATACAGCGAGGCGTTGCGCCTTCGGGTTTGTTTTCTTCTCTGAACCACTTCAATCCTCCAAAAGCGGTGATTTTTTCGCAAGGTTTGCCAATCATCCAACGCAAAATATCGAGGTCGTGGCAAGACTTAGCGAGGATGATGGGAGTCGTTGCCTTGCTGTTGTGCCAATTGCCCCGCACAAAACTATGCGCCATGTGAACGTGTTCGATGGGTTCAAAATGTTGGACACTGACCAATTCGCCAATACTGCCATTTTGTATCAATTTCCGCAATTCGACAAAATAAGGCGCATACCGCAATACATGACAAACCGCCACGATTCGCCCCGTTTTTTCTGCCAAGTCCAAAATATCTCGACATTCCTTTTCACTCGGTGAAATCGGTTTTTCGAGCAGCACATCGTAGCCCATTTCCAAAGCCTTCATACAGGGACCATAGTGCAAATCATCGGGTGTGGTAATAATAATCGCATCCGCAAATTTAGGCATTTCAAAAACGTGTTCCCAAGTCACAAAACTGTGTTTTTTGGGAATATCGTGCTGTTTGAGGTAGCGGTCGTTGCGGATTTTGATGGGTTCAGCTACGCCCACAATGTCCAATTGTTCGGGGTATTTGGAGGCATAGTTTCCATAGACATTTCCTCGATTACCTGCGCCGAGGGTAATGGCGGTGACGGGTTTTTCGGGGTTGGGATATTGTTTGGGGTCGGGAAAGTGTAGGTGATTGCCGAGTTCGTCAAAGCCTTGAAGTGGAGTCACAAAAAAGCCGCCTGCTGCGAGGCTCATGGTTTTGAGAAGGTTTCTGCGAGATACTTGTTTTTTCATTTTTTTGGAATTGATTTTGTACTTTGCAATATGAGGTTTGGAGGTGACATCTTCGAGGAAACGAGAAGGTGTAATCTCCAAACCGATGGTAAGATGTCATGCCGAGGTTTCGGCACAGGCTCTTTTCATACTTCAAAGATTACACCTTACCATCTACTTTCTTCTGAACCAAGATAGCTATTTCACTCTAAACAAACAAACGATGCAACAACGCTTACAATCCTTAGATGTCTTTCGGGGCATGACCGTTTTTTTCATGATCATTGTCAATTCTTCGGGCAATTGGGGAACAACTTATGCTCCTTTGCTACACGCTAAATGGCACGGATTCACCCCAACCGATTTGGTTTTTCCTTCCTTTTTATTTGCAGTTGGCGCATCTTTGGCAATAGTGATGGAACGCTGGAAAGCTGAAAAAACGAGTAGCGAAGTACATCGAAAAATTTTGGTGCGAACTGCCATTATTTTTCTGTTGGGCTTTTTGATGTATTGGTTTCCGTTCACCGATTGGAAAGAGGGAGGTTTGGTTTTTCGCCCCATTGGAGAGACCCGTATCATGGGCGTATTACAGCGAATTGCTTTGGCTTATGGCTTATCAGCCTTGTTATTGTACCATTTTTCACTGCGAAAGGTGTTGTATATCACTTTGGGAATTTTGGTGGCTTATTGGGGAATATTATGGGGTTTTGGTGATTTGACGATGAGCGGCAATGCAGCGCATTTGTTGGATATGGTGCTATTGGGTGAAAACCATCTGTACAAAGGGGAAGGAGTGCCTTTTGACCCAGAAGGATTGTTGAGTACGCTGCCTTGTATCGGCAATGTGGTGGCGGGATATGCAACGGTGTTTTGGCTTCGACAAAAGCCAAAAGATATGCAGCTACGTTTTCGCTTGGCTCTGATTGCAGGGGCATTGGCGGCAACAGGATTTTTGTGGCATTATGGTTTTCCTATCAACAAAAAACTGTGGACGAGTTCTTATGTTTTGCTGACCTCTGGCATCTCGGTTTGGATGTTGTTGAGTTTGCATGAGTTGTTGGATGCGAGAAAAGAAGACAATTCTCGTTTGCACTTTTTCACTCCAATGGGTAAAAATCCCTTGTTCATTTATTTGCTGTCTGAATTTGGAGTGATTCTCTTGCTTTGGATTCCGAGTGAAGCACACGGCAATCTCTACAATGCCATTTACCAAACCATTTTCCGCCCGACGGGGGATTATTTGGGGGCGTTTTTGTTTGCTTTGGCATGGACGCTGATTTGTTGGGCAGTAGCGGTTTGGATGGATAAACGGCGTTGGTATGTGAGGGTATAGGTAATTCAAATACAAAGCCATACTACTGTACAAAATGATTTTTGAACCACAAAAGTATCAAAAGTGATGGTTGAGTTTCAGTTCTTTACTTTTGTATTCTTTGTGCCTTGTGAAGAAATTCAATGTACTATCAAAAAGCAAACTTCAAAAGGCTAAATTGATTTTAATTTTTTTGATGGAAAACCAAAAAGTGTCGGAAACCACAAATCAAAATCGTCTTATTGGGTGAATTTGATTTTAAAACCTCATTAAAACCTTCAATCCATGAACACTTCAATGCCTTTTGACCCCGCTACAAATCACACGAATAGCCCAGCTTTTGCTCCTCAAAGAAGCCATGACACTTCTATGCAAATGGCAAGTTCAGCGCAAATCTTGACGATTTCTTTGCCTGCTTTTGAATTTTATCAATTGGGTATGGGGTCTGCCAATTTGCAGCTGCCTGTTGCAGAAACCACTGTCATAAATGAAATAACGATTCCAAGAGGCAGCATCGCAACCATACATTTTGAGTATATGGGGCTTCGTTCGAATAGCCGAAAGGGAGATATTAATCTTTTGATGATGAACTTGGTGTCTGTTGATGTAAATGGGCAAGTACACCATTTTCAATCGAATACGGTCAGTTTGGGTGAGTTTGCAGACCCTCAAAATCCTCCTATTGTTTTTATAAGCACTACTACAAGGTTGGAAGTACCTGTCGAAACTACCATTCTTTTTGAAGTACAGCAACCAACTCCTATGAGCTAAATTCTGTTTAACTTTGCTTTGAAACATGGCAAATAAATCACCATTGCAGGAGACTCAAGATTTGCTCCAAAAGGCGAAGAATCTTTTGGAGCAAAATCAGTTGACCGAACCCATAGAGTTATTCTTGGAGGAGGCAGCCATCCAATTTGAAGCGCAAAATGAGTGGGAATTGTATTTGCAGGCTATAATTCAATGGGCTGTTTTTTATATCAAAACATCCAAATACACGCTTGCCGAAAGCTTGTTGATCAGCGCATTGCAAAAAACAAAACCTTTTGTCTTTGTGTCTGCCATTGAAGTAGGAGATGTGTACAATCAGTTGGCTGCTGCGGCTTATTACCAAGCCAATTACCCCATTGCACAGCACTATTTTTGGTTAGCCCTTCAAGTATATCAAACCAACTATGGTGAACAGCACCAAGATACCGCCAAAGCATACAGCAATTTGGGAAACTGTGCCTATGCCCAAAGCTCGGTGCAAGATGCTTTGACTTATTATCAAAAAAGTTTGGAGATTCGTCAAGCTGTCTTGCCGCCCAATCACCCACATTTTGCTTTTTCTTACAGCGCATTGGGGCGTTGTCACCATACGAGCCGAAACTATAAAAAAGCCCTCTTGTTTTTTCAATATGCGCTTGAGATTCGTATTCATCAGTATGGCCCTGAGCATTTAATGGTTTCGTATTCGTATACAGATGTTTCCTCATGCTATTTAGTACTATTTGACTACGCCAAAGCCAGAGAGTGTAGCCAGAAAGCTTTGGCTATCAGACAGAAAGTGTATCCTGCTGGGCATCCTACTATTGCTCATTGTCTTTCTCAAATTGCAGATACCTATCTAAAAGAAGGCAATCCTAAAGAAGCGATTGCTCCTTTTCAGTCTGCGGTTCGACTTCAATTGGATTTGTTGGGGGAAAATCACCCCGATTTGGCCTACAATTTTGCAGAATTGGGAAAGTGTTTTTTGGAAATACAGCCCGAAAAATGCTTAGACTATTTTCACAAAGCATTGAAGATTTATCAGCAGACTTATGGTGATTACCACAAACAAACGGCAAGGTTGTTTGATTATATTGGACGTTATTATCATCAGCAGAAGGAATACGAGCAAGCATTGCAGTCGTATCAAAAATCAATTAACAGCCTTTGTAACTTGCCATTGGAGGAGGTAAGTGAATCCCATATTTATCAAAAGCCTTCGATTGATAATCAGTTATCGCATGAAAGATTGTCTAAACCTATTGTAGGAAAAGCCGAAATTTTTTGTGAGTTGTATGAGCAAAATCAAAGCCTTCAAGCGATTCAAGCAGCTTATGAACACAGTCAACAGTTGATACAATTACTGGGGCAGATTCGACAGCAGCAAAGTGCTGAAAAAGAGCAACTTTTTTTGTCGCAAGAAGCTGCCTCTTTTTTCGATCTTGCCATCGAAATCGCTTTGATGATGTATCAGGAAACAGAAGAAAAAGAGGCTTTGGAAGAGGCATTTTTGTTTGCAGAGCAGGGAAAGGCGATGTCGTTGTTGTCTTCGCTGCAAAAAAATAGGGCTAAGCATCAAAGTAATATTCCCGCAGAGGTTTTAAAAGAGGTAAAATCTTTGGAAATCAAAGTTTCGGAACTCGAAAAACAAATCAAAATCACCTCTGAGTCTCTTGTTCTCCGACAACTTCAAAAAAAGCTTTTTCAGGCAACTCGACAACACGAAATCTTAACTGCTCAGTTGGAACGAGAGTACCCCGAATATTATCAGTTGAAGTACAAAATGCCCATATTGGGTGTTCAAGAGCTTCAAAAAGAACTGAAAAACCAACAAGCAGAAAACAAAGTAGATTCGACAACTTTACTTTTGTCTTACTATGTGTCGGAGAAATACATTTTTATTTTTGAGATTACTTCTGATAGTTATGAAGTTCATCAGATGGAAAAATCCAATGATTTGGAAGAGACCATATTGGATTTTCAAGATGCAATCAGTTTGATGGATATAGATGATTATGTGGAAGCGAGTACGGAACTATATGAACTACTCCTTGCGCCTGTTTTGGACAAACACGGTTTGCCTACTGTGATTCCTCAAAAAATGATTGTGCTTCGCCACGATTTGTTGGATTATTTACCTTTTGAAGCTCTCTTGACTGCCAACGATGTAGACGCTATTGTTAGTCCTTCCTTTGCTCAACTTCCATATTTGATTCACTATTACGAAATTAGTTATCATTATTCTACGGCTTTGTTAATCAGTAAATTGCAGCAAAGCCAATCAACGTCTGTTCGCCAAAATTCTTTTTTGGGTTTTGCCCCTGTGAGCTTCAATAGCATCGAAGGGGTAGAACTCGAATTGGAAAGCAGGAAAGGAAAAAGTCGGGTTTTGAGGAGCAATCGTGCGGGAGAAGTGGCATTGCAGAATTTGCCCAGTACCGAAACGGAGGTTAAGGAAGTGTACCAACTATTTCAGGATAAGTCCTTAGATGCCAAAGCATTTCTGTATGCTTCTGCCTCCAAAGCCAACCTTATCAAAGAGGCTTCTAAACACAAATACGTGTTGATTTCGACACATGGGTTTGTGGAAGATGAGGAAGCAGGTTTGTCGGGGATTTATTTGGCTAAAAGGAAAGAGGTGGGAAGCGAGAAGTGGGAAATGGGGAATGAGAAGCGAGAAGTGGGAAGTGAGAAGTGGGAAATGGGAGAAGAGGACAAACACTCAAACCTTCAAACACCTGAACACATAGATACAACTCAAAACAATTACCTTCTTTATACTTCCGACACGTATCATTTGGATTTGCAGGCTGATTTGGTCGTTTTGAGTAGTTGCAGCAGTGGCATTGGTAAGCTGCAAAAAGGGGAAGGCATGATGGCCATCAATCGAGGGTTTTTGTATGCGGGCGCGAGCAACATCATTTTTACTCAATTCGACATTCCCGACCATAGCAGCAGTTTGTTGGTCAAAAAGCTGTTTGAATACATACTCGAAGGTGATTCCTACTCGGCTGCTTTGCGGAAATCGAAGTTGTTTTTATTGAAGGAAAAAGCAAGCAGTGTGCAGGATTGGGCGGGTTATTTATTGATTGGTTCTTGACGGTTTCTAAAATTCATTATTCAGAATTTGTTCAATACTTCAACTCCGTCACCGAAATTCCAAAAGACTGCAGCATTTCGGGCGTATAACCTTTCACTTCAAAAGTGCGATCTAAAATGAATCGTTGCCCAGGCTTTAGGGCAGTTGTGGAAGAAGGGGAGACCAAAAAGGTTTCAATTGCTTCGACCATTTTGGGGTCATGATTCACCCATGAAACACCGACTTTTAACTCTGTGATAGGATATTTTCCCATGTTGGTGACCTCCAAAATTAAATGGTGATAAGAACTTTTTTTGTTCAAACTTGCCGTCAATTTTGAATACCGTTCCCTGATTTCGATGTTCATATTGTCGGGTTTTTTCACACCCCAAGCGAATTGTTTTTTGGGAGAAACGGGATACGATTCTGAGAGAATGTCCATTTTCATATCTGTCACCGAAACTTCGGCGGACACGACTTTCGGAACGGGCAAGACTTCGTTGTAGAGGGTCATGACCACAGGTATAAAATCATCGTTACGATAGGTTTCGTTGGAAACCACTTGTTTTTCTTGTGAATACACTTCCTGACGGTTTTCATCAAAAAGGGTGACATTGATTCGCAAACGGGTCAGTTGCACTCCTTGCGGCAAAACATTCATCTTTAAGGTGTAACCAAACGATTTTTCAAATTCTTGAAAGTAACTGTCTTCAATCAACCACTTCAATCCTTTGTTGGTGTTGTCGTAGCGAATGTCCACCCGCACATTGCCATAGCTTATGTTTTCATTGTCCACGGTCATATCCGATTCCGAGGTTTTATCGGAGGTATCTAAAGGAGTAACGGACTGTGTTTTCTTGCTGATGGTCAAGACCAAAATATTGCCTATTACCAACAATAAAACGACCAAAGCTGCCCACTTCCTCCACCAATTGGGCTTAGATTTTCCCTTGTCGTTTGTAGGAGCTTTTAGGCTCGAAATCAATTGAAGGGAACGCTCATGACTGGGTTGGATTTGCAGGCAACGTTTGGCGTACTGTTCTGCCAACTCTTCGTCAATTGGAGAAGCGTTTTTGAGCCAAAGCTGCTTGTAGGATTCTGATATTTCCATCAAAACTCCCAAGTGAAAAGGGTTGATTTCTTCGGCGTGCTTCAATTCTTGAAGGGCATCATCCCAGTTTTCATATTTCATATAGCCTTTGCCACGCATCAGCGAGTCTTGAAACTCCTTTTGCAGTCCGTTCCACGATTCTTGTCCCATTCCCAAATTACTGGCAATTTGTTGAAGGTCGTCTAATGAATAAGTTTTATGATTGTTGTAGGACAGTTTTTTGACTGCCTCAAAATATTGTTGTTTTGTTGTCATGTTACATTGATTAGGCTTTGGACGCAAGAGGAGGGAGGTGAGTTTTAAGCTTCAAATTATTTTGTCTCCCACCCATTTTCTTGCCTCCTTCCAAAGGATAATGCAAGGTAAAGAAAATCACCAAACCTTCCAATATGCCTTTCGGAACTTCTTATATACTTTGAACTCATTGAGTTGGTAGTGTTCTGCACCTGACTCTTTGGTATCGAAAGTTTTGTTGATTCTATCCGCACGAGCCAACTCTGTTCCCAAAGTGGTGAAATATTTTTTGGCAGACTTGGAAGAATGATTGGTCGCCAAAATTCGCAATAATGAACGGGTTTTGACCCAATCTTCTTGTTGGTGAAAATGCTGAACGCCTGCTACTTGCAGCCATCCGATATCGGACTGCTGCAAAAAAGTATAGAGGCTGGGATGTTGAATCTTCAAATTGGCGGCCAATTGGTGTTTTTCGGCATGTTCGCTTATCTTCAAATATTCTTCAATGGCCTCCTTGTATTTGTAGTTTTTCACCAAAACATTGACATGTTCCAACATTTCTTGGTATTCTACTGCGGGTAAAATCTGGTTTTGAAGGGTTATTAATTTAGTCGTTGTAATTTGACAATCTGGGTTTTCATTTATCAATTGGAGGGCAGTGCCGACTGTTGCATTGGCAATGGTAAATTGTTGATTGTCTGCCAATTCTTTTGCTTTCAAATAACGGTCTGAAATATCTCTTTTGGTATTGATACAGTGTTGGGATTGAATTTGACCGTTGATTTGCTCCATCTTATCACCAATTGTTCGATTGGATTGAAGATGATAGGTCGTCACCAAATCGTCAATTTCGTCTCGAATATTGTTGGCCTCCCAAAGTTCATTTTTGCGAATAGCTTGTTCGACCGCTATCATCTTATCACTAATATAGGCTTCTCCAACGCCCTGCATAGCTTCCATGATTTGACGCTGCAAAGTGGCGTAATTGCTCGGTTGGTAACGGTCTATGTTTTGTTGGAGTTTGCGAAAATATTCGGTTGCCTTTTCGTAGTCTTTGTTGGATGCTTTCTGTTGAGCCAGAGCAAAATAAGAATCATACAACCCTCCAGCTAAAGAATTGGCGCAGGTGATTCGGTCATCTTGACTGCAAATACTTTCGGCTGTTTCAAAATATCGAACTGCTTCCGAATATTGTCGATTGCGAAACTGTTGCTGTCCCTTTTCGATGGTCTGTTTGTATTCCTCCTCTTGAATTTTGAAGCGGGCGATTTCTAAGTCGTTGCCGCAGTTGAGTTGTTGCTTGCGACACAAATCCTGTGCTTCTGCCAAAGATTGTCGAGCAGCATTGAAGTTGCTGCTGTAACTCAGTTGAGTTGATTTTTTTAAATAAGACTGATACAAATTGCTGTATGCCTGCTCCAATTGTCCACTACAAGTTGCATTGTTTCGAGTCCAACTCCAATAGCTCCAATCGCTTTCGAGTACATTGACTTGATCCAAAGATTGACGGGCTTCAGTAAGTGCTCCTTTTTGTATTTGTTGAGTAGCATCGTTGATCATCGTGCAGTAAACATGCGAAAGGGTTTGGTGCGTACTGACGGTTAGAGGCACCCAAGAATCGTTGTTTTGTTGATAAAGCGCCGCTTGTTTGAGTAGGTTTTGAGCATCTCCAAAGCGATTGTAGTTAGCGGCTTGCATGGCATCGTAGAGCATTGTCTCATACAATTGTGTTTTCTTCATGCTTACTTTTTCAACGGTGTGCATTTTGCGGTCTTCGAGTTGTGCATAACAGTCTCGTACATAGCCATATTTGCAGAGGACTTTGGCATCTTCGTATATTGCCAAAGCTGCTTCGTATTCTGTTGGGTGATTGGACTGATGACTGGCTGCATCCAAAAACCAATTGAAGGCTTTGTTCACCAAACGGTCGTTGCCATCGTATCGAAGTTTTTCCAGCTCTTCAATGTCTTGCAAAAAAGCTCCTATTTCGTTTGCTGCAAAATGAATATTTGCCATTTCGTTTCTTGCTCCAATGTGTTGTGGGTTCAATCGAAGGGTTGCTTCAAAATATTTTTTAGCTTCGGCGGGATAACGCAGTTTTTGAATCCCTGCATCGTAGTAAATAGTTGGCAAGCTGGCTTGCAAGTCATTGTATTGTGTCTGTAAGATGCTCAGTTGATAGGCAAAATCTTCGCTGCTGTTTGGAGGCAGATTCAAAGGGCTAAAATCGTAACGCTCCAATGCTTTTATTTTGTAAGATAGGTTGTTTATTTCATCCACTTGTTGGCTCATACGCTGCAAATCTGGCTCGCTTAAGCTCTGTAATTCATTGGAGTAGGTGGTTAATTTCTCCATTTGCCTATCGTATTCATCCACGAGTTGTATGCGCTTCTGCAAATTGCTACTGTTTTTTAGGCTGAAGCTGACTTCTTGTAGCTTCAATGGGCAGTTTTTGGAGCTATTGAAGTCGGGGTAATCGTATCGCCAAACTACTTCATTTTCAGACAATAATCCGCTGAAAGTTTTGGTATGGGCTACCTCTCCTTGTTCGTTCATTCGCTGTAATCGAGCCGTTATTTCTATATTTTCTCTGAATAAATCACTGAGGTCAAACCCTTTATAATCAATCGTAGGGCTGATTCTTTCCAGCTCTATTATTACATCTGAATAGTAATGTCCATTCTGTTCTATGCGTGGCGAAATATGCTTTAGATAGGTAAGTGTATATACTTGGTTTTGAAATCGAAGGGTGCTGGAGGAGGATTGTTCTAAACAGGCTCTTTTGTTAGGGCGGTCGGCTTGACTAGCTCCGTCAATATCGGTTCGGGTGGTAGGACGGCGATTTTTCAGTGACTTATTGTTTGTTTGAGCTAATAGCTGTAAATTGACCGCTAAAAAACAAAGTATCCAAGAGTAAAGGAGTAATTTTTTCATATCGAATGATTTTGTTTAGGTTTAATGATTGATTCTTTATCTCTTAGATGTTTTGCAGCTAGAAGGGTTTGAAAACGAAAATCTTTGAGACAGGAGAAGACCTCGTTTAACAAATATAACCATTTTCGTTCTCAATTCAAAGGATTGAGATTCAAGCGCCTTTCGATTCCTTTCTTGGGATGAATCGTCAAAACTGTAATCATTTTATACCTAAACCCATCATTAAATATGCAGAAAAAAATTCTAGGTTTGTGCCTCCTCGCACTGTTTTATTTAGTAGCCTGCAACAAACCCAATAAGCCCAATAAAACTTCTCAAAAACATCAGCCCAAAGAAGAAGAAGAAATAAGCAAAGCAAAAATGGAAGAAGTAGAAGCCCAAAGTATTGACACGCTTACCATGCTTTCTTCAAAACTGCCCTCTGATGCTGTGAAAGCGATTATTGAAGTGAAATCAAAAGATATTGTCCAACTTATAAGCCAAAAAGCTTTTGCGACCCTCGGCAAGCAATACGTTCATCCTGTTCAAGGAGTGCGTTTTTCTCCCTACTCCTACATTGATCTAAAGAAAGACCAAGTGTATTCCGCCACCCAAATTATGCATGCTTGGGCAGATTCAAGTGTGGTGAACTGGGGAATTCAGGATGGAGAAGGTGGGCCTATTTCTTTGGATTTTCCGTCGTATTACGAAAAGTATATTTACAACAAAGACTACAAAACAAGCACCAAAATAAAGTACAACGATACGGAAGGTACAGGAAATATGATAGACAATTGGCAAAAAGCCTATCCCAATGCCCTGATGGTAGAATACTACTTAGAAGGCACGAATCCAGACTTTGGAGGACTGGATTGGGGAAGCTTGCGTTTGTTTTTTGAAGCACATCACGGTAAGTGGTGGCTGGTGGGGATAGCGCATGGACAATGGACAAGCTAAGGCAAACTTCAAAAATCATAGGTTATCAGCCGAATAGAGGATAGACGAAGTTTGATTATTTGTGATTCAATGACAATACACAGGTCTTTACACATCAACTGAAAAGTAATCATGCATCACTACCTACAATCACCTTGCCATGCGTAGAACCATTGCCATTTGGATAAGTCCCATTTGTTGAAGTTGAGGGGTTTATCAATGAATTGAAGCTTTTCATAATTCCCTTTGGCGAATTGCGGATGAATGAGAGAATAAACTCTTTCTCTTCACAGTTTGGCTGTTCTGTTTCAATTATTTCGAGCGCAGTAGCCATATTTTGGCGGCGAATAAAAATCTCTCGATAGATGTCTTGAATAATTCGAATCTTTTTGTCTTCAAATCCACGTCGGTTCAAACCCACAGAATTGATACCCGCATAAGAAAGCGGTTCTCGAGCTGCCTTCACATAGGGAGGCACATTCTTACGAACCAAGGAGCCTCCTGCAATAAAGCTATGACGACCAATACGGATAAATTGCTGAACGGCTACCGTTCCTTCCAAAATCGCCCAATCTTCAATCTCTACATGTCCTGCTAAGTTTACATCATTGGCCAAAATGACGTGATTACCCAAAATACAGTCATGTGCTATATGTACATAAGCCATTAGCAAGCAGTGACTTCCAACAACAGTTTTTCCTGAATAAGCAGTTCCTTTGTTGATGGTGACATATTCTCTAATGGCAGTATAATCTCCGATTTCAACGGTTGTTTTTTCTCCTTTGTATTTCAAGTCTTGTGGAATCGCTCCAATGACTGCTCCTGGAAAAATGCGGCAATGCTTACCAATAGTCGTGCCTTCATAAATAATTACATGAGGTTCGATAACTGTTCCTTCTCCTATTTCAACGCCTTCTTCAATGTAACAAAAAGGACCTATTGTTACATTTTTTCCAATTATAGCATTGGGATGTACTTCCGATTTATCCGAAATATTCGCCATTATAAAAAATTATTGATAGTAATAATAATAACTCAATGTGATTGTTTTACTTGTGTTTTCGTACCTGCGCAGTCATAAGTGCTTCTGCTGCAATTTTTTTGCCAACATAAGCCGTTGCCTTCATTTCGCACAATCCTCTACGAATAGGTGCCAACAATTCCATTTTAAAAATCAATGTATCTCCAGGTACAACCATATTTCTAAATCTCGCTTCCGAAATTTTCAGAAAATAAGTGATATAGTTTTCAGGATCAGGTACTTGGTTCAATACCAGAATGCCGCCCGTTTGAGCCATCGCCTCCAAAATTAATACTCCCGGCATTACTGCTTGATGAGGAAAATGTCCTCTAAAAAAGGGTTCATTGTAAGTAACACTTTTTACCCCCACTACGGTTGTCTTATTTAGGTCAATTATTTTGTCTATCAACAAAAAAGGAGAACGATGTGGCAATAAACCTTTTATTTGCTCAATATTGTAAAGAGGCGGAATACTAGGATCATAAACAGGTGCGCCAATCAAATGTTTGTTCTCTTTGATGTGTTTTTTGATTTTTTGAGCAAAAGCGATATTAGTTGCATGACCTGGTTTTGTGGCAATCACTCGACCCTGAATAGGTGTGCCAATCAAGGCCAAATCGCCCACTACATCCAGCAGTTTGTGACGAGCAGGCTCGTTTTTATGCCGCAATTCTACATTACTCAAATATCCTTCCCGTCTGACCCGAACCGAAGGTTTATTAAACAAAGTCGCCAAACGGTTGAGTTCTTCATCACTTACCTCTCTATCTACAACGACAATTGCATTACTCAGGTCACCTCCTTTGATTAGATTATTTTGCAAGAGCAATTCCAATTCGTGTAAAAAACAGAAAGTACGAGCCGATGATATCTCATCCTTAAAGTCCTTCAACTGCTGCAAAGTTGCATGTTGCTTGCCCAATACAGGCGAATTGAAGTCAATCATTACCGTCACTTGGTAATCATCTGCTGGTAAGATCATCATTTCTGCATCTTTCTCCTTGTCGTGATAATAGATGTTTTCGGTGATCTTAAAGAACTGTTTTTTGGCATCTTGTTTTTCGGGAATAGCATCCAAAAGTGCTTCCACGAAAGGCTGAGAACTGCCATCCATGATGGGCACTTCCTGGCTGTCCAATTCAATCATCACATTGTCAATCTCCAATCCGACCAATGCAGCCAAAGCATGTTCTACTGTACTTATTTTCACCTTATTGCGTTCTAAGGTCGTACCCCTTTGAACATCGGTGACAAAGTCGGCATCTGCTTTGATAATGGGTTGATTTTCTAAATCTACTCGCTTAAATCGGATTCCATAATCAGCAGGAGCAGGTTTGAAAACCATTTTTACCTCTTCTCCTGTGTGTAAACCTACACCGTTGATACTTACTTCTTTTTGGATAGTATGTTGAAAAGTTGTCATTTATTGATGGCTTTTGTCAGAGTTAGCTGATAATTCTTTGATTCTTTTTTCTAAGTCATTAACTTTCTTTGCCAATTGAGGCAAATTCCTATAAGTAACATAGACCCTTCGAGCATGTCTGAGATCCATAATAGGAGAACCCAATACTGTCGTGTTGGGTTCTTTTACCGAATTGCTCACACCACTTTGTGCACCGATGATGGTGTAATCCGCAATTTCTAAGTGTCCGATGATTCCCACTTGTCCCGCCAATATGCAGTGTTTTCCAATCTTGGTACTGCCCGACACACCCGATTGCGAAGCAATAACGGTATGTTCACCTATCACCACATTGTGGGCGATCTGTACCAGATTGTCCAGTTTCACTCCTTCTTCAATAAGCGTTACGCCCATTGTAGCTCGGTCAATCGTCGTATTGGCTCCAATTTCTACCTTATCTTTCACGATGACCTTTCCCAATTGGGGAATTTTTTGGTAACTGCCATCCGATTGTGGCGCAAAGCCAAAACCATCACCTCCAATCACTGCATTGGCATGAACGATACAATCGTTTCCAATCTCGCAATCGTGGTAAACTTTTACACCAGTATATAAGGTCGTATTGTCTCCAATCTTCACATTGTCACCAATGTAGACATGGGGATGCAATTGAACGTTTTTGCCAATATGGGCATTTTTGCCAATGTAAGCAAATGCACCAATATAGGGTTTTTCACCAATTGTAGCCGACTCTTCTATATAAGAAGGTGCTTCAATACCCACTTTTCGTTGCACGAGAGATTGATATTTTTCGAGCAAAGTCGTGAAAGCGGAGTAGGCATTCGGTACTTTGATAAGGGTAGGTTTGACCTCTTTTTCTATCAAGAAGTCATCATTGACAATCAAGATAGAAGCATCTGTGGTATAGATATACGAGGTATACTTAGGATTTGCAATAAAACTCAATTGCCCTTCTTTTGCTTCTTCAATTTTAGCGACATCGTGAACCTTAGTATTTGGGTCGCCAATTACTGTTCCATTCAGTAAAACACTTAATTGTTGTGCTGTAAATTGCATAGTGCAAAGGTAAAAATTAATTTTCATTGCAGATTGAAGCATGGATAAAATAAATCTAAATGCGCTCGGTTATTTTTATCTTTGACAAAAATTAACATTTGCAGTTATTTCTTTTCATCATTTATGGAAGCTTATTAAGCATTATTGTCGGTAAATTACCTTTCTTCAAAAAAAGCGAACTTCCTACAAAAGTTTTATTATCAGTTTTTTGGCTGAAAGTTGCCGCAGGTTGTTTGTATGGTTATTTGCATCTTTACTACTACAATGGTGGTGATACATGGTCATTTTTGAAGGACAGTCATACGGTTTATGAGAGTTTTTTTGACCATCCCGCCTATTTTGTAGAATTGGTATTTGGAGGCATCAATCGGCCTATACCTCCTTATTTGGCGAGCTATGTTGAAGATATCGTTGGTTGGACAGATTGGCGTTATTACAGTGTTTTGAGGGTAGATGCACTCATTCACTTGATTGCAGGAAATTATTACAGCGTCCATGTACTCTTTTGGGCTTTTCTATCCTATGTAGGAATCATTGGACTCTATCGAACTTTTTCGGCTTACTTCAATTCTAAATCCAAACTGATTGCCTTTTTCTTATTTTGCACACCTTCCATTGTATTTTGGACATCGGGAATCCACAAAGACGGACTTACCTACTTTTGTATGGGATTGATTGTCTATCATTTCCATCAAATACTCCAAAATGGCTTTAATATAAAAAGGAGTCTCATTATACTCTTCAATGCCTTGTTTTTGGTCATGCTGCGTCCTTATGTCATTGGGCTTTTGATTCCTGCAATGATTGCCTGTTATTGGACCTATCGGCAGCCTAAACAAATACTGATCAAATATTTAGGTGTATATTTTATGGCTTTGATAGCAGCCCAACTAATCAGTCTCTATTCACCCTTCAATATTTTTGCGAAAATTGCAGATACCCGCCATTATTTTGCCGAACACAGTCAAGGAGATGCGGACATTGATATTGCCCTACTAGAACCAAGCGCATTGAGTTTATTACAACATTCCCCTAACGCTCTGTATAACACACTCTTTCGACCACATTTGGGCGATGTCAATTCACTTAGACGGGCATTGTCAATGCTCGAAACATGGAGTTTTTTAGCATTGATACTGATAGCAGTCGTGTTCAGAAATACATTTCCGAGACACGAAGAATTAGCCATTTTTTACTTTGCATTGTTTTTTAGTGTTTCTTTTTACATTTTTGTCGGGCTAATTGTAGATAATTTGGGCGCAATTGTGCGTTATAGGACGAATGCCCTGCCATTCTTGTTGCTGACCATCCTTGTCTTGATAGATGTGAAGGCAATTAAAAAACGATTTTTTAAATTTTGATTTGACTTAACCTATGACTTTTAAAATCATGTTGACTATTTGGATTGTGGTGTTGATGAATGCCTGCTTTTTGAATACCCAAAACCAATCCCCTCCAATTGTTATTGACGAAAACGAAACAGAAGTGAACAGACCCATTGACCGAAATAAAGCAGAAGAAACCATTGATATAGACCGTTTTGATGTTTCTTTATTGGAGGATTTGGTACACGAACAAATCAACGAATTGAGGTCTAAAAAAAAGCGTACTGCTTTGGAAAAAGACAAATGTTTACGCAAGGCTGCAGAGCTGCAAAACAATTATGTTTCGAAAAACGGCAAGCTTTCTCATCAACAGCGAAATAAAGACCAAAAAACCGTTATGGATCGCAGCAGGGTTTTTGGCTGTACGCATCGAATGGTCGGCGAAAATCTGCAATTTTTGGGCTTCACCATCGTCAAACAAAACGGGAAAATCATTGATATTGAAGCTCCTACCTACAATGAAGCTGCAAAGGATATTGCCATAAATTGGAAAAATTCACCGGGGCATTATGACAATTTGATTCACAAAGATTTTTTCAGAGTCGGTACGGCTGCTGTGTATAATAGCAAGGAAAAGGGAATTTATGTGACTCAGGTATTTGGTGCTGTGCCACCAAGCGAATAAAACAAATATCATGACCAAACTCCTCAAAGACCCACTGATTCATTTCCTGTTCTTAGGCGGCTTGCTATTTGTTTTGTATGGTTTTTTGAACCAAAATGAAGAACAAGCCAGTGATTATGAGATTCTAATAGATGAAAGCGATATAGACAGATTGTCTAAATCTTACCAACAAAATTGGGGCTATCCTCCTGATAGCCTCACTCTTCAAGGCTTGATTGAAGGAGAGGTCAAGGCCGAGATTTTTTACCGAGAAGCTTTGCGGATGAATTTGGACCACAATGACGAAATCATTCGCCGCCGACTTAAACAAAAATATGAGTTTTTGGTAAAAGACTTAACCACACCGCAGCGAGCCTCAGACGAACTATTGCTGCAATTCTACAATGAAAATCCGCAATTGTACCAAAGCCCAAAAACCATCAGTTTTTACCAATTCTACTTCAATCCCGACACCCGTTCTACACCTCAAAAAGATGCCGAAAATAGTTTGAAAAAAATTGAAAACCAAGATTTTGATTCGATAGATAAAAGCAGAATCGGAGACTCTTTTCACCTCCAGACGTATTATGCTGCAAGAGACATTGACCATGTTCGGCAATTGTTCGGACAGGAGTTTGTAGGTGTTTTGTTTGAAGTAGTGGGAGAGGGGTGGACCAAACCGATTCGGTCGGGATATGGAGTGCATTTGGTCTATATTGAAAAAATAGAGGCTACGGATTTGTTGCCTTTTGAAGATATAAAAACCAAGGTTTTGCAGGATTGGAAGGCGAATCAACAGATGAAATACAGTAGCGAACTGTTTGACAATTTGAGGAAGCAATACAAAGTTATCACAGATTTGTAGATGGTGCAGATATTCGCTGATAGAAAATTAAAAAGAGAAGGATAATGGTTACTAACTACAAAAAAAGTAGAATAATTTTTACGTTTACTAAACTTCAAAAGCTTAGTAAATGTAGATGCATCATTCTTTTATGGTTTTCTCTGTTTTCCCTCCCTTCAATGGCTCACGAAATTCGTCCTGCCTACCTTGAAATCAACCAAAATGAAGATACACTAACCGAATACCAAATCACTTGGAAAATCCCATTGGTTGGCAACAAAGCTCCCAAAATTACTCCAAAATTTCCCGAAGGATTTACGCTTACACAAACAAGCGACAACTTTCTATCAGATGCCTATATTCGCTACTACACAGGCACTTACAAGCAGTCACTGAATGGGCAAAAAATAGGGATTGAAGGTTTGGAACTGACTTTGGTAGATGTACTCGTCCAAATCAATTTAGCCAACAATACCTCCTATACGCTGCTTTTGCAGCCCGACCACCCTCAGGAAATCATACCAATAGAGCCGAGTGTTTGGGAAGTGGCGAAGTTGTATTTGATATTGGGAATTGAGCATATTTTGTGGGGTATAGATCATTTGTTGTTTGTATTGTGCTTGCTGCTTTTGGTGCAAAGTTTTGCCGCTTTGATTAAGACCGTAACAGCTTTTACAATTGCCCACAGCATTACTTTGGCATTGGCTTCCATGAATTTAGTGCATATTCCACAAGCACCCGTTGAAGCAGTGATTGCATTGAGCATTGTCTTTTTGGCGAGGGAATATGTGTTTTTTCGACAGGGCAAAGGAGACAGCTTGACGGTGCAATATCCGTGGTTGGTAGCTTTCGTTTTTGGATTGTTGCATGGATTTGGTTTTGCAGGAGCTTTGTCTGAGATAGGTTTTCCACAACAAAACATTCCATTGGCTTTGCTGACCTTCAATGTAGGTGTAGAAATTGGGCAATTGCTGTTTATTGCAGTTTGCATTGCTGTCCTTGCTTTTTGGAGAAAAGTGAACTTCAATTTTAGCTTTAGCCTTCCTAAATGGACTTGGAAAATTGCGCCGTATGTGATTGGAACAGTTGCCGCTTTTTGGTTGATAGAACGGGTGATGGGGTTTTGATAGAGTCCATTTCAACTATCAACCTAATCACCTCTAAACAGCCTCCGATAAACAGGACTTCGATATTTAAATTGCATCCACAAAAAAGGATACAACAAATAATCCATGACTTTAGATGAACTTCGATAGGTGATGTCGTCTATCAAAATAGTGCCAGAACCGACTTTGTCTTTGACAATGCGGTGTTTGTGTCGCCAATAGGTGAGAAAAAAGGGCAGTTGAACGCCTTCGTCAATGAAAAAAATCTCGTTTTCTCGCTCTTGAAAATCAGTCACCAAACTGATCCACTTCATGCCAAAAGCCAACTGCAAATGTACTTCATCCCCCGTTTTGCAGCCATCGAATCGCAGCAATTTGAGGGGCATCAAAGGAGGATTGAGTGCTAAAAACAGCCGTTTGTCAAAGCCCATAAAGACGCTTTGATACTCTTGTTCAACGGCTGTTTTTATTTTGAAGTGCATAGAAATGTTTTATTAGGTGCGAGGAGTCAGCAGTCAGGAGTCAGGGACGAGGATAGGGATAATTGAATCACCAATTACCAATCACTGCTCTCTAATCACTAAGGCAAACTAAAATATTAAATTAGGCATTTCTGCAATTTACTTTGCTCGCTTACAAAGTATTGTTTGAATCCCGATTAAAATTCGGGACAAGTTTTGCATTTGAGTTTTTTAATCCCGAGGTTTCGGGACAGGTTTTGAATTTGCCTAAGCCTTATTCTGCAATGCCCTCTTCTGCGCCTCTGCTTGCTGCAATAGTTTTTTCTGATAACGACCTTGGACAACGTCGGTAATGACCATAATGAACAAAATGAAATAGAACGTTCCTTTACTCATTGCGTGTACTTCACTGCCCCACAATTTGATGTGTGCCAAATGCCCCCCTTCCGAAAGCAACATAATCCCTACCAAAAACAAGACAAACAAGCCCAAAACTTCGTACATCCTATTTTTCTGCAAAAAGTCGGAAACCCTGTCCGCCAACCATATCATCAAAATTCCGCCAATAATAATTGCCGTAGCCATTACCCAAAAAACATCGGTTAAAGCCATTGCAGATAGAATGGAATCGAAGGAAAAAACGAGATTCATCAATACAATCATCGCTATAACTTGTCCTGTGGTTTTGCTTTTTCGCTCTATATGTCCTTCTTCATTTTCAGCATGAAGCGAAATCATGTGCCAAATTTCTTTCATGGCAGTGTAAATAATGAAGCCACCTCCCAACAACACAATTAGGCTATGAAGGTTGAATGAGCCATGTATTTTGTCTCCAATGTGTATGCTAAAAAGTGATTCTTGGAAGTATCCAATCACACTTAATAAAACAAACAATAAAATAATACGCAAGACGATTGCCATGCCGATACCTACTTTTCGCACATAAGACTGTTTTTCGGCAGGCGCATTCTTGGACTCCAAAGAAATATATAGTAAGTTGTCGAATCCCAATACCGCTTGTAACATGACGAGCATAAAGAGGGTAAAAACATTATCTAATAGGGTTTCCATTTGTGTTGTTAAATTGGTTTTAATTAAAAGTAATTTGAAGCTGCAAAATAAGGATTATTCTTTTTAAATGGAAGAAAATGCGCTTTAGTCATTTGTACCTAATAATCTTACTGTTATTTAGGATTAAACTATTATTAGAAGTTGTTGTTAATGCTAATAACAAAATTTAGAAGTATTGAATGTTCTAAAATTACCATAATAGTTGTTATGAAAGAAGGAGTAAGCCCTGTATCGAGGTTTTGGAGACTCTTAACACCCTTCCAAAAGGAAATATACCAAATTTACTTGTACGCCGTAATGAATGGTTTGGTAAACCTCTCACTTCCACTTGGAATACAGGCTATTATTAATTTGATTCAAGGGGGAGATGTTTCTACTTCTTGGATGATACTGGTCAGTTTTGTATTGATTGGTATTGCGATTACGGGTACCTTACAGGTACTCCAATTGCGTATTGTAGAAGATATTCAGCAGAATATTTTTGCCCGTTCTTCTTTTGAGTTTGCTTTCCGAATTCCCAAAATCAAACTTTCTGAATTGGATCAGATTCATGCTCCTGAGTTGGTCAACAGGTTTTTTGATACGCTAACCATCCAAAAAGGACTTCCCAAAATATTGATTGACTTTTCTTTGGCCTCCTTTCAAGTTATTTTTGGTCTTCTTTTGTTGGCGATTTATAGTTCCTATTTCATCATCTTAGGCATTTTTCTATGCTTTCTATTGTGGCTTATTTTTAAAATAACAGGGCCAAAAGGATTAGAAACGAGTCTAAAAGAGAGTAAATACAAATACCAATTGGCGCATTGGTTAGAAGAAACGGCAAGAACCAATAAGAGTTTTAAGCTTGCCTCAGATACTAATTTTCATTTACAGAAAACAGATAATATAGCCATCAATTATCTTAAAGCAAGGGAAAATCACTTTAAGGTATTGGTGGGGCAGTTTCAATATTTCATTGGCTTCAAAATCATCGTTGCGGCTGGATTGTTGATATTAGGGAGTATTTTGGTGTTTCAAGAACAAATGAACATTGGTCAGTTTGTAGCGGCAGAAATTATTATTATATTGATTATCAACTCAGTCGAGAAAATAATTCGGATTATTGACACGATTTACGATGTATTGACCGCCTTGGAGAAAATAGGCTATGTAACGGATTTGGACTTAGACCAAAAAGAAGGGGAACTAACCATATCTTCTGAAAGTGGCATTTCTTTGGAAGTGAACAATTTGGAATTTGGTTATCCAGATATGAAGCGGAAACTTATTAAGAATCTTTCTTTTTCGATTGAAGCGGGCGCAAAGGTGACGATTGAAGGAAACAGTGGAAGCGGAAAATCTACCTTATTACATCTCATTGCAGGACTCTACGATTTTGACGAAGGAGAAATATTGATGAATCAGATGCCAATTCACAACTTCAAAAAGGAAATGCTATTTAAAAACATTGGATTCTATTTTCCATCCAATCAACTTTTTGAAGGAACAATTTATGAAAACATCACGTTGGGCAGACCTATTTTAAACGAAGATTTTTTTGAAGTCATCAATCGATTGGGCTTGAAGAAATACATCGGCAAACAGCCCAAAGGTATAGATACATCCATCAAACCAGAAGGGAAACAATTGCCTCGAAGCATCATTCAGAAGTTGTTGATTGCCCGAACGATTGTTCACAAACCAAAACTTGTCATTATGGAAGAACCATTGCAATCAGTAGAGGATGATGAGAAAAACAAAATAATAGACTACATCATGCACCCAAAACACGATTGGACGGTTCTTGTAGTGGGAGAATATCCTTATTGGAAGAAAAAAAGTACCCAAATTATTGAACTCACTTAGTATAAGAAGAAAATAACCCATGCTAAATATTTCGGAAAACAGCATCAACGCATTGGTTAATTTGCAGGATTCTAAGGCATTTAACCTCTTGCGTAGGAAGGAAATAAGCAAATTGCCATTGTACGTTGCACTGGGAATCATCGCCATTGCAGCCATCTGTCTGTTTCTTCCTTGGACTCAAAACATTCAAGGAAAAGGCTATGTCACCACCTTATCACCCGCCCAAAAACCGCAGGCTATTCAGTCGGTTATTTCGGGTAAGCTTGAAAAATGGTTTGTCAGAGAAGGCGATTTTGTGAATGCGGGCGATACGATTGTATATGTATCGGAGGTGAAAAGCGAATATTTTGACCCCGAATTGGTGGAACGAACACAGGAACAGGTCAATGCAAAATCGGAAAGTGTGGGGTCGTATGCGGGTAAAGTCAAATCTTTGGAGGAACAATACAGCGCACTACTCGAAGCCCGTAAGTTCAAATTGCAGCAAACAGAAAACAAAATCAGGCAGGCTTACATGAAAATCACGAGCGACAGCATGGATTTGGTCGCCTTCAAAACCAACCAAGACATTGCCGAAAAGCAGTTTGTGCGGACAAATGAACTCTACGAAAAGGGCTTGAAATCTTTGACCGATTTGGAAACTAAAAAGCTGAAATGGCAAGAAACGCAAGCCAAAGTGACGGTGCAAGAAAACAAGCTGCTTGCTCAAAAAAATGAACTGCAAAACCTTCAAATTGAACTTTCGGCAGTCCAAAGTGACTATGCAGACAAGTTGGCAAAATCGCAATCGGATAAGTTTTCGGCATTGTCTAATCAACTCGATGCTACTGCAACAACTTCAAAACTTCAAAACCAACTGAGCAATTACAGCGAACGTCAAAAACTCTACTACATCACCGCTCCGCAGGCTGGCTATGTCACCAAAGCCATCAAAAAAGGACTGGGTGAAATCATCAAAGAAGGCACTGACATTGTGACGATTATGCCCGATGTGTATGACTTAGCGGTAGAAATGTATGTCAAACCTCAAGACTTGCCGCTACTCGAAAAAGGCAAAAATGTTCGACTGCAATTTGACGGATGGCCTGCAATGGTATTCAGTGGATGGCCCAATTCCTCTTTTGGCACTTTCTCTGGTGAAGTCTTTGCGATTGACCAATTTATCAGCGATAATAACAAATACCGTTTGATTATTTCGCCCAACGATTCTGAAAAGCCTTGGCCGAGTTTGTTGAGAGTTGGCTCTGGCACAAGGGCTTTTATTCTGCTCAATGATGTACCTTTGTGGTACGAACTGTGGCGACAACT
The DNA here is from genome assembly GCA_030427245.1 of Bacteroidia bacterium. GTDB lineage: Bacteria > Bacteroidota > Bacteroidia > Chitinophagales > UBA2359 > JAUHXA01. The sequence goes on along the minus strand of JAUHXA010000002.1, from coordinate 83,176 downwards.
CAATGGCTTTCCCCCCGATTTTTATGAAAAAGGGGCGAAAGAATCCGAAATCAAACGCAAGGCACCCTTAAAATCTGTGAAGTAAATGCAATTTTATTCCCGAAAACTTATCAAGCCAGGAGATCTCAATGCCCGAAACACCCTTTTTGGCGGCGCACTCCTCAGATGGATAGACGAGGAAGCGGGCATCTATGCGATGACCAAACTCGACTCCAAAGAGGTCGTTACCAAATACATGTCAGAAATTAACTTTGTAAGTTCGGGCAAACAAGGCGATGTGGTCGAAATTGGCTTGGCATTCAAGGCGATTGGTCGGACTTCCATCACCTTCTCGTGTGAAGTCAGAAATGTATTCAGCAAGAAAACCATCATCACAATTGACAACATTGTGTTTGTGAAAGTAGATGAAAATGGAGTCGCTACGCCACATGGCAAGACATTAGAAAACATGGAACTACGGAAAGACTCAATTTAAGAATGAAGAAATCATTTTTGTATCACATCGCTGCAATAGGCTGTTTTTTAGTAGGGAGTATTTCGAGTTTGGCACAGAGCGATTCGATTGTATTGACCTACAATACTTTTCTTAAGAATGTCTTGGCGCACCATCCTCTCTCTCAACAAGCAGACCTTCAATCTGATTTTGCAGAAACAACTTGGTTGTCCGCCAAAGGTAAGTTTGACCCCAAGTTGTCCTCCAATTGGAACGAAAAATACTTTGCCGACAAGCACTACTATAAAATTTTTGAAGCGGGGTTTCAGATTCCTACATGGTATGGATTGACCATTGCAGGGGGGTATGAGAACACGGAAGGTGTATTTTTGAATCCCGAAAATAAGACCGATAAAAATGGACTTTGGGCGCTAGGTATTGAAGCCAATTTGCTGCAAGGACTGCGGATAGACGAGCGAAGGGCTGCATTGAAGCAAGCCGAAGTATTTCAAAAGGCAGCAGAAAATGAGCGTAAAATGATGCTCAACGAGCTGCTGTTTGCTGCTTCACAGGCCTACTTCAATTGGCAATTGGTCTTCAATACGCAGCAAATTATTGAAGGAGGCAGGGTTTTGGCGGAAGAATATTTGGAAGCTACCCGACAACTGTTTCGGAATGGCGACAAACCTGCAATTGATACTTTGGAGGCTTTTCTGATTGTGCAAGACCGTGTGAATCAGCTTCAAAGCAATGAAATAAACTTGTTGAGTACCCAACAGCAATTGGAGAATTTTTTGTGGTACGAGCAAGTACCGCTTGAGCTTCAATCTTCGACCATCCCCGAAAACTTCAATGAAACAGATTTTACCCTACCCGTAGAAGTGCCTTTGGTGCAAATGATGGAGAACCATCCCGAAATCTTGGAGAAGGAACTGAAAATATCCCAATATGAAATTGAAGGAGTGGTGAAAAGGGACAAACTTAGACCAAAATTGAAGGTAAAATACAATCCGCTTTTAAACACTTCCGAAAATAGTCTTGCACCCAATTATTCAACTTCCAACTACAAATGGGGTTTTGACTTTTCGATGCCTTTGCTGATGAGGAGTGAAAAGGCAGCCGTTCAAGAAAATCAACTCAAAATCAAAGAGGTGGAACTGGATATTGCCTCCAAACGAAATACTCTGCAAAACAAACTGGAAGCGACTTTGGCGAAACAACGCCTTTTGGAACAGCAAGTAAACCTTCAAACGCAAAATGTTCGGAATTATGAAGTCCTCTTGAATGCAGAAAGAACGAAGTTTTCCTTTGGCGAGAGTTCGGTTTTTCTACTCAACAAACGACAGGAAAAATACCTCGAAGCGAGCATCAAGCTCATCGAATTGACTGCAAAATACCAAATGACGAAGGTGGAGTATTTGTTTTTTACGGGAATTTTTTGGGGAGAGGTGGAGTAATAGGAGGGAAGCTTTTGAGTTGATTTCTGTATTTTTGTTGCTATAAATAGTCCTTACAGATGATTACATTTAGAGAGTTGCATCTGATAGATGCTGAAAAAATCCAAGAGATTGACCGTTCAGAAAGAATCCATTCCATCTATCAAATGGAGGAAGGGGTACTCAAAGAAATAAAAGCGGGACACGAATGTCCAAACTGGAGTGTGGAGGAAGTAGAAAGACTAACCGTTCGGTTTAGGAGTGAGTTGGAAAAGGGAGGCAAAGCTTTTGGGGCATTTGACCAAAGCCGCCTTGTGGGATTTGGCGTACTTGCCCACAAATGGCGAGGCAAAAACAAGGACCAACTTCAAGTGGATTTGATGTATGTTTCGAGGGAATATCGAAGAAAGGGAATTGGAACACGAATCATGGACGACTTGAGTAGAGAAGCCAAACTTAGAGGCGCAAAATCTTTGTACATTTCTTCAACAGAAACTCAGTCTGCGTATAACTTTTATAGAAATTGTGGGAGCGATATTGCAGAGGAAGTGGATGAAGAATTATTTGAATTGGAGCCTTTGGATATTCATTTGGTGAAGGAGTTGTGAGAGGCAAAATCTTTTAAACAGTATTCCAAAATTTATGTTGGAGAATGTGGAAGGATTGAAGTATCTTGGAGAAGTAGGGGGGAGGATGTAAAGACTAGTACAACAAAAACTACAAGAATGGCAACTTTGATTTAGGACTCCTTTTGGAGTCGAATATTTGTAGAAAAAGAGAAACGAGAGCCTCACAACTCCATTAGGAGTTGAATCACAGTAGTATTTGCTTATTCTGTTTGGGTTGAACTGAGACCTGTCCCGATGGTGAATCGGGATGGAGTTCTGTTATTACTTTCTTCATTTTTCTACAAATATTCAAGTCCTAACGGACTTCACGAGTTCCCCTTTATTTAGATTATATTGCACTATGGTAGTCTTTATAAGCTTTGCAAAAATTGTCAAAGAACCAATATTTGAAAACAAAATTTTTTCAAAAACGAATCAAACATGCTAATCACCATTCTATACGCTTTATCCGCAGGAATATTAGGCATTTTTTTAGGCGCACAAATTTGTGAAGGCGTTCTATTTGTACCCCATTGGAAATCCTTGCATCCAAAAGATTTCTTTGAAATGCACAAAACTTATGGTAAAAAAATCTATCAGTTTTTTGCCCCTTTGACCATTGCAGCAACTGTAATTCCATTGGCTACTACATTCTATACCCTCTACTTGTGCGGGACAGAACAACTCTATCCCATTCTGATGGGCGTTTTCACCCTTCTATTTTTCTCCACCTATTTTTTGTACTTCAAAAAAGCAAATGCCAGCTTTGCAGAAGAAAGTTTGTCCCATGAAGAACTTCCCCTTGAATTAGACAGATGGGGAAAATGGCACTGGGGAAGAATCGTTTTGGAGTTTTTTGCATTCTCTTTTTCATTGGTTTCATTGGCTTTAATTTAAAGAAACTCTCATGTCACCAACCTCCAAAAGCAACCTACTCAAAACCACCTTCAACAAGCTCGTACAACTATCCGAAGAGGAATGGGCTGCAATGAACAGCCATATCAAAGAAAGAACCTTCAAAAAAGGAGAATACCTATGCAAACATGGACAAGTAGAGCAGTATTTGTCCATCATCTTCAAAGGCACTTGTCGAGGATTTTACAGCAGCAAAGACGGAGAAGAAATCTCGGTCGCCTTTATGTTTGACCATGATTATGTGAGCGCTTACTACTCCTTCCTGACCCAAAGACCTTCCTTGATGGCGATTCAAGCATTGACACCCGTCACTGTTTTGTCCATCCACAAAACAGACTTAGAAGAATTGTGTTACCAATACAAAAGCGCCGAGCGAATCGGACGACTCAATGCCGAAAGAATCTACCGAAGAAAAGAAGAACGAGAAATCTCCCTACTCACCCTATCCGCCAAAGAAAGATACCTCCAACTCTTAAACCAAAACCCCAAACTCCTCCGACAAATTCCCCTCAAATACATTGCCTCCTATCTCGGCATTCAACCCGAATCACTCAGCCGAATCAGAAAACAGTTGGCAGAGGAGTGATGTAATTCTCGTCATATTTACCGAAAATTATTTGAAAATAGAAAGGGACTAGCCCAGACGCTATTTGTAGTGTCGAGGCTATATTCCATAGTCGTAAAGCTAAGAAAAAACCTTGTTTATTAACCCTGAAAGGGTTGTATCAATAGCACAGGGCAACGCCCTGTGTGTCAAGCGTATTGTGATATTAGCCCTGAAAGGGCGGAAGCATTTTACTCTATTCTTTGCTTTCGCCCTTTCAGGGCTAATATTGCCTCTTTTTGTTTCGTAGGGCATCGCCCTACGCTATTGCTTTCGCCCCTTTGGGGCATCTTACTTCAAAAACCTCCACTACTTAACCTACATCAAGGGAATTAAACTCAAATCATTGTTTCTTTGCAATGAAATAAAAACAATCAAATCGCCTTCAAAACAAAAAAGTAAAATGATACTCGAAACAGATTACCTCATAGTCGGAAGCGGCGCAGTCGGAATGGCATTTGCCGATATATTGGTCACAGAAACCAACTTCAACATCATCATCGTCGATAGATACGCCAAACCCGGCGGACATTGGAATGTCGCCTATCCATTTGTCACCCTACACCAACCCTCGCAGTTTTATGGAGTCAGTTCCAAAGAATTGAGCAAAGGACGCAAAGACGAAGTAGGCTTAAACAAAGGCTTGCACGACTTGGCGACAGGCGCAGAAGTCAGTGCCTATTTTGATGAAGTCATGCGCCATCAATTCTTACCAACAGGCAGAGTACAGTATTTTCCATTGTGTGAATACAAGGGCGATTACAAATTCACTTCCATGATGACAGGGGAAGAATTTGAAGTGAAGGTGAACAAAAAACTGGTCGATGCAACGTACCTAAAAACAGCCGTTCCTTCCACCCACACACCCAACTTCACCATAGCGCCCGAAGTCCAATTCATGCCCCTCAATGACTTGCCCAAAATTACCACACCTCCAAAAGGTTTTGTGGTCATAGGAGGCGGCAAAACGGGGATTGACGCTTGTTTGTGGCTATTGGAAAATCGGGTAAATCCAGACAACATCACATGGATAGTGTCCAGAGATGCTTGGTTGATAGACCGAGCAAAAATCCAACCCACAGAAGAATTTTTTGAAGCCACAATGGGAGGACAGGCGGCACAATTTGAAGCCGTAGCAAAAGCCAATTCTATTGAAGATTTGTTTGACCGTTTGGAGGAATCGGGCGTGCTTTTGAGGCTCGATAAAAGCGTTCGACCACAAATGTTTCATGGCGCAACGGTTAGTCAAGCAGAAGCCACCGAATTGCGTCGCATCAAAAAAGTAGTGCGTAAAGGGCGAGTGCAAAGCATTGAAGCCGATAAAATTGTATTCAAAAACGACACCATCCCAACCAGCACCCAACACATTCACATCGACTGTTCGGCAACACCGATTCGCTCCGATTTGCCAAAGACTCCCATCTTCAAGGGCAATGTCATCACCCCACAAACAGTGCGCTCTTACCAGCCCGTTTTTAGTGCCGCATTCGTCGCTCACATTGAAGTGAATTTTGAAGACGAAAAGGAGAAAAACAAAATCTGTGGCATCGTTCCCTTGCCCAATCACGATACCGATTGGATACGAATGTTGGCGGCTTTGATGATGAACCAATTCACTTGGTCGCAATACAAAGACCTCCGCAAATGGCTGGTACAAAATCGCTTAGATGGATTCAGTGAAATGGTGAGAAATGCCTCCAAAGAAGATGCTCCAAAACAAGCACTTTTGAAGAAAATGAAAAACTATGCCATGCCTGCCATGATGAAACTCCAACAGTTTATCCGAGAATTGGACGCTGCCGAAAACGAAAAACAAACCCTTCAAAGACCTCAATTCCAAATCCGAAAGGACATGTTCTTCAAAGGTCGTTTGGCAGAAACACCTAAATCTGACCTCGAAATAGGAGAGGGCGAACTCTTGGTCAAAATCGACAAATTTGCTTTTACCTCTAACAACATCACCTACGCTGTGGCAGGAAATCAATTGGGTTACTGGCGATTCTTTCCACCCGCAGGCGAAGATACCAATGGCTGGGGAATCATTCCCGTTTGGGGATTTGCGGATGTAGTCGAATCAAATGTGGACTCGATTCCTGTGGGCGACCGCTTTTTTGGTTATTTCCCACCTGCAAGCCACTTGAAGATGAAGCCTGTCAAAGTTTCTGAGCAGCAATTCATTGAAGGTTCTGAACACCGTTCCAAATTGCCACAAGGCTACAATTTGTATCGCAGAGTGAAAGCCGAAAAAGGCTACTCTTCTGCAATGGACAAAGGACGTGCTTTGCTTTACCCCTTGTATCTCACCTCTTTCTGTATTTGGGATGCCCTGCAAGACAACAAATGGTATGGCGCAAAACAGATTTTGGTATTGAGTGCTTCGAGCAAAACCAGTATTGGATTGGGCTATGCCCTGCAAGCTGATGAAAACGCACCAACCGTAATTGGTGTCACTTCTCAACGCAATGTGGAAATGGTCAAAAAGTTGGGAATTTACGACGAAGTGACGACCTACAATGCCATTGAAGGGATTGACCCAACTGTTCCAACGGTGATTGTGGATATGTCTGGAAACCAAAAACTATTGGTGGATTTGCACACACAGTTGGGCGACAACATGAAGTTCACCATCAATGTCGGTCTAACGCACTGGACAAATGCCCAACCCAAAAAGGGAATCATCACCGAAAGAAGTGAGTTTTTCTTTGCGCCTGGTCACATCCAAAAACGCATCAAGGAATGGGGTTTTGCCAAGTTCAACCAAAAAAGCAATGCCTTTATGATGGAAACAATTGGGAAAACAAGTCAATGGATGAAATTCAGAAAAATTGACGGTTTGGAGGGAATGGCGGAGATTCACCAAGCGGTTTGTAATGGGGAGATTCCTGCGAATGAAGGGTTGATTGTGGAGTTGTAATGAGTGGATAATTACTAAAAGTGAGAAATTACATGATTAAATAATTTCTCACTTTTCGTTGCTCCTTCCTTCTCGTTTCCACATCTTTAGAAATAACAAACGCCTGTTTTTTAACAGTCAGTCGCCACCAAGTTTCTGCTTTTATCAAGTTACCAGAATGTTTTTCCAAACGATAACTCAATTCAATATTGGGTTCTTCTTTGTCATTGATAATGCGGCTCAATTTGGTGTAATGAATAGCCAAATCCTCTGCTATTTCTCGTCTGGTTTTTTTGAGTACTCTGATGTATTCCTCCAAGAATTTGCCAAATGTTTTTTGAAAAGAAAAACCATCGCTTTTTACATAAGCCTCCATCTGAAAGCGTAGCCTCATTACATCTGCCAAAATTCTATCTTCTTCAGTTGTTTCTCTCAAACTCTGTTTTCTGATTGCTGTCATTTCGTTTGCCAATTCCTGTTGTTCTTTTTCGGTCAAATCAGCAGGAATCAACATAGAATCAACGATTTCTTCGTCGCTGAACTGTTGCTTCAATTTTTGATAGATTTTTTCGTACTTCATATTATAAGTATTTTTGAATTAACTCAATAGCCGCTTTTTTCTCGATTGCCAATTGCCTTCCATACCTACTAAAACCGTATTTGTTGACATAAAGTGGAATCAACAATGTTTTGGGAATCAGAGATGCGAAGCCCAAATATCCCTTTTCAAACGCCACTTGTACAGCAAATGCCAATAAACATCCTGCAATTCTATCTATCTTCTTGTTTTTACCTTTATTCTCATTTGAATTTTCTATTAGGTTGATATGTAGGCGAAGTTCACTGGGAAAATCAATTAAAGAAATCAATCCTAAAATTTCTTCGTTTGTCGAATTGGAGTTCTCTTTTTTAACAATCTTGAACACATGATGTTTCTTTTCCAATGTCCAATCAAACTCAAACTGTTTGGATTTTTTGATTCTTTTGAAATCGTTTAATTCCAAGGATTCTATTCTATTGAAGGATGCAGGTTTGTACAACATCAAGACCGTATTGGGAGCTTGTGAATCGGAAGGTTCCTTTCGCTTAGAAACCGAAGAATGTACCAATTGCAGATTCGTCATTCCAAATGCCTTTTCACCTGACGACAATGGAGTAAATGACCGAATAACCATGACTTCAAATTGCCGTTTTGAAGTCATTCATGCCGCCGTCTATGACAGATGGGGAAATGCAGTGTATGAGTCAAATAGTGATTTTTCGTGGGATGGAAGATACCAATACAAAAGCTTGGACATCGGTGTGTATGTCTATTTCATCCGACTTCAATCAAATGATAAACTTAAGGTTTTGTCTGGAAAAATTAGTATATTGAAGTGATTACTCATACTACTGTACATTTTTAATTCAACCACAAAAGGCACAAAGAAAACAAAAGTAAAGGACTGAAATTCAACCATCTCTTTTGTGCCCTTTTGAGACTTTTGTGGTTCAAAAATCAATTTGTACAGCAGTATGCTGATTACTATTATTACGGTATATTTGCATTCTTATAGTACTTCTTTTCGTTTTAAGGAATCTTGTGAAGAATAACAATTATGAAAAAAAATATAGAATAACATGAACTTCAACCAAACAGTAACCGACTACATCGCCAACGCTTCCGAATCGCAAGTGGAGATATTAGAAACCCTTAGAGAGTTGATACACGAAAATGTAGAAGGAGTTTCGGAGGCAATCAAATGGGGTTTTCCTGTTTTCGGAAATCCAAAAGATTTTGTCTATTTCAGAACTGCAAAAGCGCACATTACGCTTGGCTTTTACAATTTCGACAAAATCGAAGATCCCGATAACCTGTTAGAAGGAAGCGGAAAAACCTTTAGAAACCTCAAAATCAGAAGCATGAAAGATGTAAATGCAGATTTGATTGGGGAATGGCTGAAGGCTGTTTCAAGACAATAACAAACAAGGGAGATAATGTATGGTCAAAGTGAACATCAAAACTTCCCTTAAAAAGCTCCAATCCCCATCACATATTCCTCAAACTGTTCCCGTTTCACCGCCGACTTATTCTTAATTTTTGCACGATAATTATAAATCGTATTGACCGAATAACGCAGAAAATTTGCAATCTTGTGGCTGTCACTGATTCCCAATCGAATAAGCGCAAAAATGCGAAGTTCTGTGTTGAGTAATTCTCCTTTTTTAGGTGAAACAGGTTTGTTTTCCTCCAAAAGCGCATTGAACTTGTCTACAAAATCTGGATACAATCGAAGAAAGGCATTGTCAAAACTATTGTAAAAATCCTTCAATTCTGTTTTGATGAAACTATTAGGCTCCGTTAGTTTCACCAAATGATTGTATTGTTTGGTCAACACTTTATTGCGGACTATTTTTCGGTAATTTTCCAATTTGTCAATATAGGCAGCACACTGATTCAAAAAATGACCAATGTATTCTTCCTTGATATAATTCGCTTCTTGAAGCTCCTTGTTCAGTTTGTTTAGGCGTTCATTTGATTGCTGCAATTCTTGGTTCAAGGTGTTAGACCGTTCGTTGGAGAGGTTCAATTGTTGATTTGATTCGCTCAACTGTTCGTTTGTCGACTGCAAGGTTTGATTGAGTTCGTTCAGTTGTGTATTTGCATTGGCCAATCCTTGATTGAGATTGTGTAGATTTTTTCGAGCCTGCGCCAATTTTCGCATTTGCAGATAAATATATGCCAACGCTATAATCAACAATAGTGAGATGGCTGTGATGCCCGTAAGCGCAAACCGAAGTTCGTTTTTTTGCTTTTCGATTTGCAGTTGATAAGCATTGTTGATGATAGGATAAACCTTTGATATTTCAATTTTTCGAAGACGAGCATTGTAAAAATTGGCATCCTCCAAAGCATATTCAATATACCTATTGGCTCGATTGATTTCGCCTTCTTGATACAACAGCATGGCCAAAGAGGTCAAAGAGGCATTTTCTTTCACCACTGCTTGAATATCCGAAATAGCCGATAAAATCAAATATTTCTTTTGAAGCCTTTTTTGACCTTTCTGTTCGTAAATACTGGCCAATGTACCTGCAACCCTTGCATAGATAGCCGTTCCGTAGGTCAACCTATTGTTGCACAAATCCAAGTATATCTGTTCCGCTTTTTCTAAACTCCCTTCTTCAAAAGCCAAAAATCCAGCCTCCAATAAATAGGAATCAGAATCAGGTGCAACGGATTGCAGCAAAGAATCTTGGTAAAGTTTGGTTTTAAGGCGATAGTCAGGAGCAAATTTTTCATTCAGCGTATATTCATAAAGTTTTTGATAAGCCTGTTTGTAGGTGTAGTAATAATCATATAACCCATTTTTGACCAATTGATTCTTTTGAATCGTTTGCATATTTTCTATAGCCTCGTGAGGCATACCTGTTGTAGTCAAAATAGCCGACAAATCCAACTTTGATTCTGCTATCTTGTTGGGGCTGTTCAATGTTGCAGCCAAATCCAAATTGGCATAAATGTAGTGCAATGCCGAATCGAAATTGTACTGTTTGTAGTGTTCATACAGTCTGTTATTGAGATGATAAGCCTCAATAGATAATCCGTTTGTTGTTTGAAGTTGTTTTTTTAAAGCATCAATCTCAAATTCTTTTGCTGCAATATAGGTATCTTGTTTTACTATCGCTTGGTCAAGTTCGTTCAGCAAAGAATCAATATTTACTTGGCTGCAAAGCGAAAAACTATTCAACAACAGAATTCCCCATATTACATTCAGCTTTTTTAGCATTAGTATTCGTTTTTTTTCGCCTTATTTCGTGAGGCTAAAATTGGACAATAAAAGCCAAAATAACATTTTTTTTGGAGAATATACAGATACAGATTGCAGGGACATTACTTTTAAGACATCCACTTTTAGAATTTTCTTTGTTTTATTTAATGACTTGAAAATGAAAAGTGTAATCCTTAATTGCCTCTAAAGTCATCCACTTTTTTCTATTCCACTTCCAATTATGTTTCATTTGGCTTCAATGCTTGTTAAATTTGCAAGGAAGTATTTCTGAGTATCAAAAAAAAATCTTTATTTGATAATTTTACTCTGTAGTAAAACAACCCTTATCGTTTTTTTTCATTCTTGGAAGTACAGTATTCTTTTCAAAAAATAATATCCTATAACTTTTATACAAACACAAAGTAAATATTATGAGACTTAAACTTCTTACAAACTTACTATTCGTGTTGGTCTTACTGATTTATGGTCAGTTTGCCTATGCACAAAACACCGTCAGTGGCACGGTGACGGATGGTGACACCAACGAGCCACTCATTGGAGCAAACATCATCATTCCAAATACCATCACAGGAACGATATCCGATTTGGACGGACATTACTCACTTTCAGTGCCAGAAGGAACCACTCAATTGCAATTTTCTTTTATTGGCTATCAATCTCAGACAGTTGATATTGAAGGAAAAAGCACCATTGATGTTGTTTTAGTAGCAGGTCAAGACCTACAAGAAGTAGTCGTAGTGGGCTACGGAGGAGTGAAGAAAGAAGATGTGACGGGAGTAGTCAGTGCGGTATCCAGCGAAGACTTCAACAAAGGAGCAATTGTTTCTCCTGAGCAGCTATTGACAGGCAAAATTGCAGGGGTACAAATCATTGGCAGCAATGGTGAACCTGGTGGTCAAACCGCTATTCGGATTAGAGGTGGCACTTCTATTACCGCAGGAAATGAACCTTTGATTGTCATTGATGGGATCCCTATTGACAACAAACCGCATGATCCAGGAGGGTTCTCTAAAGGTAGAAATCCTTTGAACTTCTTGAATCCAGACGACATCGAAACTTTTACAGTATTGAAGGATGCTTCTGCCGCAGCCATTTACGGTTCGAGAGGCGCAAACGGTGTAATCTTGATTACTACCAAAAGAGGAAAAGCAGGTGAAAGAGGTAAAATTGAGTACGGTGTGTATGTCAGTACTTCTGAAGTCGCAAATGAAGAAAGTGGAATGTTGACTGCTGATGAATTTCGCAATGTAGTGACGGGCAAAAAACCTCAAGCACTTGAATCTTTGGGCAGTTCGAACACCGATTGGTACAGTCAAACCCTTCAAAAAGGCAAAGGACAAAACCACTCTTTGAGTTTCATGGGGGGAGGCGAAAACTTGAACTACCGTTTGTCGGGTAGTTTCCAAGAAATTGAAGGAATCGTGAGAGGTTCTGAAACACAACGTACCAGTTATTCGGCTAACATGAACCAATCTTTGTTCAACAACAAATTGGATGTCAATACAAGCTTAAAAGGTGCTTACACCAAAGACTTGTTTGACATTGGAGTGGTAGGAAGTGCGTTGAGTTTTGACCCAACACAAGCCATCCTCGACCCAACGAATACGGCATTGGGAGGTTATTTTGAGTACGGTAACATCAATGCACCTCGAAATCCAGTATCAGGTATCGAACAGGTAGTGACAAGAGGAAAGACCTTTAGAAACATTGGTAGTTTAGGATTGAATTACAAATTTGATGATGTAGTAGATGGTTTGTCTGCCAAAATGAATTTGGCGTATGACGTTGCCAACATCGAAAGAAGAAAATTCCAACCTACCACTTACCTTAATACTTCGGTATCAGATATCACAGGAGAACATCGAGCAGAAGATGCAACCAGAACCAGTGTTTTATTGGAGACTTACCTAAACTACAAAGTGGCTCTTGGCGATTCGCACGATATTGATTTGACAGGAGGTTACTCCTACCAAGAATGGAACGAAGAATACTTCTTTTTGAGAGGATACGATTTGACAACCGATGTATTTGGCATCGACAATGCAAGATCTGCAACCGAATTTGAAGGAGGAGATGTTGTGATTCAGAACAAGCTGATTTCATTCTTCGGACGATTAAACTACAACATTTTAGACCGTTACCTATTTACAGTAAACTTCCGTCGAGACGGTTCTACCCGATTTGGGCCAGCCAATCGCTGGGGTAATTTCCCCTCTTATGCCTTTGCTTGGCGAATTATGCAAGAAGATTTTGCAGACGGTTTGAGCAATACTTTTTCTGATTTGAAGCTAAGAGTCGGTTACGGAACAATTGGAAACCAAGAGATTCCAAACTTTGGATACTTACCACGCTATTCTTTCAGTCAGTTTGACGCACGCTACCAATTTGGAGATGAGTTTGTGACAACTGCAAGACCAAATGGTTACGATGCCAACTTGAAGTGGGAAGAAACAACAACTCTTAATGTAGGTGTGGACTTTGGTATCGCCAATGGCAGAATCACAGGTTCGATTGAATACTACAAAAAAACAACCGATGATTTGCTCTTTACCGTCAATGTACCTGCGGGAACCAACTTGACGGATAGAGTTTTGACCAATATCGGAGAAATCGAAAACACAGGAATTGAATTGGCTGTAGAAGCCTACCTATTGAATACAGCCAACTTTGATTGGAACATTGGCTTCAATGCCGCTAAAAACAACAACGAAGTATTGGCAATTGACCGAATCAGCAACCAAGGTATTTTGACTGGTGGTATTTCGGGTGGAGTAGGTAACAATGTCCAAATCAATCAAGTCGGCTCTCCTGTTCGATCTTTCTACGTCTTCCAACACAAGCTGGATAATAATGGCAATCCTTTGGCAGATGGTGTAGACTACAATGATGATGGAACGGCTGATTTGGCAGATATTTACGAAGACTTGAACAACGATGGGATGGTCAATGATTTGGACAAACGTGCTTACGAAAAACCCGCTCCTGATTGGATTTTTGGTTTTTCATCAAGCATGAACTACAAAGGAGTCGACTTAGGATTTACACTTCGTGCCAATGTCGGAAACTTTGTATATAACAACAATGCTTCTCAAAGAGGATATTTCGACCGCATCAATGAAGGTGCAGGCTTCCTCAACAATGTACATGAGTCTGTCTTAGTAACCAACTTTACAAGACCTCAATATTTTTCTGACTACTACGTACAGGATGCCTCATTCCTTCGTATGGAAAACTTGACTTTGGGCTATACGATTCCCAACTTGCCAAATGGCATGAAATTGAGATTGTATGCAACAGGTCAAAACCTATTTACGATGACGGAATATACAGGTACTGACCCAGAGGTAAGTTCTGGAGGGATTGCAGATCCAGGAATTGACAACAACCCATATCCAAGAGCAAAAACCTTTATTTTTGGTTTGAATCTTGGACTATAAAGGAGGTAGGAAGAAAGAGGTAAGAAGTAGGAATTAAGATTATCAAAAGTCAAATCCTACCTCTTACTTCCAAAAAGCTCTTTCGTAAGGTCAGTGACACAACATCTATTTACAAATCACCTTCTATTTTGTTACTTTGTAAATAGTATTTCCTAAAAAAAAACAAACATACATAAAATGAAAAAAATATTTATCTATTCTTTGATGTCGCTATTCATTATATTGACATCCTGTACCGACTTAGACTTAGTCCCCAAAGACAGTACAACTCCCGATGTATTCTTTGAAGATGAAACTGCTTACCGTGCTTTTATTGCCAAAGTTTATGCTGGACTTGCTGTGACAGGACAAGACGGCCCTGCGGGCGAAGCCGATATTTCGAGCTTAGACGAAGGTTTTTCCAATTACCTACGTCAATACTGGCAGTTTCAAGAAGTCACCACCGATGAGGCAGTCATTGGTTGGGGAGATGAAGGTTTACCCGACTTGCACAATCATACTTGGACTTCTGCCAATCAGTTTGTAAGAGCGATGTACTATCGCATCTTTTTCCAAGTTTCTATGGCAAACGAGTTCATTCGAGAAAGTACCGATGACAAACTAAGCGCAAGAGATGTAAGTGCTGCTGTTCAGTCAGATGTAAAAGCTTATAGAGCAGAAGCTCGATTTTTGAGGGCTTTGAGTTACTGGCATGGAATTGATTTATTCGGAAAAATTCCTTTCTACACAGAGGAGTCAAGCGTAGGATCCGAAGCACCTTCACAAGCAGACCGTGTAACGGTTTTCAACTTCATCGAAAGCGAATTGAATGCTATCGAAAACGACATGGTAGCTGCGGGCGAACAAGAATATGGCAGAGCGAGTCAAGCAGCGTTGTGGGCATTACAAGCTAAATTGTACCTCAATGCAGGTGTTTACACAGGCACTGAGCGATATAGTGAATGTATAGCAGCATGTAATAAAATCATTAATAGTGGAGCGTTTAGTTTGGAGGAAACTTACCAAAATCTATTCATGGCAGACAATCATAAGTCCAATGAATTGATTTTTTCCATTCCTTTTGATGGAGAAAGCACTCAAACTTGGGGCGGTATGACCTATCTAACTCATGCACCTATTGGTGGAAGTATGGATGAAAATCCTGAACAATTTGGCGTAAATGGTGGATGGGGCGGTCTTAGAACTACAAGTGCTTTGGTCAATTTGTTTCCTGACGAAACAGGTGATATTGATGAAAGAGCCATTTTTTATACCGATGGTCAAAACAAAGAAATCGAAGATATCAGCAGCTTCAATGATGGCTACGCAGTACCTAAATATGTGAATGTGACTTCAGAGGGCGAAATAGGTTCTGACTTGACTCACATTGACACCGATTTCCCAATGTTCCGTTTGGCAGATATCTATTTGATGTATGCCGAAGCAGTAGTAAGAGGTGGCACGGGGGGTGACTTGGCTACCGCAGTTGGTTACATCAATCAATTGAGAGAACGTGCTTACAATAACGACAGCGGGAATATTGCAGCAGGTGACTTGACTTTGGAGTTTATCTTAGACGAAAGAGGCAGAGAAATGTATTGGGAAGGACATCGTCGCACCGATTTGATTCGCTACAATTTGTTTACCGAAAATGGCGTATGGCCTTGGAAAGGAGGCGTTGCAGAAGGTACTACGACTGAAAGTTTCCGCAATCTATTGCCCATACCGTTTGCAGAATTGTTAGCAAATACCAAGTTGAGTCAGAATTCAGGTTATTGATTTAATAAGTATCGGATACCTTCAAGGTATCCGATACTTCAATTTTTAATTCAAACAAACAATCAAAATATAAAATGAAAAATATAAAATTAATACTAACACTTTTTGTCGGGGTGTTGGTCTTTATCGGTTGTCAAAAAGAAGAAATCGATAGAGCAGCACTGACCGATTTTGCTCCTGGGATATTGAGTATCAGCCCTGCCGATGCAACCAAAGTAGTTTTGGGGGGCTTTGACATTACCGTACATTTTGTAGATGGTACTATTTCACCATTGGCTTCTGCAACGGCTACCTTGACCGATGCAACTGGAAACCAAATCACCTCTGTAACCGAGTCTTTATCGGGAACAGCAGATTCTTTGGTCATTGCAGGAAACAGTTTTGGCGCAGATACTTTGGCAGTTGGAATGTATCAATTAACCGTCAATGTGAGTGATTCCAAAGGTCAGTCAGTAGATAGAACCGTCAATTTTGAGATTACCGCATCTTTGTATGCTGCAGTTTTAGACGAATTGTATTTGGCAGGTGGATACAATGGATGGGGTGCAGATGCTTTTGAGTTGGTAGCGGACAATACTTGGGAACTCAAAGGAGTAAACTTGGAAGGAGGTGCATGGAAGCTCAAAAACTGTGTAGATTGGTGTAAAGACGACTGGGGTGACAGCGATTGTGATGGTGTGGTAGAAGTTACCACAGGGGGTGGTCCTGATACAGATTGTGGATATACAGGCGAAGTCAATTTCCGCTTCAATGATGCGACTCTGGCTTACACACTTACACCTACTGTCAATCTTGAAAGCAATCTTCAAAGCTTATATTTACATGGCAACTTCAACGATTTTCAGGGAGAAGCGTATTCATTCACCCAAACAGAAGACAATACTTGGGTATTGAACGAAATCGCATTGGTAAATGGAGACCGATTCAGATTCTCAGAAATGCCTTATTCTATGGGTAAAATCTATGGCGACAATGAAGGCGATGGTATTGCAGAGGAGTTTGGTTCTAATATCGTTTTCAGCATGGATGAAGCCTACTACAAAGTGACTTTCAATGATGCAACTTTGGCATATAGTTTTGAATATGTACGAGATGTACCAAAAATCGAAACTTTGGCAATCATCGGTTCTGCAACACCTAATGATTGGAACGAGCCCGATACAGATATGAAGGATGACGATGGCGATGGCATCTATACACTCACTGCTCCCCTGAAAGAAGGCGAACTTAAATTCCGAGCAAATGATGCATGGACCGACCTTGAATGGGGAGGTACAGACTTTCCAAATGGCGTAGGTGTTCAGGGAGGTAGCAATATTGTTGTGGAGGCTGGTCTTTACAACATCAGCTTCAATTCCAATACACTTGAATACAGTTTTGAAGTAGCTCCTGTAGGAGTAATTGGTGACGCTACGCCTGGAGGATGGGATGGCGATACAGATATGAAGCACGTTGGCGGTGGTATTTACCGAATGGTATTGGGGCTCAATGATGGCTCAGCGAAATTCAGAGCCGACAACGATTGGCCCATCAACTGGGGTTCTGGCGATTTTCCTGTTGGTTTGGGTACACAAGATGGTAGCGACATACCTGTTAGCAAAGGCCTCTATATGATTAGCATAAATGCCGTAACAGGTGATTACAGCTTTGGTCCTGCAACAGTAAGTATTATTGGCGACGCAACGCCCGGAGGATGGGGAGAAGATACGAATATGACCGTTGATATGGACAATCCTGCTATTGTGCGAGGTACGTTTGAATTGGTGGATGGTGAAGCCAAGTTCAGAGCGAATGGCGATTGGCCTATCAATTGGGGAGGGGCTGACTTTCCTTCTGGTGTAAGTACAATTGATGGGGGAAATATTCCTGTTACTGCGGGTACTTATACGGTTACGCTAAATGTGAATACACGAGAGTATTCTTTTGAGTAACAAATGATTATTGTTTGTTAGACCTTATAGGTTTTCAAAACCTATAAGGTCTTTTTCATCTCCGTAGGATTGATGAAACTGTTTAAAATCCTCCACATCTTCAAATAACAAGAATACCTCTCTTTTATACCTTCCCTTCTTTTGAGTGTTCAAATAAGCGTGGTAAGAATTGAATTTCCATTCTTCTATCTTCACTGCAAATCCG
Organism: Bacteroidia bacterium; assembly: GCA_030427245.1. Classification (GTDB taxonomy): domain Bacteria; phylum Bacteroidota; class Bacteroidia; order Chitinophagales; family UBA2359; genus JAUHXA01. The sequence goes on along the minus strand of JAUHXA010000002.1, from coordinate 65,183 downwards.
TGTTTCACAGGGTTTTGATGAATGTATCGCAAGGTTTTTAAAAAATGGATTCGCCCCTTAACTGTAGGGCGTTTAAAATAATCTTCAAACAATGCCCCCCTTCTCAAAAAACGTTTATTGTAGGCTTTCGCATACGCATTGAAAAAATTACTGAATTGTTGGCTAATGAATTTGTGGTAGTCAAAGGTCTCTAAATCTAAAGGCTCGTTTGGCTTGATTTTTTGATGGTGTTTTTGAATTTTATCTTCTGAATGAATACGAATTAGGAAATGAAAATGATTTGGCATCAGACAATAAGCATAAGTAGTCGTAATTGGAGCAATATATTTTCTATATTTCTCTAAAAAGTAATGGTAGTTGGCTTCTTCTCGAAACAATAATTCACTTCCAACAGCATGGTTTACACAATGATAATATTGATTGGGGTATAGTTGAGGACGGTAATCTGTTTGACTCATGATACGCTTGTTTTATTTACCAAACACCAACAAACCTTATAGGTTTTCAAAACCTATAAGGTTTAAATGAGCAAGCCCTTTTTTCAAATTTTTTACCTTTCTATCACTTCAGTAAAAAGAAAAGGCTGCTTTAACTTTTTAGAGTAAAGCAGCCTCTTTGTTTATTTTCCCATGAATGAACTATATCGTCTCAGTACAGGGCAAAACGTTTTTCTGATTCAAAACCTAAACCTTATAGGTTTTTCCTTATATAAATTCACATTATCAACAGAATTGTATAAAGTTTTAAGATTTAAACCTATAAGGTTTTCCAGCAAATATACTTTTGTCCTATACTCAACTGTATCGTATCAATTGCTTATTACTTCACCAACTTTAGGCCCTGCATGGGTAATCTTAGGGTTGGCTTTCGCTTCAAATTGTTTGAAGTTTTCTTGGAATAAACCAACCAATTTCTCCTTCATTTGGTCATAAGCAGTTTTATCACTCCAAGTATTTTTGGGAATCAACAACTCCGAAGGAACGCCGGGACAGCTTGTTGGAATTTTAAATCCAAATTCAGGATCAACAACTTTTTCTACCGTATCAAAGTCGCCATTGTGAATTGCGTCAATGATAGCACGAGTATATTTCAACTTAATTCTTGACCCTATTCCATAAGTTCCGCCTGTCCAACCTGTATTGACCAACCAAGCTTTCGCATTGTGTTTCTTCAATTTTTCAGCCAACAATTCAGCGTATTTGTTTGGATGCCACATCATAAATGCTGCGCCGAAGTTAGCCGAAAAAGTGGCTTGTGGTTCTGTTATGCCCATCTCAGTACCTGCAACTTTAGCAGTATAACCCGAAATAAAGTGATAACCTGCTTGTTCGGGAGTCAATTCGCTCACCGGAGGCAATATACCAAATGCATCACAAGTCAAGAAAATGACATGATTCGCATGACCTGCTACACAAGGAATCTGTACATTTTCGATGTAGTGAATGGGGTAAGAAGCCCGTGTGTTTTGGGTGATTGAAGTATCGGAGTAATCAACCATTCGAGTTTTGGGGTCGTAAACCACATTTTCGAGGACCGTTCCATACCTTATAGCATTGTAGATATCAGGCTCATTCTCAGCCGAAAGGTCAATAGCTTTGGCATAACAACCTCCTTCGATATTGAAGACTCCATCATCCGTCCAGCAGTGCTCATCGTCACCAATCAATTTGCGTTTTGGGTCTGCGCTTAAGGTTGTTTTACCTGTCCCCGAAAGACCAAACAAAATGGACACATTACCGTCTTCTCCCACATTGCAGGAACAGTGCATGGGAAGTACATTCTTCAAAGGCATCAAGTAATTCATGACAGAGAAAATACCTTTTTTCATTTCACCCGCATACTCTGTTCCAAGAATGACAATTTCTTTCTTTTCTAAATTAACATCGATACTGGTTTTGGAGGTCATTTTCGAGGTGTGGCGATTTGCAGGAAATCCACCCCCATTGAATATCACATAGTCAGGCTCTCCAAAGTTGAGCAATTGCTCTTCAGTGGGCATGATCAGCATATTTTGCATGAAAAGCGCATGATAAGCTCTTGTGCAAATAATTCTTACCTTAATTTGATACTTTTCGTCCCAACCTGCAAAAGCATCTACAACAAACAATCTTGGAAGAATATTGAGATAATCTATAGCACGTTCCCGATTGATATCAAACACATGTTCATCTAAATCAATATTGATTGCGCCCCAGTCAATATTGTTTTCAGAAGAAGGATTACGGACGATACGTTTGTCTTTTGGGCTTCGGCCCGTTTTTTCACCAGAATAAACCATCAACGCACCTGTCTCAGACATAGCTGTACCCTTTTCATATTTGAAGGCAATTTCATATAGTAACGGGACAGCAGAGTTTCGATGAATTTCGGAAACATCAATTCCGTATTGACTTAGATTAAAGTTCATAAAAATTATTTTTTTAGATGACTAAGTGAAAATTTAAACGTGAAAATCTTCGATTTATAGTTGATTAAAATCTCAGTTGTTTGCAACTTTCACCAATAAAATTCAATACTAAATTTAATATAGATTTTAGAGTTCCCAAAAGGCATAAGTCCTTTGGGAAAGTGATTTTTGTCATTGTTAATTTCGATTGTAGTAAATTGCCTTTATTTTTGAACTAAAAACCCAAAACTTTGAAAAAACTACTCTTCCTTCTCTTCGCCCTTCTCGCTTCTATGATTGGCATTTATCCCTTACTCTACTTTGTGGTAGATATGTCCAATCAAGGCTTACTTGGCCGAAAACCTCCCGAACTTTTTCAAAACTACCTCTGGCATTTTCTATTCTACACCCATATTGCATTGGGAGGAATAGCCTTGCTTACAGGCTGGTCGCAATTCAGCCTAAAACTCCGTCAAAATAGAATGAATCTACACCGCAATTTGGGCAAAATTTATGTCATTTCGGTTTTATTGAGTGGCATTGCAGGACTGTACATTGCCCTTTTCGCAACAGGTGGAATCGTCTCGATTCTCGGTTTTGCTTCACTTGCAGTCTTATGGTTATTTACCACCTTCAATGCTTACACAAGCATTCAAAAGAAAAAAATCGTTTTCCATCAACAATGGATGATTCGCAGTTATGCCCTGACCTTTGCGGCAGTCACACTCCGAATTTGGTTGCCATTATTCACAGAAGGACTCGGCATGGGTTTTATTGAGGCTTATGTAATCATTGCTTGGCTGTGTTGGGTGCCGAATTTATTGTTGGCAGAATGGTGGATACGTCGAAGTTCAATCGCATAGCATCTTAGATTTAAGTTTATCAGTGATTTTGTCATAATCTATTTTTTATCATTACTTAACAATAATACTCCAACTAATTTGTTTTCAAAAAGAAATGATTGATTATTTATTAATTGTGTTATTTTTTAAAAAAACATTTCTTTTTTCCTTCAAATGCCTCAATCTTAAACGTCTATTTGGATATACAAAAGAAAGTTCCTTTTGACGGAATAATTTATTTTTTTTAACATCAAAAAATTAAGAACAATGGCAAACGTAATTGAAGCTACAGATTCAAATTTTAATGAAATCGTTGTGCGTGGCAGCGAAAAACCAGTACTGGTTCATTTTTGGGCGGAATGGTGCGGTCCTTGTCTAATGGTAAGCCCTATTGTAGAACAATTGGCAGGTGAATATGATGGGAAAGCAATCATGGCTAGCTTAGATGTGGATACAAATCCAGACTCGCCTAAAAAATATGGTATTCGCAGTATCCCTACTCTTTTGTTCTTCAAAGATGGGGAGATAGTAGATAAAAAAGAGGGGAATCTAACTAAATATGATATTAGCAATAAATTGGATGAATTATTATGGTAGTCACTACGTGAGTTTTTCTTTACGAGATAGCCTGCTGTATTTCAGTAGGCTATTTTTTTTGACTATTAGGTTCAAAGTCAAAAACGGAGAAGGTTATTCATTTTACCACTGCACGCTCAGAGTCTTACAACCTGGATTTTAATTTTTCCTCTTTTCTATCCTTCAAATTGTCTCCTTTTCAAAAAATATTTATTACTTTTGGACTATTAAAAATTGGTCTGCCAATTTTTGGTTTTCCAAAATAGCAAAATGGCTACTAATTTTTTTTTGATAAGTAATAAGAAAAAATAACTTGAACACCTTAATTCCCCTTTAGAAAGGGGTTGGGGTATGTTAAGTTGAAAAATCGTTCAAGTTTTTTTTACCATTACTAAGTTATAAAATTCCTAAACAGCACTCTATGAGGCTTTCCCTAACACTTTTTATCTTCCTACTCACCTGTTCTTACTGCTTCCTTCAAGCACAAGAAATACCTTCTGATAAAATTCTTCCAATAGAAGAATTACCCAATTACCTCAAAAAAGAAATATACAAGACCCTTCACTCCAATGGCAATATTTCAGAAGCAGTATTAGCAGCCCATTTCAGACAAAACTTCAAAGAGCGCTTTTTCTACGATTGGCAAATCGTTGATAGCCGATTTGACCGCTACAATGATTTATATGGAAATGAAAAATCACACACTTCAAGAGCAAACGATCATCTATCAAAATATGCAGATTCCACTTTGTGGAAGTTACCCTTCAATTACCAAAACGGAGAACCCGTCAATGCCTACGCTTTGCGGCACTTGGCTCGGCAGCACAAAATGATGGACATTGCTTACCTCTATTTTTACGAAGACAAAAATCCAAAATACATTGACTATTTCACCCGACAAATGCAATCCCTCAATGTGGCATTGGAGAATGGAGAGTATGAAAAAATCGAAGATGGAAATGGCGTATATGAAGTTTTTAGAGCGGGGTATCGGGTGCTGAATTGGTTGAGTATCCACAATTTGTTTTTGGGAGAAAAAGCCTATTCCGACAGTGACCAACTCTACACGATAGCTACCTTGTTGCAACATGGCGCACATTTGTATGCACACAATGACAAATTTCGCTATGGAAATCACCAAACAAGAGGCATGTCTGCTTTGGCAATGTTGGCGATATTGTTTCGAGATTTTGAAGAAGCAGATTTGTGGTACAAGCGGGCAATGACCCGCTTGGGCGAACATCTCGACAAGGAAATCAATTCGGACGGTTTTCAGTTTGAACGCTCAGTGCATTACCACCTAAGCGATATTTCCAACTATTTTTATGTCTATCAATTGGCGCAAATCAGCGGTATTGAAGTAGATGCAGTTTGGAAAGAAAGGCTGCAATCGCTTTTTGAAACCTTGGTCAAAATTGCCTATCCCGACAAAACTGCTCCTGTGTTGCAAGACGATACAGACGACCCTTGGGCAGAGAAAAATAAAATTGCCCGAACAATGACCTTGGGTTATTTGCTTTTTGACAATCCCGAATTTGGCTATTTTGCAGAGAGCAAAGTGGAGGAGAAAATGTATTGGTTTTTGCAGAAAAAGCAATTGGACGCACTCAAATCCATTGACAGAACCCAGCCCAAAATTGGCTCTACTTTTTTCCCCGAAACAGGCTACTACATCATGCGGGAAGGTTGGGGAAAGAAGGACAAAATGATGATTGTTTCGGCAGGTTTGGATGCCGACAAACCCGACCATCAACATGGCGATATGTTGGGCATTCAAGCAATGGTAAGCGGCAATGTGATTTTACCCAACTACCAAGTACGCTACTCATTGAAGGACTTCGATTGGTTCAAAAATTCGATGGTCAAAAACGTGGCTTTGGTGGACGATGAACTGCAAGGCAAACAGTGGACAGGAAATAAAGGGGGTAGTGGTTTTGGGAAGTTTCGAGAACTGCCAAACCCCAAAGTGATTGCTTGGACGAGCGATGAACAAATGGATTGTTTTGTAGGCTCACATGATGGATTCTCCAATATTGGAGTCAGTTATTCTCGTCAGGTGATTTACCTAAAAGACGTTTTTTGGATAATCAAAGACAACTTTGAAGCAGAAGATACACACACATACAAACAGGTTTGGCAGGGGCATTATACCGACGAAAATGGGGCGAACTTATTGCGAAGTTCTTTTGTAGATGGAAGCGGCTGCGATATTTTGCAGTTGGAGTCGGTGGATGCTGTTGTCCAATCTGGAAAAAGGGGCAAACAATGGTCGGTTGTCAAAAAGGAAGGACAGAACGATTTTAGTTTCATTACGGTCGTTTATCCTTTTGAAAAATACAGTGATAGAATGAACGAAGAAGAGAAAATCCCCACGCTCGGCAATTGGAAATTGAATGATTTATCTTTTGAATGGAAAGGGAATCAGGCATTGTCTAAACAGGAGGAAGCAATTCTTTTTGGAGTGAGTGAGGTAGAGATAGAAGGAATTAAACTTCAATTTTCGGCTGAAACGGATGTGTTTGTTTCTTGGAAAGACGGGGAGCGAAAGCTGCAATCTATTGGAGTGGAAGAGGTGAAAGTGAATATTGGAGGGAAAGATGAAAAGGTATTGAAGTCAGGGGAAAGTATTGGGTTTTAAATGCGAAGCCCTTATTTTTTATCGCAGGATAGGATTTATAGTTCCACAAATAAGTTTTTAATATTCTTGTGCAAGTTGTCAAATAATATATTGAAACCGACCCCAACCCCTCCGAGGAGGGGAAAACTCGTACCGAGTGAGAAATTCCCCTCTTGGGAGGGGGCAGGGGTGGGTTGAATCATACAAGTACAAAGGCTGTAGAGTAATATTAATTATTTGTTTGCTACGCTAAAACCCTATACTGCGATAAGATAAAATTGAAAAAAATGTTCAAAACAAAACCCACAAGACGAAATTTTCTAAAACAATCCGCTGCAATCGTAGGGGGTGTTTCGTTATTGGGTGCAAGTCCTTTGCTGGCAAAGGTTCCTACTACTTCCAATGACCTAAAAGTCCATATTTTCTCAAAGCACCTTCAGTTTTTGGACTACCGAGAAATGGCAAAAGCGGCAAAGAAAATGGGTTTTGATGGAGTGGATTTGACCGTGCGCCCAAAAGGTCACGTATTACCCGAAAACGTGGAGCGAGACCTTCCAAAAGCAACGGAAGCATTGAAAGAAGTTGGGTTTCGTCCCGATTTATGGACGACTAATGTGACAGATGTCGACAATCCGCTTGACCAAAAAGTACTGGAAACGGCAAGCAAGTTGGGCTATCAATGTTACAGAACGGGTTGGTTGAAATATCCTTTGGATAGAGATATTCAAGAGAGCATGGAATTGTATCGCAAGCAATTCAAAAAATTGGCTCAACTCAATCAGCAACTCGGATTGGCGGGAGGTTATCAAAATCATGCCGGCAAAAATTATGTGGGTGCGGCAATTTGGGATACCCATCAGATTTTGGAGGGAATTAGCCCCGAACACTTAGGTTTTCAATACGATATTCGCCATGCAACAGTAGAAGGTGGAACGAGTTGGGAGACAGCATTGAGGCTTGTCAAAGACCAAATCAATAGTTTGGTTATCAAAGATTTTAAGTGGGAACAAGTGGATGGCAAATGGAAACCTGTTCATGTACCATTGGGTGAAGGAATGGTTGATTTCAAGCGATTTTTTCAGCTATTGAAGGAATATCAAATCAACGTGCCTGTTTCGCTGCATGTGGAATACGACCTTGGAGGAGCAGAGAAAGGCAAAGCGGAGATTTCTATTCCACAAGAAGAGGTTTTAGAGAAGATAGAGAAAGATTTGAGGTTTTTGAGGGAGGTGTGGAAGGATATATAGCCTTGAACTAAAATCGAATGCAAAAATATACAATTTATTTCATGGTTTTGGAAGTCCACTAGGACTTGAATATTTGTAGAAAAATGAAGGGAGTATTTACAAAACTCCATCCCGATTCATCTTCGGGACAGGTTTCCATTCAACCCAAACATTGTAATAAATGTCTTGCTTCTTACTTCTTTCGTCCAAAGTCTAATTATTAACAAACAATCTATAAAACAAACAAAAGCTTTACACAATATGTACAAATACCTAACTTTTTTAAGCATTGTTTTTCTATTTTTTGCCTGTCAAGAAACAACTCAAACGAGCAAAACAGGAAAAACGGGCGGAGTAGTCAAAACCAAAGAAGAGCTGCAAACGGCACTTACCAATGCCAAACCTGGTGACGAAATCGTGTTGGCGAATGGCACTTGGAAAGATGTTCAGATAGTGTTTACTGCAAAGGGTGAAGAAGGTAACCCCATCATTTTGAGGGCAGAAACTGCAGGTGAAGTGTTTATTGAAGGGCAGTCGGATTTGAAGTTTGGAGGAGAATACTTAGTAGTTGATGGTTTGTATTTCAGGAATGGATACACACCTTCTGACAATGTGATTCAGTTTATTACAGACAATAAGCAAGTGGCGAATCATTGTAGGGTAACGAATTGTGTGATTGAAGATTACAATCAGCCTCAAAGAGATAAAAAAGACCATTGGGTTGAATTTTCGGGCAGGCACAACCAATTAGACCATTGCTATTTGGCGGGAAAATCGAATGAGGGCCCAACAGTGAGAGTCGACATCAAGGGCAATGAAAGTATTCGCAACTACCACAAAATCATCCACAATCACTTCGGGCCACGTCCACGCAAGGGAGGGCCAAAAGCAGAAACCCTTCAATTGGGGGACAGTTACACTTCCATGTCGCCCTCTAATACTTTGGTGGCGAACAATTTATTTGAAGAATGTAATGGGGAAGTCGAGGTGATTTCGAGCAAGACCAACTTCAATGAGTTCCGAAACAATGTGTTCTACAAGTCGGAAGGTTCTTTGGTAACACGGCATGGAAACTACTGCATCATTGACGGCAATTATTTCATTGGAGATGGTTCAGACAATGTAGGAGGTGTTCGATTGATTAATACAGGGCATTGGGTGACCAATAATTACTTTTACGATTTGAAGGGCAAAGAATTTAGGAGCCCTTTGGCGGTGATGAATGGCATCCCAAAATCACCTTTGAACCGCTACAATCAGGTGACGGATGTAGTTGTTGCCCACAATACTTGGGTAGACTGTGCTGCTCCTTGGCATTTTGGTGTAGGAACAAACATCAGCCAAAAAGAGGTGCTTCCGCTATCCGAAATTCGCTCTGCAAGACCTATCCGAACCACCGTTGCGAACAACCTCATTTACTACACCGAAAAAGGCGACCCAACGCCCGTCGTTGCCCACGACGAAGTGGATGGCATAGACTTCAAAAACAACCTCATCAACAATCAAGGTGTGGACTTTGACAAGCAAGAAGGCTTGGAGGCCGCTGCTTCTTTTGAAATGGAAGAAGTCGCTCAATACATTTTTGCGCCCAAATCGGGATTGGAAGAAAAAGAAGTATTTGTAGGTTTTGATTTTGAAACGATTGAGAAAGATATTTTCGGAAATACTCGCTCCAATAAAAACACCATTGGCGCAATGACCCAAAGCCCTTCTGCTGACCCCATGATTTTGGACAAGAAAAAATACGGTGCGCCTTGGTTCTCCAATGAAAAAGCTGCAAATCCTGCTACAACGCTTACAACTTCTGCTGATGCAGGAGATTTGGCGGCAAAAATTGCGGAGGCAAAGGATGGCGACATTGTGGCTTTGAGTGCTGGAGATTATGCGATTGCAGAACCTTTGGTCATCAATAAAACGATAACGATTCAATCATCAGATGCCACTGCCAAGGCTCACATTCTTTATACGGGCGGAGAAAATACGCCTCTATTTGAGATGCAACCAAAAGGGAAACTCACCTTGAATAATGTGGTTTTGGAAGGTGAAAAAACGCAATATGCTTTTGCGAGTTTGAAGGAAAACATGTCGAGTTTGTACAATTTGGAGGTAATGGGTTGTGAAATTAGCAACTTCAATTATGTCCTGAAAGCCTACAAAGAGTCTTTTGCAGATGAAATTTCTTTTGTCGAAACGAGCTTCAAAGACTGCAAAAACGGCATCGAACTTTCGGAAGAAACCAATGACAAAGGCGACTACAATGTGGAGTTTTTGACGGTTGATGAATGCACCTTTGAAGGCATCGAAAAGAATGTGATTGACTACTATAGAGGTGGTTACGATGAATCTACCATTGGAGGTAATTTGTCGGTGACGAATAGCACTTTTACCAATTGTGGTAGAGCAGAGGAGAACGGTATTTTGTTGAATACGAGAGGTATTATCAACGTGGATATTTCAAAAAATACCTTCAAAAACAACCCCGTGAAATTGGTTGCGCTATTGTGGGGTGCAAAGAACAATACACATTCGGAGAATGAAATAGTAAATTCTGGGAAGATAGTAGTGGAGGAGAATTTGAAATTGAAGTTGGTGTATTAATTATAGAAGCAAGAAGTAAGAAGTAAGAAGTAAGAAGTAAGAAGTAAGAAGCAAGAAGTGGGAAGCGGGATGTAGGAAGTCCGTTAGGACTTGAATATTTGTAGAAAAATAAGGAGAGTAATCACAGAACTCCTTAGGAGTTCAACCCAAGACCACGAACTATTCCACTCGTTAGACGAGACAACATAAAAGAACCAGTCAATTAAAATTGTCAATTCAATAAAAAAAAATATCAAAAGGCATCGAGTATTTTCAAAGTATCCTATGCCTACAAACAAAATACAATGCAAAAAACACATCTAATTTACTTATTTAGTGCTTGAACGGAAACTCTTAACTAATTGAGTGTTAAAACATAACTAAACACTTAAACAGACGAACTTTTTAAAGTTTCCCCATATATCAATACCTTCAATAAATTCCTAATAAATTAACATCAAGTTGCTATAAGAATATAAAAATTGAAGGAAAAAGTTCGTTTGTTTTAACCATTAGTTATGTTTTGATAGACAGACAATTATCTCTTTCCGTTCAGGCACTATTTACCTTCTGCATCTTTCTATGCACAAACACCCTAAATGCAGAGGTTTTCAAGGTGAGTTCTCAGTCAGAATTCGACAATGCACAAAGCAGTGCCGCAGCGAACGACTCCATTATTTGGGAATCGGGTACTTTTTCGGACATCTATATGAACATCACCAAAAGCCGCCTTTTTATTGCAGCCGAGGCATTGGGTCAAACGGTTTTTAATGGAAGTTCGAGGGTGAGAGTTTCGGGTGATTATATCACATTGCAGGGCGTTCAATTTGTGGGTGGCAACGTTGGAACGAATGATGTCATCAACGTGTATGGTAGTTATTGTCACTTTACACAAATCAACATCAGAGCCTACAGGTCGTATAAATATTTGAGGATACGAGAGGAATGTCAATACAATCGAGTGACGTACTGCAATTTTGAGAATCGGCTGAATCTGGACGACCAAAACATCCTTTCGATTTTGGTAGATGCCACCAACCCAGGCTATCACAAAGTACAATATTGCTCTTTCAAGAATTTTGAAGGTGAGGGCAACGACATGGGAATTGAACCGATTCGGATTGGAGTCAGTACACAAGCGGACTTCAACAGTCGCTCGTTGGTAGAGTATTGCTATTTCACAAAGTGTGATGGAGATGGTGAAATCATTTCGAGCAAGGCAGGGCAGAATGTTTATCGCTACAATACCTTTGAAAACAATCCAAAGTCGGAATTGGTATTGCGTCATGGTTCGGAGGCGATTGTCTATGGCAATTTCTTTTTGAATGGAAAAGGAGGAGTTAGAGTGCGAGAAGGTCAAGACCACTATATCTACAACAATTACTTTTATGATATTGATGACCGCCCCATCTTTTTGCAGAACGAGGCCTCTGACCCCTTGGACAATATCAACATTGCCTTCAATACGGTCATCAATTGTGAGCCAGTTATTTTGGGAGGTTCAGGAGGTTCTAATGAACCAACCAATGTGACGATTGCCAACAATATTTTTGCAGACCCCAAGGAGTTTTTATTTGTCGAGCGAACAAGAAATGAAACTTGGTTTAGTAATATCGCATCTGGCGATGTAGGACTGCTTCTGGAAGATGATGAAATGACCATTGTTGACCCAGAGTTGGTAGAAAACAGTGCAGGTTTTTTCGGTTTGTCGGAAAGTAGCCCTGCGATTAATGCTGCAAAATCAGGTTATGCCGATTTGCCACAATTTGAAGGAATGGAGCCGATAGATGCCAATGTTAGATTTGATTTGATGGGGCAGGAACGTCCACAAACCATTGAAGAAAGAGATTTGGGCTGCAATGAATACCCACACAACATTTTGATACAACCCATTGCAAGGGAGGAAAATACAGGACCGAGTTACAATACTTCCCTTCTCCCTTCAGAGCTTTCGGATTTTGGTTCTGGTGAGGTAATCATCACCGAATACCACAACCGACCACAAAAACCTACGGATGAGCAATTGGCGGCAGCTCTTCCCAACAATCCTGACGGAGCAGACACTTCACCAAATGAAGGACACACAGAATGGTTTGAAGTCTATAATACGACCGATGAACCTGTAGTAATGGACGGTTGGACATTGACAGATGCATCGAGTTCTTCCAATGTCACCACCATTACGAGCTTCACCCTTGCGCCAAAATCTTATGCCGTTTTTTCAGGATTCAATATTCCAGAAGCGCAAGGAGGTGTAGAGTTTGACTACTTTTATGACTACAAAAAACCGAGCTTCAACAACGAAAGTAGTTATTCTGACGAAGGAGATTCTTCTTGTCCCGATGGTGTGATTATCGCCAAAGCAGATGGTTCTTTGGTAGACGAAGTACGGTATGACTATGGTTATGGGTATTATATTGGCAATGAAGATTCTGGTTCTTGTATGGATGCGGAAGCTGCAATTGGTATACCCCCAGCAGGAAGCTCTTCAAAAGTTACCTTTATGTTGAAAGTGGACCCTGCTGTTATGAATTCCAGAGAGAACGACAAGGCTGAAAACTGGACTTTCTCTACGATTGTCTATGATGAAGAAAACAACCAAATAGGAACGCCAGGCTTGGCGAATGATGGTAGTTTACCCCCTGACCTTGTGGGTTTTGGTACTGGTGAAGTGATTATCACCGAATACCACAACCGACCACAAAAACCCACTGACGAACAGTTAGCGGCGGCTCTGCCCAACAATCCTGATGGAGCAGACACTTCACCAAATGAAGGTCACACGGAATGGTTTGAAGTCTATAATACAACAAATCAGCCTGTAGTGATGGACGGTTGGACCTTGACGGATGCTTCAAGTTCCTCCAATGTTTCCACCATTACGAACTTCACCCTTGCCCCAAAATCCTATGCGGTTTTTTCTGGCTTCAATATCCCAGAAGCACAAGGTGGAGTCGTGTTTGATTACTTCTACGACTACAAAAAACCGAGCTTCAACAATGAAAGTAGCTATGCTGACGAAGGAGATACTTCTTGTCCTGATGGTGTCATTATCGCCAAAGCAGATGGTTCTTTGGTAGATGAAGTGCTTTACGATTATGGCTATGGAAATTACATTGGCAATGAGAGTGCTGGTTCTTGTAGAGACAATGATGCTGCAATTGGTATTCCCGAAGCAGGAAGTTCTTCAAAGGTTACTTTTATGTTGAAAGTGAGTCCGTCAGCAATGACCGCAGCAGGGAACAACTTACCCGAAAACTGGACTTTTTCTACGATTGTCTATGATGAAGCCAACAACCAAAAAGGTACGCCAGGCATCCAAAATGACGGAATGGGGACTTCTATCAACGATGTTGTTTTGGAAGGCAAAATTCGCATGTACCCGAATCCCGCCAATACGGTTATCCACATCGTTTCGGAGTTAGAAAGTCCGTTTACCCTTCAATTGTACAGCCTTTTGGGTAAGGAGGTAACGGAAGCCAAGGTCGTGGATAGAAGCATTGATATTTCAGATGTGCCTGTTGGTATCTATTTGGTGCGATTGAATGTGGGAGATAGCAGCGTGGTGAAGAAGGTGCTTATTCAGAGGTAAATCAATAAACAAAACGCTTTATTAAACATAACCAAACACTTAATCTTATGAGATTTTACTTACTCACTTTATTACTTTTGCTCTCTGCAAGTGCCTTTGGTCAAGGCTCAGGAGAGGTAATCATTACCGAATATTACAATCGACCACAAAAACCGACTGACGAACAGTTAGCGGCGGCTCTGCCCAACAATCCAGATGGCGCAGACACTTCTCCAAATGAAGGACACACGGAATGGTTTGAAGTCTATAACACGACCAACGAACCCGTAGTCATGGATGGCTGGACGCTTACGGATGCCTCAAGTTCCTCTAATGTTTCCACCATTACGAGCTTCACCCTTGCCCCAAAATCCTATGCGGTTTTTTCTGGATTCAATATCCCAGAAGCGCAAGGCGGTGTCGTGTTTGACTACTTCTACGACTACAAAAAACCAAGCTTCAACAACGAAAGCAGCTATGCCGATGAAGGAGACACTTCTTGTCCTGATGGCGTAATCATTGCGAAAGCAGATGGTTCATTGGTGGATGAAGTGCGCTACGATTATGGCTATGGCGAATACATTGGTAATCCAGATTCTCCTGATTGTTCGGAAAATACAGCAGCAATCGGTATTCCTTCATCGGGAAGCTCTTCTAAGGTTTCCTTCATGTTGAAAGTAGATGCTACCGTCATGAATGCAGAAGCGAATGACCGACCTGAAAACTGGACCTTTTCTACGATTGTGTATGATGAAGAAAATAACCAAAAAGGAACACCAGGCTTGGCAAATGATGGCAGTGTGGGCGAACCTGTTGATTATGGTTCTGGTGAGGTGATTATCACCGAATACCACAACCGACCACAAAAACCTACGGACGAACAATTGGCTGCCGCTCTCCCAAACAATCCTGACGGAGCAGATACTTCGCCAAACGAAGGACACACTGAATGGTTTGAAGTCTATAATACGACCAACGAACCTATCGTGATGGATGGTTGGACATTGACAGATGCCTCAAGTTCCTCTAATGTTTCCACCATTACGAGCTTCACCCTTGCCCCAAAATCCTATGCGGTTTTTTCTGGCTTCAATATCCCAGAAGCGCAAGGCGGTGTCGTGTTTGACTACTTCTATGACTACAAAAAACCAAGCTTCAACAACGAAAGCAGCTATGCCGACGAAGGAGATACTTCTTGTCCCGATGGTGTAATCATTGCAAAAGCAGATGGTTCTTTGGTGGACGCAGTACGCTACGATTATGGCTATGGCGAATACATTGGCAATGAAGATTCTGGTGATTGCATGGACAATACCGCTCCAATAGGCATTCCTCCAGCAGGAAGTTCTTCCAAAGTTACATTTATGTTGAAGGTAGATCCTATGGTTATGAACTCCAGAGAGAACGATAAGGCTGAAAACTGGACTTTCTCTACGATTGTATATGATGAAGAAAACAACCAAGTAGGAACGCCAGGTTTGGCAAATGACGGTAGTTTGCCTCCAAATCCTGCTGATTTTGGTTCTGGTGAGGTGATTATCACCGAATACCACAACCGACCACAAAAACCTACGGATGAACAATTGGCGGCTGCCCTTCCCAACAATCCTGACGGAGCAGACACTTCTCCAAATGAAGGACACACCGAATGGTTTGAAGTCTATAATACGACCAACGAACCTATCGTTATGGATGGTTGGACATTGACGGATGCATCGAGTTCTTCCAATGTTTCTACGATTGGCAGCTTTACCCTTGCCCCAAAATCCTATGCGGTTTTCTCTGGCTTCAATATTCCAGAAGCACAAGGAGGAGTAGTGTTTGATTACTTTTACGACTATAAAAAACCAAGCTTCAACAACGAAAGTAGCTATGCCGACGAAGGAGATACTTCTTGTCCTGATGGCGTAATCATTGCGAAAGCAGATGGTTCATTGGTAGATGAAGTACGCTACGATTATGGTTATGGTGAATACATTGGCAATGAAGATTCTGGTGATTGCATGGACAATACTGCTCCAATAGGCATTCCCCCAGCAGGAAGTTCTTCCAAAGTTACCTTTATGTTGAAGGTAGATCCGATGGCGATGACCGCAGAAGGCAACAACCGACCTGAAAACTGGTCTTTTTCTACGCTTACGTATGATGAAGAAGGCGGACAAAAAGGAACTCCAGGTGTTCAAAATGATGAGATGGTGTCGTCTATCAATGATGTTTTTTTAGAAGGCAAAATTCGTATGTACCCGAATCCTGCAAATACTTTGATTAACATTGTATCGGATGTGAATAGTCCGTTTACTGTTCATTTGTACAATCTTGTGGGTAAAAATATGACCGAAGCCAAGATAAACGGTAACAGCATAGATGTTTCGGAAGTGCCTGTTGGGATGTATTTTGTGAGATTGGAATTTGAAGGTAGCAATGTGGTGAAGAAAATTGCTATTCAGAGATAGGAGTTTAAAAATTGTTTTAATTATAAGTGGAAGAGGAATTGCAGATTGTGATTCCTCTTTTTTTGTACTCATTTTAATCTTCTTTAAGTTTGAGAATGAGGTGTCGTAAATTCAGTAACAAGTTGAATGGAAAACAAGTTTCAAGGACACCGACATGATTTCCTTTATCAACGATATTTTATTGAAGGGCAATATTTCCAACCCTTCAATTCCCTCCACTCTTAACCGCCACAAATCCTAAACATTTCCAAGTCACTACATTGCCGTGAAAATCCATAGGTTCTTGAATGACCATCTCCTCTTGCCAATCCAAGATGTCAAAGCCTATTTTCGCCAATAAAAGAGAAAGCTTAACGGGAGGATAAAATGCTTCCCACTGAGCTGCTGTATAAAAATTGAGAGGAGTAACCAAGATAAGTTTTCCTTTGGGCTTCAATACACGGTGCATCTCCAATAACCCTTTTGAGGGTTCTTGCAATCTGTCCAACAAAAAACTATTCAAAACCAAATCTTGGCTCTCACTGTCAAAAGGAAGGCTTTCCGCTTTAGCCAATCCAAATTGAAGGTTTTGGAGTTGGTGACCTTGTACTGTTAGGCGTTCAGCAAAACCTCGCCTTGTCAAGTCCATCAGTATTTCCTTTCCTTCCACCCAAAATTCACTTGCTCGCCTCAACATTTGGTAGCTGTAATCTATGCCCCAACAGCGGGAATTGGGAAAGCGTCGTGCCAATGTCCCAATCCAACGTCCGACTCCACAACCCAACTCTAAAATATTGTGTTCGGAGTAATCAGCGCAGTGGTTTTCTGCAAAATCAAAAACGGCTTGCATGGGATAGTTCTTCCATACTTCATCTGCCAAATGTATGACCGACTGCTTGGTCACCATTCCATCGTATCGCTCATAAGGATCTTTGCGGTATTCGGCTTCCGATTTTTCGTAAAAAAGAGGAATTTGTTTGCGGTAATGTATGGGAGGTTTCATGCCTTATTTTTATTAGGAGTTTTCAAAAAGACAAACTGCTTGTAGGTTTCCCATTTAAGTCCATACCAACGATAAGCGAAATAACCGAATTGGTTGGTTAGTGAAAGTTATTGCAGAGAATTCTATCAAGCTACAAAGCCACTACTTCCGCTTTATTCCCCACAAAAATCACCACATAGGCTTTCAAATCCATCATCTCCTTGATTTTATCATCTTTCAAATACTCCTTCAATTGACAGACCGCTTCTTTTTTCACCGTCTCTAAGCGTTTTTTACCTGCTTTCTTCAAGTACTTCAATTCAAAAATAAACTGATAAGGAACTTCCTCCACAAAAGGCTGACGGCGGGTAAGGAGTAAATCTATACGCCCTTTTTCTTGGTCTTTGTTTTTCTTCTCTACCTCCAATTCGCTGTAAATGTGGTAAATACCTGCTGCATAAAACCAAGAAGCAAAAATAGATTTGGGATGGGTTTCATTGAAGGAAGCATGGTCGTGATTGGCAGATAATTTTGCCAAAACGGATTCGGTTAGTTCAATAATTGGAGTGAGGTTGTTGTGCATTGCCAATTCTATCACCTTAGAATGTGTGTCTATTCGGTAAATATCCATGTTGGCACGCTCCAAAGTGATTTGAACAAAATATTGGTAATACAGCTCTCGTATCACATAATTCGGAATCTTGAAAAGCAACTGGTTGATACGACTTCCTTTGATGGTCAAAAAACCCAAATAATACAAAAGACTGATGAAGTCACTTTCTGCCCAGCCTATTTCAAAGTTGAATTTGGTGGTCAATTCTGCCAAAATACCTTCATCCTCTATAACCTTTTGCAAGGCTTCAATGTTCTCTTTCTCCTTGTGTCCAATCCGAAACATTGAACGGATTTTGTGGTAATCAGTAGCAATACTTGTTGCCAACAACTTTTGAGGATAGCCCCTTTCCTGAAGATATTGTTTGGCAAAATGCAGCACCATCTCTGAATTGTAAATCCCTTGTGTTGCTTTTTTATTGAAGGTATATCCATTGTACCAGTTCTTCAAATCTATCATGGTTTCCTCCAACAATGCTTCTTTCACGCCAATATCCCTTAGAAGTCCCATAACTTCCTTTTGTGTAAAACCCATCATTTCATTTAACTGAAGATAGTCACTTACATTCGTGGCATTGCTAAAACCACTTGTCAAACTGTCCAATGTGACGGGTGTGACTCCTGTAATGAAAGTCCTATCCACTATACCATCGTCTGCTCCAATTTTGAGGGTTTCGTAAAATTTTCGAACCCAACCGTTTCTACCCACGATTTTTTTGAATTCTTCAAAGCGATACGCAACTATTTCGTTGGTGAATTGGTCGTATTCATCTATCAATAGGTAAATTTTCGTTCCGTTTGCCTCCGTTTTCACCCAACTCCACAATTGCTTCATGATGATTTCTGGAGAAGAAATAGTTTGTAGAACTTCTATGTTTTTGGGATGAAAAACAGAAGAATAGGTTTTTAAACAGTTGGCTACACCCAATCGAACCTCTTCAATAAAACTCGTTCTTGTTGACTCCTCGGTAGTCGTATCTACACCCGAAAAGTTGAACTTCAATATCAAATAGCTATTTCTCAAAGGAGTAGGATTCTTCTCTATATAACAGCCTCCAAAAAGCCGTTCAAACTTTTCTTGGTGTTCAATGCCATAGTAGTATTGAAGGACAGAAATAAACAAACTTTTTCCAAAACGACGGGGGCGTAAGAAAATCAAGTGTTTCTCACTCAATCGCTCCAACTCTTCCATATATTGAGTTCGGTCAATATACAGATAACCTTGTGTTATCAAGTCCTCGAAAGTGCCTACACTGCCGTAAGGTATTTTTTTCATGTAATAAAGATAAGGAAAATTTCGGATAGGCTATATTCAATCAAATTTACCATTTGGTCAACTTTAGCAATACACAAACGTTCTTTATGTGAAAAACAAAGATTTTATTACAGACTCCTAAAAACAAACGATGCAAAAGCAGATTTCTAAACACGAAGAAGCACCCGAAAAAATACTTTGGAAAATGTTTGCCAGCAATTTTTTTCAAGGATTGCTGATTGTCGCCCCAATTGCCATTACCATCTACTTGATTTACTGGTTGTTGTCTTTTTTAGACCAAATAATTCCAGTCAATATTCCTGGCTTGGGTTTGTTGATTCTAATTTGTACCATTACTTTTGTCGGCTATTTGAGCCGAAACTATTTGGTTCGACCCATCTTGAATGAATTGGAGAATTTTATGGCAAAGATGCCCTTGGTCAAAATCATTTTTTCTTCGGTCAAAGATTTATTTGTGGCTTTTTTGAGTGAAGAACGGAAGCTTGAAAGCCCTGTTTTTGTGATTATCAACCGAGAATCCAATATCAAAAGATTGGGCTTTGTCACCAATGAGGATATGGGACGTTTGGGATTGAAGGGAGAAGTTGCGGTGTATTTTCCACACTCTTACAATTTTTCGGGCAACCTTTTTATTGTTCCTCGTGAAAACATCATCCCCGTCAAAAACCTCACATCTTCTCAGGCCATGAAATTGATTATTTCGGGTGGTGTGGCTCAAATTAGTACCAATGAATCTGTTCAAATTGAGGTCAATGTAGATGAAAGTGATAAGATTGAATTGACGATTGAAGGAGAACCAAAGGTGGAATAAGTTTTCAGTACTCGATTTCTAAAGCTCTCAATGTGTCGATATTTATCTGACCAACAGGGAGTTTATTATCCTTTTGAAACTTGATGATTGCTTCTTTCAATTCCTCACTAAGTACCCCTCTGACTTTGCCTTTGTAATAACCTTTTTCTTTTAGTTTCATTTCAATAGCTGGTATGCGTTTAGGTTTTGCGGGTATGCAGCAAGGCTGTTGAATTTCTACCCAATCACGAGAATATTTGTTGATAAAATGGTGGAAAAAATCTGCTTCATCACTCGGTACAGGTATCAATGGAATTTTCGCTTTGGAGGTTTTGGGCTTGTATATCGGAAAAACCTCAAATTTTGGAGCGAGAACCCATTTTTCATTTTCTTGTAGTACGCTATCTGTTTTGCAGTAAGTTGGCAAGCTGGATTCGTCCAATATTTCGATATTGAAGGTTTTGTATTTTGCAGGATATTCAGTGTATTTGAGTATTAGGCTTTTGTCAATAGAGCGCACACACGATTCCCAACAACCTTTTGATTCAAAATTACCTTGATAA
The DNA here is from genome assembly GCA_030427245.1 of Bacteroidia bacterium. Lineage (GTDB taxonomy): Bacteria > Bacteroidota > Bacteroidia > Chitinophagales > UBA2359 > JAUHXA01. The sequence continues at coordinate 44,733 of JAUHXA010000002.1, read as the reverse complement.
TAAGAGTGCTGATACAGCAATTGTTGTCGTTGATTTTCCCAAGTTATTTTTTTGAAGTCTTTCCTTTTCACCTTGTTCTTTTTCTCCGTTTTTATTCCCTTTCTTATCCATACTTTTTCAAATATCGTGTCAAATGCCATTCTTGGAGGCTGTAAGTTTTCTACCAGAGCATCTCTCAAAAGTTTATAGTATTTGATAGAATCGTCATTGGGAGTAGAAAATGGGGATTTCAAGATACGGGCTTCGTTGGGTGGTATATCATAAGGCGGAATCACATGAAAAAACAACAACCCTTTACTATTCTGAATCGAAGTAGAATCACCAAAAGCAAATAGCGTATCTTTCTCAAAAGAGTTGATACCCAACAACTCCAATGCTTCATAATCCAAATATTTGTTGTTCCAACCTTTCGTTTTTAGATAAGCATCAGTAATCGCTTCAAGGGTGTCTTGTTGTTTTTGGTAATCATGGTCAGATTGTGGCTGAGATGAAACCATTTTATAACCTCTCAACTCCAACGATTTCTGAATGTCATTCCATAACTTTCCATGCTCCAAACAGGGACTTGTCCGCACCCAACCTGTCATGCCTTCTGCAATGCTATATGCCATTTGTTTTTCGTCCAAATTATCACTCTTCAACACAATCACTACTTCTGAAGGAGGAATCACTTCTTCAAAGTATTCGTATTTCTGGACAATGGGCGGAATTACCCATTCTTCATAACTTTCCAACTCATCGTTAAAATCCACATACCAACCTTCAGGTAGATTATTGGGGTGAGATTCGTTTGGAGATACAGGATGGTCATAATTGTTCACTTTCGGGTTGCGCTGTTCCAAACACCAAGTCATGCAGTTCTCTGAAGACATAGACAAACAGTTTTCTTGGGAAGGTGTCAGTTTCCAAATTTTGCGAATAGGTTCACCCGTTGTATAGGGAATAACGGGTGAAGAATAGGTAATTTGCCTCTTTTTCTTTTCGTCCTTTTTTGTAAGTGGCGTATCACTTTTGCGCCTCTTTACTCCAAATCTTAATATCTTCTTTCGAGTTTTCTTTTTGTGAGTGTATGCCATCGGGCTGAATCGAAGTAGGTTTTCCTTCAAAAAATTCCTTTCTTCGGCACTCAAATCGCTTTTTTCTTTGATACAAATAGTATAACATCCTCCAACACCAAAATTTGGAAAGGCAAATGGGTGCTGATAAGTATTTGTTTGTGCCTTCAATGCAAAACAAACTTGAAGAAGGAGCAAATAAACCACTGCAATTCTCGAATAATTCATATTTTCGCTTGCTTTTAAGATTTAACGTTTTTTATTTAAACCAATTACAATGTTTTTCGGTTATGGAAGCGATAAATGAATCGAACCAATTGTATGAATGAAATGCTCAAAGTCCACCAACTTACCAAATCCTTTCGTAATGGTGGCAAAGTTTTGACTGTATTAGAAGATGTCAATTTTAGTATTCACAAAGGCGATATGGTCGCTATTGTAGGGCCTTCGGGAAGTGGTAAAACTACTTTGCTGGGTTTATGTGCAGGCTTAGACAGAGCGACTTCTGGCAGTGTAGAAATCAAAGGTCAACGCATAGACCAACTTTCGGAAGACGAAAGAGCCGCTATCCGCAACAAGCACGTTGGTTTTATCTTCCAAAATTTCCAGCTACTTCCAACCTTGACCGCTCTTGAAAATGTAATGGTGCCTTTGGAACTCAGAGGTGAAAAAAATGTCCACAAACAATCCATGGAACTCTTGGAAAGAGTGGGCTTGGCTGACCGACACCATCACTATCCTTCTCAGCTTTCGGGAGGCGAACAACAGCGAATCGCTTTGGCTCGTGCCTTCTCCAACAAACCCGAAATCCTTTTTGCGGATGAACCTACGGGCAATCTTGATGAAGAAACGAGTGTGAAAGTGGAACAACTGCTCTTTGACCTCAACAAAGAGGCTGGAACGACTTTGATTATCGTCACGCACGACCTCGAATTGGCTCGCAAAACCCAACGAATTATTCAATTGAAGGGTGGGAAGGTGATTGAAGATAAAGAGACGATGGTGGAGATGGTGGGATTGTAAAATGGGATTGTCATAGTCTTTACAGCCTCAACAGGATTTGCCCAACAACCAGTTTTTAAATCAAATATTTCCCCAATTAATTGTACTCATTATTGGTAGATTTATGATATTTGATTTTTTGGAATCCCAAACACAATTACGAACTTGTATTACGTAAAGACGTTTTACTAAAACGTCTCTACAACACAAACACCTAAATACAATTATCAACCTAAACACATAAAAACTCAAACAAAAAAATATGCAATACAGACGATTAGGAAAGGCTGGCGTTCAAGTCAGCGTATTATCTTTTGGTGCGTGGATTACCTTTGGCAACCAAATTGGTGAAGATGTAGCCACAGATTTGATGAAAACAGCCTATGATGGCGGTATCAACTTTTTTGACAATGCAGAAGGTTATGCAGCAGGTGAGGCAGAACGGGTAATGGGACGCATTTTCAATAAAATGCAGTGGGATCGTTCCAGTTATTTGGTGTCGAGCAAGGTCTATTTTGGAGATGGCGGACGAAAGCCGAACCAAACTGGATTGAGCCGCAAACACGTCATGGAAGCGTGTGAGGCTGCCATGAAAAGATTGCAAGTAGATTATCTCGATTTGTTCTTTTGCCACCGTCCCGATAGAAATACGCCGATTGAAGAAACGGTTTGGGCGATGAATCACCTACTTCAACAGGGTAAAATCCTCTATTGGGGAACTTCTGAATGGAGCGCACAAGAAATCACCGAAGCCCATGCAGTAGCAGCTCGATACAGCTTGATTGGCCCTACGATGGAGCAGCCTCAATACAATATGCTGCACCGCCAACGCTTTGAAGTGGAATATGCCAAACTCTACAAAAACTTCGGAATGGGGACAACGATTTGGTCGCCTTTGGCTTCGGGTATTTTGTCGGGTAAATACAATGAAGGTATTCCAGAGGAAAAAACCCGCTTGACGATGGAAGGCATGGACTGGCTGAAAGACCGAACTTTAGTGGAAGAGAACCTTCAAAAGGTACGAAACCTAACTACTCTTGCAGATGAATTGGGTATCTCGATGCCGAATTTGGCTTTGGCTTGGTGTACTAAAAACAAAAATGTAAGTACGGTTATTTTGGGTGCTTCAAAGGTAAGTCACTTAGAGCAAAATTTGAAAACCTTGGATTATGTGAATCAATTGACCGATGAGGTGATGATTCAAATTGATGAGATTCTGGATAATAAGCCTGCAAAACCGATTTGGTAAGTATTTATCTAAAATGATATTCAAACCACTTTACATTCTTCTTGTAAAGTGGTTTTTTATTGTAAACATTTTACTACGTTTGAGTAGGTAAAGTTTTGAATTCTATCTTCAAAATTATGAAATTTTGGTAGTTCCCTATCAAATATTGCCTACATTGTCATTCTCACACAATAAACTTTTAAGCTATGAAATCCCTTTCCATTCTCTGCAAAGAAACCTGCAATATTGCCAAAGAAGTTGGCCTATTCATTGCAGCAGAACTCGATAAAGTCCAAACGAATCAAATTGAAGAAAAAGACCGCAATCAACTGGTGAGTTATGTCGACACGACTTCCGAAAAGCGTCTCATTGCAGCCTTGCAGCAAATTCTACCCGAATCGGGATTCATTGCAGAAGAAAATACTGTGGAACGCAACAGCGATAAAGAATACCAATGGATTATTGATCCTTTGGACGGTACGACCAATTTTTTACACCATATTCCTTCCTTTGCGATAAGCATTGGCTTGATGCACCATGACGAAATTGTGTTGGGTGTTGTGTTGGAAATCAACCGAATGGAATGTTTTTCGGCTTGGAAAGGTGGTGGCGCATTCTTGAATGGGAAGCCTATTCACGTTTCGCAAAATCCCCATTTGAAGGATGCCTTGATAGCAACGGGATTTCCCTACTACGATTTCAGCATTGTAGAAAAATACCTCAAGGTGCTGCAATATTTCATCCGAGAAACACGAGGAATCAGGCGTTTGGGTGCGGCAGCCGTTGATTTGTGTTATGTGGCTTGTGGACGGTTTGACGGATTTTGGGAACACAGTTTGAGTCCCTGGGATGTGGCAGCAGGTAGCTTGATTGTGCAAGAAGCGGGCGGAATTGTGACCGACTTTAAGGGCGAAAAAGATTATCTATTTGGTCGTGAAATAGTGGCGAGTAGTAGTGCGATTGCAGGAGATTTTTTTGAAGTGGTGTCGAAGCATCTTTGATAGTGTTAGACTTTGGGCGAAAGAAGTGAGAAATAAGAGGAAAGCTGTAAATTTGTTCTTCAATTTTTAATCTTACTTTAATTTTCATTTCTTACCTTATGTCAAAAGGAAAACTCGAAAAATTCTCCGAAATTTCGGCAATGCCACATGTATTTCAAAACTTCAATTGGAAATTGCCAACACTTCAAAATTACAAAGGCGAACAAGTAGCCATGAAAGGCAAATGGCGAAGTGATTTTTTTAAAAATGACCACCCGATTGTGATAGAATTGGCGTGTGGATATGGCGAATACACGATGGCGATTGCAGAACGATACCCAAATCTGAATGTGATTGGTATTGATGTAAAAGGCAATCGGATTTGGAGAGGCGCAAAGTTTGTACAGGACAAGGGGTTGAAGAATGCAGCTTTTGTACGTACACAAATCGAACAGTTGTTGGATTGTTTTGAAGCGGAAGAGGTGGACGAAATTTGGCTCACCTTTCCTGATCCTCGCAAGGAACACCGTCGTTCTCGAAAACGCTTGACTTCTGCTCGTTTTCTGGATTTGTATCGTCAAATCCTCAAAAAAGATGGATTGGTTCACCTCAAAACAGACAGTACGCTCTTGTACGAATATTCTCTGGAATCTTTGGAAGAGAATGACTGCAAAATAGTGGTGCATTATCGAGATGTGTATGCTGCAAATGAAAAGGAAAACTTAGCAGCGATTGACCGCAATTTTGATTTGGCTACGAGTGTGAAAACTCGTTATGAAAACATACACGCCGAATTGGGTGAGACGATAAAGTATGTTCGTTTCAAATTGTAAAGCACTTTTTTGATACTCACTTTCCTGTCTTTGTTTTACGGTATAAAATATTGAAATATAGGCTTGAAGCTTCAATTGGATATTCCCATTGATTGTAGTTTCAAGCTTTTTTTATGGGAGTAAATGATATTATTGTGACCAAACTTCTTATTAGCGTCTCAAAATTACCTCCCCAAAAATTCAGATACACTTTACCTCAACCACCATTTTTTTTAACTCCTTAAATTTATTAGAGACATGGGAATGATTTCCGAATTCAAAGAATTTGCCGCAAAAGGCAACATGATTGACATGGCCGTAGGTATTGTGATTGGCGCAGCATTTGGTACCGTTATCAAGTCATTGGTCGACGATATACTGATGCCTGTTTTAGCCTCTGTTCTTGGCTCACCAGATTTTAGTAATTTATTTGTAATTCTTCAAGCTCCAACAGGTAGTGATGTGAATATGGAATCTATTACTGCTGTGCGAGAAGCAGGTGGTGTAGCATTGGGTTATGGCTTGTTCTTCAATGCTTTCCTTGCTTTTTTGATTGTTGCAGCCGCTTTATTTTTTGTTGTGAAAGGTGTAAATGCTACTAAAAAGAAAGAAGCAGAAGCTCCTGCTGCGCCTCCTGCACCTTCAAATGAAGAAGTTTTATTAACGCAGATTAGAGACTTGCTTCAAGCTAAGTAGATACTTGTTTTTGAGCTTAAATAAGAAAACCTGCAATTAGCTATTTGTGCCAATTGCAGGTTTTGTTTTTTAGAGTAACCGCTTCAATTTGAATTTGAAAACCGACTCACTTTACTACTTCCTCTTCAATGCAAATCTATTTGAAGGTTTCTGCCAGATTGCAGCATATCTCGAACTACTACCTTTTGAATAACCACTTACATCTATCAATTCATAGCCTGATCTGCTGTTTTTGTTAAACTCAGCTTGGTATTGACTGGAAGTCAAACCGTGTCGAGCAACCCATGCCCCGCCAGATTTTTTCTCAAAAAGAACTGCATATCTATCGCTGCCATTGGCATAGTAGCCACTCACATTCACGGTGCGATAACCCGCTTTTGTCCATTTATTGAATTCTGCTTGGTATTGAGCCGACGTCAAACCGTGTCGGGCTACCCATGCCCCGCCAGATTTTTTCTCAAAAACCACGGCATAGTAATCCTTTCCTGCTACACCATAACCACTCAAAACCACAGGGCTATAACCCGCTTTCGTCCATTTGTTGAACTCTGTTTGATATTGAGCCGACGTCAAACCGTGTCGAGCGACCCATGCACCACCTGATACTTTTCTGAAAATTGCTGCATATCTGGCAGAGTTGCCCACGCTGTATCCGCTTACTGTTGTGGGGCGATAACCTGCTTTTGTCCATTTATTGAATTCGGCTTGGTATTGGGCAGAAGTCATGGCATGTCGAGCGACCCATGCTGGAGGATTGTTTTGTTTTTCCCATATTGCAGCGTAGTAATCTTTGCCATTCACATTGTAGCCGCTTACATGGGTCAAGGTCATTTTGCTTTGACCGACATATTGATTGAATTTCTTTTGATATTCGGCAGAAGTCATACCGTGATGCGAAACCCAAGAAATATCAGTTCCACAACCCACCGAATTTGGGTAAATTGCCTTGATTCCTGCAATGTCTTTTGCGCTCAATGCTGTACGTTGTCCAAGGGTTTTGCCCGCCACTTTACTACTGATGGTAGGCTTACCATTTTTACTAAAAGCAGTTGCTCCATAGTGCATAATCGAACCAAAATCATAGCTGCCAATGTCTATGCCATCTGCGGAGTGCTTATTGAAGTTGTGTTTTTTATCTTCTTTGATGTTTTCCCAGTGAATCGTAACATGATTGTCTCTGTCTCCACGAGATTGCTCGTGCCAAGCTCCAATCGCATGACAGATTTCGTGAACGGCTGCGCCAAAGCCACAACCGCTGCCAATGCTGATTTCTTGTTCGCCACCTTGACGACCGACCATTGACCAACAACCTGATTTATAGACAAATTTGATGTAATCTTGCTCATTTGTGCGAGGAATAACACAGACATTGGTTTTTTCATTGACATGAGCTATGGCATCCAAGATGGTTTGTGTTTTGGGGTGATTGCCGCTGATTACATACGGAACTCTGCCATTTGGCCATCTAAAATTGTTGCCTTTGATTACGACAGAAGCCTGAACATCGGGATTGAACAATATGGCGGGACCTAATACGATGTCTCCTTCCATAATTGCCATACCGTCCACCAATTCAACGTTCACTTTTTGAGCCGTTTTGTGGAAAGGCAATTCAACCATTGCTTCAACTACTTCACGTTTTTGAGTAGTGGGATTAAATTCTTCAGTATTGTTATTGATGGGAAGAACCTTAGCAACTCGGTTGTTAAAAACACGTGCTTTTTGATTGGATTGAGGTCGAATAGTTCTTTGAGCAAATACAGAAATATTGAAGCTACTGATAAGTAGTAGGGCAAAAAGAAAATAGATAGAAAAAGAGTTTTGCCAATTGAAGTTTCTAAAAATTACATGATGATAAGTTTTCATGATTTTCTGCTTTTGAGGTTAATGAATTTCCCAACAATTGTTGTTGGTTTACCTCTTTATGCAGATTCATTTGATAATCTTACCGTTTGAGTGAAAAAAAAATCAGTTATAGAGAAACTTCCTTCTCTGCAAAGACAATTGTACCTATATCAATCCTCTTTATACAAGTCCAATAAGGCCAAAACCTCCGAATTTTGCTGTAATTTTGGCATCAAATCAAAACAGAGTTTGTAAGATTCAAAGTCGATTTGAAGTGCTTCAATAAAATAAGCCGTAGCCAACTTATTTTTGTACAAGGCAAATAAGCAAGTTGCAATCAACATCAACAATTCTGCATTGCCTTCCTTATCAATGTCCTTTTGAGCGATTTCTGCAATTTGGAGAGCCTCTTCAAAAAGCTCCAAGGCAAAAAACGATTTCGCCCAACCTATCCAATAGTTAATATCACTTGAATTAATTTCGATGGCTTCCCGATAGGAAACTACTGCCATATCGTAGTTTTCCAAATCGTAGTAAAGTTCTGCAATAGCAATTAAGTATTCGTCCTTGGACAATGCAAATTTGACCGCTTTGTTGTAGAAAGCAAATGCTTCACTCCATTGTTCCAACTCTCGATGACATTCCCCTATTTGAAAATAAGCATCGCTGTGAGAAGGAACAAGTTCGGTGGCACGAGTAAAATACTGAAGCGCTTCAAGATAGTTGCCCAATTGATAGGCACAAATTCCGATATTGTAGTAGAGTTCATCGTCTGTGTCTTTTTCCAAAGCCAGAGATTCCAAAAACTGTTCTTTTGCTTTGCCGTATTGTTCCATTTCAAAATAAGCATCTCCACAATCTCGGTAAGCCAAATCGTACTTTTCATTAATGACCGTTACAAACTCATACGCTTCAACTGCTTTTTCATAAAGCTGTAAAGAATAATAGGCATTTGCCAAATTGTACCAAGCCAAATAACAGTAAGGATCTATGTCAATGATGCGTTTGTGAATGTCAATGCTTTCTTCGTAATTGCCCATCATTTCTACACAAAAATCGAGTTTGTGAAGAACATTTTCATGAGTTGGATCAATGTCCAGTGCACGTAGCAATGTTTCAAATGCTTCTTTTTCATCATCATTGTTTTCGTGTACTTCGGTCAGTGCCAACAAAATCTCTATTTTCTCCTCCTCATCTCCCAGCGGCAATGTGGTTTCTAATAATTCGATTGATTCGTTGGCGTTGCCCAAATAACTGTAAATTTCTGCTCGAAGTAGTACGGCCTCTATTTCATTAGGTGCCAAAACTTCAGCTGTATCCAAGAGTTGCAATGCATTTTCACACAGCTTTGCTTCAAATAAGAATTGAGCCTTTTTGATCAAAAATATAGCAGAGTAAGGGTGTTGCTCCAATGCCATATCTATTACTTCAACAGCTTTCTGAAATTCAAGCTGCTCTTCATAAAACTCAATAATCTGTTGAAAACTACCTTGTTCAAAAAAACAGCTCCCATTATTTTTTAGCATGGATTCAAATTGTTTAACCAATTGGCGAACTTCCTTGCTATTTAAGTCGTGATGAAAATTGTCTTTAGACATAAAATATATATTGTGTTATATTACAAAGATAACGAAAAACTAAGTCCAATGCGAATTTTATTTTCGCCCTCTACCTATCTTTTAGACAAGGGAAAATCACCCCTACTCAACGTTTGTTTTCTCCAATAAGTTCTGTTTGTAAATTGGCATCTTTTATGCGGTATAGGTAACATTAACTCACAACTTTCCCAAATGGCACAAGATGAAAACCCATGCAATATATATTGTCTTATTTTGTATAACATTTATTACTAGTCTCGACACACTAAACGCACAAAATCAGGAGGTTGACAGCCTTAGTCAAGCATTGGCTCAGGTCGAAGAACCTGAAGAGAAAGTGGATATTCTTAACCAGCTTTCAGAGGCTTATTGGTACAACGATACCAAAATATCTATCGAAAAAAGCACTGCTGCGCTCAAAATGGCGAAAGAACTCAAATATGAGTTAGGGATTGCAACTGCTTACTACAATTTGGGAGTAGGAAATTTGGTTTTGTCTGATTTTGGATTGGCATTGGAATACTTACAGATGTCGTATGATCTGTCCAAAGAAATAGACAATCTACAAGGAATTGCTCGTTCCTTGAACTATCTCGGAGCTGTTTACCAACAGCGTGGAAATGATACTTTAGCATTGGATTTTCACCTAAGAAGCTTGCGAGTTTTTGAAAAAATTGTGGACGATAAAGGACTTAGTTCTTGTTATAACAATGTAGCGGTTATTCATGCAAAACAAAGCAATTATTCCAAATCTCTCATCTACTTCAATAAGTCCCTTCAAATTGCAGAAAAAAACAATGATTCGCTCAGAATGTCATTTCAATACAACAATATTGCGACCATTTACCAATATGAAAAAGACGATTCTACTGCAATGGTTTACTACATAAAAGCAAAAAATATTTCAGAAAAAATTGGGGATTTAATGGGAGTAGGATTTGGTTATTTGGGCATTGCACAAGTCTGCAATGACGAAATACAAAAGGAATGTGCGACAAAGAATTTTTTAGCTGCGTATGAAGTTTTTAAAAAATTAAACGCACAATTCAATATAGCAGAAGTATTGGTACACTTGTCTGAGATTTATGCTTCAACAGGAAAATACGATGAAGCTCTAAAGTATGCAGAAGAGGGTTTGAAGTTGTCAAAAGATATTGGGACTTTGCCTTTTATCACCAAAACGTACCAAATTTTGAGCCTCATATACGCCACTCAAGGCAACTACAAAAAAGCATTGGAGGCACAAAATAGCAACTTGGAATACAAAGACAGTCTTTACAATAAACAAAAATTAGAAGCCATCAAAGATCTCCAAACGAGCTTTGAAATCCAGCAAAAAGAAGGTGAAAACAAATTGTTGGAAGCCAATCTAAACAGAAAAATGGTTCAGAATTATGCCTTGATGGGCGGAATTGGCTTGGTATTGTTGTTGGCTTATGTACTGTTTAGAGGGCAGAAAAAAATCGAGAAAGCCTACTACCTATTGAAGCAGCAAAAAGAGAAAATTGAAGCCCAGAACAAAGCCATTTCTGAACAGAGTCACACATTGGAAAAACAAAACAATCAACTTTCTAAATTAGCAGAACAACTGGGAGAAAAGAACCAAGCACTCAATCATTTTACCCGAATTGCTTCCCACGATTTGAAGGCCCCCCTACGAAACATTACAGGCTTGAGTGGACTCTTAGAAATGAATCTTAGAAATGACTTAGAAGGTAAAGAAATCCTCCAACTCATTAAAGATGCATCTCTCAGAATGGAGAATTTGCTGGAAGATTTGATAGTATTTGCTCGTGCTGATATTGGGATAGACCGCAGCTTAGAAATTGTAGATTTAAACAGAGTTTTGAGTGTTACCAAAGCCAATTTACGTTTGCAAATTGAAGAAACAAATGCACAGATTGAATCCAAAAACCTCCCAAAAATCGAGGCACATTTCACCCCTATGATTCAGCTTTTTCAAAACATCATTGCCAACGGCATCAAGTATCAAAAGCCAGATAGCCAACCACATATCCGTATTTCAGTTCAGTCAACTGAGATACAATCTATTATTGCGATTCATGACAACGGAATTGGCATGGAGGATGACAACCTATCAAAAATATTTGACCCCTTCAAAAGGTTGCATACGCAGTCTGAATACGAAGGCTCTGGTCTGGGCTTGGCTACCTGCAAAAAGATTGTAGAACAGTATGGGCAGAAAATTTGGGTAGAATCAACTCCAGATGTTGGAACGACTTTTTACTTCACGCTTCAAAAAGCAACAGTTGGCGTACCTATCAGTTAAGGCATGAAAAAGTGCGCACTCAAAATATAATATTCCATCGGAGGCAATTCTTCAAAAAAACCTCCTTCAATGGTATTAGAAGGGTATCTTTCTAATTTAGGCTCAATTACATTACTCTGATTTTCAGCCGCTGCAATTGTGTTTTCGGGTGCGAAGAATTGGAATATCTGAGAAAAAAATGTCTTGAAAGTTTGCATAGTCTTGTGGTTTTTAGTGATGAACGTTGTGTTGTATATCTGTTAATGGCTTATATCGAAAATTTGTAAACAAGGCTTGGGAAAATATACATTGAATACTTCCAAAATGCTATCAAAACACAGTATCCTCTAACCTGGCGTAGATAGGAGTTAGGTGTCAGGTCAGGTTCGAGGGGTCAGGTTTCAAAGTCTTGCCAAAAAAACGCAAGATTTCACTGGTTACTAACTAAGCATCCACAGCATCCACAGCATCCACAGCATCCACAGCGTCCACCAAGCATCCATAGTATCCACCAAGCATCCATAGTATCCACCAAGTATCCACCAAGCATCCACAGCATCCACAGCGTCCACTAAGAATCAACCGCACCAAAAGAATCCACAAGAATCTATAAGAATCCAATCTAAAGATTTTATCTTTGCGCCCAATATGAAAAATTCAACAGACGACTTCAAAAAACTGATAGCCCACTGCAAAGAGTATGGCTATGTATTTCCTTCAAGTGAGGTATATGACGGCTTGAGTGCCGTTTATGATTATGGTCCCTATGGTGTAGAGCTAAAAAACAACATCAAGGAATATTGGTGGAAAGCCATGGTACAAATGCACGAAAACATTGTGGGTTTGGACTCTGCCATTTTCATGCACCCCTTGATTTGGAAAGCTTCGGGACACGTTGACGCTTTTAGCGACCCAATGATTGACAATAAAGACTCCAAAAAGCGCTATCGGGCGGATGTCTTGATAGAAGAGCATTTGGCAAAAATTGACGCAAAAAACGACAAGGACGTTGAAAAAGCCAAAAAACGCTTTGGAGATTCTTTCGATGAAGCCCAATTTCGTGCGACCAATGCACGGGTATTGAAGCGACAAGAAGAGCGAGATGCGATACACCAAAAGTTTGTGAAAGCTTTGAGTTCGGAAGATTTAGGGGAACTCAAAACACTCATTGAAGAGTGTCAAATCGCTGACCCAGAAGGCGGTTCTCGCAATTGGACGGATGTACGTCAATTCAACTTGATGTTTTCGACTCAATTTGGAGCGACTTCCAGCGAAGGTGGCGACAACTCCAATAAGGTCTATCTTCGTCCCGAAACGGCACAAGGCATTTTTGTGAATTTCTTGAATGTCCAAAAAACAACCCGCCAAAAAATACCATTTGGTATTGCGCAGATTGGTAAGGCTTTCAGAAACGAAATCGTAGCCCGTCAATTCATTTTCCGTATGCGTGAATTTGAACAGATGGAAATGCAATTTTTCGTGCAGCCAGGCACCGAAATGGAATGGTATCACTATTGGAAAGAATTTCGCATGAACTGGCACAAAAGCCTTTTTCCTGCCGAAAAACTACAATATCACGACCACGATAAGTTGGCGCATTATGCAAATGCTGCTTTGGACATCGAATTTGAATTTCCGTTTGGCTTCAAAGAAATCGAAGGTATTCACTCCCGCACCGATTTTGACCTCGGCAATCACCAAGAACTGTCTGGCCGCAAGATGCAATATTTTGATTCTGACTTGGGTGAAAGTTATGTGCCGTATGTAGTCGAAACTTCGATTGGTGTGGACAGAACTTTCTTTGCAGTTGTGAGTCATGCCCTTCAAGAAGAGGAAGTTCCCGATGCCAAAGGAAATATGGCAACTCGAATAGTAATGAAAATTCCTCCTGTATTGGCTCCTGTGAAAGTTGCGGTTTTACCTTTGGTCAAAAAAGAGGTTTTGGCGGACAAAGCACGAGAAATTTTCAACCGATTGAAGTGGGTGACACAGTGCCAATACGATGAGAAAGATTCGATTGGTCGCCGCTATCGTCGTCAAGATGCCATCGGTACGCCTTTCTGTGTGACAGTTGATTTTGAGACTTTGGAGGATGGTGAGGTGACAGTTCGTGATCGTGATACCTTGGAGCAGGTTCGGATTCCGATTGATGCAATTGAAGGACACATTGCAGGAAAATTAGACTTTAGAACTTTGATTAAAGGGTAGGTTGGGGCCTGATTTTATGGCCTGACCTTTTGCCTTCAATATTATAATTAAAATAAAAATCCCTCCATAACTGTTTGTTGTGGAGGGATTTTTACTTCAAAATACCATTCTTATAATACTCAAATCATCACTCAAAAGTATGTGTTTTCATATTCCTTTTCATACAAATCAGATCAAAAATAAGTTCCTTTCCTGTATGATTTACCGAAGATTCTGGCACAAAAAAAATAGAATATTTAGGATAGACAAGACTGAATGAAAATCAATTTCTTTTGACGCTATTGGAGCTTGAAAGCAAAATAAATCACCACCAAAAAAGTTGAAACTTGCATGATACATAGAATCAACAAAAAAGCAATTTAAAACCTTTGAAGGCTTTTTGATTTTTTTACTTACTTTTAAGCAAAATTTCACTGTATATTGTTACTATTCAGCATCAAGGTGACATCTTTTTCAGTTTTTGAAGTAAATTGCTATTATTCAGGCTATTAGAAAAAGGTGTAATCTTGATGTTGTCGCCTTGAGATTACACCTTTTCTCGAAACATTATTGATAATTAACTATTTTAGGTATTGAAAAGATGTCACCTCAAGGCTTGCTGAATAGTAACCGTGTATTTATCATCATCGGATGAAAACTAACCTAAATAATTGGTAAATAAGCGACTCGCAGTCCTTATCCAACAAATCATCCAAACCGAAGACTCAATGAATAATATCTTAACAATACAAGACCTCACCAAAGTTTACGAGAAAACAACGGCCGTCAATCATGTCAATTTAACCGTTCCCGAAAACACCATTTTTGGTTTGTTGGGTCCCAATGGCGCAGGTAAGACAACCTTGATTCGAATGATTACCCAGATTCTTGTACAAGATTCGGGAACAATCGACCTCAAAAACATTTCCAATAAGGAACGAAATATGTACATTGGTTATATGCCCGAAGAACGGGGCTTGTATAAGAAGATGAAAGTGGGGGAGCAGTTGATGTATCTGGCACAGCTAAAAAACCTCAGCAAGCAAGAGGCAAAAAAACAAATTGACCATTGGCTACAAAAGTTTGGCATTGAAGATTGGTGGGACAAGATTGTGGATGAATTGTCTAAAGGAATGCAGCAAAAAATTCAGTTCATTGCTACGATTGTTCACAATCCCAGTTTGATTATTTTGGATGAGCCTTTTTCGGGTTTGGATCCCATCAACACCAACCTCATCAAAGACGAGATTTTTGAATTGAAGCAAAAGGGAAAAAGCATTATTTTTTCGACACATAGAATGGAGCAAGTCGAGGAAATTTGTGAGAACATAGCACTCATCAACAAAGGTCAAATTATCTTGGAGGGAGAGGTGAAAAACCTCAAACACCGCTTCAAAGAGAACAAATTCAGCTTGCACTATGTGGGGGAACCACCAGCATTGGATACTCCCATCTTCAACGTATTACAGCAATCCGATCATCAACTCGAAATCAGTCTCAACGAAGGTTTTCACTCCAATGATGTACTTCGATATTTCATTGACAACGAAACCAAAATTGATTCTTTTCAAGAAATTTTGCCTTCGTTGAACGAAATATTTATCAATCAGGTGAATCAAAATTGACAGTAGGTACGATGTGAAGGGTGAAAAGATGGTCTTCAAACCTACTGACAATCATCAGCCAATGGGCTCAAATCTTACTAAGAATCCAAAGCATCAAAGCCTTTGATTTTTCCTACATTTGCAGCCGTTACCACTTCCAGGTCAATCTTGCGAGAAGCCAAATCCGCTTTCACTACGACTACTTTCACTTCGCCACCCAATTGGTATTTTTTGCCTTTATTGTAGCCAACAATTGCATGTTGTGTATCCTCAAAAGTGTAATGGTCGTCCACCAAAGTATTGATATGCACCAAACCTTCGCACATGTTTTCTTTCATTTCCACAAAAAAGCCAAACTTCACCACGCCCGAAATCACGCCTTCGTACACCTCTCCAATACGGCTACTCATATATTCAACCTGTTTGTATTTCGTTGAAGCACGCTCGGCAGTCACTGCCTTGCGTTCCATTGCCGAAGCATGTTCACACTTCTTTTCAAGAACGTGAATGTTGAATTTCGGTTGGGGATTTTCCTTCAATTGCTCCGCCAAAATTCGGTGAACCATCACATCGGGATAACGACGAATCGGAGAAGTAAAATGTCCGTAATGTTTAAAAGCCAAACCGTAGTGACCAATATTCTTGGTCGAATAAGCCGCTTTTGCCATCGTCCGAACTGCCAAGGTTTCAAAAAGGTGTTGTTCGGGTTTGCCTTGCACTTCGTTTAGGAGTTTGTTAAGAGATTGAGATATTTCTTCAATAGAATCAAACTCCATTTCATATCCAAAGGCTTTGGCAAAATCTTTAAATTCTGCCAGTTTTTCTTCATCGGGTGTAGCGTGTACACGATTGACAAAAGGTACATTCTTGTCGGCGTATTTTTTTGTATTGACAAACTTTGCCACCGAGCGATTCGCCTGCAACATGAAGTCTTCAATCAACAGATTCGACTCCATTGTTTCTTTGATATACACGTCAATTGGTTTGCCTTCATCGTCTAAGATGAATTTAACTTCCTTACTGCCAAAGTTAATCGAACCCGATTTCATTCGTTCAGCCCGTAGTTTTTTCGCCAATTCATTCAGAACGTGCATTTCCTCCGCAAAATCACCTTCTCTCGTTTCTATCACTTCTTGCGCCTCGCTGTAATTGAAGCGTCTATCAGAAAAAATAACCGTGCGACCGAACCATTCATTTACTATTTTGGCATCATCTGTCATTTCAAATACTGCCGAAAAACACAATTTTTCTTCATGTGGCCGTAGTGAACACACCAAATTTGACAATTTTTCGGGGAACATGGGCAGCACTCTATCCACCAAATAAACAGAAGTCGCTCTCTTATAGGCTTCCTCGTCCATTGCAGAGCCAGGCTTCACATAGTGTGCCACATCTGCAATATGCACTCCGACTTCCCAATTACCGTTGTCCAATTTTTGAAGGCTCAAAGCATCATCAAAATCTTTGGCATCTCGTGGGTCAATCGTGAAGGTGGGAATCTCTCGGAAATCTCGTCTTTTTTTGATTTCATCCAACGAAATAACCGTTTCCAATTCTTCGGTTTCTTTCCATACTTCTTTGGGAAAGGACAATCTAAAGCCGTTGTCGACCAAGATAGATTGCATTTCTACATTGTTGGTGCCAGGTTTACCCAATACTGCAATGACTTCTGCTTTTGGGCTTTTTTGTTCGGGTGCCCAATCGGTCACTCGAATCAATACCTTGTCACCATCTTTGGCATTGTTGGTTTTGCTAAGGGGAATGAAAAAGTCAAAATTGACGCTTGCTTTGTCTGCAATAAAAAATGCAAACTTTTTGGAGAGTTTGATAATACCTACAAACTCTTGTTGACTTCGCTCCAATATTTCCAATACTTTTCCTTCAGGTCGTTTACCACGTTTTCGCTGTACTTCGACCGACACCCGCACTCTATCACCATCAATCGCTCTGTTTAAGCGGCTTGCAGGTACATAAGCATCTCGTTCTAATTGGCTCGAAACGATGAAGGCAGAACCGCTGCTCGTCATGTCGACTACGCCTTCTACTTCTATTTTTTCGGTTTTTCCTCGACCGCTGCGACTGCGACGGTTGTCATTGGAGTTAGACTTTCTTTTATCCGCATTGAAGCTAAATCGGTTGCCCTTTTCACTTTTGTTCAATTGACCACGCTTCCAGAGGTTGTTGGTTTCTTCGATTACCTCGTCTTTCTCAAATTTGCTTTTGCCCATTTTTCGCCATATTGCGGCGTAGGTAAGGGATAAGGTGTGGTCGTTTGTAAAGGTTTTTAAAATCTTTTTGGATAGTGGGCTTGATTTCTTGTTTTGATTGCCTCTTCTGTTAGGTCTTTTGGGTTTACTCAATTTTTTAATATTTTTTTGTTTGTTAAATGATTGTTTTTCAATCAGTAATGAAAGATTGTTAATGACACATCTTGGAGTTAAAAGGCAGGTTATCAGTTGGTAAGTCGTCTTTCATCTATGACAAAGATACACTAAAAGGGGGAAATTGTCTTATTTTCTAAAGTCCTTTGTTCACAATTTAGTAATTCACAATCTAAAAAGTAGCTATTTTAATCTACTTCAAAAATAGCTTACAGCAATACATACGTTTTTTATACACACAAAGTTCATTCCATTCTTTATTTTTTACATTTTGTTGTTTTTCTTCCACAAAATATACTAACTTGTTTCCTACACGTTATTTTATGGAAGAAAGCCACCCAATTAAGCGATTTTTTTTTACATTTACCCTTTTAATAGTATTCAAAAACCTTATGAATATCCTAAAAGTATCACTTTCATTTTTTGCATCCCTTTTTTTCTGTTTGACTCCCTTGTTAGCACAAGAAACTGCGATTTATACCCAACCCTATCGTGTTTTCCAAATCGCACAAGAACACTACGATGAAGGAAACTATTCTTTGGCACAGCAATATTTTGAAAAAACCATTGCTTTACCTGCATACAGTTTTACAGACGAAAAGGAACTGCCAAAGGTAGAAGCGCTTTATTATCAAGCAATTTGTGCATTGAAGCTCGAACAACCCAATGCAGAAACTTTGCTCACCGAATTCATTGAAGAACAGAGTAATGCACACTATGTCGGTTTGGCACATTACCAATTGGGTAAAATATATTTTGAGAAAAAACAGTATCGAAACGTTATTTCAGCTTATGAAGACATGGATTTGTCTTCCTTGTCCGAGGCGGAACGAAGCGAGGTACAGTTTCAGTTGGGATACAGTTATTTTGCCAGCAAAAAATTCGATAAATCCAAACAATATCTCCGACAAACCATCAATACTCGAAACGAATATTACTATCCTGCCAACTACTATTATGGCATGATTTCGTTTTTTGAAGGAGATTACGACGATGCACTATTGAGTTTTAGGAAGGTAGAAAAAGACAAAAAATACGCTCAGGCGATTCCCTACTACATCACCTACATTTACTACTCCAAAGGTCAATACGGTGAACTGCTGCAATATGCTGAACCTAAAACGAGTCAAGATATTCGTTATCGAAATGAAATCAATCAGTTGGTGGGTCAAACCTACTTCAATCAGCAGCAATTCAATAAAGCACTACCCTACCTTCAATACTATTTCGACAATACGCCACAGGTTCGCAAAGACGAAATTTACCAATTGGCCTACACACAATATCAAGTCGGTCAATACGAAGATGCAATTGCCAACTTCACCGAACTGAATACCTTGAAGGATTCGATTGGACAAAATGCCATGTATCATTTGGCGGCAACCCACTTGAAGGTCGACCAAAAAACGAAAGCCCTCAACGCCTTTGACCAAGCTTCGAGATTGGATTTTGACCCAACTATCAAAGAGATTTCTACCTTCAATCACGCCAAACTATCCTACGAATTGGGCTTTCACAGCACCGCAAGTGCAAGGTTTCGATACTTCATTGCCAACTATCCCAATTCCCAGTACTACAACGAAGCAACCCAACTTTTGGCGAGTTTGTTTGAAAATACACAAGATTATCAAAGTGCTTTAGAGTGGCTCGAAAAAATCCCTAATAAAACTCCCGCTTTGGCTCGTTCTTATCAAAGAGCCTTATACTATCGAGGTGTAGAATACTTCAATGACAAAAATTATGAACAGGCATTATTGCACTTCAATCAATCTTTGCAAAACCCTTATGATGAATTGGTTGTAGCATTGGCGCATTTTTGGAAAGGAGATATCGCTTTCCGTCAAAATCAATACGATGCCGCATTTGGAGGAATGGAAGCTTTTTTGGGAACTTCACAAGGGCGGATAGTGAGTGACAAGGTGAATCCCGCAACGGCAAATTATACGATTGGTTACAGCCTTTTCAACCAGAAAGAATATGGCGATGCCAAAAACTACTTTGAACAAACAGTCAATTTATTAGCCAAAAAACCAGATATCTTATTGGACCAAAATTCGGTCTTAGCACAGGTTTATCCCGATGCCATTTTGAGGACAGGTGATTGTCATTTTATCAAAAAAGAATATGCTGCTGCCCTTGCTCAATACGACAAAATACTTCAATACAATCTGCGGGGTGCAGACTATGCTTACTATCAAAAAGGAATGTTGGCGGGATTGTTGGGTGATTACGACCAAAAAATCCAGCAACTTACTTCAATGACCAATAATTTTCAGGATTCCTATTATGTAGATGATGCTTTGTTTCAGATTGCAGAAACACATTTGCAGACCAACAATCCTCAAGCGGCTATTGCAGCACACAAAAAATTGATAGCTACCCAACCTGATAGCGAATACATTCCCAAATCACTACTAAGTGTAGGGCTTACTTATTACAATATTGGAGATTATAACAACTCTTTGAAGTACTACGAGGAAATATTGAAGAAATACCCCAAATCGGATGAAGGGCAAAGCGCTATTTTTGGTATAAAAGATGTCTTTATTGCCAAAGGAGATGCGGCAGGATATGTACAGTTTTTGAAGCGTTTCCCTGGCATCAATGTCAATCCTTCGGCACAGGATACACTCACTTTCCGCATTGCAGAAAATTTCTACACCAAAGGAGATTGTAACAATGCAGTGAAAGAATTTACCAAATACTTGGCTGAATATCCCAATGGTTCATATCAATTGTACGCCCATTTTTATAGAGGTCAGTGTTTGTACAGTCAAGAACGTTTCCAACAAGCGGGACAAGATTATGACTTTATTTTGGCACAGCCAAGAAGCATTTTCACCGAACAAGCATTGGATAAAGGCTCTCGTATTGCCCACTTTATCAATGAGGACTACAACAAAGCCTTCAAATATTATGAACAACTCTATGCCATTACCTCCCGAAAGGAACTGGCAGTCAATGCGTTGAGAGGGATGGTACAGACAGGACACAAGCTCGGCAAGCTTTCGGATGTTTCAAAATATGCAGACTTGCTGCAAAAACACGAAAATGCAACGGCTGAAGACAAATTGGATGCCTACTTTGCCGTGGGTGAATTGGCGTATCAAAACAAACAGTATCCATTGGCAGTCCGCAATTTGGACGAAGTGGTCAAGCGCAGTACAAACGAAAAAGGCGCTAAGGCTCGCTACTACATTGCCGACATCAAATACAAAAACGGTCAGTATGATGCAGCACAGGATTATGCCTTCAAAGTAATCAAAGAAACGGAAGATTATGAATATTGGATGGTGAAGAGTTTCATCCTTTTATCGGATGTGTACCTCGCCAAAAAAGACATTTTCCAAGCTAAGGCAACGCTTGTGAGTGTGATAGAAAATTATGAGCCCGAAGATGAACTCAAAAAAGAGGCTCGTGCAAAATTGAACAAGATTTTGGAATTGGAGAAATCGGGCAGTAAATTGAAGGATGATAGTAGTGGCGGCGATATTGAATTTGATAATCAGTAGGTAATGAGGACCTAAATGGCAAAGTGTCATACCGAATAATCGGCACAAGCTATTTTTGATTCCTCAAAGAGGTCTCCTCAAACTCTTATTTCAGTTAAAATATGAAACCTAAAAACAAAGCAAAACCTAAACATACACAATGAATCATAAAACCATTTTATTTTTTCTTCTTATATTTTGTCAAGTAGGATTATTGGTAGCACAAAATCCTGACGGAGACAATGATTTGGACATTGACCCCGAAGAGATTGACATTGTAAAACCGTTTGAACCTACCTTGGCGGATGCGGTAAAGGTGGAGTTTTCTCCCGACCTACCGACTCCAGAAGAAATCAAACAAAACCAACCAGTTTTTGGAAATTACCAAGTTCCCAATCGTTTTTTGACGATTGCCTATCAGCCACCTACTCTGAAGCCGCTGGCATATCAATCTGATAAAAATGGCAAAAATGACGGTGAAGAAGACCTCTACAATGCTTGGATTCGTGCGGGTTTTGGTACACAAAGCACACCTGTTTTGGACATTGCCTTGAGTAGCGGCAAATCGGATAAATACGTCATTGGTGCAAACGGCTCTTACATTTCCTCCAAAGGGAAACTGGATTTTCAAGATTACAGCCGAACCAAAGTGGGTGTGTATGGAAAAGTATTTACTGATGAAGCATTTTTTGGTGGAAACATAGACTTCAATCGCAATCTATTTTATCACTATGGCTACGACCAAACAGATTCTACGATTGTCTTTACGGAGGAGGATGTCAAGCAGCAGTTCAACAAAATCTCGGTTCGGGGTGAAATGGGCAATACCACCGAAACTCGCTCGGAAATGGACTACCATGCAGAAGTCGCTTACCACAATTATCAAAACAAAAACTTTGAAGCCACCGAGAACAACTTCATCATGAAGGGCGAAGCCGAAAGACCTATGAACGATGATTGGTTGATGGGAGGTGAAGCCTTCTTACACTTCAATAATGTGACCGATACAGATACGAGCAATGTCGGCAATGTGATTGTGAACCTACGCCCAAAGTTTACCTATGTCACAGATTTTGGTAGATTCTCAGCAGGAGCCAACTTGGGATTTGACGACAATGATTTGAGTTCCTTCCCCTATTTGAATTTGGAGGCTTACCTTGTTCCCGATAAATTGACTGTATATGGGGGATGGCAAAAACAGTTTGTCAAAAACAGCTATATGTCTATCACTGAAGACAACCCGTTCGTAATGCCTTTTTTCTCCCTTCAAAATTCTCAAAAAGAAGACCGATATATTGGTGCAAAAGGTTCGGTGAACAGTGTTTCTTATAATTTGCGTGTTGGACAAGAACTTACAAGCAAACAGCCTTTGTATGTCAATGATTCGATTGACGGCAAAACCTTTCAGGTGATTTACGAAACCGAATTGAAAACATTTAACCCACAAGTTGAAATAGCTTATCAATTGGGAGAAACCTTGCTCACTTCTTTGGGCTTCAATGTCTATAGTTATACTTTGCAGGATGAAGCCGAGGCTTGGCATTTACCAAGTGCAAGGATTAATTTGAAGGCGGAGGTAAAACCGATTGAAAATCTTAGCCTAATGGGTGAATTGTTCATCATCAATGGCATGAAAGGACGTTTGGCGGATGGTACAGCTCAGGATTTGAAAAATTACACAGACCTTAATTTTGCAGCTAAGTACCAACTATTTGACAATCTTTCAGTTTTTGCGAATGTGAACAATGCGCTCGGAATCAAAGCAGAACGCTATTTGAACTATCCTACTTATGGACTGAATGTATTGGGTGGAGCGATATTGAAGTTCTGATTTTCTTTACTTAGTAACAAGGAAAAAATAACTCATCGACCAATATTCCCCTTTTGAAAAGCCTGCCCCGATTTCTCGGTGGGGGATGGGGTATGTTAGCAAAAGAAAACGAGGAGTTATTTTTTTACCCTTACTTAGTAACAAGGAAAAAATAACTTGGACACCCTAATTCTCTCTTTGAATAGGGCAAGGGAGATGTTATCTGAAAAATGTTCAAGTTATTTTTTGCCATCACTCAGGACTTTTAATAAGTTTCATACAACACTTCCAGATTCGCCTCTTTAGGCACGATTTGAAACATCGAGGTATATTCTCTCCAATACCTTTCGTCACCTCTTTCTTCTATTGCCAACAAATATTGGTCAAACATCTTATCTATATTCTCCCAAAAAGACGTTGTAGGCTACAAAAGGTACTCCTATGCTACATAGTACCTTAAAAAATGTTAATTTTCTGCAAAAAAGTAGTGTATAGTGGAACTATTTGAAGAAATCGGTAGTTCTACTAAATAAATACAGTACCTTGTATTGCATAGTACCTTAAAAAGTTTTAAATTAGATGGTATGAATCAAAAAATAGTAGAAAAGTTAGACCATGCTAAGGCACAGATGCGAAGAGGCATACTTGAATTTTGCATTTTATCTTTACTGAGTGAAGAGGAGATGTACGCCAAAACAATCATTGCAGCATTAGAAGAAAATGATTTGATTGTCGTACATGGTACACTGTATCCACTCTTAACTCGTTTAAAGAAGATAGGTTTGATTACTTATCGATGGGTAGAATCAGAAGTAGGGCCACCACGCAAATATTACAGCCTTACCCAAGAAGGCAAAGCCTTCAAAGATGAACTTAAAATCACTTGGGATCAGCTGGTCAGCACCGTAAATTCAACAACAATCATAACTCCTCAAAATATTCCGAATCATGAACAAAACAGTTAGCATCAATTTAGGCGGTATATTTTTTCACATAGAAGAAGATGCTTTTACCAGATTGGAGGGCTATCTTGATTCTATCAACCGACATTTTGCCAATGAAGAAGGGGCAGATGAAATCCTCGAAGACATTGAAGCACGAGTTGCCGAAATGTTTCAAGAAACTTTGTCACAATCCAAAAGACAGGTCATTTTGCCTTCTGATGTAAGTCAAGTCATTGGTGTCATGGGACTTCCCGACCAATTTGACGAGCCAGAATCTGGTCATACACAGGCAAATGTCTATGAAAAGAACCATGAAAATCAAGGGGGAAATTCCGCAACAGATGTACCCAAAGGAGAACGTGCGAGCAATCGCAAGAAAAGTCGTCGTCTGTATCGAAACCCTGATGAAGCCTTTATGGGTGGTGTTTGTGCGGGCTTGAGTGATTACTTTGGCATTGAAGATCCGATATGGATTCGCATGGCATTTGCCGTTTCCTTTTTCACAGGTGGTTGGGGGTTATTGCCCTACATTTTACTTTGGGCGATAGTACCCGAAGCCAAAACACCTGCTCAAAAATTGGCGATGCGAGGCGAACCTATTAATGTGTCTAACATCGAAAAGATCGTGAAAGAAGGAATGGACAACCTCAAAAATACGATTGAAGATTTTAGCAAAAGTGAAAGCGGAAAAAAAACTAAATTTTTTTTTAGCCAAGCCACAAAAGAGGTGAAAAAAGCCGCTCCTAAAGCATTTAAAACGGGCGGCTCTATACTCAAAGGCTTTATGATATTTTTGGGCATTGTCATGCTCATTTCATTGGGAACTGCATTGATTGCCATTATTGGTAGCTTGCTTGCCTTTTCCAAATTCTTTGTCACTTTTGTTTTTTCTTCTTCCATGCCGCTTGCATTGGTATCTATCAGTACTTTCTTTTTGATAGGTATTCCGATTCTTTTTATTAGTTATGCCGTTTTGCGTCGTTCCTTCAATGTTCGCTTACAGTCAGCGAGTTGGGCAAGAGGATTGGGGTTTTTGTGGGTATTGAGTTTGATCAGTTTGATTGCAGTAGGAGGAACTACTTACGACAATAATTTTTCTTCTCGTAGCACGACTATTATCCCCGCCGAAAGATTGGATGTGAATGCTCAAACGCTTCATGTGAACGTGTTAGAAGACGATTATTATACAAAATTGCGTTCTGGTCATCACAAAGGTCATTATCATAACAATGGTGGAATGGACATAGATGTCAATCTGCCTGATATTCGATTTGATGAAGTGATTTTTGATAGCCAATCCAAATCCATTTACATAGAGAAAGTACAATTAGATGTGGAGAAAAGTGAATCCGATGATTTTGAGATTGTGAAAACCATTTCTTCAAGAGGCGGAAGCACTCATACGGCTCAGAAAATTGCAGAAAAAATCAATCATCAAATGAGTGTAGATGATGAAACACTCTATGTCAGTCCTTATTACAAAATTGACCAATCCGACAAATGGCGTTTTCAGCGCTACAACATCACTTTGAAGGTACCTGTAGGTAAAGCGGTTTATTTTGATAAGGCAACTTATGGCGATAAATACAAAGTAATTTATGATGTAAAAAATGTTACCAATACTTATGATGGAGATATGGTCGGCAAAACGTGGTTGATGACCGAAGCAGGATTGAAAGAATGGAAAATTGATGCGGAGGAAGAACACGAATTTGAAGGGGAAGAAGCGGAAGAAGAAGAAATAGAGGCGAGTTACAGCGTTTCTGCTGAATCCCTACACGACGATGCTTTTTTAATTCCTTCCATTACAGCAACAGACCATACTAAAAACTTCGATTTTGCGGGTTTTGATGAATTGGATATTGCAGGCAGCTTCAATGTGTATGTTCAGCAAGGCGATGACTTCAATGTTACTTTGGTGAGTCATGAAGGAGATACTAAACTCGAAAAAGCAAGTGTGACACAAGATGGCAATACATTAGAGGTATCTATGAACAATAAGTGGTCGTTTTTTACGAAGTCAAATAATGTGAAATTAGACCTTTATTTGACTATGCCCGAATTATCAGAATTAGAACTGACGGGTACAAGTCATGCGATTATCAAGAACTTCAATCAAGAAGACCTCTCTTTTGATATCTCAGGCGCAAGCAACTGCTATGCTTCTGTTCATACCGATAAATTGGTAGCAGACATGTCGGGCGCAAGTAATTTGAATTTGAAAGGAAAAAGTCAAAAAATGTATTTGGAACTTTCTGGTGCTTCTACATTGAAAGCTTATGACTTCGAAACCGATGATACTGAAGCAGAACTGTCAGGAGCGAGCAATGCACATATCAAAGTGGTAAACAGCTTAGAAGCCGATTTATCAGGTGCAAGTCAGATGTTGTATGTTGGAGAACCTGTAGAGGTTCGCAGCGAAACAAGTGGTGCAGCACACATTACAAAAGTACATATTGAGTAGCTATAAGAATTTCTGGTTTGTTCAAGAACGGAATTTTATGAGCGTCTTGTCGGATTTTATCTGACAAGACGTTTTTCTTTTTGGGCTTTATTGAGGAAGTGTTCAGATAGTTCAAAGTCTTACCTTATAACTTTTGTTAGTTTTTCTTATGAAAGTTGTATTTAATACAAAAAGCCATTTTTTGGAAATAATTCATATTTTACGATTTTTTGTAACTTTATTTATCATTTCACAATCAATAACTTAAGAAGATAAATGCCATAGTAGGTTCACATATATGCAGGCAAGTTATTATTAATGTTTTGTTCAAGTTTTGAACTAATTAAAGAGTTGATTAACAGGGAAAAATGATAATAAATTAATTGTTCATGTTTTGAAGCGATTTTTAGAGAGAATAAATTTTGGTAGGTTTTTTGCCTTTTCCTTAGTGAAATAAACAAAACGAATCACCCATATTTATTTTTAAAGCTCTAAAAGCCCTGACTCATGAAAAACGTGTACTTATTATTCTGCTGTTTACTTCCTGTTTTGTTACTCAATGGTCAAGAAATTAATAGGGAATCCTCCAATCCCAATTTAGACTTTCATCAATTTTTGAGTGGTGTCAATGTAGCCTTTATAGACCTGCCTGCTGAACTTCAACAACAAGTAGATGAAGATGATAATGTGATTGTAAATCAATTGGCCTCTTATCTCCAACAATTAGGAATCAATAATATTGGCATTACTACTTCTCAAAAAGATCGTTTGTTCAATGCAGTTCCTTCTTTCTGCGATATTGTAAAAGTAAAGATGGATATGACTCCAGTTGGCAATACCTTTGCCAATCATTCTCTTACATTTACTTCTTGTTTGGGGAATACTTTTACCTTCAGTTCTCCTGATGCCGTTATCAGCAAAAGCCCAACCATATTTCAAGATCTCACCAATCTATGGATGAAGATGTATGGAAATAGAGTAACCTATCAGCCTTATCATACCTTGAAATTGCCCAAAGCGAAAATGACCCGTTATCGAGAAACCAGTTTGAACAATCATTTGGCCAATTCAACAGATCCTATTGAAGGAAAATTTGAAAAAAAACTGGGAGCTCACGCCAATAAAAGTCCTTACCGAATAGGAGTCATCAAAAACAAAGCGGGTAGCTACGATGTGATTTATATAAGCGGTGCGACCAACTACAAAGATTGGGAAGAAGGAGAATTGATGGCACAAATTGACCCAAAAGGAAACAATCCTTATCACACAGCTAGTTGGAGGCTTCCCAACAAAGTGTTGAATCACGATGCTTTTGTGAGTTTGAACAAAAACAAGATGTTGATATTGAGCTTCAAAGGCAACGACCACACCTACGAATATTTTAAGATTTTGAATACAGAGGAATCCGTCAAAGACTTGATAAGTTCCTCAGGAACTGCTTTTGCCATCTCTCGCTCAGGGTATTTACTCACGAGCTATCACCTCGTAAAAGGTGCATCACAATTTGAAGCAGAACTGAATGGCAATAGATACAATGCTGTGGTGGTGAAAGAAGACCCCATAAATGACTTGGCAATTGTGAAGATTGAAGATGTTGCATTTAATGGATTAGAAGAGATTCCCTATGTATTGAAATCAGAAACTTCGGAAGTGGGAGAGTCGGTCTTCACTTTGGGGTATCCTATGAGGAGTACAATGGGCAGCGAGGTTAAATTGTCCAATGGCATCATCAGTTCATTGAGTGGTTACAAAAGCAATTTAACCGTCTATCAAATTGGAATGGCCATTTATGGAGGAAACAGTGGAGGTCCTTTGTTTGACCAAGAAGGTGCGCTGATTGGCATTATCAAAGCACGTCATAACGAGGCTGAAAACGCATCTTATGCCATCAAAGCACGCAATGCCATGAACTTGATTGACATACTCGGAACTGATACAGACTTTCCTAAAACCAATAGGTTGGCAGGATTGCCCTTGACTGAACAAGTGAAAATCATCAAGAAATTTGTTTTTCAGTTGAATGTGTATGAATAAGAATATCTCAGGTTTCACGTTATTGTTGCTTCCTCATCTTCAATCAAAGCTTGTTCGGTATGGTGTAAGTCCAATTCTGCAATGGTTTTTTCTTTGGACGGTCTATAGAGTAGAAATATGCCAATTATCAATGCTGCAATGATGAAAAAGAACATATCTCCTGTAAGCAGTAACAGCGTAGAGGCAAACAAGGATACGCCTTCCAATAATGCATATTTTACTATCAATGCACTGCGATAGCCCATCAATTTTTCTTTGAGCGTATTTTTCTCTTTTGCTTTGTTGACAAGGGCTTTTGAAACCTGTGTGCTGATTATCAAATTCGCAATAGCCAATACTGCCACAATAATTTGCCCAATTTGTATTAAATCTTCCTCTACATTGTTGAATCCTTCTGCATAAGAATTGACAAAATAAGCAATAACTACAAACCACAACTGACCCATTACGAGGGCAAAGTAAATGATTTGCAGAGTTTTGAAATACTCTTTTGAAGTTTGAGATTGTGTAGGTATTTGCATGAGTTCGATATTTTAATTTGATGACGAAAGTGAAGTAGAGTTTCTTCTCACTGCATAAAACAACTCATCCAAATACTCTCCATTTTTAAATAAGGTTTTTTCAAAGCGGCCTTCCAGTATAAAGCCAGCCTTTTCGAGAACTCGCTGTGATGCCAAATTAGTTCCAAAGGGTCGTGCAAAAATTCGGGTGATATCGAAGGTTTCAAAACCATAATCTACCATCTGTTGGATGGCACGAGTCATGATGCCATTTCCCCAATAGGGTTCGCCCAACCAATACCCCATTTCAGCATTTTTAATTTGAATGTCTGCTTGTTGATGTAAGCCAATACCCCCAGCAGCCTCTCCATTTACTTCAATGGCAAAAATTTCGGTCGGCTCGCCTTTGGCAATATTCATCCCGATGAAATCGTATGCATCTTCGAGTGTGTAGGGAGATGGAAAGCGGTCTTGCAGGTTTTTAGAGATATTGAGGTTGTTAGCGTATTTCACCAAACTGTCCACATCTTCTATTTTCCAAGGTCTGAGACGAAAATCCATCTGTTTTGAATTTCATTTATGAAGAAATAGGAGGGGCGGAATGTCTGTGCAGAATGTTTGCTAAAACCAGTAAAATAGCCCCACCCAAAGCTGACCATTGAAGTATAGGTATTGTTCCCCAATGCCTCATTGAGATGGCAATCAAGGCCCATACGCCAACAATGGTAAATATACGCATATTTCTGTTTTTAAGCATCCATAAATTGACCAAAGTAGCCACTGCAATCATAATAACTGTCCAAATTGTTTCGCTAAAAAGAATTTGCCACTCCATTTTTGCCAGAAAGGCAGATATATTAGCAATGGTCGCTACTGAAATCCATCCAGCATAAAAAGAAATCGGCATCCAAACCCAACGCCTAATTCTTTGGGGAGCATTCCAAAGTTCCATCTTCAATCGGACAACGATGGTCAAGAGGGAAAACAAAATAGTGAGCATCACCAGAACCGACAAGCCTGTGTATTCACTGAGCCAAAACCAAATCCACGAGCCATTGGCAATATTAGCAATAAGCAATAATGAACCAATTTGGGCGACAAAATCATCTTCTGCTGTTTTGTCAAAAGCACTTTTGACCATAAAAATACTATGTGCCAAAAGCCCAATAAATATCAAACCCCATATCGAAAAGGCATAGCTTGCGGGAGTAAACAAATTGTTGTATTCTCTACTCAAGTCACCCACAGTATTTCCATTCACGCCAACAGAATTGCTGATATAGTTCCATATTATGACGATTATAATTACAATTAAATTGGCAATAGCATACGACTTTTTCATCTTGTTGGGGTTTTTGATTGAAGTTGTTAGCGGATGTATCTGAAAATATCCAGTAATAAAATACAAGCGAACAACAGCTATAGCACCAAAAAGTTGTCACTCGATACAATGAAACCTTGCTGTCTTTGTGATGGTTTCGTGAAATGAATAGTTTAACTTTGATATATTCATTCAAAAACAAAACCCTATCAATTTGTTGAAGGTATCGAAACGGATGCTGGAAAAACGGAGAAAGAACTAAAAGAGGAGCGCAAGGAAAAAAAGAAAGCAGAAAAAGAAGCTCGAAAGGCTGAAAAGAAACGACAAAAGGAAATGGAGAAAGCTCAAAAAGAACGTGAAAAGAGACTAGAGGAGATGAGGGAGAAGGATAACTGAGATTGATTCACATAAAACAGATATAGAAGATGATACTAAAAAACGACTTGAAAATTCACAAAGATTATTTACCTAGATTCCAAAAACTCATTGGAGCAAAAATTGTGCATTTCGGCAGTAACCAAATGAATCTACCATGTTACAAACAAAAGAACCAAAAAGCTGAAAATTAGATAGTTGCTTCCTCCAGCAAATCTTCTTCCACTCTCAAATTATTGATGATAAACTTCTGGCGTTGAGGCGTATTTTTACCCATGTAGTAGCCGAGAATCTTTTCGATAGAAGTGTCTTTACTCATAATAACAGGTTCGAGACGGATATCTTCGCCAATAAAATTGCCAAATTCATCGGGTGAAATTTCGCCCAAACCTTTGAAGCGAGTGATTTCGGGTTTGCCACGAAGTTTACGTATAGCTGCTTGTTTTTCGGATTCATCGTAGCAGTAAATTGTCTCTTTTTTGTCACGTACCCGAAACAGAGGCGTTTCCAAAATATAAACATGACCATTTCGCACCACTTCGGGGAAAAATTGAAGGAAAAAAGTCAATAGCAATAAGCGAATGTGCATTCCGTCAACATCTGCATCCGTAGCAACTACGATTTTTTGATAGCGAAGACCTTCAATGCCATCTTCAATGTTGAGAGCATGTTGTAAGAGATTGAACTCTTCATTTTGATAAACGACCTTTTTGGTGCTGCCATAGCAGTTTAGGGGCTTACCTCTAAGACTGAAAACCGCCTGTGTTTCTACATCTCGTGCTTTGGTGATAGAACCACTTGCAGAATCCCCCTCTGTGATGAACAAAGTGGATTCAAAGTTTTTGTCGTCTTCTTTTTTGTCATTGAGGTGAAAGCGGCAATCTCTCAATTTTTTGTTGTGAAGGTTGGCAGATTTTGCTCGTTTTTTTGCCAGTTTTTTCACCCCTGCAATCTCCTTGCGTTCACGCTCTGATTGAAGGATTCGTTTAGAAAGGGCATCAGCAACCTCTTTGTTTTTGTGAAGAAAATTGTCCAGTTTTTCCTTCAAAAAGTCGTTGATAAAAGAACGAACCGTTGGAGCATCGGGACCCATGTTTTGCGAACCCAATTTAGTCTTAGTCTGTGACTCAAAAATCGGGTCTTCTACACGCACACTAATTGC
Source organism: Bacteroidia bacterium (assembly GCA_030427245.1). Lineage (GTDB taxonomy): Bacteria > Bacteroidota > Bacteroidia > Chitinophagales > UBA2359 > JAUHXA01. Next base: position 12,996 of record JAUHXA010000002.1, on the reverse strand, counting down.
TCCAATAACTGCTTGACGAATATCCGCTACATCAAAGCTTTTGCCGTAAAAATCCCGAATCGTTTTGACAATCGCTTCTCTAAAATAAGACAAATGCGTTCCTCCCAAAGGTGTATATTGTCCATTTACAAACGAATAATACTCCTCTCCGTAGGCATTGCCGTGTGTGAGAGCAATTTCAATATCATCGTCTTTAAGGTGTATGATGGGATAGCGAAGTTCAGTATCATTGGTTTTACTCATCAATAAATCGAGCAACCCGTTTTTGGAATAGTAGCGTTGACCATTGAAGTAAATGTTTAAGCCCGAATTGAGGTAAGCATAATTGCGGACTTGATTTTCAAGGTGCTCAGGAATGAATTTGAAGTGCTTAAAAATGGTTACATCAGGCTCAAACAAAACAAAAGTACCATTTGGCTCATCAGTAGATTGTACTCGATGATCTTTCACCACCACTCCCTGTTTGAATTCCGCAATCTTCTTTTTGCCATCCCGCACCGATTCAACTCTGAAATAGTTGGAAAGTGCATTGACCGCTTTTGTACCAACTCCATTCAAACCAACCGACTTTTTGAAGGCTTTAGAGTCGTACTTTCCACCTGTATTGATTTTTGATACACAGTCAATCACCTTTCCCAAAGGAATCCCCCTTCCATAATCACGTACCATCACCCGTTTGTCCGAAACCTGTACCTCCACTTTTTTACCAAAGCCCATTACATATTCGTCAATAGCATTGTCAATGATTTCCTTGATGAGGATATAGATTCCATCGTCTTGTGCCGAACCGTCACCCAATTTACCGATATACATTCCCGGGCGCAGGCGAATGTGTTGTTTCCAATCCAGCGACTTGATATTATCTTCAGTATATGTTGTTGCTACTGCCATGTAATTTTTGGAATTTATTAAGAATTTTAGCAAAAATACTAAAAAAAATGGATTTTTGGAAATTTTTGCGCCAAAATGAACTTGCAAAATAAAGGAGTTTTTGAGAGAAATTCAAATCCTTTGTAAAAACAAAAAATGCTGTGTGAATCAGATTCAACACAGCATTTTAAAATGGCGTTTCTATTTTCAAAAAAGAACATGGCTTTAGTGTTCTGGGGAATTAGGTTTGATATTTATATACTTTCAATTAATTTATTTAAAAATGAATATTCAATAATTGTACCAACTGTTCAGAAATTTCTGAAGAACGGTTCTTTATTTTTGAAGCTTGATTAGCCTATATGCACTTTTACTTGTTGAATATATGACAACTTGATTTAGGATTGAGATTTTTTGTGTTTTTCAGGTTTTTTTCTTCAGCATTTTTAATTTGTGTAAACTAAAATAAAAAAGGTGAGTCCGTTCACGTTTTCTATAATCAGTTCTGTAACATAAGGATTGAAGTTAATAGATTGATTGTGATTTGATTGTATGAAATATAAAAATATTTAAATAAAAATGTATAGGCCGAAAAAATGTCCCTACGTAAGCAAGCTATAAAAAGATTCGTAAAAAGGCAGGTTTTTTGACACGTATTTGTCAAAAAATATTTACCTTTATTTATCATAAGTCATTGTCAAAGGATTAGCTTGTAATAACTTGCATATCTAAAATGAACTCCAATGGAGTTGGGTAAATATAAATATGCAATTTTTTCATATAGACATACTTTTTCACCAGTACATAATGAAACCCAATAAATTTTATTTGTGTTATGAAACGAACGATTACCACTTTTCTGCTGCTTTTTTTCTCTGTGATGTGTATAGGCCAACCTCCCAGTGATGGTGACTTGGTAAAAGTAAACGACACCTCCTTTGATATAGATCAAAGAGTTTTGTGGTATCAAAAAGCGCAAACCAAAATAAAAGAACAAAATTTTGAAGTAGCTCGTGCCTATTTTACCGTAGCTATTGAATTATCTCCCAACTATGCCCAAGCATATCATGGGCGAGGTTTGGCAAAAGCAGCATTGGGTGATTATTTAGATGCCATCAAAGACTATGACAAAGCCATCGAGATAGATCCTAATTTTGTAGATGCTCATATCGCTCGTAGTGAAAGCAATGCCGCCCGAAACAATTTTGAAGAAGCGATGGAAGACTTGAGTGAAGCCATTGCAGAAAACCCCAATTCCAAAGAGGCATTTCATGTAAAGGGCAAACTTCAATTGAAATTGGGTGACTATCAAGGAGCTTTGACTTCTTTCGATGGAGCCTTGGCATTGGATAATCAATATGCAGCAGCCTTCAATGACCGAGCAAAAGCCAAAGCTGCCGTGGGTAAATACGATGAAGCAGTAAAAGACTTCAAAAAGGCAATGATTATAGACCCTTCCTACAAAGAGGTATATTATGCAGACAATTCAGCCAAAGTTTTGTCTGAAGATAACAATCCTGCCCTGAAGATGCAAACGGCATACGTTATTGGTTTGTTGAAAGCCTCCTATAATGATCATGAAAGTGCCATTGCAACTTATACACAGATATTGAATCAAAATCCCAGTAACAAAGATGCTTACTTCAAAAGAGGGGTAGCCTCTCAGGAAATATATGAATACGAAAGTGCGATTAAGGATTTTGATAAAGCCATCAAATTGGATAGCAGATTTGGAGAAGCGTATGCTTATCGAGCCAAAACGAAAATGGCTAAAGGAGATTATAAAGAAGCCATTGCAGACTATAACAAAGTCCTGAATCTTGAACCCAACAATCGCAAAGCTTTTATCGAAAGAGGAGAAGCTAAAATATTGGCAGGGAGCTATCGAGATGCCATTTCTGATTTTGATCAATTGCTTACCATTGATTCCCAAGATATGGATGCTTACAGTAATCGAGCAGATGCCAAAGCTGCAATGGGGGATTACAAAGCTGCATTGATTGATTACCACATTGCGATTGGAATTAATAGTGAAAACAAGGATGCTTACTTAAAGCGTGGAAAAACCAAAATTGAAGTACTGGACTACAAAGGGGCAATTGAGGATTTTAACAAGGTGATTCTCTTGGATGAAGAAGGAGATAAAGAAGCCTACAATTTGAGAGGCAATGCTAAGGCCGCAGTAGGAGAATATTTGGAGGCAATTGAGGATTTTGAAAAAGCCATCGAATTAGATCCCAATTTCCAATCTGCTTATTACAGTAGAGGAAACCTAAAAGCTGCCCGTGGTGATTTTATTGGAGCGATTGTCGACTACAATAAATCCTTAGAGCTGTATGCACAACATACGATGAGTTATTACAATCGAGCAAATGCCAAATCTGCTATTGGAGATTACAAAGGTGCTTTAGATGATTTTAACAAAGCTTTGAGTCTGGATTCTAACTTCAAATTGGCGTATTACAACCGAGCCAATGTCTATAAGAACTTACGACAAAACAAAAATGCTCTGGCAGACTATGCAAAAGTAATTGACATTGACCCCAATTTTGCAGATGCTTACTACTATAGAAGCGAAATCAAAATGTTGGAAAAACAATATGATCAAGTGATTGACGATATTGACCATGCTATTTCATTGAATCCAGAAGACCAAATTTCCTATAATATTCGTGGTAATGCAAAATTGGCTTTGGAAGATTATTCAGGTGCTATTGAAGACTTCAATAAAGTGATAGAACTGAACAAAGAATCCGCAGAGGCTTACAGCAATAGAGGGCAGGCAAAATTGAAACTTCGTCAGTACCAAGAGGCGATTGCAGATTTTAACCAAGCCATCCAAATCAAACCTACTTTTAGTGACGCATACTACTATCGAGGAACCGTCAATTCTTCAATTGGACAACACGAAGCGGCTATGGCAGATTTTGACCAAGCCATTGAGTTGAACCCTCAATATGGATTGAGTTACTATCAATCAGGTACAGAGTTTGCGAGTACAGGAGACATTACAGCAGCAGAGATAGGAACAGTAGTCGACCCAAAATATAAGCTGTCTTATTTCAGTAGAGCGAGCTACAAAATGTCTGAGGGGAACTCTAAGGAAGCCTTGAAAGACTTCGAAAAAGTCATCGAAATAGACCCTCAATACAAGCAGGCTTATTTGGGTAAGGGGATTGCCAAAATGATGAATGAAGAGTACAAAGATGCAATTTTGGATTTCAGTCAAGCCGTCAAAATTGACAACAAATATGCAGAGGCTTACTTCAATCGAGGATTAGCACGTATGAACATTGGAGAATACAAAATAGCTTTTGAAGACTTTGATCGAACCAATCGTTTGGGAGAAGAAAGGGCAGATGCCTACTACTACAAAGGGAAGTTAGAAGCTATGCAAGGAAACCACAAAGATGCCTTGAAAGAATTTGAAAAAGCCATCAAATTGGATCCCAAATACACGCAAGCCTACAACGACAGAGGTCTTTCGCAATACGAATTGGGGAACTTCCAAGCTGCAAAAGTAGATTTTCATGTAGCAACTGCCATTGACCCAACGTTTGTGGAGGCATACAACAATCGTGGGTTGGCTAAACTTCGAGAAGGAGACTTTGTAGGAGCGATTTTGGACTTTGATGAAGTCATAAAACTGGATACCAACTTCCAATCTGCGTATGTAAACAGAGGAAGTGTGAAATCTAAAATGAGTGATGATAAAGGTGCGATTGAAGACTTCAATGCAGCAATTAAAATAGACCCTTCTTTTGCAGATGCCTACAATGAAAGAGGGAAGGCGTATGTGGCAGTTGGAGACAATTCTAATGCTCTTAAAGATTTCAACAAAGCCATTCAGCTTGATGCGAAGTTCGGAGAAGCGTATAGCAATCGTGGAGATGTTTATGCCAAGATGGGCAGTCATCAAATGGCGATAGAAAACTATGGTCATGCGATTGAAATTAACCCCAACGATGAGCATGCCTTTGCACATCGAGGTAGTTCTAAAGCCAATATCAGTGATTATACTGGAGCTTTGGCAGATCTCAATCGAGCTATTGCTATCAATCCCAAAGACAAGAGTGCTTACTTTGAAAGAGGTAAAGTTCGCTTTCAATTGAAAGATGTGTCTGCAGCCATTTCGGACTATAACAAAGTCATTCAATTAGATCCTAAAAATGCACAGGCTTACCTCGAAAGAGGAAATGCACACTTTGAAATGAGCAAATCAGAAGACAGTTGCAATGATTGGCGAAAAGCTGAGCAGTTGGGCGATGGGTCTGCGTATGACAATATTCAACAGTACTGTGGTGAAAATTAGCACTTATCTGTTTAACCAATGCTTATAGTCGTTCCCATAACTGCTGAGGCAATGACATGAAATTAAAGTCGGAGTTGTGAATTCAGCTTCGGCTTTTTTTTTGGAGGGAAGCAGTAAGGAAGTAGGTTTTTTCGATGCAGAAAGATACCGTTTTATTATTTTACATCTTACATCCTATTTCTCCAAAGACAAAACCCACCAATTTCTCCTTCTGTGCCTCCACCGTAAAACGTTTTCGATACTCCTCTAAAAGCAGTTTTTTGTCTAAAATAGGTGAATGACGATGTTCATATACAAAAGTCAATTTTTCGGCGAGAGCTTCAATATTTCCCGACTCGAATACCCAGCCATTGAAGCCATCAGTAATGATTTCCTTCAATCCGCCTGCATTGGAGCAGACAATCGTACTTTGCTGCATCAATGCTTCAACGGCCACGTTTCCAAATCCTTCTGCAATCGAAGGAATCACTACTACATTTGCCAACTTCAAAAAAGAAAGTAAAAGCGGATTGGGAATAAAATTGGTGAAATGGAAAAAATCGCTTAATCCCTCTGCTTCAATTTCTCTTTTTAATACTTCAATAGAGCGACCACCTCCTGCAAAAACAACTTTTGCATCGTCAATTTTCCAAGCCAAACGCTGCTTCAATTTTTGAAAGGCAGCTATCAGCAGTCGGTGTCCTTTTACCTCCGCCAAAACTCGACCTGGCAAAACCATTAAAAAATCAGAAACCTTCAATTGATGATTTTGTAAATATTGAAGTGCAAGATTCGTTTCTATTCTATTTTCGGCAACGACATTGTGAATGACCATCGGATTTTTGATGGACAGATGTTTGGAAATGTTATCAAAAGCGGCCTGTGATACGAAAATATTGCCGTTGTCCATTCTTTTGGCAAGTTGGTCATTGAAGCGATTGAAGACTCTTTTACCTAAAGTATCGAGTGGATTTTCTTCGTATTGAATTGCTCGGTGGTAATGGAATAGTTGGAAGGAGGCAGAAGGTATTTTACCAATCTTTTGGCGCATTTTGACCAGTCGCATCACAAAATGACTCAAAGGCAACTGGGCAATGACATGGGTGATTTGTCGTTTTTGAAGTAATTGAAGCAATGGACGGATAAGCGAAAACGATTTTTTAACGGCTTGAAAGGTGAGCGAATCGTATTCAAAATGTAAAACTTCAATGTGACTTTCAGGAAACTCTATGGGAATCGGAAATTCGCTTATTTTATTCAATACTGCCAAATATACTTCAAAACCTGCTTGGTGCAAATAATTCACCTGTTGCAGGGTTTGAATTTCAGCACCACCATACGCCATTGAAGGAATGACTTGTAGTAGAACAGGTTTTGACGAATTTGAAGGTTTCACAGAGAAAAGTTTGTTTTTAGTTTTGATAGTAATTTTACTCGCAATTTAGTATATCTTTGCACTTTATTGTTAATTTACGAAATATAGCAATAATCTCAGTACAGGACAAAACTATATTTGAAGCCAAAGACCTTATAGGTTTAACCTCTAAAAGTATGTACAGATTTGATAATCTGCTTAAATTACATAAACAAAAACCTATAAGGTTTGAGATTCATGCTCAATAAAACGTTTTGTCTTGTACAAAGAGCAATAATAAATTGACCTTATTTTAGTTTTATCTAATTGTAAGTCAATGTCTTTTTGATTCTTATTTTTACTTTAATTTTGATTGATACCTATGCCTGAGTTTGTAATAGAAATTCTTAAATACTTAATCCCTTCCTTGGTGGTTTTTTTGACTGCTTACTTCGTGTTGTCAAAAATGTTGGAGAACGGTTTGAAGCGGCAAGAAATGGAACGAAGACTGGCACAACGCAATGAATCGTTGCCTATTCGATTGCAAGCATACGAGCGTTTGGCTCTTTTTTTAGAACGCATCAGTCCTCAACATCTTTTGTCGAGGAATCAAGGAGATTTTGCAACGGCTCCCGAGCAGCATATTGTGCTGATTAATAGTGTGAGAATGGAGTTTGAGCACAACATCACCCAACAACTCTACGTCTCTCGAAAAGTCTGGATGGTAGTGAGAGCAGCAACGGAGGAAACGATTACAATCATCAATCGTGTGGCAGGTTCTTTGCCGAGTGATGCTTCTGGACGTGACTTGATCAGAGCAGTTTTTGAATATGTGATTGAATCAGAAACAAGCCCTACTGATGATGCATTAGAATTGTTACACCAAGAAGCGAAAGAGTTGTTTTAGTTAGGAGGTGGGAGATAGGATGCGAGAAGTAAGATGGAAAAAATACTACTATGGTTCTCACAATCTAAAAGATAAGATATTCTTAGAAAAAATTAAGAACTATTTATCTGGATTATCTGCAAGTTATGAGCCAACGTCTAACGAAAATAGAATATATGCAAAACCGAATCACAAAATTGTTTCAAAATAAAGGGGACAAAAAGGTACTGTCCATCTTTTTTACAGCGGGTTATCCTCAATTGAAGGATACGGCTGTTATTCTTGAAGCATTGGAGGAAGCGGGAGCGGATATGATTGAAATAGGGATTCCGTTTTCTGACCCGATTGCAGACGGGCCAACTATTCAGCATAGCTCGGAAGTTGCCCTTCAAAATGGAATGAGTTTGTCGCTTTTGTTTGAGCAGTTGGAAAATATTCGAGAAAAGGTGACGATTCCCTTATTATTGATGGGATACCTCAATCCTGTGATGCAATATGGTGTGGAGGCATTTTGTCGAAAAGCGACAGAAATTGGCATTGATGGGGTGATTTTACCCGATTTGCCGATTGAAGAATATGTAGAATCCTACAAGTCCTTGTTTGAAAGACACAACTTATCAAATATTTTATTGGTGACTCCTCAGACTTCCGACAAGCGTATTGACTATATTGATGGGCATACAGAAGGGTTTATTTATGTAGTATCGGACAACAGTACAACAGGAAAAATAAAAGAGATGTCGAATGTACAAGAGGTCTATTTTCAGCGAATTGTCAATAAAAATTTGAAGAATCCATTGGTGGTTGGATTTGGCATAAAAGACCATGAAAGCTTTTCGAGAGCTTGTCATTTTACCGATGGCGCAATCATTGGTAGTGCTTTTATTAAGGCATTGAAGGAATCAAAAAATATGGAACAAACCATAAAAACCTTCATACACGATATTAAATTTGGAAAATTGCTAAAAACAGCTTAAATTATATTCTCTGGATGGAGTAGGCGAGAAGCGAGAAATGAGAGTTCTTTTTTTGATAATCAATATTTTATTAAAACTAAATTTTTATTTCTCAACTATTTATTCTTTCCTCCATGTCCAAGATATTGTCCACATATTCGTTATTATCATGAAAGTTGTACCAAACTCACTTCCTTCTTCTTATCTATTTGCTTATGGTAGTTTGCAAAGAGATTTTGACAATGAGATGTCTAATTTAGTTCAGCGTTCTTTTGCTTACAAAGGGAAGGGCTATTTTGAAGGAAGCCTATACGATGTGGGAGATTTTCCTGCTGCAATTTTTGCAGGTCGTCCAGGTTCGAAAGTACATGGAGAGCTTTTTAGAATTCCTCCTTGTGAGGCTCCTTTGGTAGATTTGCTGGATGAGTACGAGGGCTGTCCCGAACTCTATGAGCGTGTTTTGATGGAAGTAACTCAAGACGATGGTGAGATAATAGAAGCAATGGTCTATGTTTACAAACATACAACCCAAAATTTGAACCCGATTGAGTCTGGAAATTACAGACAATATTATGAAGATACTGCAAAAAGACCCTAAGTAAGGGTAAAAAAATAACTCTTCGTTTTCTTTTGCTAACATACCCCACCCCCCACCGAGAAATCGGGGTAGGCTTTTCAAAAGGGGAATATTGGTCGATGAGTTATTTTTTCTTTTTTACTAAGTTACATATATTTCACACCTACACTTCTCTCAACTTTATATTTTACCATACTACTGTACATTTTTAATTCAACCACAAAAGGCACAAAGAAAACAAAAGTAAAGAACTGAAATTCAACTACCTCTTTTGTGCCCTTTTGATACTTTTATGGTTCAAAAATCATTTTGTACAGTAGTATGATATTTTACACAAAACCCAACTTATTCCTTTATTTAATGTTTTATTGAAGGTCATCTAAAAATGGGTACTGAACGGAAAAATTATATTCATTTTGTCCTGAAAACCATCAATTAGTGACATTTCACCATATACCCAAATCTATTAGCTATGAATAAGTATGTTTTGTTGAATATGCTTTTGTCTTTACTTGTATGGAGTTCTTGTACAACTCCAACAGTTCTTCAGAATTCGGAAAATACTACAAGTACAGAAAGTATAAATGAGAGTATTCCTATAGGAGTAATTTCAAGTCATAATGATACGATTGTTTATCCTTACCGAGCCACCAAAAAAAGAATTAACGATATTCTTCATACGGAATTAGCGGTTCAATTTGATTGGGACAAAACTTCTGTTATTGGTCAAGCAACACTTCAAGTAAAACCCTACTACTATCCTACATCATCCCTTTCATTGGATGCAAAAGGTTTTGATATCTATAAAGTTGCACTCATTCAAGGTACGCAAAAGAAACCGCTTGCCTTTGAATATGACAGTCTTCAACTTCATATCCAACTTCCCCGCACCTATACGAAAGACGAGACTTACACTGTTTTTATAGATTATGAAGCATTTCCAGATAGGTTGATTGAGCAGAATAATTACATCACTTATGATAACAAAGGCTTATACTTCATCAATGCAGACGGTAGCCATCCTTCCAAACCCAAACAGATTTGGACCCAAGGTGAAACTGAGGCAAATTCTTGTTGGTTTCCAACGATTGATAGCCCAAATGAGGAGTTTACACAAGAATTGTATATCACCGTTCAGCCTCACTATATAACCTTAAGTAATGGTAAACTGATTCGTAGCCAATCCAATAGCGATGGTACTCGCACAGATTATTGGAAACAGACCTTGAACCATGCTCCCTATTTGGTGGCATTGGTCGTGGGCGAATTTGCGGTGGTGAAAGATAAGTGGAGAGACATTGAAGTGAATTATTATGTAGAAAAAGAATATGCTCCTTATGCTAAGAATATTTATGGGAATACGATCGAAATGATGGACTTCTTTTCTGAACTTCTTCAATACGATTACCCATGGGAACAATATGCCCAAATACCTGTGAGGGATTATGTGGCGGGAGCGATGGAAAATACAGGAGCAGTGATTTATTATGAAGGGGTTCAACGGACAGATCGAGAACTCATTGATGCGAATAACGAAGATATTGTTGCTCATGAATTGGTTCACCATTGGTTTGGCGATTTGGTAACAGCAGAATCCTGGTCAAATCTGCCTCTGAATGAAGCCTTTGCCACTTATGGGGAGTATCTGTGGTTTGAGCACAAATATGGTCGAGCTGAGGCAGACTATCACCTCATGCAAGATTTGAATGCCTATCTTTCAGAAGCCGAAATCAAAAAAGTGCCTATTTTTCGGTTTCACTATGAGGATCGAGAAGATATGTTTGATCGACACAGCTATCAGAAAGGAGGCCGAGTGATGCACATCTTGAGAAAATATGTAGGTGACGGAGCATTTTTTGAAGCCGTAGGGAAGTATGTTAATCGCCATGCTTTTGAATCGGTAGAAGTTCACAACCTTCGATTGGTGTTTGAAGAAGTGACAGGAGAAGACCTCAATTGGTTTTTTAATCAGTGGTTTTTGACAGAAGGTCATCCTGTATTGGAGATAAAACAAACTTACAACCAAGAAGAAAAGCAGCAAGAAATTACTGTTCTTCAAAAACAAAAAGAGAATATCTTTAGACTACCAATGGTCATTGATATTTACCATGCAGATGGAAAGGTGGAGCGAAAAAATATTGAAGTGACAGAAGCTTCTCATACCTTCTCCTTTGCAGTAGATGAAGCCCCCAAATTGGTGAATGTAGATGCCGAAAAGTTTTTGTTGGCAGATAAAACAGAAGATAAATCTTTGGAAATGTTTGCTTACCAACTCGATAATGCACCTCTTTTCTTGGACAAATATGAAGCGATTTTGAAAATGGCGAGGTATCAACGAGATAATCCAGTCGTACACAGTGCAATGTTCAATGCTTTGGATGCAGATTTTTGGGCGATTCGAAAACTGGCTTTGGAACGCATTGAGGCCAACTTTGAAGATTCGAATGAGATGGTATTGGAGAAGATTCGAATGATGGCAACTCAAGATGACAAATCTTTGGTCAGAGCGGCAGCTTTGGAAAAATTAGGCGAACTTCAAGACACTGTTTATGTTCCCATTTTTCAGAAAGCGGTCAATGATTCTTCCTATTTGGTGATGGCTACTGCACTTAGATACTTGAATGATTTGGCACCTGAAAAAGCTCTTGACTTTGCGATACAATTGGAGTCGGACACCAATCCTAAAATAGTGAACATTGTATCTAAAATCTATGCGGAGAAAGGGGAGATTGATAAACAAACTTATTTTGAAGAACGCTTAGTAAGCAGTACGGGAAACAACCGTTATACCTTGGTTGAATTTTATGGTGATTTTTTGAGTAGGATGGGAGATAAGGCTTTAGATAAAGGATTGCCTACATTGGAGCAAATAGCCATTGGAGATAAAAACTGGTGGATTCGACTGAATGCAACACAGTCTATTACATCCATTCTGGAGGTATATCTCGAAAAAAGAAAGTTGTTGACTTCTTTGTCTGGTAAAGAAAGTGAGGTTATTAACAAACAAGTCCATCGTTTAGATGAACGCATTGAACAGCTTTCTTCAAAGATTGCAGACATCAAAGCAAAAGAAACCCACGAAAAATTGCAGTATTATTACCAGAATATGTAGTAGTGTTGGGAAGTGGTGGAGGAAGCTTCAAAATATGTATGGCCCACTTCTTTACAGAATCCTCGTTCTACTATTCGAAAATACAATTATCGTAATTACTTAGGTACTAATAATGTTGAAAATCAAACACATGCATTTTTTATTAATTAACCGTAAATTTTATAAACACTTGATAAACAGCAAATTAATTACATTTGCATAATTTTTATTTAATATTTGCATGATTGTTTATTATTGACAATCATTTTCTTAAAGTACCTAGGTAGTTACCAATTATCGAATTAATCTTTCTATCAACTCGGCATATTGCGGATACTCCTTCAATAATTTCCCTTTATTCGCCAATTCAAAATCTGCAAAGTCAAATGCAGGGCTCAGTGTGCAACCCACCAAAGCAAAACCGTCTGTATTCGTCACCTCGGCTGCAAACCAAGTTTGAGACGGGATGTGTACTTGAAATGAGGCTTTAGGGTGAATCAGTGGATTTCCCAAATAGTAGGTTTGCAATTGATGGTTTAAATCGATGCAATAAAGGGTGATAGGACTGCCTGTATAAAAATGCCACAATTCATCTGCCTGCAATCGGTGAAATGCTGAAAAAGAATCATTTGTGAGTAAAAAATAGATGGCACTTGCCGCAAAACGATTGCCTTCAAATCTATCGGGCAGATCATGCTCATTAATAGAAATGGAACTTTGGTAGGTTTTCCGATAAAAACCACCTTCAGGGTGAGGCTCTAAATGAAGTTCTTGAATGTATTTTTTGGCTAAAAGTGAAGGCATGATAACAGGTATTAGAGGCTAAATATAGTGGCAATATTTGACTAAGTACCTACTCAAATTTAATGGTATATTTTTCTTTACCAAATTTTCTTAAAATATCAAGCACTGATTGTTCTAATTTTTTATATGTCTCATAGGCATCAAATGGCATCCAAGTATATTTGACA